>NZ_JBQAGT010000004.1:0-726974 GCF_051916495.1 Bacillus cereus group sp. MYBK216-1
ACCATCTAAATATCGTTTCACCGCTTGGATTTTTTCTTTTGAAGAAAATTTAGCCATAAAAAATGCACCTCCAATTGTTAGACTGTGTCTAACAATTGGGGTGCACTTCAGATATTTAGGACGGCTTCTGTTAGGAATAGATAACTCTTTTGTCGGGTTTTTAGTACGCATCATTACAACTATTATAATAATAGGATTCATCATTGTTCGAATTACTGCAGCAAATACAATTCGTTTGTTGTATGAATAGATTGAGTGTAGATGGAGCTACAGTATCTGAGAAAGTAATACTCTCAACATCTTCTACTAAAAATGTTTTAATATCTCCTGGTGTTAAGGTAAATGTAAGTGGAGAGCGATGGTTTAATCTTGCAATTGTTAATCTAATCGTTGTTGCAAATGCAGGACTGAAACTAAATTTAATAAGTGTCTTATTATGATTTTTAGTGAAGTTTTCAAATACAGTTCGAGGAATTCCAGTTGTTATATCAAGATCTTGAGGGGTATTTCCCGTACCGAAAATAGTATAGTTCTGTATAAAACAGTTATTTGAATCTGAATTTGAAGAATTACATGGGCGATCATTTTTCTTATAATATTTTTTTCCATTTTTTAAGAAGTAATCCGCCATAATTAATCACTCCCTTCACATATAAGAATTAAAGGTTGTCCATATATAATATGAAATATATTTTTATATGTTTGGACGTGAAGGAAGAGAAAATAAAAACAGTCCATCTGGTATGATGGACTCAATACTGTTTTACATGGTGTGATTCTTTATTTTAACTTCGCAAGACGATCTTCTAACTGACCACGCCAAATATCAGCTAGTTCTGGAACGGCAAGAATTTTTTCAATGCCATCTTTATCTTTTCTATTATGAAAATAAATTTCGTTAGAGAACAAAACAGAAACATTGCTCGGTTGACGTTCTAGTAATGTAATTTTAGAATCTTTACGTACAGTACCTTCTTGAAGAACGCGGCATAGGTAGCCAGTAAATCCAGTTGCTACAATGCGCGGCAAAATGCCAGGAATACCGAGGCGTTTTGAAATAGTGCTACAAGGTACTCTTGCTTGTGTTACTTGAATGATTGCTGCACCTAGTTGATATGTATCTCCGATGCAAACATCACGCTCTAACATATTTGTTACGGTAATGTTTTCGCCAAATGTGGAAGCTGGAAGCGTAGTTTGAAACTCCTCTTCCCATAGTGCGTAATGCTCGTGTGGGTATACACAAACAGCGCGATCAGGACCGCCGTGATGTTTTAAATCCGCTACGTCATCACCACGAAATCCGTCTTTTGAGAGAAAGGCCTCTTCTGTAGGGTCTTTACATATACCTGTTATCATTTCTTTATCTTCGCTATATTTCATTTGTTTCGGCTTGCCAATGCTAAAGTGAACGAGTTCAATTCCCATATTTGATCTCCTTTACGATTGATTACAATATTATAGCATTAAAAAAGCACAGAGAATGATAAAAACTCTGTGCTTTACATTAATAAACGAGAAATCCTGCTTTATCTAACGCCTCACAAGCAGCATCTAACTTTTCTTTAGAATCTGCCTCAATTGTATGTAAGTGAATACCATCTGTTAGTTGTGAAAGATAGGAAGCATTTGTGTTTTCGATTTTTTGTAAATATTGCTCTACATCAAAGCGATTGCTTACCATGATGGATGCTGTTAAGTCACCGTATACAGGATGCTCAACTTTTACATCTTTAATCGTAACGCCGTGGTCAACAAGCATTGTAAGTTCTTGACGTACTTCTGCTGGTTTGTGCTGGCATACGATTACGCGTTCAAAAGCTTGTTGTTTCTCTTGTGGTTTTAGATATAAATAGCCTTGGGCAGTCGCAATAATTGGTTCGTTTCGTGCTTTAAGCAAGGAAATATCTTGCACGATAACTTGCCTACTTACGTTTGTCTTCTTCGATAGTTCATTCCCAGATAACGGCTCATTTGCAGCGAGAAGCCACTGAAGGATAAGCTGTCGTCTTTCTTCACCTAAAATCTTTTTTTGGTCATTTTGTTTCATTATGATTTAACACCTCTATAAAATTGATTTCCAATTGTGTGTAGTGCATGAATAGTAGTATCAATTTGATCTTTCGTTGTTTGTTGTCCGAAAGAGAAGCGGACATATTGTTTGGCCTCTTCATACGTTTTTCCAATTGCAAGCATAGTTTTCGAAGGTTCTTGTTTACCGACTTGGCAAGCACTTCCGGTGGAAATGGCGATACCATGGCGATTACATTCTAGCATAGTATATTGACCTTCTATTCCTTTTATTGTAACCCCAACAATATGTGGTAAACAAGAAGTAGAATGACCTTCTACTTCAATTTCTAGCGGAAGGGTTTGTATTTGCCCTAAAAAGTAGGAGCGTAACTCTTTAAAACGTAAACTTTCTTCCCATTGAGTTTTTAATATATTTTCAGCAGCTGTTAAAAAAGATGCGATGCCGGGAACGTTCACTGTACCTGGGCGAAATCCCTTTTCGTGAGAAGTTCCCGGAAATACTTGCTCCCAGCGAGATTGCGGATTTATGTAGCAAGCGCCGACACCTTTTGGTCCGTATATTTTATGTGCTGAAACAGAAAGACTATCAATGCCCATCTCAAAAACATGGATAGGCAGTTTACCAAACGTTTGCACACAATCTGTATGAAATAAAACATTATATTTTTTTAAAAGTGCCCCGATTTCTGTAATGTTTTGAACGGTTCCGATTTCAGAGTTTCCATGCTGTATACTTGCTAGCACAGTATCTTCTGTAATAGCTGCCTCTAAATCTACTAAACAAAGGAGTCCGCTTTTATCAACAGGAATTTCAGTGATCGTATAGCCTTTTGATTTTAGAGATTGAAAATAACTTCGAATGGATGCATGTTCCATAGGTGTCGTAATAATATGCTTCTTAGTTTGGGCATTTAGAAGTGATTGAATCGCAAGATAGTTTGATTCCGATCCGCCACTTGTGAAAAATACTCCTTGTTCTTTTCCTCCAATCATTTCCGCAAATGTTTTTCGGCAAACTTGTAATAAAGAAGCAGCTGTTCCTCCAATATCATGTAAACTTTGTTCATTTCCGAAGTATTGCGACGCTGCTTTCATATATGTTTGTAACGCTTCCTCGCTCATAGGTGTAGTAGCTGCATAGTCAAGATATATCATCATGTAAGTTCCTCTCTCTAGTAAGAGTTACAGTTCTTTTACTTTTTAAATGGTAGTGAAAATAAGAATTATAAAAAAACTCTTGTCATTATTTTAAAACTATGTAAATATAGGTGTCAAGACAGTTGAAAAGTGTAAAGTAGGAGGCAACAATTATGCCAAGTGCAGATGTCTTAATTATTGGAAGTGGTGTTGCGGCACTTCGTGTTGCAAAAGAGATTTGTCACGAAAAGAATGTGATTATTATCACAAAGGAGACGAAACGTAATAATAATACACATTTAGCTCAAGGTGGAATTGCCGCAGCAGTAGCTACATACGACAATCCTAATGATCATTTTGAAGATACGTTAGTAGCAGGGTGTCATTATAACAATGAAGAAGTGGTCCGTTATTTAGTTGAGGAAGGACCGAAAGAAATTAATAACCTTATTGAAAATGGGATGAAATTTGATGGAGATGAAACAGGTCCTCATCTTGGAAAAGAAGGAGCGCATCGAAAACGTCGTATTGTACATGCAGGTGGCGATGCAACAGGAAAGAATTTATTAGAGCATCTTATTCAAGAAGTAGCTCCATATGTTACGGTAGTGGAACAGGAAATGGTGCTCGATTTTATTATAGAAAAAGATAAATGTGTTGGGGCTTTAACTCGCAACAATAAAGGCGAATTGAAACGTTACAATGCAGATTATACGGTGTTAGCTTCAGGTGGTATTGGCAGTTTATACGCCTTTACTTCTAATGATGAGACGATTACAGGCGATGGACTTGCAATGGTGTACCGTGCAGGTGGAGAGCTTGTAGATTTAGAGTTTATACAATTTCATCCGACGATGTTATACGCGGGTGGGCGTTGTTCTGGTCTTGTGTCCGAAGCTGTTCGCGGAGAAGGAGCTGTCCTTATAAATGGAAAAGGGCAGCGTTTTATGATGGATATACATTCCGAACAGGATTTAGCGCCTCGTGATGTAGTCGCAAGGGCTATTCATGAACAGCTACTTGCGGGTGAAAAAGTGTACTTAAACATCGAAATGATTCAAAACTTTGAACAACGCTTTCCGACCGTGTCATCGATATGTAAAACAAATGGAGTCGATATAAATAAAAAACTTATTCCAGTCGTGCCTGGTACTCATTTTCACATGGGCGGCGTGAAAACGAACTGTGATGGAGAGACGTCTATTTCGAACTTATACGCAGTCGGTGAAGTAGCTTGTAACGGGGTTCATGGTGCAAATAGATTAGCGAGTAATTCATTATTAGAAGGTCTTGTGTTTGGAAAAAGAATCGGACGACACATTTTATCTAGAGAGACAAAAGAAAAGGTGAATATGCTAGCCGAAAAGGAAGCAACGTTTATCGTTCTGAATCATTTACCGACGAAAGAAGAAATACAAAAATGCATGATGAAATATGTTGGGATTGTGCGAACACAGCAAAGTTTATCTTATGCGAAGAGATGGCTTAGTAAGTATGGTGTTCGAAATATGATATTACAACATGATGTTCTTACGAATGAAGAGATAACGCTTATTAATATGTTAACGGTTTGTGAGCTTATAGTTGTGTCAGCCTTGCAAAGAGAAGAAAGTATTGGCGGGCATTACCGGAGTGATTATCCAGATAGAAATATAGGAAAGAAAGAGATTGTTCGAGTAAAGAGAAAACGACAACTTGTGTGATGAGGGGAAGAGGGGCTTTATGAACACGATAAAAGTTAAAGAAGCATTAAATCGATTTTTTTTAGAAGATATAGGGGAAAGAGATGTAACATCTCAGGTTATTTTTCCAGATAATTTGCTTTCGAAAGGAACGTTTCTTGCGAAGGATACAGGGGTCTTTGCAGGACGTTTAGTAATTGAATCAGGATTTAAATTAATTGATGAGAGAATTGAAGTAGAGCTTCATAAAAAAGATGGGGACCTTGTAGAAAAAGGCGAAATCATTGCAACTGTGCAAGGTCCAATTGCATCGTTATTAACAGCAGAGCGCGTTATATTAAACGTTATTCAGCGTATGAGCGGAATAGCGACGATGACGCATAAAGCGGTTCTTGCTTTAGATAGTAGTCATACTCGCATTTGTGATACGCGAAAAACGATGCCAGGACTACGTATGTTTGATAAGCATGCAGTCGTGTGCGGCGGTGGATTTAATCATCGCTTCGGTTTATATGATGGGGTCATGATTAAAGACAATCATATTGCGTTTGCTAGTTCTATTACAAAAGCTGTTACATCAGTGAAAGAAAAGTTAGGACATATGGTGAAAGTAGAAGTAGAAACAGAAACTGAGGAACAGGTGAGAGAGGCTGTTGCTGCTGGTGCGGATATTATTATGTTCGATAATCGTACGCCAGATGAAATTCGGGAGTTTTCAAAAATTGTACCAAGCGCTATCGTTACAGAAGCTTCAGGTGGCATCACAATTGAAGATTTATCGAAATACGGAAAAACAGGGGTAGATTATATTTCACTTGGAGCGTTAACACATTCAGTGAAAGCACTTGATATTAGTTTCAATATTGAAGGGTAAGGAAAGTGGCTTAGAGGGGGAGAAACGTATATGAGTATTTTAGAACAAGTACAGCCAATTGAAACGATGTTACCAGAGCGTTATTACACGATGTCAACGGAAGATATGGAAAATCGGGTTCGTGAAATTAAAGAGAAAATGGGGAAAATGTTATTCATTCCAGGGCATCATTATCAAAAAGATGAAGTGGTACAATTTTCAGATGCAGCAGGGGATTCACTTCAGCTTGCGCAAGTTGCAGCGAGCAATAAAGACGCAAAATATATTGTGTTTTGCGGGGTGCACTTTATGGCGGAAACAGCAGATATGTTAACGACAGATGATCAAGTTGTCATCTTACCAGATATGCGTGCAGGTTGTTCGATGGCGGATATGGCAGATATTGAACAAACAGAAAGAGCGTGGAAAGAGCTCACAAAATTATTTGGAGATACGATGATTCCGTTAACGTATGTTAACTCTACAGCTGCAATTAAAGCGTTTTGCGGTCGTAATGGCGGAGCAACAGTAACTTCTTCTAATGCAAAGCAAATGGTATCTTGGGCGTTTACTCAAAAAGAACGTCTCGTCTTTTTACCAGACCAACATTTAGGGAGAAATACAGCGTACGATTTAGGTATCCCGTTAGATAAAATGGCAGTATGGGACCCACACACAGATTCATTAGAGTACGATGGAGATATAGAAGAAATTCAAGTGATTTTATGGAAAGGACATTGTTCTGTTCATCAAAACTTTACAGTGAAAAACATTGAGAACGTACGGAAAAATCATCCGGACATGAACATTATTGTACATCCAGAATGTTGCTACGAAGTTGTAGCTGCTTCGGATTATGCAGGTTCAACGAAATATATTATTGATATGATTGAAGCGGCTCCATCTGGAAGTAAATGGGCGATTGGTACAGAAATGAATTTAGTGAATCGAATTATTAAGCAACATCCAGATAAAGAAATTGTTTCACTTAATCCATTTATGTGTCCGTGTTTAACGATGAACCGAATTGATTTGCCGCACTTATTATGGGCACTTGAAATGATAGAAAGAGGAGAAGTAATTAACGTTATTAGCGTAGATAAACAAGTGACTGAAGAGGCAGTTCTTGCATTAAATCGTATGTTAGAGCGTGTGTAAAGCAGCGGATTCCCGTTGCTTTTTTTCGTACATATAATCATAACGAGAACAAAATGGGCATACATTGTTTTGAAGAAATCATTGTGGTTCTTTATGCTTATTCCGCTTCTAATGATATTGAAAATCGAAGAAGTGATAAAAGTGAAAAGAAGTTAATGTTATTTAGAAAAAGAGTTACTTCATGAGATTTGTTACTTATAGATAAGTTATACAGGAGGGGGAAAATTTGAAAATTCATATCGTGCAAAAAGGGGATACCCTTTGGAAAATTGCGAAAAAGTACGGAGTGGATTTTGACACGTTGAAAAAAACAAATACACAACTTAGTAATCCAGATTTAATCATGCCAGGTATGAAAATTAAAGTGCCATCAAAGAGTGTTCACATGAAACAACAGGCTGGAGCAGGTTCAGCGCCTCCAAAGCAATACGTAAAAGAAGTGCAGCAAAAAGAATTTGCAGCAACACCAACTCCGCTTGGAATAGAAGATGAGGAAGAAGTTACGTATCAATCAGCACCAATTACACAGCAGCCAGCTATGCAACAAACACAAAAAGAAGTGCAAGTAAAACCGCAGAAGGAGATGCAGGTAAAGCCGCAAAAAGAAGTACAGGTGAAACCGCAAAAAGAAGTGCAAAAAGAACAGCCAATTCAAAAAGAAAAACCAGTTGAAAAACCGTCTGTTATTCAAAAACCACCTGTGATAGAAAAACAAAAACCGGCGGAAAAAGAAAACACGAAGTTTTCGGTAAATGTATTACCGCAGCCGCCACAACCACCAATAAAACCGAAAAAAGAATATAAAATTTCAGATGTAATAAAAAAAGGAAGCGAGTTAATTGCTCCTCAAATTAGTAAAATGAAACCTAACAATATCATTTCTCCGCAAACGAAAAAAAACAATATAGTATCGCCGCAAGTGAAGAAAGAAAATGTAGGAAATATAGTATCGCCGCAAGTGAAGAAAGAAAATGCAGGAAATATAGTATCGCCGCAAGTGAAGAAAGAAAATGTAGGAAATATAGTATCGCCGCAAGTGAAGAAAGAAAATGTAGGAAATATAGTATCGCCACAAGTGAAGAAAGAAAATGTAGGAAATATAGTATCGCCGCAAGTGAAAAAAGAAAATGTAGGGAATATAGTGTCACCGCAAGTAAAAAAAGAAAATGTAGGGAATATAGTGTCACCGCAAGTGAAAAAAGAAAACGTAGGGAATATAGTATCGCCAAATGTATCGAAAGAAAATGTAGTTATTCCACAAGTCATACCGCCAAATATTCAAATGCCAATCATGGATAACAACCAACCACCGAATATAATGCCAATCATGGATAACAACCAGCCACCGAATATAATGCCAATCATGGATAACAGCCAGCCACCGAATATAATGCCAATTATGGATAACAACCAGCCACCGAATATAATGCCAATTATGGATAACAACCAGCCGCCGAATGTAATGCCGATTATGGATAACAATCAAATGCCGAATATGATGCCGATCATGGATAACAATCAAATGCCGAATATGATGCCGATTATGGATAACAATCAAATGCCGAATATGATGCCGATTATGGATAACAATCAAATGCCGAATATGATGCCGATTATGGATAACAATCAAATGCCGAATATAATGCCGATTATGGATAACAATCAAATGCCGAATATGATGCCGATTATGGATAACAATCAACCACCAAATATGATGCCCTATCAAATGCCGTATCAACAGCCCATGATGCCGCCGAATCCGTATTATCAACAACCAAATCCATATCAAATGCCATATCAGCAAGGAGCGCCGTTTGGACCGCAATATACGTCTATGCCAAACCCGAATATGATGCCAATGGATAATAATATGCCGCCGCTTGTGCAGGGTGAGGAAGATTGTGGATGCGGAGGAGAAAGTAGACTATATAGTCCACAACCAGGCGGTCCGCAATATGCGAATCCTTTATATTACCAACCAACTCAGTCTGCATATGCACCACAGCCAGGAACGATGTATTATCAACCAGATCCACCGAATGTATTTGGAGAGCCCGTTTCAGAAGAAGAGGACGAAGAAGAAGTTTAAAAAGGCGGGAGTATTCCCGCCTTTTTTACATTCCTGTTAATTAAGAAAATGAAGTTTTTTTATGAAGTGCTAGAAAATTCCCAGTGAAATATTAACAGTGTAAAAACCTTCTCGGTTACTCATCATAAGAGGGAGCTTTTCAGTAGAGAAGCTCATTCTAACAGAGGGGGTTTTTGTATTGAATACGAAAGTAAAAGTGATTGCTGCTTCTTTGTTAGTTACCAGTGCATTAGCTGCATGTGGTACACCGAAAGATAACAATGCAATGGATGGACGTAACTACAATTACGAGCGTACATCTTATAATGATACACACCAGTATCGTGATAATGTGACACGTAATGATCGTTATACAGATTATGTAACATATAGAAATGGTCGTAACGATACAGGATACAATTATTATCGAGATGTAAATTACAATGGACAAATTGCTAATCCGCATCCAACTCGTAATATTACAATGAACAATTCATACATTAACAATGATGGTAAAACAGCTGAAAGAATAACAAATCGTGTGAAACGTATGAATAACGTAGACCGTGTGTCTACAGTTGTATATGGAAACGATGTAGCGATTGCGGTAAAACCACGTAACACAGTGACAAATGAAACGGCGATGGCTAACGAAATTCGTCAAGCTGTTGCAAATGAAGTTGGAAACAGAAACGTATATGTTTCTGTAAGAAATGATATGTTTACTCGTGTCGATGCAATGAGTACGCGTCTACGTAACGGTACAGTTACAAACGATTTTAATCGTGACATAGTGAATATGTTCCGAGACATTCGTTACGGTTTAACTGGTACAGTGCGATAACAAAACAAAAGAGGAAGGGATAGCCCTTCCTCTTTATTCATCGTTGTCTTGTAAGCGACGTTTTTTAATAAAATAACTAACGGAATAAGAAACTAAAAAGCATATGAAAAGAATACTACCTGTTGAAATAGCTTCAAATAGAGGTCTTTCTGGACTGAAAATAATATAAATAATAGCCGTAACGATTCCTACAATAAGGGAGTGGAAGACAAGTTTGTAATAAGGAGTTAACTGTATTTCCTTTTCGCCTTCTTCTACATCGATTGAAACACTTAACTGTAAATAAGCAAGTAAAATACTTGTAAACATAAATAATAGCCACAATGGAGATTTCGTAATTTGATCAATGCCTTCAGTGAATCCGATATAGCCTAAAATTCCAACTACGCCAATGTATTGAAAAAGAAAGACAATACGTATGTTTTTTAACATTTGAAGAATGAGGCGTTCATCCTTTATTTTTTTCATAATATTCATCCCCTGCTTATTATGATTTCGCTGTCACATTAATTGTAACATATATATTGCAATTATCAATTTATAATTTACATAAAATAATTTGGATGAAAGAGGAAATAAAATATTTTTATAAACATGTTGCACTTATACTTTATTAATGTTATATTAGCAAAGCGATGAGCTAATTTACGTAAGACGAGAGATATGCTTAAGTGCTAAACACGCGAATGTGGTCGCCTGGTCTCTCGCCGTAAACGCATCAAGACGCCTGCTTTGCAGGCGTCTTTCATTTTATATAAAAGTAAATGATACATGCAGATGAGGTAAACCCTTATCTGCATTTTTTATTTTTCGAAAGAAATGTAATATGGATAAAACCCCCATTTCCGGAAAAACTACTAATGAAAGTATGATCTTGCCTAAAAGAGGTGAACGGAAATGAAATGGATACTGATTGCGATGCAAGCTTTCGTTATGATGTTTTGTTTCGTTTATGGAACGAATGTGAAGGCGGAAGGGCCAGTACCAGAAGTAACGAAAAAAGAACCTGAGGTTACAATTTTATTAGAGCGTATGTATGTTGATGGCGAAGTAAGCGAAGAAATACTTACAGAAAAAGTGACGGATTTAGAAAAGTTTTTACAGCAGTATAAAGAATGGCAGCTCGTTGATTGTGATGATGTACAAATTGTATTGCAAAAGAAAGTTGATGATATTTCTCCGTTATTGAAAACGAGCGGGTATTTTGGTGTTTCAGAGGAAGGGATATTACAAATTTTCAAAGGTGTACCGAAAAGTGATAATGCGATCCATTCTTTCTTTCAAATTGATATGAAAAAGCTTGAGAGCTATGAACGTGCGAAATTGAAACGTGGCATTCGTATTAAATCAAAAGAAGGTTTTGTGAAGACGATTGAAAAAATGAAGCAATACGCAGTTCAGAGTAAGAAAAAAAGCAGCTCATGGTGAGCTGCTTTTTTTTCTTATTTGTTTTTAGCTAAAATTTCTTTTGCGATTTCATCAATTAGCATATCTTTTCCGATTGGATTGAATGCTTTCGTATTGAAGACTTCATTTGATACTTCATATACGTGATTATTTTTAACTGCTTTATTGTCTTTCCAAACGGCACTGTTTTTGTAGTCTTCGTAAACTTTATCAGCTTCGCCGCCGAAGTTTACAATAAACATTTGGTCAGGCTGGAATGCAACTAGACCTTCTAGTGATACTTGCGCCATCGTTTGTTTTAAATCCGTACCTTTTGTTGCTGGAAGTTTTAAGTCATTAAAGATGATGTCACCGTATCCGAAGCTACCGTATACACGGAAGTTTTGTGGTGTAACTGCAACGAACATAAAGTTCTCATCTTTTGTTTTCTCTTTAATTTTTTTAGATAAAGAGTCTGCTTTCTTATCGTAGTCTGCAATCCATTTGTCTGCTTTCTTCTCTTCGTCAAATAGCTTACCTACTTCTTTAAACTTACCACGCCAGTCTTCTAAGTTTGTTTCTAGAACAACTGTAGGTGCAACCTTTTCTAGTTGATCATAAATTTTTAATTGACGGTTGTTTAAAATAATTAAGTCTGGTTTTAAAGCAGTAACAGCTTCTAAATCAACTTTAGGTGCCCAGTACCAACCTACTGCTTTTACTCCATCTAACTTGTCTGTTAAGTGAGTTTGGATTTTATCTTTATATGTATTTGCTGTACCAACAGGTTTGTGTCCAAGAAGTAATAGTTCTTCTGTTGATCCAGATAAGTCAACAATTCTCTTTGGATTTACTGGAATTGTAGCTTCACCTTTAGCATGTTTTACAACTTTTGTTTTCGGTTGTTCTTTTGCCTTCGATTCTTCTTTTTGAGAAGAACAGCCAACGATAGAAAGAACAACGAGCATAATAGTAAATAAAATAAATAGCTTACGTTTCATCCTGATGCAACCCCTTTAATTAGTATTGATAATCATTATCGACTTCTGTATATTAAGGTGCTTTAACCTTTCTGTCAATGGAAAATAACAGAAGTTTCAAGTGGAGAACATTTGTTGGGGCAGTCTCGCTTTTCTATCATTAAATATGTTAAAATGGAATACATGATTTAAGAGGGAGAGATCGTATTTTGTTTGAATATGTTACAGGTTACGTGGAGTATGTAGGGCCGGAATATGTCGTAATTGATCATAATGGAATTGGTTATCAAATTTTCACACCAAATCCGTATGTATTTCAAAGAAGTAAGCAAGAAATCCGTGTCTATACATATCATTATGTGAGAGAAGATATTATGGCACTTTACGGGTTTAAAACACGTGAAGAGCGTTTATTATTTACAAAGTTGTTAGGCGTGTCTGGCATTGGGCCAAAAGGAGCTCTTGCAATTTTAGCTTCTGGTCAAACAGGACAGGTCGTTCAAGCGATTGAGCATGAAGATGAGAAGTTTTTAGTGAAATTCCCAGGCGTCGGAAAGAAAACAGCACGCCAAATGATTTTAGATTTAAAAGGAAAACTAGCAGATGTCGTACCAGATGCATTTGTTGATTTATTCTCAGACACAGAACGTTTTGATGAGAAGAAAGGTTCATCAGCTGAGCTTGATGAGGCACTGGAAGCTCTCCGCGCACTTGGATACGCAGAACGCGAAGTTTCTCGTGTTGTACCAGAGTTATTAAAAGAATCATTAACGACGGATCAGTATATTAAAAAGGCACTTAGTCTTTTACTAAATGGTAAGAGGTGAGTATAATGGACGAACGTCTCCTTTCAGGGGAATCTGCATATGAAGATGCGGATTTAGAATATTCATTACGGCCACAGACGCTCCGTCAGTATATTGGCCAAGATAAAGCAAAACATAATTTAGAAGTATTTATTGAAGCGGCGAAAATGCGTGAAGAAACGTTAGATCACGTGCTTTTATATGGACCACCAGGTCTTGGTAAAACGACGCTTGCGAATATTATTGCCAATGAGATGGGCGTTAATGTTAGAACAACTTCAGGTCCCGCAATTGAAAGACCAGGAGATTTAGCTGCTGTATTAACAGCGCTTCAGCCAGGGGATGTATTATTTATTGATGAAATTCATCGTTTGCATAGATCAATTGAAGAAGTATTGTATCCTGCGATGGAAGACTTTTGCCTTGATATTGTAATTGGAAAAGGGCCTTCAGCACGTTCTGTACGCCTAGATTTACCGCCATTTACATTAGTTGGAGCAACAACACGTGCTGGAGCATTATCGGCACCGCTTCGTGACCGCTTCGGTGTACTTTCAAGGTTAGAGTACTACACAGTAGATCAGCTTTCTGCGATTGTTGAACGTACAGCAGAAGTATTTGAAGTTGAAATCGATTCGTTAGCTGCATTAGAAATTGCAAGACGTGCTCGTGGTACACCTCGTATTGCGAATCGTCTTTTAAGACGTGTACGTGATTTCGCGCAAGTTCGTGGTAACGGAACGGTTACGATGGAAATTACACAAATGGCATTAGAGCTACTGCAAGTAGATAAATTAGGTCTAGATCATATTGATCATAAATTACTGCTTGGTATTATTGAGAAATTCCGTGGCGGTCCAGTTGGATTAGAAACGGTTTCAGCAACAATTGGAGAAGAATCTCATACGATTGAAGATGTGTATGAGCCGTATTTATTACAAATTGGCTTTTTACAACGAACGCCAAGGGGCCGAATTGTAACGCCGCTTGCGTATGAACATTTCGGAATGGAGATACCAAAAGTATGACGGAGATGCCAAAGCTGCTTATTACAGCCGGGATCTTACTCATCGTTGTTGGATTAGCTTGGAAGTTCATTGGAAGGCTTCCAGGCGATATTTTTGTGAAAAAAGGAAACGTTACCTTTTATTTTCCTATCATTACATGTATTGTGTTAAGTATTGTATTATCTTTTATTATGTATATAATAAATCGATTTAAATAAGAAATAGGTGGATATAGCTATGGATATAAATCTGTTTGATTTTCATTTACCAGAAGAACTTATTGCACAAGTCCCGTTAGAAGATCGTGAAACATCAAGATTAATGGTGTTAGACCGTGAAACAGGTGATATTGAGCATAAACATTTTACGGATATTCTTTCTTACTTACATGAGGGGGATTGCTTAGTTTTAAATGAAACGAAAGTTATGCCTGCTCGTTTGCACGGTGTGAAAGAAGATACAGGCGCGCACATTGAAGTACTTCTTTTAAAACAAGAAGAAGGTGATAAGTGGGAAACGCTTGTAAAGCCAGCGAAACGTGTAAAAGAAGGAACTGTTATCTCTTTTGGCGAAGGGAAATTAAAAGCAACTTGCACAGGAACTGCAGATCAAGGTGGACGCCAGCTTGAATTTTCATATGACGGCATCTTCTATGAAATTTTAGATGAACTTGGGGAAATGCCACTTCCTCCATATATTAAAGAGACGCTAGAAGATCGCGATCGCTATCAAACAGTATATGCGAAAGAAATCGGTTCAGCAGCAGCGCCGACTGCGGGACTTCACTTTACAGAAGAGTTACTGGAGAAGTTAAAACAAAAAGGCGTTCAGTTAGCATTTATTACACTTCACGTAGGGCTTGGAACATTTAGACCAGTTTCTGCTGATACGATTGAAGAACACCATATGCACGCAGAATATTACCATATGTCTGAAGAGACAGCGGCATTATTAAATCGTGTGAAAGAGAATGGTGGACGTATTATTACTGTAGGTACGACATCAACTCGTACGTTAGAAACAATTGCAACAGATCATGAAGGTAAGCTTTGCGCCGCTTCTGGATGGACAGATATTTTCATGTATCCGGGATATGAATTTAAAGCAATTGATGGTTTAATTACAAACTTCCATTTACCGAAATCAACATTAATTATGCTTGTAAGTGCATTTGCAAATAGAGATAATGTACTTCATGCTTATAATGAAGCAGTAAAAGAAAAATATCGTTTCTTTAGCTTCGGTGATGCAATGTTCGTTGCATCTCACGCTAAAATGAGAAACAAATAAAAGGAGTAAGTTATGACAGCAATTCGTTATGAATTTATTAAGACATGTAAACAAACGGGTGCCCGTTTAGGTCGTGTGCATACGCCGCACGGTTCATTTGATACACCAACATTTATGCCAGTTGGTACACTTGCAACAGTTAAGACAATGTCACCAGAAGAATTAAAAGCAATGGATTCTGGCATTATTTTAAGTAATACGTATCATTTATGGCTACGTCCAGGTCATGAAATTATTCGTGAAGCAGGCGGCTTGCATAAATTTATGAACTGGGATCGTGCAATCTTAACAGACTCTGGTGGTTTCCAAGTATTCAGTTTAAGTGACTTCCGTCGTATTGAAGAGGAAGGCGTTCACTTCCGTAATCACTTAAATGGAGATAAATTATTCTTATCACCAGAAAAAGCGATGGAAATCCAAAATGCATTAGGTTCAGATATTATGATGGCATTTGATGAGTGTCCACCATTCCCGGCTACTTTTGAATATATGAAGAAATCTGTAGAGCGTACGAGCCGCTGGGCAGAACGTTGCTTAAAAGCGCATGAACGTCCGCAAGATCAAGGTTTATTCGGTATTGTACAGGGCGGGGAGTACGAAGAGCTTCGTCGTCAAAGTGCGAAAGACCTTGTTTCAATGGACTTCCCTGGTTACGCTGTAGGTGGTTTATCTGTTGGTGAACCGAAAGATATTATGAACCGTGTTCTTGAGTTTACAACACCACTTCTTCCAGATAATAAGCCTCGTTACTTAATGGGTGTAGGTTCTCCTGACTCGTTAATCGATGGCGCAATTCGTGGTATTGATATGTTTGACTGCGTACTTCCAACTCGTATCGCTCGAAATGGTACATGTATGACAAGTGAAGGTCGCCTCGTTGTAAAAAATGCGAAATTCGCAAGAGACTTCGGTCCGCTTGATCCAAACTGTGATTGCTACACATGTAAAAACTACTCACGTGCGTACATTCGTCACTTAATGAAATGTGATGAAACGTTCGGAATTCGTTTAACGTCTTATCACAACCTTCATTTTCTGTTAAACTTAATGGAGCAGGTGAGACAAGCTATTCGTGAAGACCGTCTTGGCGATTTCCGCGAAGAGTTCTTTGAACAGTATGGCTTTAATAAACCGAATGCTAAAAACTTCTAATACATAATTTAAAAGGAGGAACAAAAGATGAATGCAGGTATGATGAATATCGTTATGATCGTTGCGATGTTTGCGATTTTCTATTTCTTATTAATTCGCCCGCAACAAAAACGTCAAAAAGCAGTTGCTCAAATGCAAAGTGAGTTAGCAAAAGGTGATGCTATCGTAACAATCGGTGGTTTACACGGTACAATCGAATCAGTAGATGAGACGAAAATCGTTATTAAATCTGGTGGTTCACACTTAACTTTCGATCGCAATGCGATTCGTGAAGTTGTGAAAAACTAATGTGGAAGGCCCTGCATGAAATGTGCAGGGCCTTTTTTAGTTACTTTGCTTTGACATATTTACACCGAAAATACCACCGAGTGTACTCGCCCCCATTAATGCTAATTGATAAAGTAATTGTGAGTTCGATAAGGTTTGAGAAAAGCCTAAATAGTTAACTAGAAAGACGAGTATAGTGAACGTGAGCCCTGTTGTGAAACCTACTAGCCAACCTTTTCCTTGAGCCTTTTTGCCGGCAGTAAATCCAGACATAAGCATAGATAAAAGAGCAAGTATAAAAATAGTAACGGTTAATGTCCCTTCATTTATATTCGTAAACTTTAATAAAAGAGCCATAATCATACTAGTAATAGATGCGAGAATTAGTAGCGTAACAATACCGAAGCCAATTGCAGTTGATAATTTTTTCGTTCCATCCATTTATGCATTCCCCCTTTTTAATACAAGCATATTTTCCTTTTGCCCAAGTTAGACTAGTTTCTTTTTTATAGGGGAGTCTATACGTAAAAAAGGAGATGTAGGAATGGAATGGATATCGGTAATTGGACGGACAATGCTTTTGTATATCATTATCTTAATTATTTTTCGTCTTATGGGTAAACGTGAGATAGGAGAGCTAAGTGTATTAGATTTAGTCGTATTTATTATGCTTGGAGAAATGGCTGTAGTAGCAATTGAAAATACCGATAAATCACTTTGGCATCAATTAGTTCCGATGGCTTTTCTTATGTGCATACAAATCATTTTGTCAGTCATTTCATTAAAGTTTCAACGATTTCGGCATTTAATAGAAGGTGAACCAGCAATTATTATTAATGCGGGAAAGATTGATGAAAAAAAGATGAGAAACCAGCGATATAATATTGATGATTTAATGATGCAATTAAGGGAACAAGGAGTTGGAGATATTCGGGATGTAGAATATGCTATTTTGGAACCGTCTGGGAAGTTATCTGTCTTTCAAAAACAAAAAAATAAACAAGATACATTGCGGTTTACGCTTCCTCTTATTATTGATGGAGAAATTCAATCTAGCCATTTACAAATGATTGAGCATACAGATGAATGGCTTATTGAGAAATTAAAAAACTTAGGTTACAACGATATAACACAAATTTTATACTGTAGTTTTCAAAACGGACAATTTTTTGTTGATTTAAAAGAAAATTAGATACTTATTCTTTGAAAGAGTAAGAATGATTAGTGTAACTAATAATCAGTGGAGATTACCCCACTGATTAAAGTTTCACCTTATTTCAAAAATGAAAGTTTACGAATAATAGGGAGGCGACTTAACTCTTCTTTTCGAATGAGTTTGAAAGTGAAGAGAAGTACGATATAAACAATTGTTGTTAAAGTGATTTCCCATAATGTTTGTATGCCAAGGGAATGAGAGAAAATAATATATTTATGAAGATAAAAACCGAAGGCGCCTGCGATACCGATGGCAAGTCCGCCGAAAATATAGTCTTTTGCGTAAATGGTAAATGTAATCTTTTTCAAAACAGTAGCGTAGTGAAGAAATGTTACTGTTACAATATTTGCAGCGATAGCAAGGGCAACCCCCATCATTTGAAATTCTGGCCTTGATGCTAGTACAAAAATAACGATTAATTTCACGATGGCACCAATAAATGTATTCATCATTGCAGCTCTTGCTAAGTTTAAAGCTTGCAAAACAGAGGTAAGTGGACTTTGGAAATAATGAAATAAAAAGCAAGGCGCAAGAAGTTGAATGAATGCTGTTGCGCTGTCTGATCCATACATAAGAGTTAAAACAGGAGAAGCGAATACGTATAATATAACGACAGACCATCCGCCGGTAATTAATGAAATTCGAAGTGCTTGTTGTAAACGGTGCTCTACTAATTTATGTTGTCTTTTTGCCATTGCCTCACTAATAGAAGGAACGAGCGCTGTAGAGAGAGCGTATGTAATAAAGGCGGGTAGTGATAGGAGTGGGAATGCATAACCGTTTAATATACCGTATTGCTGGGTTGCAACAGAAGCAGCGACACCAGCGATTGCTAAACTTTGCATAACGACAATAGGTTCAAAAAAATATGAAACGGAACCGATTAAACGACTTCCTGTAGTTGGAAGGGCAATATCCATCAGAGAATAAAATGTCCCTTTGCTTTCTTTTACAGTAGTGAAAAATTCAGAACGTATTGATAAATGTTTTTCTCGCTGAAATAACGTGAGTAAAAATAATAACGATGCAACTTCACCGAGAACAGCTGATAACATAGCGCCGGCTGCAGCGTATTCTATGCCGTAAGGTAAAAATAATTGGATGCATATAGCGATAATGGTAATGCGGACGACTTGTTCTAGAACTTGCGCATAAGCGCTAGGTTTCATGTTTTGTTTCCCTTGAAAGTAACCACGCAAAACAGAAGAAACAGCAATAACGGGAACAACGGGCAAAATGGCCATTAATGGATAGTACGTTCTTTCGTCGGTTAATAATGTTTTTGCTAAAATAGGTGTGAGGAACATAATTCCGATTGTTAAAATGATACTAATAACGGATGTAACAGCTAGTGATACGGTTAATATTTTTTTAACTCTTTGTTTATCGTTCACAGCTTCCGCTTCTGCTACAAATTTTGCGATGGCGACAGGAAGACCAATTTGTGTCAATGTAATTGCTAAAATGAATGTAGGAACGGCCATCATATAAAGACCAACGCCTTCTTCTCCTAAAATACGTGCCATTACTATGCGGTTGATAAAGCCGAGTATTTTTGTAATAAAGCCGGCTATCATTAAAATAAATGCGCCTTTTAAAAAGCTTTGTCTCGTCATGTTCTTCTCCTACCTTCTCAAAATCAATGGAATGATTTACAATAATTTATATGCACGTACGAGACAAGAATGACAAGCATTTAAGAGAGTGAAGTATGATAGTGCTCTTGAAAGTAGTTATTGCTGTCCATTAGAGCGGGATTAAAGCGACTTTTTCGTGCTGAAATAAGAAGGAGATGTTATAGATGTTAGATAGAGAGGCTTTGGTAGAATCATACCGCGGACAGTTACAAGTCGTTTTAGAAAGTAAAGTAGAAGAGTTTCAAATGTTCGGTTACGACCGAGTGACAGATGATGATATTTGGAAGTTTCTTAAAGTGAAAAAGTGGAAGAAGATAGACAGCGATGTTAGATTGTATGAATTAGTTAATGACGTATTAACAGTAACAGCTAATGAATATATGACATATTTAACTGTTGAAGCTTACCAAGCGCCACTTTGGTCATTTGATGAGTACGAAAATAAATAACCGACTGCAATTGGTTTGTTCTTCCTTTTGCAGTATAATGATATGTATTGATAAAGAGGAAATAATTATGTCTAAGATTATATATAAAGGAGGTAGTGAAGAGGAAAATAAATGATGGAAGTGTAGGTAGTGTAAAAGCTTACCTATACAGCTAGTGATGAACTAGCAAAAATTATAGAAAGGAAGTCTACTAACTAGGCGTATGCACACGTATAGCAGTGAATCGTAAGAGATTTATTGAAAGTGTTAGTAGCAGAAAGAGGGTACATATGGCAAAGCGTGGTACGAGAATTGCTGCCTTTTTCATCATCGTCTTATTAATCGGTGGAGTAATTGGTTCGGCAGGAAAAGACATAGCAAAAGGAATTAGTCTAGGACTAGACCTTCGCGGTGGTTTTGAAATTCTGTATGAAGTAAAACCAGCCAAAAAAGGTGATAAAATCGATCGAGACGTACTTGTAAGTACAGTAGGTGCTCTTGAAAATCGTGTCAATGTTCTCGGTGTAAGTGAGCCGAACATTCAAATCGAAGGGCAAGATCGAATTCGTGTACAGCTTGCTGGTGTACAAGATCAGCAAAAAGCGCGTGAAATGTTATCGACACAAGCGAAATTAACATTCCGTGATGTAGATGACAATCTCCTTATGGATGGAGCGGATTTAAAAGGCGGCGGAGCGAAGCAAACATTTGATGAGCAAGGCCGTGCAAGCGTAGGTCTTACACTAAAAAGCGCTGAAAAATTCCGTGAAGTAACTGAAAAAATTTCAAAAATGCCACCACCAACGAACTTAATGGTAATTTGGCTTGACTTTGAAGAAGGAAAAGATTCGTATAAAGCAGAATCTGCAAAACCGAATCCGAAGTTCTTATCAGCAGCAACAGTAAACCAAGTATTTAACCAAGCTGAAGTATCTATCGTAGGTGGAAACTTCACAGTTGAAAGTGCGAAACAACTTTCATCTTTATTAAATGCAGGTGCACTTCCTGTTGATTTAAAAGAAATGTATTCAACATCTGTTGGAGCGAAATTTGGTCAACAAGCGTTAGAGCAAACGATTTTCGCTAGTGCGATTGGTATCGCTCTTATTTTCTTATTTATGCTTGTATTCTACCGTTTACCAGGACTTGTAGCGGTTATTATGTTAGGTTTATACATTTTCGTTACATTACTTGTCTTTAACTGGATGCATGCAGTTCTTACGTTGCCAGGTATTGCAGCGTTAGTGCTCGGAGTAGGTATCGCAGTTGATGCGAATATTATTACGTACGAGAGACTGAAAGAAGAGCTGAAAATTGGTAAGTCCATGATGTCGGCATTCCGCGCTGGTAACCATCGTTCATTAGCAACAATTTTAGATGCAAACGTTACAACACTTGCAGCAGCTGGTGTGTTATTCGTGTATGGTAATAGCTCTGTAAAAGGATTCGCAACAAGTTTAATCGTAAGTATTTTAGTTGGTTTTATTACGAACGTATTCGGTACTCGTTTCTTATTAGGTTTACTTGTAAAGAGCCGTTACTTTGATAAAAAACCAGGATATTTTGGTGTGAAACAAAAGGATATTATTCCATTAACAAAAGGTGTAGTACATCCACCGACAAGATTTGATCGTATTAACTTCGTAAATATCGGTCATAAATTCCTTATTTTCTCGATTGTAGTTGTAATTGCAGGAGCAATTATTTTACCAATTTTCAAATTGAATCTTGGTATTGACTTTGCGAGTGGTACACGTATCGACTTGCAATCAAAACAAGCCGTTACTGTGTCTGATGTTCATAAAGATTTTAAAGAATTGAACATTGATGTGAAGGAAGAAAATATTGTACCGACTGGAGATGACAATAAAGGTTTCGCAGTTCGTACATTAGGTGTTTTATCAAAAGATGAAATTGCGAAAACAAAAACATTCTTCCACGATAAATATGGTACAGATCCAAACGTAAGTACAGTTTCACCGACAATCGGTAAAGAAATTGCACGAAATGCATTTATCGCTGTACTGATTGCTTCTGCGGTTATCATTTTATACGTAAGTATTCGTTTCCGATTTACGTATGCGTTATCTGCAGTACTTGCATTATTACATGACGCATTCGTTATGATTGTTATGTTTAGTATTTTCCAACTAGAGGTAGACTTGACGTTTATCGCTGCAGTATTAACAATCATCGGTTATTCTATTAATGACTCGATTGTTACATTTGATAGAAACCGTGAATTATACAAACAGAAAAAACGAGTGCGCGATATAAAAGACCTAGAAGAAATCGTAAATGCAAGTATTCGCCAAACGCTTGGTCGTTCGATTAACACCGTATTAACAGTGTTATTCCCAGTAATTGCACTGCTTATCTTCGGTAGTGAGTCACTACGTAACTTCTCGTTTGCGTTACTTGTTGGATTAATTGTAGGTACGTACTCTTCTGTTTTCGTTGCCTCTCAAATTTGGTTAATGCTTGAAAACCGTCGTTTGAAAAAGGGAAGAAACAAGAAGAAGGTTGAGAAAGTAGAATCTGAACCGCAAGTATAGAAAAGATGATGTCTCTTTATGAGGCATCTCTTTTTTCGTTTGTGGATACAATAAGATAGCAACTTTTTTACAGAAAGAAGATGGAAGAAAGTGGTGGTGTTATCACTGTATTTGTTAAAATAAAAAGATAGGTTAAGAAAAGAAGGGATTTTAATTATGGAAAAAGATGAACGTTTTAAACAGGCCGAGTTTGGTGCTATTGTCGGGATCGTTGGTAATATTATATTAGCGATTGTAAAGGCGGTAATTGGTTATATTGGGAACAGTAAAGCACTGTTAGCGGATGCTGTGCATTCTGCATCAGATGTAATTGGTTCGCTAGCTGTACTTTTTGGATTGCGAGCGGCAAAGCAGCCACCTGATGAAGATCATCCGTATGGTCATGGTAAAGCGGAATCGATTTCAGCGATTATTGTTGCGGTATTATTATTTATTGTGGGACTCGAGATAGCGATTTCGTCTATAAAAGCTTTTTCGCAAGAACTAGAACCGCCAAAAGGAATTACGATTTTTGCTGTTGTTCTTTCAATCGTCGTGAAAGAAGGAATGTTTCAATATAAATTCCGATTAGGGAAAAGAGTAAACAGTGATGCAATTATTGCAAATGCATATGAGCACCGTTCGGATGTATTTTCTTCAATTGCAGCTTTAATCGGTATTTGTGCAGCTATAATCGGTGGTAAGCTTGGTATAGACTGGCTTGTATATGCCGATCCGATTGCGGGATTAGTTGTTTCACTTCTTGTTGTAAAAATGGCATGGAGCATTGGAGCGGAAGCAATTCATGCAACGCTTGACCATGTTCTTCATGAGGAGGATGTTATTCCGCTTAGGGAAGCAGTTCTTCAAGTAGATGGTGTGAAAAAAATTGGTTCTTTATATGCACGGGAGCATGGTCATTATGTTATTGTCGATATTAAAGTGTCTGTAGACCCATACATTACCGTAGAAGAAGGACACCGTATTGGAAAACATGTGAAAGAAATACTTATGAAACAAGATAATGTACAAAATGTATTCGTACATATAAATCCGTATTCTCCAAATTAAACATCATTAATATTTTAGTATATAGATATTGCATCGTAGTTTGCATTATATTGTCACCCCTTAATCTGTCTTGTATAATGAACAGGTTAAGGGGTGATTTCGTGTTACAACCGAAGACGCGTTGGAAAGAAAAAGAATATAATGACGAGCGAGTGAGTGAATTAGCAAGTAAATTACAGTTATCGCCACTTGTCGTTTCATTATTCCTCGGTAGAGGACTAGATACAGAAGATAAGATTTTAGATTTTTTAAATACAGAAAATCAAGAATTTCATGATCCATTTTTATTAGAAGGAATGGATAGAACGGTAGAACGTGTAAATAAGGCGATTCAAAATGGAGAGCAAATATTAATATTTGGTGATTACGATGCGGACGGAGTAAGTAGTACGACGGTTTTATATCTTGCTCTTCAAGAATTAGGTGCAGAAGTAGAATTTTACATTCCAAATCGTTTTACAGAGGGGTATGGACCGAACGAAGAAGCGTTTCGTTGGGCGCATAGCGCAGGGTTCTCACTGATTATTACGGTCGACACGGGCATTGCAGCAGTACATGAAGCGAATGTAGCGAAGGAGCTTGGAATAGATCTAATTATTACAGATCACCATGAGCCACCGCCAGAATTGCCAGAAGCACTTGCGATTATACATCCGAAATTAGAAGGTGGCGTATATCCGTTTCACTATTTAGCTGGTGTAGGTGTTGCGTTTAAAGTTGCGCATGCATTATTAGGCCGTGTACCAGAACATTTATTAGAGATTGCAGTAATCGGTACAGTAGCCGATTTAGTATCACTTCATGGTGAAAATAGGTTGCTAGTGAAACGTGGTTTAAAACATATGCGTATGACGAGAAATATTGGTTTGAAGGCATTGTTTAAAGTTGCTAACGTTTCGCAAAGTGAAATTACAGAAGAGAGTATTGGCTTCTCAATTGCACCGCGTATTAATGCGGTCGGGCGTTTAGAAGATGCAGCGCCGGCTGTACACCTTTTATTATCAGATGATCCAGAGGAAGCGAAGGAGCTAGCTGAAGAAATTGATGAGCTGAACAAACTGCGAAAAGATATTGTAAAGCAAATTACAGAAGAGGCTATCGCTGAAGTTGAAAATAACTTCCCGCCAGAAGAAAACAAAGTATTAGTACTTGCAAAAGAAGGCTGGAACCCAGGGGTAATTGGAATTGTTGCTTCTAAATTAGTTGAACGTTTTTATCGTCCGACGATTGTATTAAGCATTGATCCTATAAAAGAAACAGCAAAAGGCTCAGCACGTAGTATTGCAGGATTTGATTTGTTTGCAAATTTATCAGATTGTAGAGAGTTATTACCACACTTCGGAGGGCATCCGATGGCAGCGGGAATGACGCTACATATGAATGATGTAGATGAATTACGTCGCCGCTTAAATGAACAAGCAGATGCAATTTTAACAGAAGAAGATTTTATTCCAATTACAGCAGTTGATGTTTTTTGTAAAGTAGAGGATGTAACGCTAGCGGCAATTGAAGATATGCAAAAACTAGCTCCATTTGGTGTTGGAAATCCGAAACCACGTATTGCAGTAAAAGATGCAGAGTTAGAAAGCATTCGCGCAATCGGATCAGATGGCTCTCATTTAAAAATGGCTCTTCGTGATGGACAAGCAACACTGGATACAATTGGATTTGGTTTTGGTGCATATGCGAAAGAAATCTCTCCAGTTGCAAAAGTATCTGTAATAGGAGAAGCGTCCATTAATGAATGGAATAATTTTAAGAAGCCACAACTAATGGTACAAGATATTGCTGTAGAGGCGTGGCAATTATTTGATTGGCGTAGTATGCGTAATGCAGAAGCAAATTTAGCAGAACTTCCGAAAGAAAAAATAACAATGGTGTATTTTTCTGAAGAGGTATTGAATAAATTTTCTTTAGAGAGCTATAAAGAAAAGCTCATGCATGCTTCAGAAGTAACGCATTTAGATGATCAATATATCGTGTTACTTGATTTACCAAAAGGAACAGATGAATTACGTGAGCTATTTAAGGTAGGATTCCCAGCGCGAATTTATACGCTATTTTATCAAGAGAATAACCATTTATTTAGTACAGTTCCGACGAGAGAACACTTTAAATGGTACTATTCTTTCTTAAGCCAAAAAACACCATTTTCTTTAAGACAATATGGAGAACAACTATGTCGTCATAAAGGTTGGTCAAAAGATACAGTAAATTTTATGACACAGGTGTTTTTTGAGTTAGAATTTGTTACAATAAAAGATGGCGTCATTTTTATGGCAGACAAAAAACAAAAGCGTGATTTAATTGAATCGAACACATATCGTGAGAAAATGAACCACTTACAATTAGAAAAAGAATTGGTTTATAGCACATATCAGCAACTATATACATGGTTTGAAACGATTCGTAATCATAAAGAAGTAGAACAGTTAGGGTAAAGGATTTGTATTTACAAACCTTTTAGATCTGAGGAGGATTCAGAAATATGGATTTCAAGCAACATATCGCAATTGTACCGGATTATCCGAAAGAAGGTATTGTGTTTAAAGACATTACACCTTTAATGAATGACGGTAAAGCATACAAAGCAGCAACAGATGCAATCGTTGAGTACGCAAAAGAAAGAGATATCGATGTTGTAGTAGGACCAGAAGCTCGTGGTTTCATTATCGGTTGCCCAGTTTCTTATGCGTTAGAAGTAGGATTTGCACCAGTTCGTAAATTAGGAAAATTACCACGTGAAGTAATTACAGTTGACTACGGTAAAGAATACGGTAAAGATGTTTTAACAATCCATAAAGATGCAATTAAGCCAGGTCAACGCGTATTAATTACAGATGATCTATTAGCTACAGGTGGAACAATCGAAGCGACAATTAAGTTAGTTGAAGAACTTGGCGGAGTTGTAGCAGGGATTGCATTCTTAGTAGAACTTACTTACTTAGATGGTCGTAAAATGTTAGATGGTTACGATGTATTAGTATTAGAAAAATACTAATCACTATATAGGTAAAACTACGGTGATAAAAAGTACCCGTGAATCTCTTGGAGAGGAGCGGGTACTTTTGTATAATTGAACAAAAAATCATGGTGAAATGTCAGTAAAATCTTTTCCTTTTCACAATTCACAATCATTGGGTTATAATGATAGAATATAATTTATTCTATTAAATAAAGATAAAGTCAATTTTCAATAAAAGGTGATTCGATGGCAAATGAGCAGGTACTAACAGCTGAACAGGTACTCGAGAAAGCAAGTCAATATTTAGCGGATGAAGATATTGAGCTAGTGGCACGTGCCTATGAATATGCACGTGATGCGCATAGCGAACAATATAGAAAATCGGGTGAACCGTATATTATTCATCCGATTCAAGTTGCAGGTATTTTAGTTGATTTACACATGGATCCAGCTACGGTATCAGCAGGTTTCTTACATGATGTAGTGGAAGATACAGAGATTACGTTAGAAGATATTGAACGGGAATTTAACAAAGAAATTGCTATGCTTGTTGATGGTGTTACAAAGCTTGGGAAGATTAAATATAAATCTCACGAACAACAACAAGCAGAAAACCATCGCAAAATGTTTATTGCAATGGCTCAAGATATTCGAGTTATTTTAATTAAACTAGCTGATCGTCTTCATAACATGCGTACATTGAAACATTTGCCTCAAGAGAAGCAGCGTCGCATAGCGAATGAAACGTTAGAAATCTTTGCACCTTTAGCACATAGACTCGGAATTAGTACTATTAAGTGGGAGCTAGAGGATACGTCACTTCGCTATTTAAATCCACAACAATATTATCGTATTGTAAATTTAATGAAGCGTAAACGTGCAGAACGTGAAGAATATTTAGAGGAAGTAATGACTGGTATTCGTGAGAAATTAGACGAAGTTGCGATACAACCTGAGATTTCTGGAAGACCGAAACATATTTACAGTATTTATCGTAAAATGGCACTGCAAAATAAGCAGTTCAATGAAATTTACGATTTATTAGCTGTACGTGTCGTTGTAAATAGTATTAAAGATTGTTATGCGGTGCTTGGAATTATTCATACGTGCTGGAAGCCGATGCCAGGTCGTTTTAAAGATTATATTGCAATGCCAAAAGCAAATCTATATCAATCTCTTCATACGACTGTAATTGGACCGAAAGGTGATCCACTTGAAGTGCAAATTCGAACGAAAGAAATGCACGAAATTGCAGAATTCGGGATCGCGGCACACTGGGCGTACAAAGAAGGAAAAACAGCAGAAACAACAGGTACATTAGAGAAGAAACTCACATGGTTCCGTCAAATATTAGAATGGCAAAATGAAGCTTCTAATGCAGAAGAATTTATGGAGTCATTAAAAATTGATTTATTCTCTGACATGGTGTTCGTCTTTACACCGAAAGGCGATGTAATGGAATTACCACTTGGATCGGTTCCGATTGATTTCGCGTATCGTGTCCATTCGGAAATTGGGAATAAAACAATTGGTGCAAAAGTAAACGGGAAAATGGTGACGCTGGATTATAAATTAAAAACAGGCGACATCATTGAAATTTTAACGTCGAAACATTCATATGGCCCAAGTCAAGATTGGGTAAAACTTGCTCAAACATCTCATGCGAAAAATAAAATTCGTCAATTCTTTAAGAAACAACGTAGAGACGAAAATATTGAAAAAGGCCGTGAACTTGTTGAAAAGGAAGTACGTGGTCTAGAGTATGAGATGAAAGAAGTATTAGCGCCTGATAACTTAAAACGCGTCGCTGAAAAATTTAACTTTGCAAATGAAGAAGATATGTTTGCAGCAGTTGGATATAGTGGAATTACAGCTTCGCAAATTGTTACGCGACTAACGGACAAGTTCCGCAAACAACGCGAAGAAGAAGAAATTGTTGAAGTTAAAGAAGTTCGTAAACCGATGAAAATTCGAAAATGGGATTCTGGTGTAAAGGTAAGCGGTGCTGATAATTTATTAATCCGTTTATCGAAATGCTGTAACCCAGTTCCAGGTGATGATATCGTTGGGTATATTACGAAAGGTCGAGGTGTATCGATTCACCGCCGTGATTGTGTAAACGTTCATACAGAAGAAGCTGTAGAACGATTATTAGAAGTAGAGTGGGAAGGTAGCCCTGAAAAAGAAATTGAGTATAACGTTGATATTGAAATTTCAGGTTACGATCGCCGTGGTTTATTAAATGAAGTACTGCAAGCTGTTACAGAGACGAAAACGTACATTTCAGCTGTTTCTGGTAGAAGTGACCGTAATAAGATGGCAACAATTAATATGTCAATCTCGATTCGTAACTTACAACACTTGAAAAAAGTAGTAGAACGCATTAAACGCGTTCCAGAAATTTATGCAGTACGACGCATGATGCATTAATAGGGAGTGTAGAAAGATGAGAGTTGTTTTACAACGATCAAAGAAAGCGTCTGTCACAGTAGACGGTGAGATCGTAGGACAAATTCCGTTCGGTTTAACATTACTAGTTGGCATTACGCATGAAGATACAGAAAAAGATGCAACTTACATTGCAGAAAAAATTGCGAACTTACGTATTTTTGAAGATGAGAGCGGAAAGATGAATCATTCTGTACTTGATGTAGAAGGACAAGTTCTATCTATTTCGCAATTCACATTATACGGAGATTGCCGCAAGGGAAGACGTCCAAACTTTATGGATGCTGCGAAACCTGACTATGCAGAGCGTTTATACGATTTCTTTAATGAAGAAGTTCGTAAACAAGGATTACATGTGGAAACAGGAAAGTTCGGAGCAATGATGGATGTTTCTTTGATCAATGATGGTCCGGTGACCTTAATTGTAGAAAGTAAATAGTGTTGATAAAAAAGAGAGGGTTATATAATCCTCTCTTTTTTATACATTGTTGTATGTTTTGTTCATTTATCATAGGATTAATTTAAAGGGGAATAAAAGGAAAAGAAGGTGTAGTATGCTTCAAGAATTTAATATAGCTTTACGTTTTATGCTAGAGTTATGTATTCTTGGGATTGTTGGATACTGGGGGTTTCGAGTAGGAACAACAATGGCTATAAAAATTACACTTGCTATTATAATTCCAATTGTTTTTGCTGTCATTTGGGGGCTATTTGGAGCTCCACATGCAGAATGGGAAGTACAAGGTATATTACATGTATTACTAGAAATTATCGTATTTGGAGTAGGTATTGTAGCGTTATATCATTTGAAGCATCATATGCTAGCAAGTGGACTGGCTATTGTTATTGTTGTAAATCGAATACTAATGTTTATTTGGAATCAATAGCAGTTTCGGTTATGTATAACTCTCTCATCAATATGGAACAATAAAAAGTAAAACATCCATATTGAATGTGAGGGATATACGTATGCGTATGAATGAAAAAGGGCATTCTGTTACAAATGGTGCAAATCAGCTATTTAACGTGAATTTTCATGATTTTATTTCAAAAGAGCAAAACAATACTTCAATGGAGCTTGCTTCCGAGTTTGGGATTTCTCTTCAAGATGTAAAGCGTTTAAAGAAGCAGATTGAACGCTCTTAGAGCACTTGACAATCCTACTGAACAAACGTATAGTAATTTTATATTTACATATGAATATAACCGTTGATAGAGAAGAGTAAATGAGACACACATGGAAAGAGAAGAAATGTCTTAGGCTGAAAACATTTCTACATGATGACTGATTGAATGACACTCTAGAGGTTTCAACTTGAACGGCATATACGCTTAGTAGGGATGAACGCACATTTAAGCGTTATTAAAAAAGTGGAAGCATACGTGCTTCAATTAGGGTGGCACCACGGGTATAATACTCTCGTCCCTACTGTTCAAACAGTAGAGGCGGGAGTTTTTTTATTTTTATTAAGATTAAAACAATTTGAGGAGGAACTGAATATGTCTATTCAAATCCCACGGGGAACGCAAGATATTCTTCCAGGCACTGTTGAGTTATGGCAGTATATCGAAGGGCAAGCACGCGAAATTTGCCGTCGTTACAATTATAAAGAAATTCGTACACCGATTTTTGAACACACTGAGTTATTTTTACGTGGTGTTGGTGATACGACAGATATCGTACAAAAAGAAATGTACTCATTCCAAGATCGTGGAGAGCGCAGCTTAACATTACGTCCAGAAGGCACTGCACCTGTTGTACGTTCTTACGTTGAAAATAAAATGTTCGGTGACGCAACACAACCAACGAAATTATATTATATCGGTCAAATGTTCCGTTATGAAAGACCACAAGCGGGTCGCTATCGTCAATTCGTACAATTCGGTATCGAAGCAATCGGCAGTAATGACCCTGCAATTGATGCAGAAGTAATTGCACTTGCTGTTGAATTTTACCGCGGCATGGGCTTAAAAAATATTAAAGTTGTATTAAACAGTTTAGGTGACACAGCAAGCCGTCAAGCACACCGTGATGCATTAATCGCACACTTTGAGCCACGTATCGGTGAGTTCTGTTCTGACTGTCAATCTCGTTTAGAAAAGAACCCTCTTCGTATTTTAGATTGTAAGAAGGACCGTAACCATGAATTAATGGGAACAGCACCATCTATTACAGAATACTTAAACGAAGATTCAGCAGTATACTACGACAAAGTTCAAGAACTATTAACGATGATGGATGTTCCATTTGAAAAAGATCCGAACTTAGTACGTGGTTTAGACTACTACCAACACACTGTATTTGAAATTATGAGTGAGGCAGAAGGTTTCGGTGCTATCACTACATTAAGTGGTGGTGGACGTTACAACGGACTTGTACAAGAAATCGGTGGACCAGAAATGCCAGGTATCGGTTTTGCGATGAGTATTGAACGTTTAATTATGGCGCTAAAAGCTGAAAATATTGAATTACCAATTGAACATAGCATTGATTGTTACGTTGTAGCGCTTGGTGAAAAAGCAAAAGATCATGCTGCAAAAGTTGCGTTTGATCTTCGAAAAGCTGGATTATCAGTTGAGAAAGATTATTTAGACCGCAAAATGAAAGCACAATTTAAATCAGCAGATCGTCTAAAAGCGAAATTTGTAGCTGTATTAGGGGAAGATGAGCTAGATAAAGGCATCATTAACTTAAAAGATATGGCAACGGGCGAACAAGAAGAAGTAGCATTAGATGTATTTGCTTCATACGTAGCAGAGAAATTAATATAGGGGGAACTTACAGTGGCTGAAAGAACACATTCATGTGGAAAAGTAACAGTAGAAGCAGTTGGACAGACGGTTCAATTAAAAGGTTGGGTACAAAAACGCCGTGACTTAGGTGGATTAATCTTTATCGATTTACGTGACCGTACAGGTATCGTACAAGTTGTATTTAACCCAGAAACATCAAAAGAAGCGTTAGAAGTAGCAGAAACAATTCGTAGCGAATACGTATTACACGTAGAAGGTACAGTTGTTGAACGTGGTGAAGGCGCAATTAATGACAATATGGCGACTGGTCGTATTGAAGTACAAGCAATAAAAGTAAATGTACTAAATGCAGCGAAAACAACGCCAATTATCATTGCTGATGATACAGATGCATCAGAAGATGTGCGTTTAAAATATCGTTATTTAGACTTACGTCGTCCCGTAATGTTCAACACATTCAAAATGCGTCACGACGTAACAAAAACAATTCGTAACTTCCTAGATACAGAAGAGTTCTTAGAAGTAGAAACACCAATTTTAACGAAAAGCACGCCAGAAGGAGCTCGTGACTATTTAGTACCAAGTCGTGTACATGATGGTGAATTCTATGCGTTACCACAGTCTCCACAGCTATTTAAACAGCTTCTTATGGTCGGCGGATTTGAGCGCTACTATCAAGTAGCACGCTGTTTCCGTGACGAAGATTTACGTGCAGACCGTCAACCTGAATTCACGCAAATCGATATCGAAGCTTCATTCTTAACACAAGATGAAATTTTAGATATGATGGAGCGTATGATGACGAAAGTTATGAAGGATGCAAAGGGTGTAGAAGTTAGTGCACCATTCCCTCGTATGAAATATGCTGATGCAATGGCTCGCTACGGTTCTGATAAGCCAGATACACGCTTTGAAATGGAACTAACAGACTTATCTGAGTTTGCAGCAGGTTGTGGCTTTAAAGTGTTTACAAGTGCTGTAGAAAGCGGCGGACAAGTAAAAGCAATTAATGCAAAAGGCGCTGCGAGCAAATACTCTCGCAAAGACATCGATGCATTAACTGAATTCGTGAAAGTATACGGTGCGAAAGGTCTAGCTTGGCTTAAAGTGGAAGAAGACGGCCTAAAAGGACCGATTGCGAAATTCTTCAGTGAAGAAGATGCAAATGTGTTAATGAGCACATTAGAAGCTACTGCTGGCGACTTATTACTATTCGTAGCAGATAAGAAGAGCGTTGTTGCAGATAGCTTAGGCGCACTTCGTTTACGTCTAGGTAAAGAGCTTGAGCTAATTGACGAAAGTAAATTTAACTTCCTATGGGTAACGGATTGGCCACTTCTTGAGTACGATGAAGATGCAGATCGTTACTTCGCAGCTCACCACCCATTCACAATGCCATTCCGTGAAGACGTTGAGTTACTAGAAACAGCACCAGAAAAAGCACGTGCACAAGCATATGACCTTGTATTAAACGGTTATGAGCTTGGTGGTGGATCACTTCGTATTTACGAGCGTGACGTACAAGAAAAAATGTTCAAAGCACTTGGATTCTCACAAGAAGAAGCGCAAGAGCAATTCGGATTCTTATTAGAAGCATTCGAATACGGTACACCACCACACGGCGGAATCGCATTAGGTTTAGATCGTCTTGTTATGTTACTTGCAGGCCGTACGAACCTTCGTGATACAATTGCATTCCCGAAAACAGCAAGCGCAAGCTGCTTATTAACAGAAGCTCCAAGCCCAGTTGCAGAAGCGCAGCTTGAAGAGTTAAACTTAAAATTAAAATTAAGCTTAAAAGAAGAGAAGTAAGAATAGGGTCTAGATGGTTATACTAATACCATCTAGACTTTTTTTGGAAGGAAGTTAAAAAAGTCCGGTTCAGATAACTGTCGCATCTCATCGTTATGTATGCTAGTCCGGTGCTCGAGTAGTAACTCTACACTACGCTTCTCCTATCATACGTGCCTCGATCTGTTCGGTTCTCTGAATCAAACGTGTATTTAGGAAGAAAGAAAATTCTGGTCTATGTTTTCATTCTCGAAATATGTATTTTTAGGAATTCTATAACTTTTTCTATACAAATAGTCGGAAAAACGCTAGAATACATGGTAGACCATTTTTGTAATAGGAGTGTAGAGCTGAATGTTACATCAATTTTCACGTAATGAATTAGCCTTCGGTAAAGAAGGACTTGAAATATTAAAAAATAGTACAGTCGGTATTTTAGGAATTGGCGGCGTAGGTTCTTTTGCAGCTGAAGCGTTAGCACGTTCTGGCGTAGGACGTCTCGTATTAGTTGATAAAGACGTTGTAGATATTACAAACGTAAACCGTCAAATTCACGCTTTAGTATCTACTGTAGGACGTTCAAAAGTAGAATTAATGAAAGAGCGTATCGCAGACATTAACCCAGAGTGTGAAGTAATTGGACTAGAAATGTTTTATACAGATGAAACATATGAAGAGTTCTTTAAGCACGGTTTGGACTTCGTAGTGGATGCATCTGATACGATTACGTTCAAAATTCATTTAATTAAACAGTGCTTACGTCGCAAAATTAAAATTATCTCGAGTATGGGTGCTGCAAATAAAATGGACCCAACTCGTTTCCGTATTGCAGATATCTCTAAAACACATACAGATCCAATTGCGAAAGTCATTCGTACGAAGCTTCGTAAAGAGGGTATTAAAAAAGGTGTAAAAGTTGTCTTTTCTGACGAAAACCCAATCGTAATTCGTGAAGAGGTACGTAAAGAAATTGTACCAGACGAAAATGCAAAAATTCGTAAAGCGAAATTACCGCCTTCATCAAATGCATTCGTACCATCAGTGGCAGGCCTAATTATGGCAAGTCACGTTGTACGTGAACGTATTAAAAACGTAGAAGTGAAGCGTGTAGGGCAAGAATAAAGTGAAAGCATATATCCATTTCGGATATATGCTTTTTTATATGTATTAAAGAAATATGGATATTTGCATCACTACTAGTTCAAATGTAAGTAAGGTTAGTAAGTAATAATCATATTTATCTGATTTATAGGCGGACGTCTTGTGTAGACTTTTAATGGTGAAAAGAGCTAAAGTCAGGATGAGAAGGCCAAGAGTTATTTTGAAGATTATGAATGAAATAGCAACCATCTCCCTTTAAAGATATATGTTTACAATAACATTTTAGTAAAAATTATCTAATAAACATTAGGAGTTTCCTTGTATGACAGGGAGGAGTGTTATTGTCAATCTTTGTCGAATCGTTGATATATTGCAAGTTGTGATAGAAATATTTGAAAAATCGTTAATATAATTTCATTTACCGACACGCGCATATATATGTACGCTTCACCAAAAACAAACAGGGATGTCACTCAGTTAAAAAAGTGACATCCCTGTTTTTAATTCTCTGCAGAATAAATAATATCTAAATTCCCGTTTTGATCAGTTTTGAAAATCGGGGCAATTTGCTCTTCTTGCTCTTCGACTGAAACAAGTTTTCGAGCACGATCCATAATTCGAACAAGCATCGCGTAATCTTCTTCGATTGCTTGTTGTTTTTTTGTGAGTACCGCTAATTTCGTTTCAAGTTCATGATTCGTTTTTTGCAGAGAAGTGAGCTGAGCTTGTAATACATCATTTTCAGTTTGCAACTTTGCAAGTGAAGGATTGTTATGTTCTAAATTTTGTAAAAATGAGATGACATTTTGCATTGTAAGATCTTGTTTACTTGGCGTAATATCTTCTGAAAAATCGGCGTCAATTACGAGTTGCTTCGTTTTTGTGAACCGATCTTTTTCTATATTAGCTTCAGAACGTTTTAATTCTTTACGTTGTTTTTTTGCAAGCTGCACCGCATCTTCGTAATTCGGTCTTACTTCAGCGTTCCATCTAAAGCCGCAAGCTGCTGAAGTCCGGTTCAACGCATCGCCAACTTCATCGAATGCTTTTATTTGTGTACTTCCGCTGCGAATATGTCGTAAAACAGTTTCTGCTAAAAGGAGATCATCTTCTTTTGTCCATGCATCTTGACGTGTTTTCATAAGCGAAGCCTCCATAATGGTGACGTTTTCGTTTATGTTACCCTTTATTTTTCGTTTTATTCGAAGTTTGTAATCTTTCATAAACAGTAGAAAGAGCTTGCTCAAATTTCCCTGTCGTTTTCGGTTTATAATATTGCTTGCTTTTTATTTTATCAGGTAAGTATTGTTGCCTTACCCAGCCGTTTGGATGGTCGTGTGGATATAAATATCCAATGCCTCTTCCAAGTGATTCTGCGCCTTTGTAATGACTATCTTTTAAATGGCTTGGAATGTCACCTGTTTGACCGTTGCGTAAATCTTGTAATGCAGCATCCAGTGCTTTATAAGCTGAATTTGATTTTGGTGATAAGCATAGCTCGATAACGGCATTTGCAAGTGGGATGCGTGCTTCTGGGAATCCAACTCGTTCAGCTGATTCAATTGCAGCTAGTGTACGTGGTCCAGCTTGTGGGCTAGCAAGTCCAATATCTTCATAAGCCATAATAAGAAGGCGTCTGCCAATACTTTGTAAATCACCTGCTTCAATAAGGCGTGCTAAATAATGGAGCGCTGCATTTACATCACTTCCGCGCACTGATTTTTGAAATGCTGATAATACGTCATAATGAGCATCGCCGCCTTTGTCGTGAACGAAGCTCTTCTTTTGTAAGCATTCTTCTGCAATCTCGAGTGTGATTTCAGCCGCTTGATCGTCTGTAGTAAAGCTAGATAATACAGCAAGCTCAAGTGCGTTATAAGCGGAACGCATATCACCACCAGAGGCGTTTGCAAAGTGATGTAGTGCGTCATCTGTTACCGTTACTGCATATTCTCCAAGGCCTTTTTCTTTATCTTCTAAAGCTCTTTTTAACCCAATTAAAATATCATCTTCTGTTAGTGCGTGTAATTCGAAAATTTGACACCTGCTTCGAATAGCGGAGTTTATTGCATGGAATGGATTACTTGTCGTAGCACCAATTAAAGTAAGAAGTCCGCTTTCTAAGTGAGGTAATAGAAAGTCTTGCTTTGCTTTATCTAGACGGTGAACTTCATCTAAAATTAAAACGAGGTGTCGATGCATCTTCGCTTCTTGTACGACAACTTCCATATCTTTTTTATTGTGAGTAACAGCATTCAATAGACGAAACGGGGTACCGGTACTTCCAGCAATTGCACTGGCAATGGATGTTTTTCCTGTACCTGGAGGACCGTATAAAATCATAGATTGAAAATGATTGGCTTGGACCATTCGCCATAAAATCTTTCCTTCACCAACTAAATGTTGTTGCCCAATAATTTCTTGAATATTTGTAGGGCGCATTCGATGTGCGAGTGGTTGTTTCATTTGGACCGTCTCCCTTAATATATAATCTCGTTCTATCGTATCATTTTTTTCTACGAAATTTGAAATAGGATGCTGTTTTATGGGAAAAATGAAGGATAATATTTTCATTTTTCTTTCAATTGTAATAATTTCCGAGTTTTTCAATGTGATTTTATGTTATCATTTTGATACACAAGTTGAAATTTCTTATAATACTATATTATGCTATAATTTCATAGGATTTTAAATTGTGTTCTTTTTATAAATAAGATATAACCAATAGAAGTGAAAATTTGAAACGAGGTGCAAAATAGATGAAGATTTCAACAAAAGGCCGCTATGGCTTAACAATTATGATTGATCTTGCAAAAAAGTTTGGTGAAGGTCCGATTTCATTAAAATCAATTGCGCAGGCGCATGACTTATCCGAGCATTACTTAGAGCAATTAATTTCACCGCTTCGTAACGCTCGTCTTGTAAAGAGTACGCGCGGGGCATATGGCGGATATGTATTATCTGATCAACCGGCTAACATTACAGCTGGTGATGTAATACGTGTATTAGAGGGACCGATTAGTGTTGTAGAAATGATAGAAGAAGAAGAGCCAGCACAGCGCCAGTTATGGATGCGTGTTCGTGATGCGGTGCAAGAAGTGTTAGATAGTACAACGTTAGAAGATTTAGTACGTTATGAGGAAGAAAATCACGGGGGCTATATGTTTTACATTTAATTCCTTGTGAAACGATTTGGAAAGAAGGAGATTTAATGGAACGCATTTACTTAGATCATGCTGCGACATCTCCGACTCACCCAGAAGTGGTCGAAAAGATGATTCCATATATGACAGAAATATTCGGGAACCCGTCTAGTATTCACTTTTATGGACGTCAAACTCGTCACACAGTAGATGAGGCGAGACGAGTGTGTGCACGCAGCATTCATGCGAATCCGAATGAAATTATATTTACGAGCGGTGGTACAGAAGCTGATAATTTAGCGCTTATAGGTGTAGCACGTGCGAATCGTCATAAAGGTAACCACATAATAACGACGCAAATTGAACATCATGCGATTTTGCATACGTGCGAATTGTTAGAGCGTGAAGGGTTTGAAGTGACATATTTACCTGTCGATGAAACAGGGCGCATTCAAGTTTCTGACATACAAAAGGCATTAACAGAAAAGACGATTCTTGTATCTGTTATGTTTGGGAATAATGAAGTAGGGACGATGCAACCGATTGTGGAAATAGGAAAGCTGTTAAAAGAGCATCAAGCGTATTTCCATACAGATGCGGTACAAGCTTACGGTTTAGTAGAAATTAATGTGAAAGAGTTTGGTATTGATTTATTATCAATTTCAGCTCATAAAATTAATGGGCCAAAAGGTATAGGTTTCTTATACGCTGGTGCAAATGTGAAATTTGAACCGTTATTAATAGGCGGAGAGCAAGAAAGAAAACGCCGTGCTGGTACGGAAAATGTTCCTAGTATTGCTGGGCTTCAGCATGCAATTCTTATAGCTGAAAAAACTCGTGAGCAAAAAAATGCCCAATATGAAGAGTTTAAAGATATAATGGTATCTGTCTTCAAAAATGAAGGCATTACTTTCGAGGTAAACGGAAACTTAGAACATCGCTTACCGCATGTACTTAATATAAGTTTTACAGGAATGAACATTGAACCGTTTCTTGTGAACTTAGACCTAGCTGGCATTTCAGTATCAAGTGGTTCTGCTTGTACAGCTGGTTCGATTGATCCATCACATGTATTAGTAGCGATGTTTGGGAAAGACTCCGATCAAATACGTTCATCCGTACGCTTTAGTTTTGGACTTGGAAATACGAAAGAGCAAATTGAAAAAGCGGCGTACGAAACAGTGAAAATCGTGAAGCGATTAACACAAAATTAGCATGGGAGGTGACATGATGAACAAACTACCTCACGAAACACGCGTTGTCATCGGAATGTCCGGTGGCGTCGATTCATCTGTAGCAGCACTTTTATTAAAAGAGCAAGGTTATGATGTAATCGGAATTTTTATGAAAAACTGGGATGATACAGATGAGAATGGTGTCTGCACAGCAACAGAAGATTACAATGATGTAATTGAAGTGTGTAACCAAATTGGTATTCCGTATTATGCAGTAAACTTTGAAAAACAATACTGGGATAAAGTATTTACGTACTTCTTAGATGAGTACCGAGCTGGTCGTACACCAAACCCAGATGTAATGTGTAATAAAGAAATTAAATTTAAAGCATTTTTAGAGCATGCAATTGCGCTTGGTGCGGATTATGTGGCAACAGGCCATTATGCACGCGTTGCTTATATGGACGGCGAATATAAAATGCTTCGCGGTGTTGATGATAATAAAGATCAAACATATTTCTTAAATCAATTAAGCCAAGAGCAATTATCAAAAACAATGTTCCCGTTAGGTGAATTAAAGAAACCGCAAATTCGTGAAATGGCGAAAGAAGCTGGTTTAGCGACAGCGGCGAAAAAAGATAGTACAGGTATTTGCTTCATTGGTGAGCGTAACTTTAAAGATTTCTTAAGTAACTACTTACCGGCACAACCAGGTGTAATGCAAACATTATCTGGTGAAGTGAAAGGGAAGCATGACGGTTTAATGTATTATACAATTGGACAACGTCATGGCCTTGGAATTGGTGGTAATGGTGATCCATGGTTTGCTGTTGGGAAAAACCTAAAAGAAAACATTTTATATGTTGATCAAGGATTCCATAACGAACTTCTATATGGTGATGAAGTTATTGCCACCAATGTAGGATGGGTAAGTAACAAAGAAAAAGAAACAGAATTTAAGTGCACGGCGAAATTCCGTTATCGTCAAGAAGACAATAAAGTAACGGTTCAAATCGTTGATGAAAATACAGTTCGTATTCTTTGTGATGAGCCAATTCGTGCAATTACACCAGGACAAGCAGTCGTTTTCTATGATGGAGATGAGTGCTTAGGCGGTGCTACAATTGATGAAGTATACCGTAGTGGTAAGAAATTGGATTATTTAGGATAAACGAGAAGCCTCTGCCGATTAGCGGTTAGAGGTTTCTTTTACATAAAGCGAATTTTCGTTCGCTTGGAAAATACATTCTTTGTTATAATTTGTTGTAGAGGTGAAGGACATGTCAAACAAACTTGAAACAGGTATTCAATATATGCAAGAAGGAAATTGGGAAGAAGCAGCTAAAAATTTTACAGAAGCAATCGAAGAAAATCCGAAAGATGCGCTGGGATACATTAATTTTGCAAATTTATTAGACGTATTAGGTGATAGTGAGCGAGCGATTTTATTTTATAAACGTGCACTAGAGTTAGATGATAAATCTGCAGCTGCCTATTATGGTTTAGGAAACGTATATTACGGCCAAGAGCAATTTAATGAGGCGAAAGCTGTATTTGAACAAGCAATGCAAGCTGGGTTACAATCAGCTGATGTAACATTTATGGTAGGTATCACACATGTGCAGCTTGGAAATGATCGTCTTGCACTACCATTCTTACAAAGAGCAACAGAATTAGATGAAAACGATGTAGAAGCTGTATTCCAGTGTGGACTTTGCTTCGCGCGACTAGAACACATTCAAGAGGCGAAACCTTATTTTGAAAAGGTATTAGAAATGGATGAAGAGCATGCAGATGCGTATTACAATTTAGGTGTTGCGTACGTATTTGAGGAAAATAATGAGAAGGCTCTCGCTTTATTTAAGAAAGCAACTGAAATTCAGCCAGATCACTTTTTAGCGGGGAATGGCATTCGTTTATTAGAGCAAGAAGCTGAATAAGATAAAAATATAGTTTAATGGGTAGTTATCCCTCATCTAAAAAGGTGGGGGATGTACTGCTCATTAAAGTGAAAATATCGGAAAGGAGAGGAAAGATGGGAAATCAACATGCAATGGATTTGTTTGAGGAAGAGAAAAAGTTTATAAAAGCGCAAGTTCTTCATACCATTTTCCACAACGAAGAAAACCTCTATTCCGTTGTCAGTATGAAAGTCATTGAAACGAATGAAACATATGACGAAAAGAAAGTAATGATAAACGGTCATTTTCCCCGCATGCATGAAGATGAAGTGTTTACATTGACAGGTCACTTTAAGGACCATCCAAAGTATGGAAAACAATATATGGTTGAAACATTTAAAAAAGAATTGCCGCAAACAAAAGCAGGTATGGTGCAATATTTAGCGAGTGATTTATTTAAAGGGATAGGAAAGCGTACAGCTGAAAAAATTGTGGACCATCTCGGAGAACATGCTATTTCGAAAATTATGGATGACCCTGAGGCATTAAATGGTGTTGTTAATAAACAAAAGGCTCAGGAAATATATGAGACAATTGTTGAACATCAAGGGCTAGAGAAAGTAATGAGCTTTTTAAATGGCTACGGTTTTGGAACGAAACTTTCTATTAAGATTTACCAGCAATATAAAGAGATGACATTAGAAGTGATTCGTAATAATCCGTATCAACTTATCGAAGAAGTGGATGGGATTGGTTTTGGAAGAGCGGATGATATAGGGCGTGCGTTAGGGATATCGGGTAATCATGACGACCGTGTACGCGCAGGATGTTTTTACACATTAGAGAATGTCTCATTACAACTTGGTCACGTTTATATGAGGAAAGATCAACTTGTAAGAGAAACGATGTCACTTTTAAACAATCAAGAAGGAAGAGTGACTGAGGAAGATATTATAGGTTGTATTGAAACGATGCAAAGCGAAGGGAAAGTCATCATAGAAGAAGAACGAGTGTATTTAGCAACGTTATTCTACTCTGAGAAAGGTGTTGTAAAGTCTATTCGCAGGCTTATGAATCAAGAAGAAACACCTTCATTTCCAGAAGCAGAAGTGTTAAAAACGTTAGGTGAAATTGAAGAACAACTGAACGTACAATATGCACCGTTTCAGCAAGAAGCAATTCAAACGGCACTTCATAAACCGATGATGTTATTGACAGGTGGACCAGGAACAGGGAAAACAACAGTTATTAAAGGGATTGTTGAAATGTATGCATCACTACACGGGTTATCGTTAAATCCGAATGAATACAGTGATGATAATCCATTTCCAATACTATTAACAGCTCCAACAGGAAGAGCAGCGAAGCGAATGAGTGAATCAACAGGACTTCCAGCTTGCACAATTCACCGTTTACTTGGTTGGACGCCAGAAGGATCGTTCCAGCGTAATGAAACGGATCCTGTCCAAGGTAAGCTCCTTATTATCGATGAATTTTCAATGGTTGATATTTGGCTTGCAAATCAGCTATTTAAGTCGTTGCCGACGAACATTCAAGTTATCGTTGTAGGTGATGAAGATCAGTTGCCATCTGTAGGACCTGGACAAGTATTAAAAGATTTATTAAATGCAGGCGCAGTTCCGACAGTGAAGCTTACTGAAATTTATCGTCAAGCGGAAGGCTCATCAGTGATTCAACTTGCCCATGCGATAAAAAATGGAACTCTACCACCAGATTTAGCACAAAATCAAAAAGATCGTTCATTTATCGGCTGTACAGGAGCTCAAATTGTTGAGGTTGTGAAAAAAGTTTGTGAAAATGCTAAAACAAAAGGCTTTAGCGCAAGAGATGTACAAGTATTAGCACCGATGTACCGCGGGCCTGCTGGTATTAATGTATTAAACGAAGCGCTGCAACAAGTATTTAATCCGAAGAGGGAAAAGAGTAAAGAAATTGCTTACGGTGATGTTGTGTACCGAAGAGGCGATAAAGTACTGCAACTCGTGAATCAGCCGGAGAGCCAAGTGTTTAATGGTGATATTGGGGAAATTGTTTCGGTGTTTTATGCGAAAGAAAACGTTGAGCAACAAGATATGATTATCGTTTCGTTTGATGGAATTGAGGTAACGTATACGAAGCCCGATTTAAATCAAATTACGCATGCATATTGTTGTTCCATTCATAAATCACAAGGTAGTGAATTTCCGATTGTTATTATGCCAATCGTGAGGAGTTACAACCGTATGTTACGTCGTAATTTAATTTACACGGGCATTACAAGAAGTAAGAAGTTCCTTATTATTTGCGGAGAGGAAGCAGCTTTCCAATCTGGTGTAAATCGCCTTGATGATGCAATGCGTCAAACAACCTTAGCTAGTCGCTTGCAAGAATCACAAGGAGAAGTACAGATGGTCACAGTTAATGGCGAGGAAATGGACGTGGAAAACATTTCACCGTATGATTTCATGTAACAAGGTGAAATTATATAGTGAAACTTTCAAACGCATAGCGTTGAAAGGCTCCAGCAATGTATAAATGAATGCAGTTTGGACATAATGGCGAATAGAATCTGGGAGACTGTAAGGAGATGAAAGCCATATGTTCATTTGTCCAAATTGCAAAGGGAAAGACATTGGAAAAATAGGTGTCAACCAATTTTATTGCTGGAATTGTTATATCGAATTATCGGTTTCAAAGGGGAAAATCCATACACATCAAGTTGAGGAAGACGGTTCATTAAGCTCTCTTGATGATTTATTTGATGAGAATGAAAGAACGATCGGATAACGAAAAGGGGGATTTACTTTGAATCTACGCAATTCATTAATCGCATTAGGTGTTGGAGCTGCAGCATATCAATATGCTCGTAAACAAGATGTATTTTCAAAACGCAATATGAAAAAAGCACGTAAGATGATTAAGTCTTACTTATAATCATTTCGATAAAGTGAAAAACTCCCTTATAGACAAGGGAGTTTTTTTATGCACTCATATGTAAATAAAAAAGTCCGATTTCTGAGAAAAGATAAGATAGACCGTAGCAGCCAACGCCAAGTATTCCATACTGCCATAATTGCTTCGCTTTTTCTTTACGTGAGGAATGAATAAAGAACCCCTTCCAAATACCGAACCCGATACAAATCCATTCAAGAATCATAAAAAGTGCTGATAATCCAAGCATAAACAAAACCATAATTAGCCCTCCTGATTATATTAATTCATGCTGTATTCTCAGGGGTGGTTGTCCTTGTTATGTTATTTATATGTACGTCTTTAAAAAACAGTATGGTCCGTATGAAAAGATTTTAAAAGTTTCGCACATAACCTACCCCATTTATTTTCAAAATAAAGGTGGAGGAGGTTTTTCATGTGAAGAATCTTAAAATCATTTGGATATATCGTTTAGGATTATTGTTACTTGTTTTTCTTTGTCTGCTCGTCTTTTTAAAAATTAAGCCGCTATGGGCACCGATTATTTTTGTATTTAAAGTAGCAATCACGCCGTTTCTTATCGCGTGTTTTATTGCGTATTTATTGCACCCTTTAATTGAAAAAATTCATAAGGAAGGGATGCCCCGTACACTTGCCATTTTGCTCATTTATATCCTTTTCTTTGGCGGAATTGGTTATGGGATTTATAAAGGAACACCAGTCGTTATTAAACAGTTACAAGAGATTAATGAACAATTTCCCCAGTTTACAAAGATGTACGATTCGTGGATGGATGGCGTTACAGAACAAACAGCGAATTTCCCTTCGTTCATTCATGAAAAGGTGAAGCAACTTTTTGTGGGTGTGGAAACGAAGATTCAAGCGCTTTTAAATAAAGTGATGAGTACAGCTCGTGGTGTACTCGATTCATTGCTCATTATTTTCTTAATACCGTTCATTGTATTTTACATATTAAAAGATTATGGTGAGTTTTATCATATCTTTTGGAAACTAGTCCCAAGTAAATGGCGAGGTACGGGGCAAATGCTTGCGAAAGAAATTGATAAGTCACTTGGAAGTTATATTCGAGGCCAGTTATTTGTTTGTTTAGTATTAGGGGGAGTATCAGCTCTTTCTTTTTGGTTTATCGGTATGAAATATCCATTATTGCTTGGCATTATTATTGGGGTAACGGATATAATCCCATACTTCGGTCCTATTTTAGGAGCGATCCCGACGTTAATGATTGCAGCAACAGTATCAACGAGTTTACTTATTAAGGCGGGGATTACGATTGCGATTTTGCAATTTGTGGAGAGTAACATTTTATCGCCTTACATCGTTGGTAAGTCACTTCGTATGCATCCCGTTATTATTATGCTTGCCTTACTAGTTGGGGGAGAGGTAGCTGGGATTGTAGGATTGCTAATATCGGTTCCGATTTTAGCAGTTATTCGCACTGTCATTGTTCATGTGAGACCGCTCTTGAAAAAAGAAGATGTGTAAGTATAGAAGCCCTCTATGTAAGAAATAGAGGGCTAATCATATATTTATTTAGAAAGTTGCTCGTGTATTTTTTGAATGAGGGAGCTCACATCATTTGTTTGAATATGTTTTATTTTTTTCCATTCGTTATCATACATAAATATAATTTGATTGTTGAAAAGACGCTTTTGTTCTTTTAAATTAGAAATTTTTGCGAAAGAGTACTCTTCAAATATTGGATTCTTACTTACATCTGGCCCATAAAAGAATAGTCTTTTGTTCGTTAAAATTAGCAATCCTGGCCTTGCGACGGAACGATAAATAAATATGTCTAATGAACATGCTGCGTAAAATAATATCGTTTCGTCAGTCGCTAATATGTTTTTAGCTTTGTTAAGTAAGGTTGTCATTGTGATCGCTCCTTTATTTTATTAACAATAATTTAATTGTAGCAAAAAAAGTAATATTTAGAAATTTTTATAAATCATTCTTATAAGGAGATTCCGATTTGTTAATAAACGCATAATATATGAAAAGGCTGTTAAGAATGAATAGTAGAATACCTATGATTAATAAGCAATTAATACAATATAAATGATTATCTACATTGACAAACTTAAGAGAATTCTATTATATTTAGTCATATAATACATTAAATCAATGACGGAACAAGTACGTTACAGTCCATTTATAGAGAGAAGCTTCCATATGGCTGAAAGAAGCTTTAAATGAAGGGTAACAGAAAGCTAATCCTGAGAGCAGCTAATCACTGCCGTCTTGCCACGTTACGGCACCATGAGGTGATGAATTGATTGTTATTGTAATCAATTCATAATTAGGGTGGTATCGCGAGTTAACTCTCGTCCCTTTTATAGGGACGGGAGTTTTTTATATTTAAGGAGGAAAATACAATGAAACAACTAACAGGCGCACAAATTCGTCAAATGTTTTTAGACTTTTTCCAAGAAAAAGGACATGCAGTAGAACCTAGTGCATCACTAGTTCCACATGAAGATCCATCTCTTCTATGGATTAATAGTGGTGTAGCTACATTAAAAAAATATTTTGATGGACGTGTAATCCCACAAAATCCACGTATTACAAATGCTCAAAAATCAATTCGTACAAACGATATTGAAAACGTAGGGAAAACAGCTCGTCACCATACATTCTTTGAAATGTTAGGAAACTTCTCAATTGGTGATTACTTCAAAGAAGAAGCAATTACATGGGCTTGGGAATTCTTAACGAGCGACAAATGGATCGGATTCGATAAAGAATTACTATCAGTTACAATCCATCCAGAAGATGAAGAAGCATTCACAATTTGGAATGAGAAAATGGGCGTTCCAAAAGAGCGTATTATCCGCTTAGAAGAAAACTTCTGGGATATCGGTGAAGGGCCAAGTGGACCGAATACAGAGATTTTCTATGACCGCGGAGAAGCTTACGGTAATGACTTTAGTGACCCAGAATTATATCCAGGCGGAGAAAACGAGCGTTACTTAGAAGTATGGAACCTTGTATTCTCTCAATTTAACCATAATCCAGACGGTTCATATACACCACTTCCTAAGAAAAACATTGATACAGGGATGGGTCTAGAGCGTATGACATCTATCGTTCAAGATGTACCTACGAACTTTGATACAGACCTATTCATGCCGATGATTGGTGCAACAGAAACAATTTCTGGTGAAAAATATCGTAATGGCGATTTAGAAAAAGATATGGCATTCAAAGTAATTGCTGACCATATCCGTACAGTAACATTCGCTGTTGGTGACGGTGCTCTTCCATCTAACGAAGGCCGTGGTTATGTATTACGTCGTTTATTACGCCGTGCGGTTCGTTATTCGAAGAAATTAAACATCAACCGTCCATTCATGTTTGAATTAGTAACGGTTGTTGGAGAAGTAATGAAAGACTTCTATCCAGAAGTACTTGAAAAGAAAGATTTCATCGCAAAAGTTGTGAAAAATGAAGAAGAGCGTTTCCACGAAACACTTCATGATGGTGAAGCAATTTTAGCTGAAGTTATCGCAAAAGCTAAAGAAGAAAAAACAACTGTTATTTCTGGAGTAGATGCGTTCCGTCTATATGACACATACGGTTTCCCAATTGAATTAACAGAAGAATATGCAGAAGAAGCTGGTATGACTGTTGATCATGAAGGCTTTGAAAATGAAATGGAAAAACAACGTGAGCGCGCACGTGCTGCTCGTCAAGATGTTGATTCTATGCAAGTTCAAGGCGGTGTCCTTGGAGAAGTGAAAGTAGCGAGTGAATTCGTTGGTTACGGTACAGTTGCAACAGAAAGTAACGTTGTTGCACTTGTGAAAAATGGCGAATACACAGACAGCTTACAAACAGGTGAAGAAGGACAATTAATGCTTGATGTAACACCATTCTATGCTGAGAGCGGTGGACAAATTGCAGACCGTGGTTACCTTCTTGCTGATGGCGTGAAAGTTCTTGTAAAAGATGTACAAAAAGCACCAAACGGACAAAACTTGCACAAAGTTGTTGTTGAAGAAGGTACATTAACGAAAGATGCGGCTGTAAAAGCTATTATCGATACGAAAAACCGTAGTAGCGTTGTGAAGAACCATACAGCAACTCACTTACTACACCAAGCATTAAAAGACGTACTTGGAACACACGTTAACCAAGCAGGTTCTCTTGTAACTTCTGAACGTCTACGCTTTGACTTCTCTCACTTCGGTCAAGTACAAGCTGACGAATTAGAAAAAATTGAGCGTATGGTAAACGAAAAAATTTGGGAAAGTATTGATGTTGAGATTTCTCAAAAAGCAATCGAAGAAGCGAAAGAAATGGGCGCAATGGCATTATTCGGTGAAAAATACGGAGATGTTGTACGCGTTGTACAAGTTGGCGATTACAGCTTAGAGCTTTGTGGTGGTTGTCACGTTGATAATACAGCTTCTATCGGTATTTTCAAAATCGTTGCTGAGTCTGGTATTGGTGCAGGAACTCGTCGTATTGAAGCAGTAACTGGTAAGTCTGCATACGAATTAATGAACGATCAAGTAGGTTTATTAAAAGAAGCAGCAGGAAAAATGAAAACAAATCCGAAAGATATTTTAACAAGAGTTGATGGTCTATTTGCTGAAGTGAAACAACTGCAAAAAGAAAATGAATCTCTTGCTGCGAAATTAAGCAATATCGAAGCTGGAAACTTAACTGATTCTGTAATGACAGTTGATGGTGTGAATGTATTAGCAGCGAAAGTAAATGTTGCAGATATGAACAACTTACGTACGATGATGGATGATCTGAAAAATAAATTAGAGTCAGCAGTTGTTGTATTGGCGTCTGTTAATGACGATAAAGTAAACATCCTAGCAGGTGTAACGAAAGACTTAATTGGCCAAGGTTACCATGCTGGTAAACTTGTGAAAGAAGTAGCTTCTCGTTGCGGCGGTGGCGGTGGTGGCCGTCCTGATATGGCACAAGCAGGCGGTAAAAACCCAGCTCAAGTCGAAGAAGCTTTAGCATTTGTACAAGAGTACGTTAAATCTGTTTCAAAATAAAGAGATAGTAGTGTACAATGGTAGGGAGAGGAGAAGTTCTTCTCCCTATACTTACTATATAAGTGAGGTGCTTGAAATGGACGGTTTTGATAAAACAATGAAGTTTAGCATTCAAGATGAAAAACAGAGTGTCCATGTAAATGATGTACTTTTAACTGTGTATGATGCACTTCAAGAAAAAGGCTATAATCCGATTAACCAAATCGTCGGTTATTTATTAAGTGGAGACCCAGCATACATACCTCGCCATAAAGATGCACGTAGCATCATTCGCAAGCTTGAACGTGATGAGTTAATTGAAGAGCTTGTGAAGTCTTACTTGAAACATCATCGTGAGGAGTAGTTTATGCGGATATTAGGTTTAGATGTAGGTACAAAAACAGTCGGAGTTGCAATTAGCGACGAAATGGGCTGGACAGCACAAGGATTAGAAACAATTAAGATTAACGAAGAACGAGGTCACTTTGGTTTTGATCGTATTTCTGAGTTAGTAAAGCAGTACAATGTGGACAAAATAGTAGTAGGTTTACCTAAAAATATGAATGGTACAATTGGCCCACGTGGCGAAGCGTGCCAACAATTTGCAGAAAACCTACGAGAGCTGTTACAATTAGACGTTGTAATGTGGGACGAGCGTTTGTCAACAATGGCAGCGGAACGTCTACTCATTTCAGCTGATGTAAGTCGTAAGAAGCGAAAACAAGTAATCGATAAGATGGCTGCAGTCGTAATCTTACAAGGATTTTTAGATAGAAAATAAGAGGTGACCAAAATGGAAGAACGTCAAATTACAATTGTAGACGAAAAAGGTAACGAACATTTATGTGAAATTATTTTCACTTTTGATGCTGACAAATTTGGTAAAAAATCATACGTAATCTTCTCTCCAATCGGTGAAGTAGATGAAGATGGAGACCCAATTTATGATGCAATGGCTTATGAGCAAAATGAAGAAGAGGGCGGAGTTTTACTTCCAATCGAATCAGAAGAAGAGTGGGAAATGGTACAAGAAACGTTTAACACTATTGCTGATGAGCAAGAAGCTGAATAATAAGTACTGAAAAGATGGACGACATACAGTCCATCTTTTTTTGTATTTATATGTAAAATGAAAGATTTTTTGTCGAAACTGTGTAAGTCTTTGTAGTATAATGAGACGGATTGTAGAAAAATAAAGTGTCAATTAAAAAAGATAAGTAAATTTTTAGCGTTTTTACATCGTGCTGTATAGAAAGGTGTACATACGGTCTACAATTAAGTAAGGAGGAAATGTTTTGATAGAGAATCAAGTGAAAAAGAAGCGTAGACGCATCTTTTTATTTTCGATTATTGCACTGCTTTTAGTTTGTGGTTCAGTCTATGCGTATATTTCATCCGCATTAGGACCAGTTGATAGCGGGAATAAAAAAGAGATTGAAGTAGAAATTCCAAAGGGATCATCTACTAGTAAAATTGGAGAAATTTTAGAAGAAAAAGGTGCTGTGAAAAACGGTACAGTTTTTAGTTTTTATACAAAGGCTAAATCGAAAAGTTTACAAGCAGGTACATATTTATTAAATCCTTCAATGAATGCTGAAGATGTGATTGAACAAATGTCATCTGGCAACGTGCATCGTCCAGCTCTTTATAAAGTGACGATTAAAGAAGGGGCGCAAGTAACTGAAATTGCAGAAACGATTGCGACAGAACTAAAGTGGAATAAAGATGATGTTACGCGTCAATTAAACGATAAAGCATTTATTCAAAAAATGCAGCAAAAGTATCCGAAGTTATTAACGGATAAAATCTTTGATAGTAATATTAAATACCCATTAGAAGGTTATTTATATCCTGCAACGTATTCGTTTTATAAGAAAGATACAACGTTAGAAGAAATTGTAATTCCAATGCTTGAGAAAACAAATGCAATCATTGTTCAAAATGAGGCGAAAATGAAAGCGAAGAATTGGGATGTTCATCAGCTTTTAACATTATCTTCACTTATTGAAGAAGAGGCAACTGGTTTTACAGATCGTCAAAAGATCTCTAGTGTCTTTTATAATCGTTTAGCAAAAGGTATGCCGCTTCAAACGGATCCAACGGTATTATATGCACTTGGAAAGCATAAACAACGTGTATTATACGAAGATTTAAAGGTCAACTCACCGTACAATACGTATGTTGTAAAAGGATTGCCGGTAGGGCCAATCGCAAACTCTGGTAAACATTCAGTAGAAGCTGCGTTAGAACCTGCGCAAACAGATTATTATTATTTCTTAGCCGCACCAAGTGGTGAAGTGTACTATGCGAAAACATTAGAAGAGCATAATGCATTAAAGCAAAAATACATTACGAAAAAATAGTGAAATGGGGAGGGATAGCGAAAAAAGTCGCACATCCCTCTTTTTTGTGGTAAAATATATCGGGTTAAAAACTGGCAGAAGAATCGTTTTTAATATCAAAACGGGACGTACAAGCTAAGGATAAAGCTGGCTTGTATTTTTATTGCATTCTATGTGTGAAAAGACGTCATAGAGGCACTTCTCCATGTAAATAAGGAGGACCATTTATGGAGGATGCAGTTAACGAGTACCTATTATCATTTATTGATCCGAAAGATAAATTAATTCTTGAAATGGAAGAATATGCAACAGAAAATCATGTGCCGATTATGGATCGACTTGGAATGGAATTTATGCTGCAATTTTTACGTTTAATTGGACCGAAAAGCATTTTAGAACTTGGAACAGCAATCGGTTATTCTAGTATTCGTATGATGCAAGCTATTCCAAATTCACGTATTGTGACAGTTGAGCGCAATCGTGAGCGATATGAAAAAGCACTTGAATATATAGAACGTTCCCCAGTAACAGATCGTATTTCAGTTATTTACGGTGATGCGTTAGAGACAGGTGAACAAGTAAAAGAACACGGGACATTTGACGTTATTTTTATTGATGCAGCAAAAGGACAGTATCGTCGCTTTTTTGACTTATATGAACCGTTATTAAATCCTGGTGGCGTAATTATTTCAGATAATGTTATGTATCACGGTCTTGTAACGACAAAAGAGAAAATTGAAAACAGACGTACACGAGGTTTAATCCGTCGTATTAAGACGTACAATGAGTGGCTTATGAACCATGAAGGATACGATACAACGATTTTCCCAATTGGTGATGGAGTAGCTGTTAGTAAAAAGAGAGGGTGACCAAGGTATGAAGAAACCTGAATTGTTAGTAACGCCAAGAGCGGTGGCGGATATCGAACAACTTGCGAAAGCAGGAGCAGATGCGGTAATGATCGGTGAGCAAAAGTTTGGTTTACGTTTAGCAGGGGAGTTTTCACGTGAAGATGTAAAACAAACTGTGAAGATTGCACATGAAAATGGTGTGAAAGTATACGTAGCCATGAACGCTATGTTCCACAACGATAAAGTAGAAGAATTAACAGATTACGTTTCATTTTTAAACGAAGTAAATGTAGATGCAATTGTTTTCGGAGATCCAGCGGTATTAATGGCTGTTCGCGAAGTAGCGCCAAATATGCAGTTGCACTGGAATACAGAAACGACAGCAACAAACTGGTTCACTTGTAATTACTGGGGACAAAGAGGAGCGAAGCGTGCTGTATTAGCTCGTGAGCTGAGCTTAGATGAAATTGTTGATTTAAAAGAAAATGCTGAAGTGGAACTGGAAGTACAAATTCACGGTATGACTTGTATGTTCCAATCGAAGCGTTCATTAGTAGGAAACTACTTTGAGTATCAAGGACGTAATCTAGACATTGAAAAGAAAAAATATGAAGAGAATATGTTCTTATATGACCCAGAGCGTAACAATAAATATCCAATTTATGAAGATGAAAATGGTACTCACATTATGAGTCCGAACGATATTTGTTTCATCGATGAATTAGAGGAACTAATCGAAGCTGAAGTTGATAGCTTAAAAATCGACGGAGTACTAAAAACCTCTGAATACATTATTGAAGTAACGAAAAAATATCGTAAAGCAATTGATTTATGCGTAGAAGATCGTGATGCATATTATGACGTGAAAGATGATCTATATAAAGAAATAGAAGAAATGCAACCAGTAAATCGTCCGTTAGATACAGGATTCTTCTTTAAAGAAACGGTTTACTAAACGAGGAGGGTGTAGGAAATGACTGTACAAGAAATTTCACGAGTAATCGATGGCAAACGTGTTATTGTGAAGAAACCTGAACTGTTAATCCCTGCGGGTAACTTAGAAAAATTAAAAGTAGCTATCCATTACGGGGCAGATGCTGTATATTTAGGTGGACAAGAATTTGGTCTTCGTTCGAATGCAGGTAACTTTACGCTAGAAGAAATGGCAGAAGGCGTTGAGTTTGCAAAGAAGTATGGAGCAAAAATATACGTAACAACAAATATCTTTGCACATAATGAAAATATGGACGGGCTAGAGGAATATTTAAAAGGGATTGAAAAAGCTGGCGTAACGGGAATTATCGTTGCTGATCCGCTTATCATTGAGACTTGTAAACGCGTAGCGCCTTCTGTTGAGGTGCATTTAAGCACACAGCAATCACTATCCAACTGGAAAGCAGCACAGTATTGGAAAGAAGAAGGTTTACATCGTCTTGTATTAGCTCGTGAAGCAAGCTATGAAGAAATGAAAGAAATTAAAGAAAAAGTGGATATTGAAATTGAAGCGTTCGTACATGGTGCAATGTGTATCGCATATTCAGGAAGATGTACATTAAGTAACCATATGACAGCGCGTGATTCTAATCGTGGTGGTTGTTGCCAATCTTGCCGCTGGGATTATGATTTAGTTCAAACAGTATCACAACATAAAGATGCAAAAGAGCTTCCTCTATTCCAAGAAGGAGATGCTCACTTTGCGATGAGTCCAAAAGATTTAAATTTAATTTTATCAATTCCGAAAATGATTGAAATCGGAATCGATAGCTTAAAGGTAGAAGGACGTATGAAATCAATCCATTACGTAGCGACTGTAGCAACTGTATATCGTAAAGTAATTGATGCTTATTGTGCTGATCCAGATAACTTTGAGTTTAAACAAGAATGGTTAGATGAGCTTGATAAATGTGCAAATCGTGATACAGCTCCTGCATTCTTTGAAGGGGTTCCAGGACATCAAGAGCAAATGTTTGGAAATCATAGTAAGAAAACAACGTATGATTTTGCTGGTTTAGTGTTAGATTATAATGAAGAAACGGGCATCGTAACGATTGAGCAACGTAATCATTTTAAACCAGGACATGAAGTGGAGTTCTTTGGACCAGAAATAGAAAACTTTACGCAAACGGTGGAGAAAATTTGGGATGAGGATGGAAACGAATTAGATGCAGCGAGACATCCGTTGCAAATCGTGAAATTCAAAGTGGATCAACGAGTGTATGTGAATAATATGATGCGCAAAAGCATACTTCAATAAGAAAGAGTGATAGTCGAATGGGGACGAATAAGCCTGTTGTAATTGGAATTGCTGGTGGTTCGGGATCAGGTAAAACGAGTGTAACGAAAGCGATTTTTGACCATTTTAAAGGTCATTCTATTTTAATCTTAGAGCAAGATTATTATTACAAAGATCAAAGCCATTTACCAATGGAAGAGCGTTTAAAAACAAATTATGATCATCCGCTTGCGTTTGATAATGATCTGTTAATTGAACATTTGCAGCAGTTGCTTGCATATGAGCAAATTGATAAGCCTGTATATGACTATACATTGCATACGCGTTCAGAAGAAATTATTCCGGTTGAGCCGAAAGATGTAATTATTTTAGAAGGAATTCTTATTTTAGAAGACCCACGTCTTTGCGAGTTAATGGACATTAAATTATTCGTTGATACGGATGCTGACCTTCGTATTCTGCGCCGCATGCAACGTGATATTAAAGAGCGCGGTCGTACGATGGATTCAGTTATTGATCAGTACGTAAATGTTGTACGTCCAATGCACAATCAATTTATTGAGCCTTCTAAGAAATTTGCGGATATTATTATCCCTGAAGGTGGACAAAACCACGTTGCAATTGATATTATGGTGACAAAAATTGCAACAATTCTTGAACAAAAAGTAAATTTGTAATAGCATAGTAAAAGATGTACGGTAGGAAGGGATTTTTTCCCTTCTTATCGAATACAATGAAACATGCAACCTCATCTATATATAGGTGAGGGCATATTTATATCAACTTTCCATACATATCTTCTTTATATAAAGAAGAATTGGAAATACGGGGTTGTATGTGACAACTCCGCTAGTGCAAGGGTACTAGAAACCTCCGCTAACAATGGAAGCGGAGGAGTTTTCATATGGAACTCCTCTTTTTTTCAGGGGATTGGTATATAAAAGGAGTGGAAAATATGTCAACAGAAAAAACATACCCTATGACGCAAGAGGGTAAGCAAAAACTAGAGAACGAACTTGAGCAATTAAAAACAGTAAGACGTAAAGAAGTAGTAGAACGTATTAAAATCGCACGTAGCTTCGGGGATCTTTCTGAGAACTCTGAGTACGATGCAGCGAAAGATGAGCAAGCGTTCGTAGAAGGACGTATTACACAATTAGAAAATATGATTCGTAACGCAGTTATCATTAAAGATACTGGCGAAGTATCTACTGTTGTTACATTAGGTAAAACAGTAACATTTAAAGAATTACCAAACGGAGATGAAGAAGCGTATACAATCGTAGGTAGCGCGGAAGCTGATCCATTCGAAGGAAGAATTTCTAACGATTCTCCAATCGCAAAAAGCTTATTAGGTAAGCAAATTGGTGAGAAAGTAACAATCCAAACACCAGGCGGAGAAATGCAAGTAGAGATTGTCTCTGTAAAATAAAAAAAAGATTCTCCTATCGGGAGAATCTTTTTTTTCTGTAGAATGAAAAAAATTGTGTAAACCTTAGAGTGATTCGACAAAAAATGTCAAAAAAACACTTTAAGATTTGATATCATAATTGGAGAATATAGGTTTTAAAAGGGAAAAGGGGCTAATTATGAAACATAAAATCTTTACAGGATTGGTGTGTAGTATATCCATATTAGGACTTGCTGCATGCGGAACGAATGAAGAAACTACATCATCAAAGGGAGAAAAAGTAAAGCAAGAAGAAAAAAAGGATATTAAAGCAACTGAGAGTTCAAAAGCCTTAGAAAATCCACAAGATAAAAAGGAATTTAATGATTTTGATGTGGCGTATCAATTAGCTATTGTCATGAAAATATTTCAAGATGTAACGATTAAGTATGATTACGCAATTGGGAATCCAGATTATTTATTGCGAGATTCGATGGATCAAAAAACAATAGATGATATGAAGAATATGTTACAAGAACAGGCGAAGAATAATGATAAAATTTTAAAAGATGAAGTGAATCAAGCGTATACATATTTAAAACAATCGAAAGTAAGTAATAAAGATGATATTCAAAAAATAATAGATGCACAAAATAATTATTTACATATTGTAGATAAGATGATTACTTGTATTGATTCTGTAACAGTTGAGAATGCAAAAGAAAAAAGAAATGAAATGGATAATCTTAGTAAGGATTATTTAAAAATAGCGGCTAATGTAACAACCACTGTAATTGAAGTTGCTAAAAACACTGGAGTGAATGAAACTGAATTTAGATCGCTTCTTATGAAATTTTTAGAGAAGCCAAAGAAACAATAATAACCTTATATAATATCTGTTTTTGTTTGGGGATTGTATAAATAAAATAGTACCTCGTCTAAACTACAATAGACGAGGTGTTTTTTATGAAAATAAAACGGAGAATTACAATTGTTTTAATTTGTTTTATGAGCGTTATGTTTGTATTGCTTTGTCGTTTAATCCAAATTCAAATTATAGATACAGAATCATTTACTGATCGCAAAATAAATTTAATTGAAAAAAGTGTTACGCAACGCACACAATCCATTACAGTAGACGATGGACGTGGGCAGTTTATAGATCGTAATGGTAAAAAAATAGGTGAGGAAAAATATCCTGTTTTAATTATTTTTCCATTTTTACAAATAAAAAATGACATGTTAGAGAAAATCGCGCATATCATTGGTGTGTCGAGACAAGAGATTAGAAGACAAATGAAAAATAATAAAAATGCATTTACACTACAAGGAGAAACTGCTCCATTTCGAGTGACACGAGAGCAGATGGAGAAGGTAAATGAATTACATGTATTAGGTATTGTAGCAGCTGAAGTGCGATTAAAACAGACTGGAGAGATAAATCATTTAATTGGTGATGTAGGGGAGAACGAAAGGGAGTTTCAAAAGCGATATGGAGAATTGAAAAGAATTTCAAAACAAACGCCGATAGGTATTTCAGGATTACAGCAATCATTTGATGAATTTCTATTGACTGATGGAGAGGCAAAAGTATTATATCAAGTAGATCGGCAAGGAGAACCAATTTTCGGAAAGCAAGCGAAATACACTTCACCAGGAAATCCATTTTATCCAGTTAGGATTCAAACTACTTTACATAAAGAGTTGCAGCAAAAAGCAGAAGAAGTGATTGAAGCAAACGAAATAAAGAAGGGGGGATTAGTATTAATTGATGTAAAGACAAATGAAATATTAGCGATGGCTAGTAAGCCGTCTTTACAAGTAAGGGATGAGAATTTATATAAAACTACACTTGAAAATCAAATGTTAACGCCACATTTTCCAGGCTCTGTTTTTAAAACAGTAGTTGCAGCTGCAGTCATTGATCAAAAAGTAAATTTGTTTAATCGAACATTTAACTGTAATAAAGATTTATATGGTGAAAACGACCCGCAAGTTAGGATGGGTACACTTAACTTTAAAGAGAGCTTTGCTAGGAGTTGTAACAGGACATTTTCCGAGTTAGGTAACGAGCTATTACAAAAGGATAAGACGGTGCTAGAAACATACGTAGCAGCTTTAGGAGCAAATGAAAAGGTTGGATGGAAAGGTTCTGTATTTCATACACCTCATTTTGAGCAAATGCCGGAAGAAAAGGGTACTACTATTTGGGGGAATGAAGAAAATAAAAATAGTAAAAAAGCGGTAGAACAAACAGCAATTGGACAGAAAGATGTACGTATATCACCTCTAGCAATTGCAAATATGATGGCGACGATTGCGAGGAATGGGGAAAAGATGGAAGTGAAAGCTGTCGAAAAAATAGTATATAAAAATGGAGCGGATTTTTTTACATTTGAGAGTCATACGTTAAATGGAAAACAGCTTTCGTATGAAACAGTGAAAACATTACAAGAGTTATTAAGAGGCGTTGTAACAAGGGAGAAAGGAACAGGAACGGCATTCCGTTCGTTGCCACTAAGTGTCGCTGGAAAATCCGGGACAGCGCAAACAGGGAAAGGGACGAGGGTGAATCGCTGGTTTGCAGGTTATTTTCCGTATGAGAATCCAAGATATGCTTTAGTTGTTGTTGATCTAGAGACTGATAGCAAAGTGAATAAAGTTACACCTATTTTTAAAGATATGGTAGGAGCAATCTATCAATTGGAGAATGAAAAGTAATCTTGCAATTTATAGTGAAATGTCTTCATTTCATGAAAATATCATTGTAAATGTTCAACCTTTCTAGATTTAATGTTACAATAGCAATTAGGAAAAACTGCATGGAGGTTTGGAGAATGGCAGGAGGATCAAGATTCCAACAGAAACAACAAAAACGTCGTCAAAACGGTGTTTTAAATATTGCAATCGCTATTGTATTACTATTAGTAGCTATTGTAGCATATCAATTGTTCGTTCCTAGTACGAAAGAGCAAGCATCTTCTACTGATAAGAAAGTCTCTCAACAAACAACAAAGAATGAGAAAGCTGGAAAATCAGAAGATAAAGAATCTGCTAAGAAAAAAGAAAAAGAACAAGAGCAAGCAGAAGCTAAGCAAAAAGCTGAAGAAGAGAAGTTAAAGGCTGAAGAAGAACAGAAAAAAGCTGAAGAAGAAGCGAAAGCTAACGAGAAAGTATCAGCTGAAAAAACTGTATCCAAGGCAAAAGAGGCTTACACAAAACCTTCTTGGAAAGCTGTAGGAACAGAACAAGGTTCATCACCGGCGATGACGTTTAAACAGGGGTCATCAGATTGGAATGAGATGCAAAGTGCAATTGCTGCGGGTATTGAAGTACCGAAAGAGCAATTAGTATTCCATTTTGTTGGAAGAGACAAAACTGGAAAGAGCAAAGCTTATGGTGATGTTCAAGATAAGCAAAGTGGGAAAAGATATTATGTAAATATTGATTGGGTAGACAATGAGGGCTGGAAACCAGTACTTGTTCAAACTCTAAACTAAAAAAGAGAGGCTCCTTAGGAGCTTCTCTTTTTTGTTAACGCAATTTCTTTAATTTAAAATGAACAACCGCGCTATAATACGGTCTTTTGCTTTCAGGATCCATAACCATTTGATGTGAGATGTGATGAACTTCAAGCATAAGTGCTTTATTATTATCAATTTGTTCACTAATTTTTCGTTCTAAAGAAGCTAAGTCTCCCGCTTCAAAAAACTCTACTTTATCTTCTAACATTTCAAAGGTAAATGACATGAAGACGGCCCCTCTCCTATGTAATCAACTATAGTGTAACAAAGAAAAGAAGGAAATACCATGTACATTTCAATTGACATTTTTAGAAAGAGGGAATATCATACTGATAAAACCGATAAGAAAAAGGGGGATTTTTATGGGTACAGAATTTAATGGTTTATTTGATGAGTGGGCTCATACGTACGACTCATTTGTACAAGGCGAAGATATACAATATAAAGAAGTTTTCGCCCATTATGAGGACATTCTAGAGGATGTAGTTAACAAGTCATTTGGTAATGTATTAGAATTTGGTGTCGGTACAGGTAATTTAACAAATAAATTATTACTTGCTGGCCGCACAGTTTACGGTATAGAACCGTCGCGTGAAATGCGCATGATTGCAAAAGAGAAATTGCCAAAAGAATTTTCAATTACAGACGGTGATTTTCTTTCATTTGAAGTTCCAAATTCAATTGATACCATTGTAAGCACCTATGCATTTCATCATTTAACAGATGATGAAAAAAATGTAGCGATTGCGAAGTATAGTCAATTGCTAAACAAAGGTGGTAAAATAGTGTTTGCTGATACGATATTTGCAGATCAAGATGCATATGATAAAACTGTTGAAACAGCAAAACAAAGAGGTTTCCACCAGTTAGCAAACGATTTGCAAACGGAATACTATACACGTATTCCAGTTATGCAGACTATTTTTGAAAACAATGGCTTCCATGTAACGTTCACGAGATTAAATCATTTCGTTTGGGTAATGGAGGCAACTAAGCAATAGAAAGAGGGATTAGATTGAGAATTGCTGTAATTGGAGCAATGGAAGAAGAAGTACGTATTTTACGTGACAAATTAGAACAAGCAGAGACAGAAACGGTTGCAGGTTGTGAATTTACGAAAGGGCTATTAGCAGGGCATGAAGTAATCTTGTTAAAGTCTGGTATTGGTAAAGTAAATGCAGCGATGTCAACGACAATTTTATTAGAAAAATATAAGCCTGAAAAAGTAATTAATACTGGTTCAGCAGGTGGATTCCATCACTCTCTAAACGTTGGTGATGTAGTTATTTCCACTGAAGTTCGTCACCATGACGTAGATGTAACAGCATTTAACTATGAATATGGTCAAGTACCAGGAATGCCGCCTGGATTTAAAGCTGATGAGGCGTTAGTTGCATTAGCTGAGAAATGTATGCAGGCTGAAGAAAATATTCAAGTTGTAAAAGGTATGATTGCAACAGGTGATTCATTTATGAGTGATCCGAACCGCGTTGCAGCCATCCGTGATAAATTTGAAAATCTTTATGCGGTAGAAATGGAAGCAGCAGCTGTTGCACAAGTATGCCACCAATATGAAATTCCGTTTGTTATCATTCGCGCACTTTCTGATATTGCTGGTAAAGAATCAAATGTTTCATTTGATCAGTTTTTAGATCAAGCAGCTCTTCATTCTACAAACTTTATCGTAAAAGTGTTAGAAGAGTTAAAGTAATGTAACAAAAAGGCAACTGTCTCATATAAAGAAAATACATACAGTTGCCTTTTCTTTATTGGCAAACAAGGGGGAGAACACGATGAATGTATATCGTGGAGTTCATGAGTTAATTGGTCATACACCAATTGTAGAAATTACTCGTTTTCCACTTCCGAAAGGGGTCCGTTTATTTGCAAAGCTTGAATTTTATAACCCAGGCGGAAGCGTTAAGGATCGTTTAGGAAGAGAATTAATCGAAGATGCGCTAGAAAAAGGGCTTGTTACCCAAGGTGGAACAATTATTGAACCCACTGCTGGGAATACTGGTATTGGACTGGCACTTGCAGCATTAGAATATGATTTACGTGTTATCGTTTGTGTACCAGAGAAATTTAGTATTGAAAAACAAGAATTAATGAAAGCGCTAGGTGCAACGGTCGTGCACACACCGACTGAGCAAGGAATGACCGGTGCAATTGCAAAAGCAAAAGAGTTAGTAAATGAAATACCGAATTCATACTCTCCAAGTCAATTTGCAAATGAGGCAAATCCTCGTGCATATTTTAAAACATTAGGACCTGAATTGTGGGACGCATTGAATGGAGAGATTAACATATTTGTTGCTGGAGCAGGAACTGGCGGTACGTTTATGGGGACTGCATCTTATTTGAAAGAAAAAAATATAGATATTAAAACAGTTATCGTAGAGCCAGAAGGATCTATTTTAAATGGTGGTAAGGCTGGTTCACATGAGACCGAAGGAATTGGACTGGAATTTATCCCGCCATTTTTGAAGACATCTTATTTTGATGAAATTCATACGATTTCTGATCGAGATGCATTTTTACGAGTGAAAGAATTAGCGCAAAAAGAAGGACTTCTCGTTGGGAGCTCTTCAGGAGCAGCATTTCATGCGAGCTTACTGGAGGCAGAGAAGGCACCACCAGGTACAAATATTGTAACCATTTTTCCTGATAGCAGTGAGCGCTATTTAAGTAAAGACATATACAAAGGATGGGAATAAAAAATGAGAGCAAAGACAAAGTTAATTCATGGTATTCGCATAGGAGAACCTTCAACTGGATCTGTAAACGTACCGATTTATCAAACAAGTACGTACAAACAAGAAGCAGTTGGTAAGCATCAAGGATATGAATATTCACGTACAGGTAACCCAACACGTGCAGCTTTAGAAGAAATGATTGCTGTATTAGAAAACGGGCATGCTGGATTTGCATTTGGTTCAGGAATGGCTGCTATTACAGCGACAATTATGTTGTTCTCAAAAGGTGACCACGTTATTTTAACAGATGATGTTTATGGTGGAACATACCGCGTTATTACGAAAGTATTAAACCGTTTCGGTATTGAGCATACATTTGTAGATACAACAAACTTAGAGGAAGTTGAAGAAGCAATTCGTCCAAATACGAAAGCAATTTATGTGGAAACACCAACGAACCCACTACTAAAAATTACTGATATTAAGAAAATATCTACTCTTGCTAAAGAGAAAGACCTATTAACAATTATTGATAACACATTCATGACGCCATATTGGCAGTCGCCGATTTCTTTAGGAGCAGATATTGTGCTTCATAGTGCAACGAAATATTTAGGAGGTCATAGTGACGTAGTTGCAGGTTTAGTAGTTGTAAATAGCCCACAACTAGCAGAAGATCTTCATTTTGTACAAAACTCAACAGGAGGTATTCTTGGGCCACAAGATAGCTTCTTACTACTTCGCGGTTTAAAAACATTAGGAATTCGTATGGAAGAACATGAAACGAATTCACGTGCTATTGCTGAGTTCTTAAATAATCATCCAAAAGTAAATAAAGTATATTACCCAGGTCTTGAATCACATCAAAATCATGAATTAGCAACAGAACAAGCAAACGGATTTGGTGCTATTATCTCATTTGATGTAGATAGTGAAGAAACATTAAATAAAGTACTTGAGAAACTACAATACTTTACACTTGCTGAAAGCTTAGGAGCGGTAGAAAGTTTAATTTCTATTCCATCTCAAATGACACATGCATCAATCCCAGCGGATCGCCGCAAAGAATTAGGAATTACAGATACATTAATTCGTATTTCTGTCGGTATTGAAGATGGTGAAGATTTAATTGAAGATTTAGCACAAGCGCTAGCATAATACAAAATGCACTGCTAATATTAGCAGTGTATTTTGTATTATGTTATTTTGTGAAATATTTCACAAAATAGACATACACAAACGAAATGATTTCGTGTATATTGAATTCAGGAAATGTTACTCACAAATAAACTTGTGAAATATTTCACAAACAATGAAATTCATGTAGGAAAGCATCTCTATTTTTTTGTGTTAATTGGGACTTATTTTGACCTACAGGGACATATAAGGACCGTAATAGTAGAATAGGAGGAAATTCACATGGTAGTCAAAGAGAAAGTTGTAAATGAAATGCAGGAAGTAAAAAAGATGATTGATACGCTAGTAAATAATGGTCAACAAGCTTTACAAGCATTAGAAAGTTTTACACAAGAAGAAATTGACAACATTGTTCATGAAATGGCATTAGCAGGTGTTGATCAACATATGCCGCTAGCAAAATTGGCAGTTGAAGAAACTGGCCGTGGTGTATATGAAGACAAATGCATTAAAAATATTTTTGCCACTGAATATATTTGGCATAGTATAAAGCAAGATAAAACGGTAGGGATTATTCACGAAGATCCTCATGAAGAAATAATAGAAATCGCGGAACCTGTCGGTGTAGTAGCTGGAGTAACACCAGTAACGAATCCAACGTCGACAACAATGTTTAAAGCGTTAATTGCGATAAAAACAAGAAATCCAATTATTTTCGCATTTCATCCTTCCGCACAAAAATGTTCTGTGGCAGCAGCGAAAACCGTATATGATGCAGCGATGAAAGCTGGTGCCCCAAAACACTGTATTCAATGGATTGAAAGACCGTCTGTTGAAGCGACGAAACAATTGATGAACCATGATGGTGTAGCACTCGTTCTAGCAACTGGAGGGGCTGGTATGGTGAAATCGGCTTATTCTACTGGGAAACCAGCGCTAGGTGTAGGCCCTGGTAATGTACCATGCTACATAGAGAAATCGGCGCATGTAAAAAGAGCAGTTAATGATTTAATTTTATCAAAAACATTTGATAACGGTATGATTTGTGCATCTGAGCAAGCAATCATTGTAGATAAGGAAATTTACGATGATGTGAAAACAGAAATGATTGCAAACAATTGTTACTTTGTAACAGAAGAAGAGAGAAGGCAATTAGAAAAGCTTGTTATTAACGAAAATACATGTGCAGTAAATAGTGATATTGTTGGGAAATCAGCACAGTATATTGCCGAATTAGTTGGGATTACTGTACCTGAAAATACAAAAATGCTTGTAGCTGAAATACAAGGTATCGGAGCAGCGTATCCACTATCTCGTGAGAAACTGAGCCCAGTATTAGCTTGTGTAAAAGCGAATTCCTTAGAAGAAGGATTTGCATATTGCGAAGAAATGTTAAATCTCGGTGGTTTAGGACATTCAGCAGTTATCCATTCTACAAATAAAGATGTGCAAAAGCAATTTGGGTTACGTATGAAAGCTTGCCGTCTCATTGTAAATGCACCTTCATCACAAGGTGGAATAGGGGATATATATAATGGATTTATTCCATCACTTACACTTGGTTGTGGTTCATACGGAAAGAATTCAGTTTCCCAAAATGTAACAGCGACTCATTTATTAAATATAAAAAGGCTGGCAAATAGAAAAAAGAATATGCAGTGGTTCAAACTGCCACCAAAAATTTATTTTGAAAAACATGCTACAGCTTATTTAGCAAATATGCCTAACATTTCACGAGCATTTATTGTAACGGATCCAGGAATGGTTGAGCATGGATATGTAGATACGGTTACGCATTATTTACGTAAACATGTAAATGATGTGAAAGTGGAAGTTTTCTTTGAGGTTGAGCCGGACCCATCAGATGAAACTGTGTTTAAAGGTGCGGAAATGATGAGAAGTTTTAAGCCAGATGTAATTATCGCACTTGGTGGTGGTTCAGCTATGGATGCAGCAAAAGGAATGTGGTTATTCTATGAGCATCCAGAAACGACATTCTATGGCATTAAACAGAAATTTTTAGATATAAGAAAACGTACATGTAAATATCCGGAATTAGGAAATAAGGCGCAGTTTGTTGCGATTCCAACGACATCAGGAACGGGATCAGAAGTGACACCATTTGCGGTTATTACAGATAAGAAAAATAATATAAAGTATCCGCTCGCAGATTATGAATTAACACCAGATGTAGCAATTGTTGATCCACAATTTGTAATGACAGTACCACCACATGTAACAGCAGATACTGGTATGGATGTTTTAACACATGCAATTGAGGCGTATGTGTCTGTTATGGCAAATGACTATACAGATGGATTAGCATTAAAAGCTATTGATCTCGTATTCAAATATTTACCGAGAGCATATAAAGATGGAAATGATGAAGAAGCAAGAGAAAAAATGCATAACGCTTCTGCAATTGCAGGGATGGCATTTGCAAATGCTTTCCTCGGTATTAATCACAGCTTAGCACATAAGATTGGACCAGAATTCCATATTCCGCACGGACGCGCAAATGCCATTCTAATGCCGCACGTAGTCCGCTATAATGCTATTAAGCCAAGAAAACACGCATTGTTCCCAAAATATGAGCACTTTGTGGCAGATGAAAGATATGCACATATAGCGAGAATGCTCGGGCTTCCAGCAAGTTCGGTAGCAGAAGGGGTGGAATCACTCGTCCAAGCAATTATTGAGCTTGGAAAAAGCTTAAATATTAATATGAGTATTGCGGGACAAGGAGTCGATAAAGAGCAATTTGAAGAGGTTGTTGGAGTATTAGCAGAAAGAGCTTTTGAAGATCAATGTACAACTGCTAATCCAAAGTTACCGCTTATTTCAGAGCTGAAAGAAATTTATATGGAAGCATATAAAGGTGAATAATGATAAAAAAAGAGCCGCAGTAAAAGCGGCTCTTTTTTTATTGGAAAACATCTCCCAGAATGGCTGTATTTACTGGTCTTTCAGTTTCATAGAATATGATACAGTGAAATGGAGGAGTGAGAATATAATGAAAGAATTAAAAGGAAAAATAGAAGATTATACTCGGTTTGGACAAATGCTTCTCGCTGTAAGTACATTGTTAATGGTTGGCTTATTGATTCCGAGTGGAGCAAAAGAGACAATCCAATTTTTTGTTATGATGGGGAGCATCGTTATATTTTTAAGTTTATCGTTCTTTTTCTTTCAGCGTGTGAAAGTGATGCGTGAACAGCTAGAGGAAAATGAATGTGAATAATATTGTTAACTAGAGCGCGGCGAAAAGAAAAAATCTTTTTGTCACGCTTTTTGTTTTTTGTAGAAAAATGTATGCGTTTCGTGTTGACAATGATAATCCTTATCAATTAAAGTAGAATAGTGGTTAATGATTATCATTATCAATTAGAGGTGAAGAAATGAAAAAATCTATTACGCTATTTACAGCGATTTTATCTATTTTTTTCTTGTTAATAGGTTGCAGTGCCAAAGGGGACGGAAAAGCGTCTGCAACCAAAACAGAAAAAGGAAAAAAGAAAATCGAAATTACCGACCTATCAGGAAGAAAGGTAACATTCGATAAAGTGCCAGAAAGTTTTGCAACATTAAGTATGGGAGACATGGATATTATTCATGCTTTAGGTGGAAACATAGTAGGTCGCCCAGATACGAAATTAACTCTTCCAGAGGAGTTAAAGAAAGCACAAGTAATTGGGAATGCACATCAACCGAACTTTGAGCAAATTGCTAGTTTAAAGCCCGATGTACTTGTTGCTAACAATGGATTCCAAAAGAATGTGCCAACGGTTGAAAGACAAGGAACGCAAGTTATCATTTCTTCTGCGAATTCTGTACAAGATATTCAAAAGAATATTGAATTATATGGAACGGTAATGAAGAAAGAAGATAAAGCAAAAGCAATTAATCAAAAAATGAATGATCAAATAAAGAAATATGAGAAAAAGAGCGATGTGAAAGCATTGCTAGTGTATGGCGCACCAGGTACTTATTTAGCGGCATTACCAACATCTTTATCAGGTGATATTTTAGAAAAAACAGGCGGGAAAAATATTGCTTCTGATTTTCCAGAAACGAAAGAATATCCGCAATATGCACAGCTAAGTATAGAACGTATTATTGAGGCGAATCCAGATGTGATTTATTTAATTACACACGGAGATCCAAAAAGTGTGAAAAAAGCATTCGAAGGCGAAATGATGAAAAATGAAGCGTGGAAAAATTTAGCGGCAGTAAAACAAAACCGCGTAGTTATTTTGCCACCTGATTTATTTGGATCTAATCCTGGTACAAAAGTTACAGAAGCAATGGACTTTATGTATAAAAGTATACAAGATGTAAGGAAATGATACGTATGGAAAGTAGTGAAGTAGTAAGAGAAAAGGAACATCCTTTTGCGAAAAAAAGATGGATAATAGCATTCACTTTAGTTGTATTAACAATCCTAGTTCTCTTTTACGGTCTTTTCGCAGGAAGTTTATCCTTTTCTGTACGAGATATTTTAACAGGTATACAAGAGGAAGGTTCGACAGTTCATCGAATTGTATGGGATCTTCGCATACCGAGAGTGCTTATTGGGTTTATAGTAGGAACATGTTTAGCTGCATCTGGTACACTGCTACAAGGGGTTATGAGAAACCCTCTTGCAGATCCTGGTATTATCGGAGTTTCATCTGGAGCAGGCCTTGTAGCAATTGTCATCATGATTTTATTCCCACAGCATCTAGCTTTTTTACCACTAGGGGCGTTTTTAGGAGCTTTCATAACAGCGATGGTTATTTATGCTTTATCATGGCAAAAAGGGGCACCACCTTCAAGAATCGTCTTAGTAGGGGTGTCGATCAATGCATTAATTGGTGCAGCAACGTCAGCATTAATGTTATTACATAGTGACAAAGTACAATCGGTGTTACCGTGGCTAGCGGGCGGTATTGGTGGTGTAAGTTGGGCACATTTAAACATGATTATTTATTATGCAATATTCGCCATTATATTAGCTTTCTTTGGTATTAAGCATATTCGAGTGTTAATGCTTGGAGATGAAATGGCAAAGTTATTAGGACATAATGTGGAAAAAAGTCGGTTTTATTTAATCGTAGTAAGTACATTATTAGCTGGAATTGCAGTAAGTGTGTCTGGTCTTATTGGATTTGTCGGTCTTGTCGTACCACATATGCTACGTTTATTAGTTGGAAATGATTATAGATATTTGCTACCTTTATCATGCCTTGGCGGCGGGGTATTACTTGTTTTTGCGGATGCAATAGCTCGAAGTTGGTTTGACCCAATCGAATTGCCTGTTGGTATTTTACTGTCCTTCTTAGGTGGTCCGTTCTTCTTATATTTAATTCATAGAGGAGGAAAACAAAGTGATTTCCGTTAACAAAGTGTTTTACGCACACTCTGAAAGATTTCAAATGCAAAATATGAATGTACATATTAAGGCTGGAGAAATCGTTAGTTTAATTGGTCCGAATGGATCGGGAAAATCTACTTTGCTTCGTTTAATAGCAAGGCTACTGAAACAAAGCGAAGGGGACATCATTTTAGATGGGAAAAATATTCATATGATGAAGAGTGCTGATGTAGCGAAGCAATTAGCAATGTTACCACAAATGCATGATCATCAATTAGATTTAACAGTGAAAGAACTAATTGAGTTCGGAAGAGGTCCACATAAATCATGGAGTAGCCGCTTAAATAAAGAAGATGAAGAAATTGTTGATTGGGCATTGTCTGTTACAAATCTTGAAGGGTATGAATATCGTCTTTTACATTCTTTATCAGGAGGGGAACGGCAACGTGCTTGGATTGCGATGACGCTAGCGCAACGTACAAATGTCTTATTATTGGATGAACCAACAACCTTTTTAGATATCGTTCACCAGTTGGAAGTAATGGAACTTGTGAAACGATTAAATGAGGAGTTTGGAATGACAATTATAATGGTTTTACATGACATTAACCAAGCTGCTCAATATAGCGATCGTTTACTTGTATTAAAGCGAGGAAAAATTCAGTATGATGGTATACCAGAAGAAGTACTATGCCACGAAATGTTTCAACATGTATTTGGCATAGATGTAGATATTTTTCAGGGAAGTGACAAGCCTTTTTTTACACCGAAACGAATTTTTAAAAGGGGAGAAGAGCGATGCAAACAGAAGAGCGTATTACCACTGAATTAGTAAGAGAATTTGTTATGGCAGCTCACGGGGATTTAGAGAAAGTACAAGAGCTATTGGTTGAATCACCAAGCTTACTTCACGCCTCTTATAATTGGGGTGGATCAGATTGGGAAAGTGCGTTAGGCGCATCGGCACATGTAGGTCGTAAAGATATTGCTCTTTATTTACTAGAAAAGGGTGCTCGTATGGATATTTTCGCGGCAGCTATGCTTGGGGAATTAGAAGTCGTACAAGCTATTTTAGTAGCTCAACCAGAAGCATTACGTGCATCTGGTCCTCATGGTATTTCTCTTCTTCAGCATGCACGAATGGGTGGAGAGAAAGCTAAGCGTGTATATGATTATTTAGCAATACTATCTTAATGAACGAAGGAAGTTCTTATGTGCGGTAAACTTTTCACTTGAAACAATTGGAAAGTTTACCGCCCGTTAGAACGGGATAAGTATCTAGTATATTTGAAAATCCTACACCCCCCTCAATTGTAGTTTTCTTTATGCTAGTTATGATATGGATGCAGTAGACAATATTTGTCTACTGCTTTTTTTGTTTCTATAAGATTGAATATTCTGCGTTATGTAGTTGATTCATTTATAATAAATGGTAACATTTATTGTGCATACAAAATATGATCGTGAAATTAAGAAGAAATTAGTAGAAAGGAGTGAAGGAATGTTTCATACAGACCGTTTACAAATTCGTAAATATACAATGGATGATTTACAGTTCTACGCTTCACTATGGGGAAACGAAAAAGTAATGCGCTATATTGGAAATGGGACGTTAAAAACATATATGCAATGTAAAAAAAGTTTGGAGGAGTGGGTAATTCCTAGCTATAAAAATGGCCTCGGTTTATTTGTATTAATTGAAAAGGAAACGAGGATACGGATTGGTCATGCAGGATTAGTAAAGCAGCAGATAGATGGAAAAGAGGAAATTGAAATTGGTTATTGGTTATTACCTCAGTATTGGGGAAAAGGCTATGCGAAAGAAGCAGCGGCAGCATTTCGAGACTATGGCTTCCAAGCGTTACGAATGAATAAATTAATTTCTCTTATTAATCCAGACCACCCCGCCTCAATCTTTGTTGCTAGAAAAACGGGGCTTAGTTATGAGAAAACAACTTCATTTCATGGGATGGATGTTCTCGTTTATTCCATTAGGCGCATTGGATGAAAAAAGGTTAATTTCATTTTTTGAAGAATGGTATATAAAAATAAAGGGGGGATTACATGTACATTTATCATAATGGACTTATTATTCGTGAGGGAACGAATGGTGTACCTGCATATGCAATTAAGACTTTATTCGAAGATGCCGGTTGGAGCAATGATAATATCCCTTCTTGGCAAATTGAAAAATTCACGATAGCATTTGAAAATTCAACATGGGCATTCACAATTTGGGATGAAGAAGAGATGGTTGCGATGGTTAGAGTCATTTCTGATGGAATCATGGTCGCGAACATAGTAAATTTAGTTGTGAAATGTGAATATAGAGGGAAGGGATTAGGTAAGAAACTTGTCGCTCTTTGTTTGCAAAAGCTACCACATGGTGACTGGTTTGCACATACTTCTGCGAACAATTTTGATTTTTATAGAAGCTGTGGATTTGAAGTTAGAGAGCTATCGAGAAATGGAACATGTGCGTATTATGGATATCAAGTCGCGAGAAGAGATGGTCACCGATAAATGAATGAAAAGTAAAAAGTTTAGCGAGGTAATTTTGAGGCTATTGATAATAGAGAATGGATTGAGGCTCATTTTATGATAAAATAAAAGAAAATTCTGTTTATTGTTAGGGGGATAAAAATGAGCATAAAAGTTGGGGATGTATTTAAATATGAAAGAAGATTTACTGAGGAAGAGGTTTTTGAATTTGCAAATATTACCGGAGATAAAGGCAGACACCATGTGGAATATGATGAAAATGGAAGATTAATGGTCCATGGTTTATTGACTGCTAGCATTGGAACGAAAGTAGGCGAAGAATTACATTACATAGCAAGAGAATTAGTAAGTGAGTTTATTAGACCAGTTTTCACAGGAGATACAATCACTTGTGAATTAACTTTAACAAATGTTGAGCAAATGGAAGGCTATAAAAAAGTTTCAATCGAGTCAGTTTATCGCAATCAACACGAAAAGACTGTACTAGTGGGGACAAGTTATGGAATTATAAGGGGATAAAAAAGAAGCCTGTTTAGCAGGCTTCTTTTTTATTATTTAGTAAACACGTTTTCGATTTTCCGCATAACTAGAGATGAGTAGTAATGCAGTTTCTTCTCCTATATTACGAACAATATGAGGAACGCATGCATTCCATGAGAAAGAATCACCTTCTTCTACAATTGCAATATCTTCACCGTGCTGAACTTCTAGTTTTCCGCGTAATACAAGGTGACATTCTTCCCCTTCATGGGCATTTGGTGAGTTTTCTTTCGGGAATCCAGTAGGTATTTCTACTAAAGATAGGCGAAGGCCCCCTTGCTCAGCGACATGTTCAATTCTTTGTTCATCTTTTCCGTATACACTGTATTTCCGTTCTTCTTTTTTGACAATTTTTAATCGATCTTTTTGCTCTAACAATAAATAGGGAAGGGGAACGTTTAAAAAGTTGGAGATCGTTTCTAAAGTTGAAATAGATGGTGATGTTTTATTATTTTCAACCTGACTCATAAATCCTTTAGAAAGACCTGTTCCCTCGCAAATTTGTGCGATTGTTATGCCTCTACGTTGACGAATTTCACGTATTGCAGAACCAATATTCATAAAATCAAGCTCCTTTTTGTAAACAACTATTTGTATCATAGCAAAAAAAATATATATTTTCCCAGTGAAAATGAATTGACGAATAAAAAAAATTAGTGTATGTTTTGTAATATAAATAAAAGATTTGTATAAGAAAACTATAAAGGAGAGAAAGAAATGAATCAACATATTGGTAACTTAATTATTCGTATCGTGTTAGGGGTAACATTCTTCATGCACGGTTTAACAAAATTCCAATCAGGAATTGACAATATTGCAGGGTGGTTTACAAGCATTGGTTTACCAGGAGGACTTGCATACGGTGTAGCAACATTTGAATTAGTTGGAGGCCTATTATTAATTCTAGGTTTAGGTGTAAGATATATTGGATTATTATTTGCACTTGTTATGGTTGGAGCAATCGTAAAAGTGAAATGGTCAGCTGGTTTATTGGGAGATGGAAAAAATCCTGGTTTCGAATTAGAACTTGCATTATTAGCAATGGGTGCATACTTATTTGTTGCAAAAGCTGATGGTTTTGTAGATAATTTCTTAAAAGAAAAAATGTCAAAGAAGAACTAATTTAAATGGGGGCTAACAAGATGAGTTTTCAACTTCATCCCGATACAACACTTGATGTTGTTCATTTATACGTATCTAATGTAAAGAAATCACTAGAGTTTTATACGGAAGTACTAAGTATGAAGGTGCTAAAAGAAGAAGAAGCAGTCGTTACATTTGGGAATGAAAATGATGAACCACTTCTTATCATTGAAGAAAAGAAAGAAGCTTTTCCGAAGCAAAGAGCAAGAACAGGGTTATATCATTACGCAATTTTATTACCAAGTAGACAGGATTTAGCGAATGTTCTTCGTCATCTTGTAGAGATGGTATATCCACTACATGGCGGAGCCGATCATTACTTTAGTGAAGCTCTTTATTTAGCTGATCCAGATGGAAACGGGATTGAAATTTATCATGATCGACAAAAAGAAGTTTGGCGTGATGAGAATGGAGAACTCCCATTTGTTAGTAACCCGTTAGCTGGTGAAGAATTATTACAGCAAGGAAGTACATGGAATGGATTTCCATCTGGTACTGTGATGGGGCATATTCATTTCCATGTAGCTGATTTAGAGGAAGCGAAACGTTTCTATGTTGATGGTCTTGGTTTTGAAGTAACGATCCCAGCTCGTAATGGAGCGTTGTTCGTATCAGCAGGTGGTTATCATCACCATATCGGCTTAAATACGTGGCAAGGTGAAGGGGTGCCACCGCAAATGCCAGGTTCTGTTGGTTTAAAATATTTCACAATTGTACTAGCGGATGAAAAACAAAAAGAGCAAGTATGTGAAAGCTTAAAAAATATTGGCAAGATTGCTACGTACAAAGATGGAATATTACAAGTCGAGGATCCATTTGGACATTGTATCCATTTCAAAATAAAAGGAGAAGCCTAAAAAGGCTTCTCTTTTTTATTTTCTTATAATTGCATTTTCGTTTTGTAAAAATAGTTCATCAAATTGTTTTGCAAGCTCAAAATCTAGTTTCGTTAAACCTTTTGCATTCCAAGATGACAAAGTAATAATAACTGCTTTATACTGGATAAGGATAAATGGATGGTGATTATGTTCTTCTGATAGTTTGGCGGCTTCAGAGACAAATTCGATTCCTTTTAAGTAGTCGGAAAACATATATTTTCGTTCAATCCATTTCTCATCTTTTACCATCCATTTATCTACCTTCAATAATTCCTCGTGAACTTCTTCTTCAGTTAATCTTAGCATCATTTTTCACATCCTTTACTGGAAGTAACGCAAGACCATTGTTAATAAGGCGTGTTACAGCTTCGTCAGTTGTGAAAGTAGAAAGTTGATGTAGTAATGCTGCCGATGTTTCATGCCCTTTGTTATGCTCTAAAAGTAACTCTAATACTTCAAGGCGCAGCAACCATTCTTTCGCATAAAATTTATTTAATACTTCTTGAATTGCTACTAATTGATCGATATGCGCGTCATGTAAAATCCCCTCACTTCGAATATCTCGAACTGTTTGATACATACGTTCAAGTTCATTCAGTACAAGTGGAGCAGGAATTTCTTGAACTTCTTCATCCATTGGGAAAAATGCTGCTGCATCTGCGGCACCTGGGAATACTGAAGTGATTTGTGAGCCAACAGCCATATCAAATGCGCCCCATGAAGCATCAAATAAAACGCGGGCGTTATAAGTAACTGTACAATCGATAAAGGAAATAAGGGCAATTTTCTTATCGTTTTTCACAATATCTGTTACTGTTCCTTTTACATGAATACCACTTGCAAAAGTAAACTCAGCGATAGTTCCAATTGTAACTCCTAATGATTGTAGTTGTTCGTCTGTACAATTTTCTAATGCAATATTTTCAGTGAGTAATCCAATTGGTGTTCCAAATCCGTCACTGTGTACAGAAGTAGAATGATTCGCTAACTGTTTATTATGAAGCGCTAATGCTGTTGGCGAATTTGTTCGCATGTAAATTAATTCACCTGCATCGTTTTCAATTGTCTCGCTAAATGTACCTGTAATTTGTAATCCGCTATTTAGCTCAGCTGTTGCATAGTTCTCAGAGCGAATTGCTTTTTCTAAACCTTCTTTTCCACCTGTTTTAAAGGCCATTGTTTTAGAAAATGTTTCAAGCGCATCTGTTAATTCTTCAAAGGACTTACAAACAAATAGTTGTGGTTGCATTTTTGTTACGTCATAAGTTGTCCCTGTACATGCTTCGATAGAAAATGGAACTTTTTCTACAGCGTCTGTTAAGCAATGTTTGCTTTCGCCAACAGAAGAAAGGAGACCAGCACCATATATTTTTGGATCATCTATATTTCCAATCAATCCATATTCTACTGTCCACCAGAAAAGACGTGAAATTTGTTCAGCTTCTGATAAACCAGAAACTAAGTTTTGTTTTTCAATTACAGCATTTTCAGCAGCCTTAACTTCATCAGGAGTAGAAGTAGGACTTTCTTTTACTATCGTTAATGTACGAACAGCTTCAAATGCATCATGTTCTTCTTTTGTAGAGAAAGCTTTTGCACCAATTTGCCCAAAACGTTTCACATATTTTGCATATGTAGGATCAAGTAAAATCGGTGCGTGTCCTGCGGCTTCGTGTACGATATCTGGAGCTGGTGTGTACTCGATATTTTCTACTTTCCGAATATCTGTTGCGATTGGTAGTAATCCGTGTCCTTGAAAATCGAAGAATGCTACGCCGGGAATAAGTCCGTCAATCGTTACAGCGCCCCAGCCACTTGGTGCCAAACACTCATTCATTTCTTCTACTTTTGGAATTGAATCTATATTAATACCAGATGATTGTAGTCCGTTCACATAGGCTGGATGAGCAACGTCTTTTAAGAAGCTATGATTTTGTCTCATAATATAACGCCACACAGCGTGATTCACCGGTGTGTATTGATCATAATGTTGTGTGGATACGAATGGTTTTAAATGCGATGGAATTTCTGTTTTCTTTGTCATTTAGACATCCTCCTTTTTTTCAATAAAATTGAATATCGATTTCGTATAGCTTGTATCACCTCCTTTCATTTTTGTAAGCGCTTATAAAATTTTATCATAAGATTCGGAATTATTTAACATATGTTTCTATGAGAAATAGAAAAAGCCCCTATCGGAAAATCCGATAGGGGCGAAAGAATCGCGGTACCACCCTATTTGTAAGTGAAAATATACTTACATCTCAATTAATGATAACGGAAAAATTCCGTCTTTTCCTTCATACATAAAAGCACTACGAAAAAGAAGCTCCAGAATTGTAATTCATACTTATATATGTACTAATTTCCACCGACCATTAGCTCTCTGTAACAGGGATATAAGATACTACTGCGATTCTTTCAACGCGTATATATGAAATTGTGTAAGAGGATGGATGCAAAAAAGTCCCTATCGGAAAATCCGATAGGGACGATAAAAATCGCGGTACCACCCTATTTGTAAACAACTAATTGTTTACCACTCACTTTACGATAACGGAAAGATCCGTCTTTCTCTTCATGCATAAAAAGCATTACGGGAAAGAAGCTCCAGAATTGTAATTCACGCTTGTATATGTACTGATTCGCACCAACCATCAGTTCTCTGAGACAGTGATATAAGTCGCTACTAGTATTCCTTCAAAGCCGATATATAATTCGTTCAACTAAACTATGTTTTGTATTATAAAACTATATTAAAAAAATTGTCAACAAAAATTTTTTATCCCGTGTTAATGAGCAGTAAAATTCCTACCTCAAAATTCAGTGGAAGTAAAGAAGTAAGATGGGAGCCTAACTGCTCGTGAACCCCCGATTGGTGAAGGCTAATAATCAGTGGGGATGAACGAAATCTCCACTGATTAAAGTTTCACTTTATTTCACTTCTAAATTAACAGTTAAATTAGAGGTATTGCCAGCTGCATCAGTTGCTACAATGTGAATAGTATTTTTTCCTTCTTGTAATTGAGTACGATCGAAATAAATGTCATAGCTTTTCTCCCAAGGGTTCAGGAATGCCTGTTCCCATACACCATTTCCGTTAGTTTCATATTGCATTCTCACTGGAATGCCAGGTGCTATCCAACCAGATTCTGACATCCAATCTAGTAGAATATCATCAACTTTTCCTCTAATTACAAGATTTTCTTGGTCAACCTCATGTGTTAACTTAGGTGCAGTTCGATCAAGGAATACAGCAGCTGTTTGCTTTGTTTCTCCGCCAGAATTAGAAGCAACTGCTTCAATTTGATATAAACCATCCGCGAGTGGTGATCCATCTACTTTTGTACCATCCCATTTGAACGGTTTATAACCTGCTGTTTCATTTTTACCTTCATAAATGATTCCTTCGTATGTCACACGTTCTTTTGTAACTAAGTTACCATGTAACGTTACATCTTCAACAGGAGAAACTAAATAGTAGTTGATGAGATTATCATCTAATATGTTATCCCCGTTTGGACTAAAAGTAGAATTCACAATTTCGAGACCATCAATTCGTTTATAATCTTTAGGATCGATACTAAATGTAAATGGAATTCGAATTTCTTCTTTTGCTCCTTGCTCTTTTACATATACATTCCCAGTATACACACCTTGTGGTAGTGAGCTATCGACAGTGATAGTAAATGGTTTTTCCGTATTACTATTTGGTTGTACGCTAATCGATGAAGGAACAGAAGCTTTTACTTTTGTTTTTGTGGTTGCATCTAGTAATTCTACACGAGTTGAAAAGCTTTTCTTTTTACTAGAAAGATTTTGTAACGTAATATTTTGCATCAGTTTTACTTTACCACTGTTTGGCTTTATAAGACCGAAGCTGATATTGTTAGGCTTTACTAATACATTTGTTTGAACAGCTTTTGGAATGTTAATTAAGCCAGATCCTTGCGTCATAACAGGATACGTATTTTCATTAACATCTTTTAAAGTTTTTGCTGTATTGGCAAGTGATGCTTTTAATTGTTCCGTCGTCCAATCAGGGTGCATTTGACGCAGGAGGGCAACCGCTCCAGCTACTTGCGGAGCAGCCATACTTGTTCCGTTATGCGATTCATAGCCGCCTCGTGGTACTGTACTAGTAATTTGTACGCCAGGTGCAACGATATCTGGTTTTATAAGCCAGCTTCCTTGTGACGGACCTCTGGAACTAAAGTTTCCAATTAATTCAGTCGGAACCGGTTGTCTAATTTTTATATTTTTCTTGCGCTTTGTAATTAAGTTTTTCAACTCTTCACCGTTTACATTGGATAATTGCATAACTGGAAGGGCTAGGTTTTCACGTGTAAAGTATTCAGGCATAATATTGATTTCTTTTTCTGTAGAAATGAATAGTACACCAATTGCACCAGCTTGCTTCGCTTGTTCAGCTTTTACTAACGTACTAGAAGTACCTTGTAAAACAAGTGCAAATTTTCCTTTCACATCTTGTTTTGCATAATCGCTTGGATTACCATAGCCAACATATACAAGTGCAGAAGCATTTCCTATTGGGAAATCTGATTTTGATAACGGTAATCCTTGGTAGGTTTTGCTGGAACCAGCTATTTGGAATGTTGGAAACGGAATAGAAACTGTAGATGCTCCAACTGATATCACGCTACTTGCATTCCCAGGTGCATCAACAGACCAAGGTTTTGGACCATCATTTCCATTGGAAACGACTGCAGTAACCCCAAGCTTTGCTGCACGTTCTAACGTTAAAGTTACAGGCTGATCAGGTACATTTAAATCTTGTCCAAGGGATAGATTTAACACATCAGCACCATCTTGAATCGCTCGTTCAATACCTTGAATAATATCATCTGTTGTACCAGTACCACCGTCATTCATGACACGATAAGCTAAAATAGAAGCATTTGGAGCAACGCCTTTAATTTTTCCATTACCAGCAATAATTCCAGCTACATGAGTACCATGTACGTTACCATCCATTGGATCGTTGTCTTCATCGACAGTGTCATATCCACCAATATAATTTGCCTTTAAGTCAGGGTGTGTATAGTCTACGCCAGAGTCGATAATAGCTACTTTCATACCTTTTCCATCAAGAGGTTTGCCAGAGGGGTCTTTTAAATTCCAAGCTTTAGGCGCACCAATTGTCGGTCCACCGATATTAGGTACTTCTTCGTTAGTAGCGCTTTTCGTTGTTTCGTGCAATTTATATGTTAAGTTCGGATAGATTGTCTTTACTTCAGGTAAAGAAGCAAGAGCAGTAATTTGATCTCCTGGAACTGAAATAGAGAAACCGGAAAATAACGTATTATAAACTTCTTTAATTTTTGCACCAGGTGCTTTTTCTTTTATTTTCTTAGTCGTCTCTTGTTGTGCTTTTTTTAGCTCGGCATGATAAGACTGTGCATTACTATTTTGTAAATCTGGAGCATGCTGAATGTTACTTTGCGCAGCAAGAGGCGCATGTTGCAATTCTACAATTACAGATATTTCTTTTGTTGTTTTCGTTTCAACATTTTGAGCAATTTTATGTTCTCCCCACTGTTCAATCGTTGTTTTTAATTGTGGACTAAATTGCTTCTCCTTTTGTATTGATTCAGCATGAGCGCTTAAAGCTCCAAAACTAGAAAAGACGAGTACCATACTTAATAGTGTAGATGTAGTTTTTTTCATTGAGACTCCCCCTAATAAAAAGTGCTAATATTCCGAAATATAATCTTACAAATTTCTCTTAAATTACATAATCGGATGTTAGCTAAACTATATTTTCGGTATAATTCATACTAATCCTCTATGAATTGAAAATTTCTTGAGAAATTTTTTCTGATTATGTCGAATAGGTATTTTTCACATATTGTAGGTGGACATTGAGGAATGCTATGAGGGAAATGGAGGAGTGTTATGAAAAAGGCTATAGCAAGTGTCACCGCATTATTATTCATATTTTTAAGTTCAATTACTATTACTAAAGCAGAAAATAGTGGAGTGAAAATTGCTTTTATTCGTCATCATGACCTCTGGATTAAAGTTGATGGAAAAGAAAAACAACTTACAAAAGGAGAATACATAACAGGACCGAAATGGTCATATGATGGGGAGTGGCTAGCATATGTAAAAGGGAAGAAACAAAGTACTCTTGAGTTATATCGGCTGAAAGATGGAAAGAAAGTTACGCCGTTTCACTTAGAAGTATCAAATTATCAATGGTCACCAATAGAAAATATAATTGCATTTATATTTACAGGTACATTACATACATTTGAGGTAGAAAAAAAGAATGCTGATTTTGAAAATGTATCAGCTGGTGTAGGTGATTATGCATGGTACCCTGATGGAAAGAACTTTCTTATATCATCTGAAGCACACTTACTTCCAACAGGATGGACAGGAGCCCAGCTATATGAAGTGCAAAAAGATGCACATATGAATCCTCACAAAATGAAGCAGTTGTATGCATTGCCAAATGAGCATGATGATTTTCTAGCGCTAGTTGCAAGTGGATTTGAGTGGTCACCAGATCGAAAGTGGATTTCATTTTTAGCGGTACCGACAGCTTCATGGTCAGCTGATAGTAATACGCTTTGCTTAGTTCGAGCAGATGGCAGCCGGTTTGAAAAGATAGACCAAATGTTATTAAACACACAATGGTTCAAATGGGCGCCATCTAGCAACATATTAGCCTATATTGAAGGAAGCGGGAGAGTTGCGTTAGAGAATAAACATTTAAAAGTAAAAGAATTGCCAGTACTTCAGCAGAACACATTTACGCCGAAAGGATATGTCGATTGGGATTTTGCATGGAAGAACCACAAAGTAATTATCGTTTCGAGGGCAAAAGAGGCAGGAATAGAAACTCCGCCGGAAAAAAGGCCACTGCCATCTTTATATGAGATTGATCGTACAAGCGATAAACAACATCAAATTACAAAGCCACCTCATGAGCAGGGTGATTATCATCCAATCTTTATAAAGAAGAACAATCACTTAATATGGATACGTTCAGACCGTAAGAAAGCCAATGTATGGCTTGCCAATAGTGATGGAAAGCAAGAAAAGAAGTGGATTGAAAATATAGATGTACCAGAGTGGTATTATGAGAAATGGAATTGGGAAAATGTCATTTCGGTAAAAGAAGAATAAAAAACCTGCCTAAAAGATAATTTTAGGCAGGTTTTTATTGTTATTTATGCGTTTTATTTGGCTTTTTTTTCGCTGGGTTTCCGTTCCCTTGGCGCTTTCTATTTTGTTCATCTTTTGCTTGTTTTTCATGCAGTGTATCTAAAAAATCATTCGAGTTACTCATTTTTATATCGCTCCTTTCATTTCGTCCTAATTACTATAACCATTTAGGAGGATAATCATGAGATAAAAGTTAAGCACTTAGTTTTCTTCTATAGTATACGTAAAATATGCCATACGTAATAAATAGCATAAATAAAATTTGTAGCTCTACATTTTCTTTTAAAATAGTTGCGACAGAAGGTGGTAAGTAAGGTGACGCGTTGCTCGTTTCTACACCTAACCATTTGTTTAAGAGGTTAATGATACAAAACATAAAAACACCAGACCAGCTTGCAATAATTGCTTTCTGCTTAATTTTTGTTTCCCGTTCATCATCTGTAATCCAAGGATTAGCAGTTTTATCACTACTAAAAAATCCGTTTATATATACCCATATGATCATTCCGATTAAGATGGTTATCCATTTCATATTTGTGATTCCCCTCTCTCTTGTAAAAAGTATTTGACATATCGGTTTTTTATATAGCAGGAATAATGGATGAGATAGGGAAGAAATTATGTTGAAGGATTTCATAGAGAGAGGAGGGTGGGTATGAAACTCGTCTTTGTTCGGCACGGTGAAGGAGAACATACAAAGGACTTGCCGTCAAGTTTACAAGTGTTGCATCCCCCATTAACGGATGAGGGAAGGAATCAGGCTAAATTACTTCAATGCAATGTGCCATTGCAAGAAACGGATATATTAATTGCTAGTCCTACACTTAGAACTTTACAAACGGCGACAATATGGAGTGAGAAGGTAGCTTGTCAAAAAATCGTCCATCCATATGTATCCCCGCGTATTTTTCCTTATCGAGAAGAAGCGAGAACATTACCGTGCGATTATATAGTAGATCAGGGAATGATAACAAAGTTATTTCCGCATTTTTCGATAGAGAAAAGCTCAAATAATCAGTTATGGAAGGAAGGTATAAACACTATTTCAAAGAATAGTTTTCAGCAAATAGTAGATGAATTTCTTCTTTGGTGTTATGAACTGAGTGTTGAAAGAATTTGCATTGTATCCCACGATGGAACAATTACAGCATATAGGCAATATTTACAGAAAGTCGTTTTAACTAGATCAGATTTTTTGCAGGAAACGGGCATATATGAAATGGATTTATACCATAAAATTCTGATTGATAAGGGCTGATTATAGGATGGGGTTGTATGTTGAATATTGCATTAGTAGTTGGTTTTAATTCGGATTTAGAGGCGCAATCAATCCGAGCATCTCTTGAATATTTTGGTGCAAGGGTTGTGACATATTGGATTGGTAGACCGAAAGATTTTGTGGAAGTTCTTTCTGGAAAGAACTTATTTAATGGTATTAATTATATTATTTTTTGCTTTCATGGTGAAGAAGGGAAGTTTGTCATGGAAGAGTTAGGCGAAGAAGTATATGAACAAGATGAACCGAGAGGGTATTTTGGTACAGAAGAAATTTATGAATATGCAAAATTGCATAATACACATATTGTAAATAGCGGGTGCACGTTAGGGGAGCAAAATCTAGCAAAATCTTTTTTACATAGTGGTGCGAAATCGTATATTGGATCGATTGATTATGTAGATGGAAATGCAGCACTTATGTTTACTATACGCTTATTTTATGGGGTTATTAACCATGGGAAAACGTTAGAAGAAGCGTTTCAAGAAGCAAGTTTAATTGATGAGGAGACACATACATTTCGATTCTATAATTAGTGTGAAACACGTTTATTCTATATTCGAATAAACGTGTTTCACATTTAACTCACATTTTTTTTACAATTTTTTCAATGAAAATGATTATCACCTGTGGTATGATATGTTCAAGTTTTTACAGGTAATAAAAGTTACTATATAAACGTTAGTTTTTAATGTTTCATACACATGTCACGGATTATTCATAATTAACGTTTGAAAAATAAGTAACTAATGTTATTATATTATCTGTAACTAATTTAATTACAACTTTAGGAGGAAGATATGGTTATTCAATTTTTAAGAGAAAACAAAGCAGTTTCTTTTGTATTAGCAGTAATTCGAGTATATCTTGGTTACACATGGTTAATGGCTGGAATCGGTAAACTACAAGGGAAAGGATTCGATGCAACAGGTTATTTGCAAGGTGCAATTGAAAAATCTAAAGGTGCACAACCGGCTGTTCAATCTTGGTGGGCATCATTCTTACAAGAATTTGCAATTCCAAATGTAGATTTGTTTAATACACTTGTAACATGGGGAGAAATTTTAGTAGGAATTGGTTTAATTGTAGGCTGTTTAACAAAAACAGCGGTCTTTTTTGGCCTTGTAATGAACTTTTCCTATATGTTTAGTGGGTCAATTGGAGTGAATCCTGAAATGGTTATCTTATCTATGTTCGTTCTGGTTTCTGGTATGAATGCTGGTAAATTTGGAATTGACGGCTTCGTTATCCCAAAAGTATTAGGATCAAAAACTCAAAAACGCCAAAAGCAAGCTGCTTAATATATGAAAACGGGTATCTCAAAATGAGATACCCGTTTATGTTATTTTTCAGATTGTATCGGATTGTTTTTAAAGAATTCTTTTACATAACCAACAAATTCTTGTGGCTCTTGACGAAACGGTGCATGATAACCTTTTTCGATAATATGGAAGGTACTATTCTTTAAGAATTGATGATACGTTTCTCCTTCTTTCCATGAAACGCTACTATCATTTCTTCCCCATATAATTAAAGTTGGCTGTTTCATTTCATTTGCATTAATTTTAAGACGCCTAGGCCATAATTTCATTTTATTATAATGCTCTTCATCATTACGTTTGAATTTCACTTTGCTTTCATCATAATCTGCAATAGAAGAAACGGCATTTAAATCAGTCGACAATTGTGGTTTTGGTGAGCCTTGTTTATTAACGAATGTATGAGGGCCACCTGTAGCATCAGTTAAAATAAGGTGAGTAACTGCTTCAGGATATAAATATGTTAAATTTAGAGAAATTTCTCCCCCCATGGAATGACCCAGTATTGCGAATGAATCATACCCTAGTTTTTTCATTAATTTATAATACAAATTTGCATGAGTTGGAAAAGAATAATAAAAATCCATTGGTTTAGATGAGCGCCCGAATCCTAAAGCATCTACAGAAATAATTGTATGATCTTTTGCTAAATCGGAGTAAATCTTTTGAAAACCATCTGATGACCCTCCAAAGCCATGAATCATAAGTAAAGGTGGTTTTTCATTACCAATTTTTTTAAAGTAAATGGTTTGACCATCTATTTCTACCATTTTTTCCTCGGTAGCTAGTTTCGCTGTAATTGTATTTTTCACTTGCTTTACTTGTTCTACTGGCTTTTCTGTTGCACTACATCCTACTAATAGTGTAAGAGTAAGACAACCTACCATAAAATAGCTAAATGGCTTCAATTAGGTGTCTCCTTTCTAACATAACGCTGTATCTATCATAGCAAATAGCATATTACGATTTCCAGGAAGTCGGCTACCATTTTTTATCATAAGCGGTGAAAGGAGCGTTTCTTGGAAATTTTCTGTTTGAAGAAATTTACGAAATGTAAATTGTGAGTGTGGGACATCAATTCGTACTATACCATTCCAACATTCACATATCTTTTTTAATAATTGAATAGCATCTTTTTCTTGCTTGGCGATAAGTGGATTGATACATAATATATTGCCCTTTTGTATGCATAATGAAAAAGCTTCTATACAGTTATTTCTTTCAATTTTAAAAGAGTGTACGGCCCTTGGTAGTAGCAAAGAGTAAAGTAGAGAACGATTCATACCAGTTGCAATTTGATCGAGAGAAGTAAGAGATATAAGGTCTTCTTCTTGTACTTCTTGTAAGTGAGAAGGGTCCGTCTTAATAGTTTGCTTTTCAAAACGATGAATCTTTGTTGCTGTTTGAAATCCGCATGATGTGTATAGAGGTTCGCCAGCTTTTGTCGCAATAAGTGCAATGGGTTGTTTTGGATGAATTTGTTCCAAGCAATGATTTAGCAACATGCGCCCTATTCCTCGTTCTTGAAAATTAGGGTGAACGATTAACATACCAATGGAAGCGAAGTTACGTGTAAAGGGAAATACTCCTCCAGTCGCAATGAGTTTGTTTTCATGAATGTAACCTACAAGTGTGCCGATAGAAAGATACATTTCGAATTGTTTTTTCATAAAAATTTCATCGTGTAACCATCCAACAGATTTGCAAAGATTAAGTAATTCAAAAATAAAAGACTCATTTAGCTTTACTATTTTCATAAAGGCTCACCGCATTTCTATTTATTTTCATAAAAATAGAGTCAAAATGTAAAAAAGAGATTTAGGTTAATAAATGAAATCCAACTTGTTTATATTTAAATTGTAAAGGGCGGGATGATTGATACCAAAAGACAAAGTTATACAAATTATAACTGATATTTACATAAGTTAACAAAAAATTTACATACAGCTAATTTTCTCTTAATAGTCTTCCATTAAATTTGATAGTGGGAAATGAATAACCTAATTAGGGGGACAAGACAGTGAAAAAGTTTGTGAAAAAAGCATGGCCATTTGCAGTTGTGGCATCATTAGCAGTTACTTCGGTAGCAACATGGAATTTTACTCGTTCTAGTGAGGTTAATGCAGATGAGAACGGAAGCAATGCAAAGATTAAAAATGTTATCGTATTAATTGGGGATGGTATGGGCCCTTCATATATGACGGCTCACCGTTATATGAAAGATAATCCGAAAACCTTTGAAATGGAATCTACAGAATTTGATAAGCATCTTGTAGGAACACAAAAAACATACCCAGAAGATGAACATGAAAATATTACAGACTCTGCATCGGCAGCAACAGCTATGTCAGCAGGGATTAAAACATATAATGCTGCAATTGCAGTTGATAATGATAAAGCGGAAGTGAAAACAGTTCTTGAGCAAGCGAAAGAAAAAGGGAAATCAACGGGACTCGTTGCAACTTCTGAAATTACACATGCAACACCAGCTGCTTTCGGTGCGCATGACATTAGCCGTAAAAATATGGACGCAATTGCAAATGATTATTTTGATGAAAAAATTAAAGGGAAGCATAAGGTAGATGTTATGCTTGGCGGCGGCGTAAAGAACTTTGTTAGAAAAGATCGTAATCTTACAGAAGAGTTTAAGAAATCTGGTTATAGCTATGTAACGGATAGAGATCAATTGTTAAATGATAAAAATGATCAAATTCTTGGTTTATTTGCACCAGGTGGATTAGATAAAATGATTGACCGTAATGAAAAAACACCTTCATTAGAAGAAATGACTAATGCAGCAATTGAGCGTTTGAACAAAAATAAAAATGGTTTCTTCTTAATGGTGGAAGGAAGTCAAATCGACTGGGCTGGACATGATAATGATATTGTTGGTGCAATGAGTGAAATGGAAGACTTCGAAAAAGCTTTCAAAGCAGCGATTGAGTTTGCGAAAAAAGATAAAAATACGTTAGTTGTTGCAACGGCAGATCACGCTACTGGTGGCTTATCTTTAGGTGCCAATGGCGAGTATAACTTTAAAGTAGAACCAATTAAAGCTGCAAAGCGCACACCAGACTTTATGGCAAATGAGATTGCAAAAGGTGCAAATGTAGAAGAAACATTGAAAAAGTATATTGATTTACAATTAACTCCAGAAGAAATTCAAGCTGTAAATGATATAGCTCCGTCAAAAGATGTAACAAAGATTGATAATGCAATTGAAGATATTTTCAATAAGCGCTCGGTTACAGGCTGGACAACGGGTGGACATACAGGGGAAGATGTGAACGTGTATGCATTTGGTCCAGGTAAATACTTGTTCTCTGGCGTTCAAGAGAATACAAATATAGCGAAACGTGTCTTTGATATTGTTGGCGGTGGCGATCCGAATAAAGGAAGACGCTAATTAAGAGCGAAAGTGAGGCGAAATGCCTCACTTTTCTTTTTAGGAGTTGGGAATATGGAAAAATTATTTAGAAAATTAAGGTTCCTTTTAGTATTTGTAGTATTACTAGTTGGATGTCAACAAGAAGAGAATAACGTAGAACAAAAATCTACTACTCAAAAAACTGAGGAAAAGGTACAAATACCAAAAGAAGAAGAGAGATCTATTCAAGATGTTATTAATGCATTTGTGCGAACGACGAATGAAAAAAATCTTGCAGAACATATGGAGTTATTTTCAAAGAAGATGCCTAGTGCCGAAGACTTAAAAATACAAAAAGAAGCCGCATTTCAAAAGGGAAATAAGAAAATTGAATTGGAACATATAGATATGAAAGTTAGTAAAGTAGGGTATGTTATTGTTGAAACGAAAGAAAAGGAAGTAGACGACAGCATTACTCTTCAAAAGAAAGTACAGTATGCCCTTGGAAAAGAAGAGGATAAATGGAAGATTGAAGAGGTTCGAATAATAGAGAAAAAATAACGTGAAACTTTAATAAGTGTAGGAGTCATATTTCCCAAAATGGTATAAAAAAAGGTTCTCATTGGCGAGAACCTTTTTTTATAGTGGTAGCATAATTTGATTTGAGCATGCCTCAATATCATCAATATCTTGACGAATTGTGGCCATTTTATTATCAAGATCTTCAGCTTTCATTGCTGCATCATGTAGTTCATCTTTTAAATACTCCGGTATTTTCCCTTCATATTTATAATAAAGTTTGTGTTCTAAACTTGCCCAAAAGTCCATTGCCAGTGTACGTAACTGAATTTCTGCAAATACATCTTTTGTACCAGAATTTAATGATAAAGGGTATTTAATAATCATGTGTAAACTTTTATATCCGTTTCGTTTTGGGTTAGCGATATAATCTTTTACTTCTATGACTTCCATATCTTCGCGTTTTTGAATGACTTCTTTCAAATGATAGATATCTTCTACGAAGCAACATGTAATACGAATACCAATAATATCTTGTAAATGTGTTTGAGCGTTTTCAACTGTTGGTAATAAGCTTTTGCGCTCTAGTTTTTTAATAATACTCTCAGGTTGTTTTAGTCTTGTTTTTATATGTTCAAACGGGTTGTAATCCTCTAGAAATTGAGCTTCCCGGTTCATAATTTCAAATTTAGTTTTTAACTCTTCTAAAGCAAATGTATATGGTAATACAAAAGCTTTCCAGTAGTTAACTGTTGATTGATTATATTCCATTTATATACACACCTTTTCCTATTTGCAAGTGAGGTCGTTATTATACTAAATACCAAATCATATAAGCGCAAGCAGCAAATGATGAGATCATAAAGCGATATTTAGTTTTCATACTTTCAACTCCTTTCGAGTAAGATTTTATATAAATAAACGTGATTGTTAATAAGTTCACTATGTACAGTTTCTATAGTAATAGATTCGTGTGAATTTCGTATGAACTAATTGTTTCAGCTTTTTGTCTTTTTTGCTGTTAATCATAATTATTATTCGAATTTAAAGTGTTTTTATTTTATTTATCCATTTGTATAAATTAATGTATATTTAAATTTATAGTTAAATTTATAGTTATTGAGGAGGATATATGGTGAACTTTGAAGAATTAGCAATTGCTAGACGTTCTGCAATGAAATTTATACAAGGTATAGAAATCTCTAATGAGGACTTTAAAAAAATATTTGAGTTAACTAAGCTTTCTCCATCTTGCTATAATTTGCAGCACACACATTATGTTGTAATTCGTGATCAAGAGCGAAAAGAAAGATTAAAAGAATTAGCTTTCGGTCAATATAAAGTATCGAGTGCATCAGCGGTAGTGCTCGTTTGTGGTGATAAAAAAGCATACCAAAATGTTGAAAATATTTACTTCGGTATGAAAGTTTTAAAAATGATTGATGAATGTGAATATGAAGATACAATTAGGCAAACGAAAGGTTTATATGAAGGAAAAGGAGAGCGTTTCATGGAGGATGAAGCGATTAGAAATGCTTCGTTAAGCGCGATGACTTTTATGTACGCAGCTAAATATTATGGCTATGATACATGTCCAATGATTGGTTTCGATGAAAAAGCAGTACAAAGTGAATTAAATATGCCGGAGCATATAGTACCTGTTTTAATGATTACGATAGGAAAAAGTGATACGACTAAAACTCGCCCACGAGGATATCGAAAGCCGATTAGTGAGTTTGTTACATACGAAACATTTTAATACAAAGCATAGATTACTTAAACAAAAGGGTTCTATTTAGACCCTTTTGTTTTGTAATTGACAAATAGAATGAAGTTATATAATATATAAATCGTAATCATTACGTTTTAGTTTGCAATCTTAAAAAGAAAGGAGAATTACATATGCGTGTAAATATTACACTAGCTTGTACGGAGTGCGGTGATCGTAATTACATTTCTAAAAAAAATAAACGAAACAATCCAGAGCGCATCGAACTAAAAAAATATTGTCCACGATTAAAGCGAGTAACGTTGCATCGTGAGACGAAGTAGAAGACTAGAGATATCTCTAGTCTTTTTTTGTTTATATTTTTTGGTTGTGTTTGTTATAATTACCTTAAATTGTAATAAAGGGAGCGGTATGATGAATCAAAAAGATAAAGAAAGAAAAGAGCAGGTGGCTCATATTATTAACATTCCAGATGATTATAGGCTTGTTGTAGATGATCAAGAAGGTGTGGATGACCCATATCATCTATTATGGTGGGAGCATAAAGCGGATGAGGAGAGAACAATACAGATTACGTTGAATAGACATACTGGTAGTTTAGTTGACCTTAGGATAGAGGATGAAAAAGCTTTTTCGAGCGGTGAGGAAGCGATAGAGGAAAATAAAGCAAGAGCGATTGCAAATACATTCTTAAAAAAATATACAAAAGAAGGATCTGAATTTTATACATATGTAACTGTTAAGGATGACAGGCGCAGTTGGAAAGAAGTAAATTATATGCAAGAAGTGAATGGCTATCCATTGCCGAATACAGGGTGTGTTGTGCGAGTTCATCCTTCAGGAAATATTGTGAATTTCCATTATAATGGACAAAAAGCGATAGAGAAAAAGCCGTCATGGCCAAGTGAAATTGTTGAGGAGAACGTCGTTTTAGAAAATTTGAAAGCTAGACAAGATATGAGACTTGTATTTGTAGATTTAACATACTCTTCGTGGGAGTATGAAAACGGGGAAGAAGTAAAAGGGTACCATCTTGTATATGAACCAGAGCCTAGTCATGCATTTATTGATGCAAGTACAGGCAAAGATTTATACGGGCCAGAACATTATAAATTACCTTCTACAGTACTTGTTGATAAACCGCTAAAGAGTAGTCAAAAAAAAGATGTGTTTGATTTATTTGATTGGGACAAGGGGAAGTTTGTCAAAATAGATGAAAAAGTAGATGAGGATGAAGTCCGGATAAAATTTGTATTAAAAGAAGAATTACAAAAAGAAATAGAAGAGAAGGATTCATATTCAATGGATGAGTTTTATAAAAAACATTTTCCAATGTTGAAACATGATGAATTCGTTGTAATTACTCTAGATAAAGAAACAAATCAATTGCTTTCTTTTTTTATGTGGAAGGATGAGAAAAAAAGGAAAACAATCTTATCAAGAGAGCAATGTTTAAGCAAGGCACTTCAATTTTTAGAGCATATTATCCCAGATGCGACAAAGTATGTTCAACTTTGGGATAATTATGAGGAGGAAGAGGGGATAGAGAGGTTTTCCTTTTCAATCTATGTAAATGACATTCATGTAGAGCGGAAATATATTATGATCAACATCAATGCAGAAAATGGTGCTGTGATGCACTACTCTGGAGAGTGTGGCAACTTTATAAAAGAATTACTTACATATGAAACAACACCAAAAGTAACAAAAGAAAAAGCATTAGAAATATACAGAGAGGCTATCCGAGTTAAATTAGAATGGTTTGTAGATCATGATGCAGAGGAAACCAAGTACAAACTACTGTACAAACAAACGACAGATGAAAAACATAAAGAACCTTTTGATTGTAGTCGAGAAATTCGTTATATTGATGCCAAAACTGGGAGAAAGATTTGGAGTAAGTAAAATAAAAAGAGTTATTTTTCAAAGAAAATAACTCTTTTTATTTTTATACTTTGCCTGTTCGTTTTTCAAAAGTAAATGTGATAGGAAGATGGGAAGAAGAATTATCACTTTTAAATATTACGTTCCATTCTTTAGTATGGGCTTTAATTTCAAAATTAAGAAGATTCATTGCTCTACGTTTATCTATTTCTAAAAACATATTATGAATTTCTGGTTCTTGCTGTAAATTAAAAGCTTTTAGTGTGACTGTAAATGTGAAAAAATTCTGCCCTTCATATACTATTTTTGATATTTTTGTTTTTTGTGTATTTAACAGTATATAAAAACGGTCTGATGGAGTTAATTGTACAGAGTCATCAGTAATTTCATTCTCGCTATTATGAAGTTCAACTAAGAAAGATGTACTATGGGAAGAATCTTTTTTGCTTGTAATCTGTAATTCAGTAGGAATCATCGGTATTTCATAAAAATCATTCCTTATTATGTTATTATAATCCTCTGAAAATTTACGGACTTCTTTTGGAAAAGAGTCTTCTTGTGTACTTAAAAAAGTTTTATGTTGATTTGGAGTTTTTTTACTAAAATTTAATGTTTCTTTAAAGTAATAATTGGAACCAGTTAAAAATAAAAAACTACAAATTAATAAAAAAATTCGATACGGATTTTGAAAGTGAAAGAACAGTAGTATACATGTAATAATTCCAATTACATAGAAAATAAAGATAAGTAGTTCTAGTTTTGAGTGAAACGAGAAACCATAGTTATGAAAAAAATTTATTCCAGTTATAATTTGAGCTCCAAAAAATAAAGAAATTCCAAATTGAAAAAATAATAAATCAGGCCCTCTTTTAATAACAAAAGTAATGAACGAAATGAAAAGTAAAAATACCCCTAAATAAATTGTTACATTTAATAATCGATCTAATGTAATCATGAATAGTGTCCCCTTTAATAGCATATTCATATAAATAACAATTTTATTTAATTATAATATAACGATAAAATATTTTAAATGTTGGAAGTGTTGAGTTTTATAAATAAACTGTACAGACACAAACAACCTCACGCCCACATACACATAATAAAGACCACTATTTTGGCGGAGGTGAAAGGTTTGAGTCTATTCGCCGCAATTGGATACATGGTTCGAGAAGTGTTTGTCTTTGTTTCTTATGTAAAGAATAATGCGTTCCCGCAGCCGTTATCATCAGATGATGAGAGAAAGTACTTAGAGTTAATGGAGCAAGGTGATGCTCAAGCGAGAAATCTTTTAATTGAACATAATTTACGGCTTGTAGCTCATATCGTTAAAAAATTTGAGAACACAGGAGAAGATGCAGAAGATTTAATTTCAATTGGTACGATCGGGCTCATTAAAGCGATCGAGAGCTATTCTGCAGGAAAGGGAACGAAGCTTGCGACGTATGCAGCACGCTGTATTGAAAATGAAATTTTGATGCATTTACGTGTACTAAAGAAAACGAAAAAAGATGTTTCACTTCATGATCCGATCGGGCAAGATAAAGAGGGCAATGAAATATCGCTTATTGATATATTAAAATCAGAGTCTGAAGATGTAATTGATATGATTCAGCTTAGTATGGAGTTAGAAAAAATTAAAGAGTATATCGATATTTTAGACGAAAGAGAAAAAGAAGTGATTGTGAAACGTTTTGGACTTGGGCTAGATAAGGAGAAAACACAGCGGGAAATCGCTAAGGCACTTGGTATTTCTAGAAGCTACGTATCACGGATCGAAAAGCGTGCTTTAATGAAAATGTTCCACGAGTTTGTAAGGGCAGAGAAAGAGAAAAAAGCGAAAGAGTAAAGTGTATTAGAAGCAGCCATATTTTAAAATGGGCTGCTTTTCTTATTGTAAATAAGAAAAGAAAACGCGTTATGCTAAGAAGAAATACATGTTCACTGTTGAAAATGACGGATTCTATCTGTAATATTAGAAGGTGCTAAATAATTTAAGAATAATACCATACTTAGTTTTCTGTATGTATAATAAGGCTGCTTTATATGATATGTGGGAATAAGAACCAATTTTACATATGATATAGAAAGAAAAGAAGGGAAAACTAAAGTTATAGACTGATTAGGGGGTTTCGCAATTTGCGACGTACATTATATCGACTTATGATAGAACTTACAAATGGTCGCTTTACTTCTTATATATTACGTAAATTTGCACAATCTCGTTTGAGCTCTATCATTATTCCATCGTATGCGAAAGTTTTTCAAATTAATCAAGATGAGATGGAAAAGGGTTTGAAGGAATATAGAACATTGCATGAATTATTTACGCGTAAGCTAAAAGAAGGAAAGCGTAGTATTGATGCAGATGCATCGAGTATCGTTAGTCCTGTTGATGGTGTTTTTGCAGATCATGGTCCTATTGAGGATACAAAAACATTTGATATTAAAGGAAAGCGTTATTCGATTGTGGATATGCTAGGTAATGAAGAACGTGCACAGCGATATGCAGGTGGTACATATATGGTTATTTATTTAAGCCCAAGTCATTATCATCGTATTCATAGTCCGCTTTCTGGTTCTGTGACTGAAAGATTTGTACTCGGTAGAAAATCATATCCGGTAAATGCAGCTGGTATGGAATACGGGAAAGAACCACTGTCAAAAAATTATCGTTCTGTTACAGAAGTAAGCAGTGATGGCGAGCATATGGCTCTTGTAAAAGTAGGTGCCATGTTTGTTAATAGTATTGAGCTTTTGCATGAGAGAGACACTGTTCAAAAAGGTGAAGAAATGGCATACTTTACATTTGGTTCAACAGTTGTGTTATTGTTTGAAAAAGATATGATAGAAGTAGTGCAGGAATTAAAGAGTGGACAAGAGCTTCGTCTTGGTGAAAAAATAGCTACTCGCTTAGCTCATAAATAAAGAAAAGCTTTTATAACCGTAAGTAAGAGTTATGGGCAAAGATACTTAATGATGAAATCCCCTAGATGGGAGTACTTGTTTATTCGAGAGCCATCGTAGGATGGCTCTTTTTACAGGGCATCCAATAATGTATCCTTTAACTGTTTAATTGGTACGGGCTGATTAAACTTTCACTCTATATGTAATCAAGATGATTTGACAAGCTTGTCCTCTAATGAGCGTCTAATGATTTCTTGTTTTATAAGTAAAATGAAGTCGGGATTTAATTTTAGTTCTTTTGCTTTATAATAAGACTCAGTGAGTAACTCAGTGGATAACTGTTCCATATGTTTTGTTTTCAAGGTGAGTCACCTCCTAATAATATAAGGATTGATTCGTTGATGCATTTAATGTACCAAAAAAATATGACAGCCACAAACGAGTGGTTATCCACATACCTAGGTGGATAAAGTGTGTATAGTTTGTTAGTAAATTCCAAATTAACTGAAAAATTAATGTGGAAAATGTGTACAATTTTATCCACAGGTTATATATCGAAAAATGTTGTCGAAAAATTTTATGAAAAATCCTCAAAGAGGTGAAAGAAATTGAAACTATTTTTACCAAATGAATATGTAAAAAATGTATATCATGTTCAACCAGAAGATTTAAAAAAACGTGGGATTAAAGGCGTTATTACTGACTTAGATAACACTTTAATTGAATGGGATCGTCCTAATGCAACGCCGCAACTTGAAAAATGGTTCTTGGAGATGAAAGAGCAAGGCATCCAAGTAACGGTCGTTTCAAATAATAATGAGCAACGTGTGAAAGATTTTGCTGATCCATTAGGTATTCCATTTATTCATAGTGCACGTAAACCATTTGTTCGCGCATTTAAGCGTGCGATACAAGAGATGCGTTTGCAGCCAGATGAAGTTGTAGTAATTGGAGATCAGTTACTGACTGACGTGCTTGGTGGAAACCGAGTAGGCCTTCATACAATTTTAGTTGTACCGGTGGCACAAACGGACGGATTAGTAACGCGCTTTAATCGAAAAATCGAACGAAGAATTATGAAAAATATGAAGAAAAAAGGTTTAATTAACTGGGAGGAATAAAGTTTGACTGAAACAATTAAATGTATTGGTTGCGGTGTAGAAATTCAAACAGAAAATAAAAACGAAGTGGGGTATGCTCCTGCCTCATCTTTAGAAAAAGAACAAGTCATTTGCCAACGCTGTTTTCGTTTGAAACATTATAATGAAATTCAAGATGTATCGTTAACAGATGATGACTTCCTACGCATTTTAAATGGAATTGGAAAATCAGATGCATTAGTAGTCAAAATTGTAGATATTTTTGATTTTAATGGTAGCTGGTTACCTGGCTTACATCGTTTCGTAGGGAATAATAAAGTATTACTTGTTGGAAATAAAGCTGATTTAATTCCAAAGTCAGTAAAACATGATAAAGTAAAGCATTGGATGCGCTATAGTGCAAAGCAGCTAGGATTAAAACCAGAAGATGTCTTTTTAATTAGTGCAGCGAAGGGACAAGGAATTGCTGAACTAGCAGATGCTATTGAGTATTATCGCGGCGGCAAAGATGTTTATGTTGTTGGATGTACGAATGTAGGGAAATCGACATTTATTAATCGTATGATTAAAGAATTTAGTGATGAGACTGAAAATGTAATTACAACATCTCATTTCCCAGGAACAACACTTGATTTAATTGATATCCCGTTAGATGAAGAATCTTCTTTATATGATACGCCAGGTATTATTAACCACCATCAAATGGCTCACTATGTTGGAAAACAAAGCTTAAAGCTTATTACACCAACAAAAGAAATTAAGCCGATGGTGTTCCAATTAAATGAAGAACAAACATTGTTCTTTAGTGGACTGGCACGTTTTGATTATGTAAGTGGCGGTCGTCGTGCATTTACTTGTCACTTCTCGAATCGTTTAACAATCCATCGTACAAAGCTTGAGAAAGCAGATGAATTATATAAAAATCATGCTGGAGATTTACTAAGCCCGCCAACACCAGAAGAATTAGAAAATATGCCAGAGCTAGTGAAATACGAGTTTAATATTCGTGAACCAAAAACGGATGTTGTATTCTCTGGATTAGGATGGGTTACTGTGAACGAACCGGGAGCAAAAATTGTTGCACACGTACCAAAAGGAGTAAGTGTTTCATTGCGTAAATCTTTAATTTAATATGGAGAGGGATTTATGAAACAATTATATGGTGTAATCGGAAATCCAATTGGACATTCACTATCACCCGTTATGCATAACGATGCATTTGAACACTTGAATATGGATGCCCATTATCATGCCTTTCTTGTTAAAGAGGAAGAGCTAGGGGAAGCAGTAAGAGGTTTAAAAGCATTAGGTATTTCAGGATTTAATGTAACAACTCCGCACAAAGTTGCGATTATGGATTATTTGGATGAGATTGACCCGCTAGCAAAACAAATTGGTGCGGTAAATACAGTGGTTCATAAGGGTGGAAAGTTGATTGGCTACAATACAGATGGAATTGGTTTTGTCCGAGCATTGCAGTCCGTTAGTAGTGAACCACTTCAAGAGAAACGTATTTTATTGCTTGGCGCAGGTGGTGCTAGTCGAGCGATTTATTTTTCTCTTGCCGATGTAGGTGTGAAAGAGATTGATGTAGCCAATCGTACAGTAGATAAGGCGAAAGAACTTATTGCTGCATGTACGGCTACTGTTCATTCTGTTCCTTTATCTTTAGAAAAAGCAACAGAAGAGCAAGGGAATTATGATATTATCATTCAGACGACAACGATAGGTATGCATCCACGTGTTGAACATACGCCGTTACAAATTTCTTCGTTAAAAAAAGGGACGATTGTATCAGATATAATTTATAACCCATTTGAAACGAAAATTTTATGCGAGGCGAAAGAGCAAGGTGCAATCATTCAAAATGGTATTGATATGTTTGTTTATCAAGGTGCACTTGCGTTTGAAATGTGGACAGGCCGCGCGCCAAATATCGAACGAATGAAACAATTAGTTATAAGAAAGCTTGGAGGCTAACATATATGTTAACAGGAAAACAAAAAAGATTTTTACGTGCACAAGCACATCATTTAACACCAATTTTTCAAGTAGGAAAAGGCGGAGTAAATGAAAATATGATTAAACAAATCGCAGATACTTTAGAAGCTCGTGAGCTATTTAAAGTAAGTGTGCTACAGAACTGTGAATTCGATCGCCGTGAGGTTGCAGAAGAACTTGCAAAAGGTGCACGTGCTGAAATCGTTCAAGTAATTGGAAGCACAATCGTTTTATACAAAGAATCAAGAGAAAATAAACAAATTAAGCTTCCTCGATAAAAAGACTAGCATGCGCTATTTTTATTGCTGATGCGTAATGATGTACAGAGCGAAACCAATTGAACTTTTATTAATAGCAACTCTCTTCATTCCTAACCGAGGAGAGTTGCTGTATGTAAAAGGAAGGGGCGTTTCTTTTGAGAAAAATTGGCATCATTGGCGGTACATTTGATCCGCCTCACTATGGACATTTGCTAATTGCAAATGAAGTATATCACGCTTTGAACTTGGAAGAAGTATGGTTCTTGCCAAACCAGATTCCGCCACATAAACAAGGGCGGAATATTACAAGTGTGGAAAGTCGTTTACATATGTTAGAGCTCGCGACTGATGCAGAAGAACACTTTTCTATTTGTTTAGAAGAGCTAAGTAGGAAGGGCCCATCTTATACGTATGACACTATGTTACAATTGACGAAGAAATATCCGGATGTGCAGTTTCACTTTATTATTGGTGGGGATATGGTTGAGTATTTACCGAAGTGGTATAACATTGAAGCTTTACTTAATCTTGTAACGTTTGTTGGAGTTGCAAGACCTGGGTATACATTGCATACACCATATAAGATTACTACAGTGGAAATTCCGGAATTTGCAGTTTCTTCATCCTTATTACGTGAGAGATATAAGGAGAAAAAAACATGTAAATATTTACTTCCTGAAAAAGTACAGGTATATATCGAGAGGAATGGGTTGTATGAATCGTGAGAATGCACTGCATATTGTCAAACAACAAATGCATGAAAAACGTTATATACACACAATTGGTGTAATGGAGACAGCGATTGAGCTTGCTAAGTTATACGGTGTGGACGAGAAAAAAGCAGAGATGGCAGCTATATTCCATGATTATGCGAAATGTAGAGCAATTTCAGAGATGGAAGAGATTATTAAACGTGAAGATTTGCCGAAAGATTTACTTTGCTATAACAAAGAGTTATGGCATGCACCTGTTGGGGCATACTTAGTAGAAAAAGAAGTAGGCATTACGGATTCTGAAATTTTGCAAGCTATTACATATCATACAAGTGGTCATGAGAACATGACGATGTTAGATAAAGTGATTTATGTAGCTGATTACATTGAACCGGGGCGAAAGTTTCCAGGAGTGGAAGAGGCTCGTAAACTCGCATATACGGATATAAATCAAGCTTTATTATTTGCGTTAAAGAGAACAATTCAATTTTTAATGGAAAAAGATCAGACGATTTATCCATTAACATTCCAAACATACAATGCAGTTATCAAGGAGGAAATGAGTAAATGAACGATAAAGATTTATTAGTATTAGCGGCAAAAGCAGCTGATGATAAGAGAGCAGAAGATATGGTTGTCCTAAATATGCAAGGTATTTCACCAATTGCAGATTATTTCATTATTTGTCACGGTAATTCAGATAAACAAGTGCAAGCAATTGCACGTGAAATTAAATCAAAAGCACATGAGTTCCAAATCGACGTACAACGTATGGAAGGATTTGACGAAGCACGTTGGGTATTAGTTGATCTTGGAGATGTAGTTGCTCATGTATTCCATAAAGATGAGCGTAATCACTATAATTTAGAGCGTCTATGGGGCGACGTGCCACGTGAAGATATTACAGAAGAGTTAGGCCAATGAAATACGAACAATTTGCATTGTTGTACGACGAACTAATGAATGATGTCCCTTATGATAAATGGGTGGAATTTACAGAGGAAAGTTTACAGCAGGCAGATATGAAAGAGGTAAAAATTCTTGATGTAGCATGCGGTACGGGTAATGTAACCCTTCCGCTTGTGCAAAAGGGTTACGATTTAATAGGTGTCGATCTTTCAGAAGAAATGTTAACAGTCGCTCAGCAAAAACTAGGAGGAGAGGGATACTTTATTCCTTTTTATCAACAAGATATGCGCGAGCTTGATGTTCCAGGTGAGTTTGATTGTGTAACCATCTTTTGTGATTCATTAAATTATGTATTGCAAGAAGATGGAGTACAAGAAACATTTAGAAGAGTATCTCACCATTTACGTCAAGGTGGTTTGTTTTTATTTGATGTACATTCTTTATATAAAATACATCATGTATTTCAAAATGAAACGTATACAGTAAATGGAGAAGAAATATCTCTTATTTGGAATTGCTTCCCTGGTGAAGAATCAAATAGTGTAGAGCATGATTTAACATTCTTTGTTCAAGATCCGGAAGAAGATGTGTACCATCGGTTTGACGAATGTCACGTGCAACGTGCATATCAAGTGGAAGAGTTAACGAAATGGCTTGAAGAAGCAGGTTTTACAGTGCTTCGTGTAACAGGTGATTTTGAGCGACTTGAAGTTACAGAACAAACAGAGCGTATTTTCTTCATGGCGAAGAAAAACGGATAAAACAAAAGCAACCGAGAAGGTTGCTTTTGTTTTATAAAGAAGATATATTTTTAGTTCTAGCATAATCTGAAGATTGTATGCGTAAAGTGTGGGAATAGTAGTTGAAGTGAAAATGTATTGTAAAAAAGTAAGTATTTATAAAAAGGATTTGGAATGAAAATGACGTATTTATTATGTGTGTTTATTGAATTGCTGATCAACGCATTCTAAATCTTCATCAAATTTTTCATGTGTTCGCTCAATTAACTTATGGAACATATCTCCAACGTGTTCTTCTAAAACCCGGATGCCTTCCCCAGTAACGCCGCCTTTCACGCAAACCTTTTCTTGTAAGGTAGGTAATGTGAAGATTTCTTTTTCAAGTAATTTCCCCATCCCCACGACCATTTCACTTACTAAAGTAGTAGCCTCTTCGTGTGTAATATTTGTTTTATCTACAGCAGCGTTAATGAAGCATTGTAGTAAATAACTAAAGAAAGCAGGACCGCAACTTGCTATATCAGATGAAACGCGCGTTATATCTTCTTCTATTACAAGAGGTGTCGAAATATTTTTGAATAGACGAAGTAGTTTTTGTTGCCATTCTTCAGAGCAATTATCTCCAAATGTAAATAGTGAGGCGCCAGAGAGCGCGCGATTTGTGATACTTGGAATGATACGCGCGACGTGGCAAGGTACGAGAGTCTCTAATTGTGATGGAGATATTGGACTTGTAATAGAAACTAAGCACGTGTCATCAGAAAAATGTTCAGTGTATTTTTTTAGGATAGGGTATATATCTATCGGCTTAACACAAATAAAGATCAGTTGTGATTGTTCGATTATTTCCGGGATAGTTTTTGCTATATGAACAGAAGGGTATTTTTCTTTTATATGATATGCTTTGGCAGGCGTCCGATTAATGATTGTAAGGCACGAAGGTTTGGCAGCACGGGTTTCTAAAAATGCATCGATTAGTATATTCCCCATGTTTCCTGTCCCTATAATTCCTATGTTCAAAGTTTCATCCCTCCTTCGTAACAGCTTTCTCCTAAACAATATGAATGATGTTATAAATTTATGATTAGAGGTGTAAAATGATGTGGGATTTTCCGAAAAAGTGGTTAGGTTTAGTAGCTATTATTGGAACTTTACTTTTTCTTGTTTTTTGGAAAACGAATCAGAGTGTAGAACGAACGCCTATTACAATGAATGTACAAGAGAAGGATATAGAAAAAAAGAGTAAACCGAAAATGTCGGATACAAAGGAACAGAAAAGAACAATTATAATTGATGTGAAAGGAGCGGTTAATAAAGAAGGGGTATATGAAATGGAGGAAGGAGATCGCGTAAAGGATGCGGTTCAAAAGGCTGGTGGTTTTTTATCAGAGGTAGATATGAAAAAAGTGAATTTAGCACAAATTGTACAAGATCAAATGCTTCTTTATATACCGAGTAAAAATGAGTCAGAACAAGGGATGCTTACTTCTTCTAAGGAAGATGGCAAGATTCGAATAAATACAGCGGCGAAAGAGCAATTAGAAAAAATTACAGGGATTGGCTCTAGAAAGGCAGAAAGTATTTTGAAATATCGAGAAGAGCATGGTCCGTTTCAGAAAATAGAAGATTTATTAGAGATTGATGGGATTGGTGCGAAATCTCTTGAAAAGATAAAAGATCAAATTATTATTCCGTAAAAGATTGACGAAGTTTTTCTTCTTTCGCTACACTACAAGTAGACAAAAAAGTAGGTGAAAATATGGAACGAATTTCATGGGATCAATATTTTATGACGCAAAGCCATCTACTATCGTTACGTAGTACATGTACAAGGCTTGCGGTAGGAGCAACAATCGTTCGCGATAAACGAATTATTGCGGGTGGATATAATGGTTCAATTAAAGGTGGTGTACATTGTATAGATGATGGTTGTTACGTAATCGATAATCATTGTGTTCGGACAATTCATGCCGAAATGAATGCTTTATTACAATGTGCCAAGTTTGGTGCGAAAACAGAGGAAGCAGAAATTTACGTTACGCATTTCCCTTGTTTACAATGTTGTAAGGCAATTATTCAAAGTGGTATTACAGCGGTTTATTATGCGCAGGATTATAAAAATCATCCATACGCCATAGAATTATTCGAACAAGCGAATGTAACAGTGAAGCACGTTCCGCTAGAATATGATATTGCTGCATTAGAGGAGCAAAAACGTTATAAGGAGTTAAAAGAATTATTTGCGCCTTTAGAAAAAGATAATTTATCAATGGAAGAATTACAGCATGTATTCACGAAAGCAAAAATGATGCTATAAGGAGTGAGTATAAGTTGCAGGAACAATGGGGGTATGTTGCAATCTCGTTTATAATAGGGGTTGCAATTGCCTTTTCCTCGTCACTTTTATTGATAGTTTTTTGCCTCTTTTTAAATGTTTTCTTCTGTTTATATCGCACTTCGCGTAAAACCTTCATTTTTTGTATTGTAGCGTGCTTTAGTAGCGCTATATACACTTCCTATGTTCAAACGTGGAATAAGCCTCTAGGGGAGTCCTATGGAGTTACAAGAGGGGTTATACAAAATACACCGCTTGTTAATGGGGATCGCCTATCTTTTCAATTTGAAGATCAGAATAAAAATATAGTGGAGTTAAGTTATAGAATCAAATCAGCCTTGGAAAAGAAAAAAATGCAACAATTATACATAGGGATATCATGTGTATTCGAGGGTGAGAGGAAAGAACCGGAAACAGCTCGGAATTTTCATGGTTTTAATTACCGTGATTATTTATACAAACAACATATTTATTTCACATTTGAGGCTACATATATTTCTGAATGCTATAAAACATCACTATCGCTCACGCAATGGATTCTTCTTTTGAGGCAACAAGCAATCTCGAAAGTTACAGAAATGTTTCCAGAGCAATCAGGTGCTTTTATGAATGCATTACTATTTGGTGATAGACAACAAATGACGTTTGAAGTGGAAGAGCAATATCAACAATTTGGTCTTGTACATTTGTTAGCAATTTCAGGTTCGCACATTGTATTGTTAATGGTGATAGTATATTTTATTTTGCTAAGAAGCGGTGTGACAAGGGAGGTAGCAACAATTTGCCTTATCGTTTGTATTCCTTTGTATATGGTTTTAGCAGGGGCGTCACCCTCTGTTATAAGAGCTTCTATAACAGGAGTTTTGATGTTGATTGCTTTTATGTGCTCGATTCGTTTATCTAGTTTAGATGCTTTAAGTGTAACAGCTATATGTATGCTTATATATGACCCTTATCTTGTTTTTAATATTGGATTTCAGTTTTCTTTTGTAGGTAGCTTCGCTTTACTTTTGTCTGCTCCGTTATTGTTAGGGAGTAGCAACGGAGTAATCCGAAATTCTATTTATATTTCTATCATTTCACAGCTCGTTAGTACTCCGATTTTGTTATATCACTTTGGTTATTTTTCTCCATATAGCATTCTCCTCAATCTCTTATACGTTCCGTTTTTATCTATCATTGTATTACCATGTAGCATTATTATTTTACTGTGTATGCCAATTGTCCCGTTTCTCGCAAAAGAATTTGCGGATATATTATCAATAGGCTTGAGTATGTCTAATGATTTTCTGAGTTATTGTGAAAGTTTACCATTTACCCAGCTTATTTTCGGGAAAACGCCCTTCAATCTTGTAGCTGTATATTGCGCGAGTATTGTCAGTATATTGATGGTTTGGGAAAGGAGAGCGCCGAAAAAAATAGTTTGTATAGTTGCCAGTGTATTTCTTTTTATTAGCACATGTCATTATGTATATCCATATTTTAGAGGAAGCGGAAGTGTAACATTTATTGATGTTGGACAAGGTGATGCAATATTAATTCGCCTTCCGTATGATAAAGGAATTTATCTTATTGATACAGGTGGAACGCTTCGTGTGAATAAGGAAGAATGGCAGCAAAAAAAGCATGAATTTTCTGTTGGGAATGATATTTTAATACCCTATTTACAAAAAGAAGGTATTAAAACAATTGATAAATTAATCGTAACGCATGGAGATGCAGATCATATAGGTGCTGCGCAAGAATTATTATCATATATACCTGTAAAAGAAGTGGTATTTGGCCGGAAGGGAAAAGATGCAGTATTAGAAAAAGTAGTAAAGAAACAGGCATTAGAAAAGGAAATGAAAATAACTGAAGTGGGGGAAGGGGAGAATTGGAGTGTAAATGAAGCAGAATTTTTCGTTTTAGCTCCAAAAGGAAAAGAAAAAAGCGAAAATAACGCTTCAATTGTAATATGGGCAAAATTTGGAGGGCTGAAGTGGCTATTTACAGGCGATTTGGAAGAAGACGGGGAGAAGATTTTAGTAGAGGCATATCCAAATTTACGAGTAGATGTTTTAAAAGTTGCTCATCATGGGAGTAATACGTCATCTATAGAGCCTTTTTTGAACGTCATACAGCCTCGTGTAGCGATTATATCTGTTGGTAAGCAGAATAGGTATGGACACCCGCATAAAGAAGTGATAGAGCGTTTTGAGAAGATGGGGAGTGCGATATGGCGCACGGACGAGCAAGGTGCTATTTCCTATGTTTTTAAAGGGAAAAATGGAACCTTTAAAAGTAAAATCACATATGATAAAACACATAATAGATGAAAAAGAGAAGACTGCCATGAAGTGGCAGTCTTTAAGAACCGATAAATTTAATAACAGTTGCAATGATGAAAAGTGTTGCGAAAAAACCAAATGAGACGATAAATCCTACCCCTGAATCAATAGCGTCATTGCGTTTACTTTGAACGTTTTGTTCAAAATCATTCATTTAGAATCCCTCCCCAACATTCCACTTTAGTATAAAATATTGTCAGAAAAAAATCTACAATTTCCATATGAAGAGAAAACGAGCTTTTTTGTTACTTTTAAATCATGAAGTAATGTGAGTTTTTCGTTTCCAAGCATGTTAACAGTTGGCACTTATACTCAAATTTTTATTGTGAATAATAAAGGGAAGGTGATTACCGCACACCAATAAGAAACCCGGGGCTTATTGCGTGGCGTTTAATATAAATAAAGGGACGGGTTATAAAGCCTGTTCCTTTGTACTTGTAAAACAAAAGCTAGGGCATTAGTATAAATATATATTGCCAAGTTAGGGAGTAGGAAAAAGTATGAGTGATATACATAAAAAAATTAAAAAGAAACAGTTTGCTCCGTTATATTTACTATATGGAACGGAAGCTTTTTTTATAAATGAAACGATAAAGCTTATTACGACAGAAGCACTTGAAGAAGAAGATCGAGAGTTTAATGTTGTGACATATGATTTAGAAGAAGCGTATTTAGAAGATGTGGTTGAGGATGCGCGTACGCTTCCTTTCTTCGGAGAACGGAAAGTACTGTTAATAAAGTCACCGCTATTTTTGACTTCGCAAAAAGAAAAGTTAGAGCAAAATATAAAAATTTTAGAAGAATACATTGGTGAACCTTCCCCATTTTCTATTCTTGTTTTTGTTGCGCCTTACGAAAAACTTGATGAGCGAAAAAAAATTACAAAACTATTAAAGAAAACAGCAGATGTAGTAGAAGCAAATGCGATGCAAGTGCAGGATGTTCAGAAGTGGATTGTTGCTCGTGCAGATGAAGTACATGTGCATATTGATAACGCGGCTGTTAGTTTGTTGCTAGAGCTTGTGGGGAGTAATGTAACAATGTTGGCGAAGGAAATGGACAAGTTAACGTTATACGTTGGTATGGGCGGAGAGATTACGACGAAACTTGTTGCAGAGCTTGTGCCAAAATCAGTTGAGCAAAATGTATTTGCTTTGACAGAAAAAGTGGTGAAAAAAGATATTGCAGGTGCAATGCAAATTTTGGATGGATTATTTACGCAGCAGGAAGAACCGATTAAATTGCTTGCGTTATTAGTGAGTCAATTCCGCTTGTTGTATCAAGTGAAAGAGCTACAGCAACGTGGTTATGGCCAAAATCAAATTGCATCTCATATTGGTGTACATCCGTATCGTGTAAAGTTGGCAATGAATCAAACGAAGTTTTTCTCTTTTGAAGAATTAAAAAAAGTGATTATAGAATTAGCGGAAGCTGATTATAGTATGAAGACGGGAAAGATGGATAAGAAGCTTGTGCTCGAGTTTTTCTTAATGCGATTAAATCATATGTGATGACACAAAAAAGTTCATGTACTAAGTATATGAACTTTTTTGTATATAAAAAAACGATCCAAATGGATCGTTTTTTAAACGCCTTACGCGTTTACTTGTTTCGCTAAGCGAGATTTTTGACGAGCTGCAGCGTTCTGGTGGATAAGACCTTTGCGAGCTGCTTTGTCAAGTTTTTTAGAAGCAGTTTTGAAAGCTTCTTTAGCATTTTCAAGATCGTTATTAGTAACTAAAGCTTCTACAGTTTTAACAGCAGAACGCATGTCAGACTTGATAGAAGCGTTATGTGCACGACGCTCTTCGCTAAGTTTAGCGCGTTTGATAGCAGATTTGATGTTTGCCATACTTTTCACCTCCCTGGTGCAATCGAATGACTCGATTCTTACATAGAACAAGTGATATTCTATCAAACGGTGAAGAGAATTGCAATAGTATATCCATGAAATTTCACGTAAAGGAAAGAATGACCTTATATAACTTTGGGAAATCTAACGATATTTACTATGAATTACGGAGGAGATACGATGAAAGAACCATTAGATTTAAGTAAATATAGCATTAGAACTGACCTAGCTGTAGAAGCTCATCAAATGTTGCAAGAAAGCCAAGAAGAACAAAAAGGGATACAGGGAGTTATTGTAAAAGAGAGGGAAGAAGAAGGTACTATAATTACAAAAGTAACAATTGATGAGGCTGCCTCTGAAGCGATGGGTAAAAAGCCTGGAAATTATTTAACGCTTGAAGTTCAAGGTATACGTCAGCAAGATACAGAACTTCAACAAAAAGTGGAGCGTATTTTTGCAAAAGAATTTTCTTATTTCTTAGAAGAGATTGGCGTTACAAAAGAAGCAAGCTGTTTAATTGTAGGTCTTGGGAATTGGAATGTAACACCAGATGCTCTTGGACCGATAGTTGTAGAAAATGTATTAGTAACGAGACATTTGTTTCAATTACAGCCTGAAAGTGTAGAAGAAGGGTTTAGGCCTGTTAGTGCAATTCGGCCGGGGGTAATGGGGATTACAGGGATCGAAACGAGCGATGTTATTTATGGGATTATTGAGAAGACGAACCCGGACTTTGTAATTGCGATTGACGCATTAGCTGCCCGTTCTATTGAACGAGTAAATAGCACGATACAAATTTCTGATACTGGAATTCATCCCGGATCGGGGGTTGGGAATAAACGTAAAGAACTAAGTAAAGAAACATTAGGTATCCCTGTTATCGCAATTGGTGTTCCGACTGTGGTCGATGCTGTTTCGATTACAAGTGATACGATTGATTTTATTTTGAAACATTTTGGCCGGGAGATGAAAGAAGGAAATAAACCTTCACGATCTTTGTTACCAGCGGGATTTTCATTTGGAGAAAAGAAAAAATTAACAGAAGAAGATATGCCGGATGAAAAGAGCAGAAATATGTTTTTAGGTGCTGTTGGTACGTTAGAAGAAGAAGAAAAAAGAAGGCTGATTTATGAGGTGCTATCTCCTCTTGGTCATAATTTAATGGTAACCCCAAAAGAAGTAGATACTTTTATTGAGGATATGGCGAATGTAATAGCGAGTGGTTTAAATGCGGCGCTGCATCATCAAATTAATCAAGATAATACGGGAGCATATACACATTGAGGGGAACAGATGATTATCGTTTGAGTCGCTTTACGCTTTTGTGTATATGTAGTGTAGCTTTATGTTTACTTATGATGATAGCAGGAGTGGCACTTGCTAATCATGGTTTGAAAAGTATGAAAGGCTATCAGCAATTGTCATATGAACAAATCGCTCATATGACAGGGACAGAAAGTACAGGTGCTGAATCAGAAATTTTGGGTAGCTCGTTTTCGGCCTCAGAAAAACAACAACAATTAGAACGTTTAAGAAGTTTTAATGTTGTAGAAGGAATTGGGATGGCTGTAGCAAGTGTAGCTTATGAAATGACGAAGTTCGGAACGGATATAGTTGTTGGGAAAATAAAAGAAATTTTTAGCTAAGAGTAACATGGGAGAAGGTTGTTTTACTGATTTGTAAGACAGCCGTTTTAAAATTTGAAAAGGGTTTGTCTCTTATGGTTTATTCGCATAAGATATAGATAGAATGATTTGTATCGTAAGCAGCACGAGTTTTCATTGAATCTTTGTTGCTCTATTGATATAATCAGTGCTAGTGTATATTGGCGAGACTATTAGGAGTTGAGAACATAGATGAATAAAGAAGAAAGAGCAAAAAGACAGTCCAAAATTCGTAATTTCTCTATTATTGCTCATATTGACCACGGAAAATCAACGTTAGCAGACCGTATTTTAGAGAAAACAAACGCGTTAACACAACGCGAAATGAAAGCTCAGTTGCTTGACTCTATGGATTTAGAGCGTGAGCGTGGTATTACAATCAAATTAAACGCAGTACAATTAAACTATAAAGCAAAAGATGGTGAAGAGTATATTCTTCATTTAATTGATACACCAGGACACGTCGACTTTACGTACGAAGTATCACGTAGTTTAGCGGCTTGTGAAGGCGCGATTCTTGTAGTAGATGCAGCGCAAGGTATTGAAGCGCAAACGTTAGCAAACGTATACTTAGCGCTTGATAATAATTTAGAAATTTTACCAGTTATTAATAAAATCGACTTACCAAGTGCGGATCCGGAACGTGTACGTCAAGAGGTGGAAGACGTAATTGGTTTAGATGCATCAGAAGCGGTACTTGCTTCTGCGAAAGCTGGAATTGGTATTGAAGAAATTTTAGAGCAAATTGTTGAAAAAGTACCAGCTCCGGCGGGTGATTCAGAAGAGCCGTTACAATGTATGATTTTCGACTCTTTATATGATCCGTACCGCGGTGTAATTGCTTATATCCGTGTTGTAAATGGAACAGTAAAAGTTGGCGATAAAGTACGTATGATGGCAACGGGTAAGGAATTTGAAGTAACAGAAGTAGGTGTATTTACACCGAAAACTACACAACGTGACGAGTTAACAGTAGGTGATGTAGGTTTCTTAGCAGCATCGATTAAAAATGTTGGTGACACACGCGTTGGTGATACGATTACACATGCGAAACGTCCAGCTGCAGAGCCGTTAGCAGGTTACCGTAAGTTAAACCCGATGGTATTCTGTGGTCTGTATCCAATTGACTCTGCTCGTTATAACGATTTACGTGATGCATTAGAAAAATTAGAGTTAAACGATTCTGCTCTTGAGTTTGAACCAGAAACATCTCAAGCGCTAGGATTTGGTTTCCGTTGTGGTTTCTTAGGACTTCTTCACATGGAAATCATTCAAGAACGTATTGAACGTGAATTTAAGATTGACTTAATTACAACAGCGCCAAGCGTTATTTATAAAGTTTATTTAACTAACGGTGAAGATGTTATAGTTGATAACCCATCTAATATGCCAGATCCACAGTCTATCGATCGTGTAGAAGAGCCGTTTGTGAAGGCTTCAATTATGGTTCCGAATGACTATGTTGGAGCTGTAATGGAGATTTGCCAAGGTAAACGTGGAACGTTTATTGATATGCAATATTTAGATGAAACGCGTGTTACATTAACATATGAAATCCCGTTATCAGAAATCGTATATGACTTCTTCGATCAATTGAAATCAAATACGAAAGGGTATGCATCATTTGACTACGAGTTAATTGGCTATAAACCATCTAAACTTGTGAAAATGGATATTCTTTTAAATAATGAACAAGTGGATGCTTTATCATTTATCGTACACCGTGATTCAGCGTATGACCGTGGTAAAGTAATCGTAGAGAAATTAAAAGAATTAATTCCGAGACAACAGTTCGAAGTGCCAATTCAAGCGACTATCGGAAATAAAGTTGTAGCACGTTCTACAATTAAAGCGATGCGTAAAAACGTACTTGCAAAATGTTACGGCGGTGACATTTCTCGTAAGCGTAAACTTCTTGATAAGCAAAAAGAAGGTAAAAAACGTATGAAGTCTGTTGGTTCTGTAGAAGTACCACAAGAGGCATTCATGGCTGTACTGAAAATGGATGACAACTAATATTTGAAATAAAAAAGAAGTCGTTTGTGCGGCTTCTTTTTTCTGTATAATTACTTTTTAGACATCTGAGCAGCTCTCATTTACAATAATGAGAGAGCTTTTTAGTTCATATAGAGTTAGGAGACTGTTAATGTCCGAAAATATTCGAAAAGATATTCAAGATAAAATACAAAATGGTAATTTTAATTGTGAAAAGGAATTGACGCTTTCTATTATTAGTGGAAAGTGGAAAGTTGTGATACTGTGGCATCTTGGTGTGGAAGGGCCGCATCGTTTCAGTGAATTACAACGGTTATTCCCAAGCATTTCTCATAAAGTTTTGTCGAACCAATTAAAAGAGTTAATGGAAGATGGGATTGTTGATCGGACAGTATATCCCGAAATTCCTCCTCGCGTTGAGTATTATATGACGGAACTAGGCATGTCACTTTTACCGATCGTTGAAATGATGTATGATTGGGGAAAAATGCGAATGGAACAAATTCGTAATACGTTAGAGAAGTAGAGAACCCTCCGGAGTGCGGAGGTTTTCTTTTTAGAAAGGTAGGAGTTATATTTGGTACAAGCTGCATATATTCATATTCCGTTTTGTCAGCACATTTGTCACTATTGTGATTTTAATAAAGTGTTTATTGAACGCCAACCGGTTGATCAATATTTAGATTATCTAGAGAAGGAAATAATAAATACGGTTCAAAAAGTTCCGTTTGATAGTATGAAAACGATTTTTGTGGGCGGGGGAACTCCGACAGCGTTAAATATGGAGCAGACAAAAAAATTACTCGAGATTATTAATCGTCATTTGCGTCCGTTCGCCCCGAATTGTGAATTAACATTTGAAGCGAATCCAGGAGATCTACCGAAAGAGAAGTTGAATGTACTGCTAGAAGGTGGAGTGAATCGAATTAGTTTTGGTGTGCAAACGTTCCGTGATGAACTGCTTGAGAAAATTGGGCGCAAGCATACGAGGGAAGATGCATTCCTAGCGATTCGAGAAGCACAGGAAGTAGGCTTTAAAAATATTAATGTAGATATTATTTATGCTTTGCCAGGACAGACGATAGAAGATGTAAAAGAAACATTAGATATTGCTTTTATGCTTGGTGTACAACATTTCTCGGCATATTCATTAATTGTGGAACCAAAAACAGTGTTTTATAACTTAATGAACAAAGGGAAATTGCGTCTTCCGGGTGAAGACCATGAAGCGAAAATGTATGAAATAGTAATGGATGAAATGGAGAAACACGGTTATAACCAGTATGAAATTAGTAATTTCTCAAAAGGTGACAATAAAAGTAGACATAATCTCACATACTGGAATAATGAAGAGTATTATGGATTTGGAGCTGGAGCTCATAGTTATGTGAACGGGGAACGTATTCAAAATGTAGGTCCCCTGAAGCAATATTTTAATAAAATTGATGAAACAAGATTTCCGTATTTAGATGTTCACAAAGTGACGGAGAAAGAAAGAATGGAAGAAGAACTGTTCTTAGGGATTCGAAAAACAAAAGGTGTTTCTAAAACGTCGTTCCGCAATAAATTTAATGTGGAGATGGATCAAGTTTTCGCGAAGCAGTTACAAAGCAATCAAGAGCAGGGATTGCTTGAAGAGGAAGATGGACATGTACGTTTAACGCGAAAAGGAAAATTATTAGGGAATGAAGTATTCCAATCATTTTTGATTGACTAATTAAATGTTCCATAGGTGTGAAAAATTTTCATTATTTCGTGACGTTTCCGTTGACAATTGAATGTCAATTTTGGTAAGTTATTAATAGATTTAGCACTCAAAGACAAAGAGTGCTAACAGAGGTGATGATGAGATGCTTACGGAACGTCAGCTCTTAATTTTACAAACAATTATTGATGACTTTATTGGATCAGCGCAGCCCGTTGGGTCTAGAACGTTGGCTAAAAAAGATGAAATTACATTTAGTTCAGCTACTATTCGAAATGAAATGGCGGACTTAGAAGAATTAGGTTTTATTGAAAAAACGCACAGTTCTTCTGGACGTGTTCCTTCTGAGAAAGGCTACCGATTTTATGTAGACCATCTTTTAGCGCCGCAAAACTTACCAAACGCTGAAATTGTACAAATTAAAGATTTATTTGCCGAAAGAATTTTTGAAGCGGAAAAAATTGCACAGCAATCTGCTCAAATTTTATCAGAACTTACGAATTATACGGCCATTGTTCTTGGACCGAAGTTAAGTACAAATAAACTTAAAAATGTACAAATTGTGCCGCTTGATCGTCAAACTGCAGTCGCTATTATTGTAACTGATACAGGGCATGTACAAAGTAAAACGATTACCGTTCCGGAATCTGTTGATTTATCAGATTTAGAAAAAATGGTTAATATTTTAAATGAAAAGCTATCTGGCGTACCGATGGAAGAACTTCATAATAAAATCTTTAAAGAGATTGTTACAGTTTTACGTGGGTATGTTCATAATTACGATAGTGCAATAAAAATGTTGGATGGTACATTTCAAGTTCCGTTATCGGAAAAGATATACTTTGGAGGAAAAGCAAATATGCTTTCGCAGCCAGAGTTCCATGACATTCAAAAGGTTAGATCTTTACTTACCATGATTGATAATGAAGCCGAATTTTATGACATTTTGCGTCATAAACAAGTCGGGATTCAAGTGAAAATTGGTAGGGAAAATTCTTCGACGGCTATGGAGGATTGTAGTTTAATTTCTGCAACATATTCGATCGGCGAAGAGCAACTTGGAACAATTGCTATTTTAGGTCCTACGAGAATGCAATATTCTCGTGTAATTAGTTTGTTACAGTTATTTACGAGACAATTTACTGATGGGCTTAAAAAGTAAATGAGAGTAATACATTCGCTCAAGTGATGAAATTTTCATTGCTGTGTGTAATATATAATCCTTAGGTAATCATGCTGTGCATGATACCTAATACCTTTTAAGGAGGTGAATATTGTGGAAGAGCGTAACGAACAAGTGGTAGAAGAAGTAAAAGAAGCGCAAGTTGAAGAAGCTGTCACGCCAGAAAACAGTGAAGAAACTGTAGAAGAAAAAAGTGAGGCTGCTCTTTTACAAGAAAAAGTAGATGAGTTACAAGCGAAACTAACGGAAACGGAAGGTCGCACATTACGTCTACAAGCTGATTTTGAAAATTATAAGCGCCGTGTCCAAATGGATAAACAGGCTGCTGAAAAATATAGAGCACAAAGTCTAGTTTCAGACATCTTGCCAGCTCTTGATAATTTTGAAAGAGCGATGCAAGTGGAAGCGACTGATGAGCAAACGAAATCCTTGTTACAAGGTATGGAAATGGTGCATCGTCAATTGTTAGAAGCACTGAATAAAGAAGGTGTGGAAGTGATTGAAGCTGTTGGTAAACAGTTTGATCCTAATGAACACCAAGCTATTATGCAAGTGGAAGATAGTGAATTTGAATCAAACGCGGTTGTAGAAGAATTCCAAAAAGGTTATAAACTAAAAGACCGTGTGATTCGCCCATCAATGGTAAAAGTAAATCAATAATTTACATAAAACTAGGAGGATTCGCCATGAGTAAAATTATCGGTATTGACTTAGGTACAACAAACTCTTGTGTAGCTGTTATGGAAGGTGGAGAACCAAAGGTTATCCCAAATCCAGAAGGAAATCGTACAACACCTTCTGTTGTAGCTTTCAAAAATGAAGAACGTCAAGTTGGGGAAGTTGCAAAGCGCCAAGCAATTACAAACCCAAATACAATCATGTCTGTTAAACGTCATATGGGTACAGACTACAAAGTAGAAGTTGAAGGTAAAGATTATACACCTCAAGAAATTTCTGCAATCATTTTACAAAACTTAAAAGCTTCTGCTGAAGCATACTTAGGTGAAACAGTAACGAAAGCTGTTATTACAGTACCTGCATACTTCAACGATGCAGAGCGTCAAGCAACGAAAGATGCTGGTCGTATCGCTGGTTTAGAAGTTGAGCGTATCATTAACGAGCCAACAGCAGCAGCACTTGCTTACGGTTTAGAAAAACAAGATGAAGAACAAAAAATCTTAGTATATGACTTAGGTGGCGGTACATTTGACGTATCTATCCTTGAGTTAGCAGACGGCACATTCGAAGTTATTTCAACTGCTGGTGACAACCGTCTTGGTGGCGATGACTTTGACCAAGTTATCATCGATCACTTAGTAGCTGAGTTCAAAAAAGAAAATAACATTGATTTAAGCCAAGATAAAATGGCGCTTCAACGCTTGAAAGATGCAGCTGAAAAAGCGAAAAAAGATCTTTCTGGTGTAACACAAACTCAAATTTCATTACCATTCATTAGTGCTGGAGCTGCTGGTCCATTACACTTAGAATTAACGTTAACAAGAGCGAAATTCGAAGAGCTTTCAGCAGGTCTTGTTGAAAGAACATTAGAGCCAACTCGTCGTGCATTAAAAGACGCTGGTTTTGCTCCAAGCGAATTAGATAAAGTTATTCTTGTTGGTGGATCTACTCGTATCCCAGCTGTACAAGAAGCTATTAAACGTGAAACTGGTAAAGAGCCATATAAAGGTGTAAACCCTGATGAAGTTGTAGCATTAGGTGCTGCAGTTCAAGGTGGCGTACTTACTGGTGATGTAGAAGGCGTTCTATTATTAGACGTAACTCCACTTTCTTTAGGTATTGAAACTATGGGTGGCGTGTTCACGAAATTAATCGAGCGTAACACTACAATTCCAACAAGTAAGTCACAAGTATTCTCAACAGCTGCTGATAATCAACCAGCAGTAGACATTCACGTATTACAAGGTGAGCGTCCAATGTCAGCTGACAACAAAACGTTAGGTCGTTTCCAATTAACTGACCTTCCACCAGCACCACGTGGTATTCCACAAATCGAAGTAACATTCGATATTGATGCGAACGGTATCGTTAACGTACGTGCGAAAGACTTAGGAACAAGCAAAGAGCAAGCTATTACAATCCAATCTTCTTCAGGTCTTTCTGATGAAGAAGTAGAACGTATGGTACAAGAAGCGGAAGCAAATGCTGACGCTGACCAAAAACGTAAGGAAGAAGTTGAACTTCGTAACGAAGCTGACCAACTTGTATTCCAAACAGACAAAGTTGTAAAAGATTTAGAAGGTAAAGTAGATGCAGCTGAAGTTGCAAAAGCAACAGAAGCAAAAGAAGCATTACAAGCTGCAATTGAGAAAAACGAGCTTGAAGAAATTCGTGCGAAAAAAGATGCTTTACAAGAAATCGTACAACAGTTAACTGTTAAATTATACGAGCAAGCTCAAGCTGCTGCTGGTCAAGCAGAAGGTGCGCAAGGTGCACAAGACGCTGGCGCGAAGAAAGATAATGTAGTTGACGCTGAGTTTGAAGAAGTAAAAGAAGACAAGTAATTCAACTGTAAACATAATAAGTAAGATGACAAAAAGTCAAAGTCAAGCGTGCCTTGACTTTGGCTTTTTTCACGAATGAGAAGCGATGTGTGAGGATCTTAAGTTTTCGCTTTGCATACTGTAAGTGAGGAAACTTTGTTGCAAAGCACTTTCTTTCGGTGTTAAAATTACGTTTATGTGAAAGATTCGGGGGTTGTAAATTTATGAGTAAACGAGACTATTATGAGGTCCTTGGACTTAGCAAGGGCGCTTCAACAGATGAAATTAAAAAAGCGTATCGTCGTTTGGCTAAAAAATACCATCCAGACGTAAGTAAAGAAGAAAATGCAATTGAAAAGTTTAAAGAAGTACAAGAAGCATACGAAGTGTTAAGTGATGATCAAAAGCGTGCGCAGTACGATCAATTTGGTCATGCTGGTGCAAATCAAGGATTCGGTGGATTTGGCGGCGGAGGAGACTTCGGCGGTGGCTTCGGTTTTGAAGATATATTTAGTTCTTTCTTTGGCGGTGGCGGCGGCAGACGTCGTGATCCAAATGCTCCGCGCCAAGGTGCTGACTTACAATATCAAGTCACTTTAGATTTTGAAGAAGCTATTTTTGGTAAGGAATTAAATGTGGAAATTCCAGTAGAAGATCCATGTGATACTTGTAAAGGTAGTGGAGCAAAACCAGGAACTTCAAAAGAAACATGTAAACATTGTTCAGGTTCTGGTCAAGTGAGTGTTGAACAAAACACACCATTTGGTCGTATCGTAAACCGTCAAGCTTGTGGTCATTGTTCAGGAACTGGACAAATTATTAAAGAAAAATGTACGACATGTCACGGTTCAGGTAAAGTTCGTAAACGTAAAAAAATTAATGTTAAAATTCCAGCGGGTATTGATAATGGTCAACAAATTCGTGTGTCTGGAAAAGGTGAAGCCGGCGTAAATGGCGGACCGGCAGGAGACTTATATGTTGTCGTTCATGTAAGAAATCATGAATTCTTCGAGCGTGAAGGAGATCACATTATTTGCGAAATGCCATTAACATTTGCGCAAATGGCGCTTGGTGATGAAGTGGAAGTTCCTACTGTTCATGGTAAAGTGAAGCTGAAAATTCCAGCAGGAACACAAACTGGAACTGAATTCCGCTTAAAAGGAAAAGGTGCTCCGAACGTACGTGGATACGGCCAAGGAGATCAATATGTAGTCGTTCGTGTTGTTGTACCAACGAAATTGACTTCACAGCAAAAAGATTTATTACGTGAATTTGCAGGACAAGAAGAGCAGGATGATAGTTTATTCGGAAAGCTTAAACGTGCTTTCAAAGGGGAATAATGGAAATAAAAAATGGAGTTGGTAAATTGTGAAATGGTCAGAAATTAGTATTCATACAACAGAAGAAGCAGTAGAAGCTGTCTCTCATATTTTACACGAAGCTGGTGCTAGCGGAGTTGCGATTGAGGACCCAGCGGAGTTAACGAAAGAGCGCGAGCAACAATATGGTGAAATTTATGCATTGAATCCCGATGAATATCCAGCGGAAGGTGTATTAATAAAAGCATATTTCCCGCAAACCGATTCTTTACATGAAACGATTGCAGGTGTAAAATCATCTATTGATGTGCTTCCATCTTACGACATCGAAATTGGTACTGGAAATATTACCGTTAACGAAGTCAATGAAGAAGATTGGGCTACTGCTTGGAAAAAATATTACCATCCAGTACAAATTTCTGATACATTCACAATCGTACCGACTTGGGAAGAATATACACCATCTTCTCCTGATGAAAAAATCATTGAATTAGACCCGGGTATGGCGTTTGGTACAGGAACTCATCCAACAACAACGATGTGTATACGTGCTTTAGAAAAAACAGTACAGCCAGGTGACACTATTATTGATGTAGGAACAGGTTCTGGTGTACTTAGTATTGCAGCGGCAAAATTAGGTGCGTCTTCTGTTCAAGCATATGATTTAGATCCGGTTGCGGTTGAAAGTGCAGAAATGAATGTACGTTTAAATAAAACAGATGATATCGTGTCTGTTGGACAAAATAGTCTTTTAGAAGGTATTGAAGGTCCTGTTGATTTAATCGTAGCTAACTTATTAGCAGAAATCATTCTATTATTCCCTGAAGATGCAGCAAGAGTTGTGAAATCAGGTGGATTATTTATTACATCGGGCATTATTGCTACGAAGGAAAAAGTAATTTCTGAGGCGCTAGAAAAAGCTGGATTTACAATTGAAGAAGTGTTACGAATGGAAGATTGGGTAGCAATTATTGCACGAAATGCGTAATATAGATTTTAGTCTATAATGAAAAGGGGAGTCTCTCACTATAAGGTGAGGGACTTGCCGTTTGTTATATGAAAAATGACAACGTTTCGTTCTTTTCGTAAGTGTTGACTTACGAAAGGAACGAAACTCTACTAAGGTGATTATATGCAACGTTATTTTGTAGAAGAGAAATATGTAAATGAGACAAGTATTCGCATTGTAGGTGATGACGTACATCATATCGCAAGAGTGATGCGTATGTCAGCTGGAGATCATATTTATTGCTGTGTAAACGGAAAAACAGCAGTATGTTCAATTGATGAAATTACCAGTGAATTTATTAATACGACTATTGTAGAATGGGTAGAGGCGTCAAGTGAACTTCCTGTTTTCGTGACGATTGCAAGTGGACTGCCAAAAGGAGACAAGCTAGAGTTAATTTTTCAAAAAGGAACTGAGCTTGGGGCAGCTGCATTCTTACCATTTCAAGCATCTCGCTCTATCGTAAAATGGGATGCGAAAAAAGCTGATAAAAAAGTTGAGCGTTTAAGAAAAATTGTGAAAGAAGCTGCGGAACAATCACATAGAAGTGAAATTCCAGAAGTACATGCTCCGGCATCATTTAAGCAATTGCTTTCAATGAGTGGTGAGTATGATGTTTGTCTTGTTGCTTACGAAGAGGAAGCAAAACAAGGCGAGAAATCTAATTTTGCGAAAGCTTTAACGACAATGAAACCAGGTCAAAAGCTATTGATTGTATTTGGCCCAGAAGGCGGTTTAGCTGAGGAAGAGATTACAGCGCTTCGTGAACATAAATTTGTACCATGTAGTTTAGGACCAAGAATTTTAAGAACAGAAACGGCGCCATTATACGCGTTAAGTGCTGCTTCGTATCATTTTGAATTGATGGGGTGATGATCAATGTCAACTGTTGCGTTCCATACGTTAGGTTGTAAAGTAAACCACTATGAAACAGAAGCCATTTGGCAATTGTTTAAACAAGGTGGTTATGAAAGAACAGAATATGAAAAGAAAGCTGATGTATATGTTATTAACACATGTACAGTAACGAATACTGGGGACAAAAAAAGTCGTCAAGTAATTAGACGTGCTGTGCGTCAAAATCCAGATGCAGTTATTTGTGTAACGGGATGTTACGCACAAACATCTCCAGCGGAAATTATGGCAATCCCAGGTGTGGATATTGTAGTTGGTACACAGGATCGTGAAAAGATGTTAGGTTACATCGAAGAATTTCGTAAAGAGCGTCAACCAATTAATGCTGTCCGCAATATTATGAAAACACGCGTGTACGAAGAACTTGATGTACCTTATTTCACGGATCGTACACGTGCGTCTTTAAAAATACAAGAGGGTTGCAATAACTTCTGTACATTCTGTATCATTCCTTGGGCGCGTGGTTTAATGCGTTCTCGTGATGGAAAAGAAGTTATTAAACAAGCACAACAATTAGTGGATGCAGGCTATAAAGAAATCGTATTAACGGGTATTCATACAGGTGGATACGGCGAAGACATAAAAGATTATAACTTAGCTGGATTACTTCGTGATATGGAAGCGGAAGTAGGCGGATTAAAACGTCTTCGTATTTCTTCTATTGAAGCGAGTCAAATTTCAGATGAAGTAATTGAAGTGTTAGATAAATCTGAAGTAGTTGTACGCCACTTGCATATTCCGTTGCAATCTGGTTCTAATACTGTATTAAAACGTATGCGTCGTAAATATACGATGGAGTTCTTCCAAGAGCGTTTAGATCGTTTGAAAGAAGCGTTACCAGGCCTTGCGATTACATCTGATGTAATCGTTGGTTTCCCAGGTGAAACAGAAGAAGAATTCATGGAAACATACAATTTCATTAAAGAGAACCGCTTCTCTGAGTTACATGTGTTCCCTTACTCAAAACGTACAGGAACACCTGCAGCACGCATGGAAGATCAAGTTCCTGAAGATGTGAAGAACGATCGTGTTCATCGTTTAATTGAGCTATCTAATCAATTAGCGAAAGAGTACGCATCAGGGTTTGAAGGTGAAGTGCTTGAAATCATTCCGGAAGAGCAATTTAAAGAGGGCGACCGTGAAGGGTTATATGTAGGTTATACAGATAACTACTTGAAAATTGTATTTGAAGGATCAGAAGAATTAATTGGTAAGCTAGTGAAAGTGAAAATTACGAAAGCTGGTTATCCATATAACGAAGCGCAATTTGTTCGTGTTCTTGAAGATGATGTAAAAAAAGAATCAGCTAGTGCATAAAAAGAGCGTGCAACCGGAAACGGTTTGCATGCTTTCTTTATTTGAATCGGTTAAGTACTAGAGGGCGTGGAGGCGTTTCATGCATCCCTGTATGAAAAAAGATGAAATGATAAAAATATAGTTGTCTTCATCAGTGAAGGATACTAGCTATTTGCCATAACTTTTGAAAAGGAAATGCTTCTATTCTTCTTTTATTCTGCCAAATAGTTGACCTGAAGTGATAAAATGTATTATAATCGTAAAAGACATGCTGAAGAAGTGTTTCTTTTTGCATGCTGAAGTTAGTATGTAAGTGTGATGTTTCGGAGGGAGGGAAAGAGAATGTCAAAAACAGTCGTTCGTAAAAACGAGTCTTTGGAGGATGCACTTCGCCGTTTTAAAAGATCGGTTTCTAAAACTGGTACACTTGCTGAAGCAAGAAAGCGCGAGTTTTATGAAAAACCAAGTGTAAAACGTAAGAAGAAATCTGAAGCGGCAAGAAAGCGTAAATTCTAAGAGAGGGTGTAAGTTATGAGTCTTCTCGGTCGTTTAAACGATGATATGAAACAAGCGATGAAGAATAAACAAAAAGAAAAATTAACCGTTATTCGTATGGTTAAGGCTGCTTTACAAAATGAAGGTATTAAACTGCAACATACTCTTACTGAAGAAGAGGAAATAACAGTTTTAGCTCGTGAAGTAAAACAGTATAAGGACTCCCTCCTTGAATTTAAAAAAGCTGGTCGTGAAGACCTTGTTAATAAACTGCAAAGTGAAATTCAGATTTTAAGCGCATATTTGCCAGAGCAATTAACTGAAGAAGAACTAGTTGATGTAATCAAGCAAGTTATTTCTGAAGTTGGTGCGACTTCTAAAGCAGATATGGGTAAGGTGATGACTGCTGTTATGCCGAAAGTAAAAGGTAAAACAGACGGATCACTTGTGAATAAGCTGGTTATCCAGCTATTAGCATAAAAAAACGTCTCATTTCGTATGAGACGTTTTTTTATTGTTCTTATTAAGGAGAAACGCTATATTGCTTAAAAAGCGTTTCTGTAAGTGATAGAAACCCCTCTAGTTAAAGTTTCAATTTATTATTTCCTTGTATAATTCTGATTCTACACCTGTTCTTACTTCCTTGACTAAAACTTCTTTCGCAAATAAAAGCTAAGTACCGAGCCTTCTGAAACTCAGATTGAAGTTTTATAGCGTGCTCTTCAGCATAATCCTCGAAGGTAACAAAAGAGATTCTAACTATATTAGATTTTGCATCAGTTGCATAAAATGGCCGGATATGACTGTCGATAACTTGTTTTATAGCATTCAAAATTTCTTGACCAAAGCCAATTTACTTTCGTATTTCCTCATTTATTAATTCATCTTTTAATGAACCCTAATATTTTTTGAAATTCATATAACAACCATCTATAAAATATTCTTACTTACAACGTAACATTCAGAGCGGGGAAATTTTCTTTTTTGAATTTTATCCCGCATTAACAGGCAACCCGATTGGTGAGGGTTGATTAAAGTTTCACTTTACCTCATTTGTCCAATAAATGACAACTACTTATTCTATGGTCAGTATGTCACGTCCAGAACGAATTGTAACAGGTTTTTTCAAGTTTCCAACTTCTCGCTAGGCTCAATTTCTTAATGTAACTTGTACTGATATCCTGTAGGGGCGCATATTCTTGTATTAATACTTCTATTATTAAAGGTAATATCCTCTGATCCATCATTGTCCTGACAAATATGATTTCATATAGCGACTGTTTTAATTAACATGATATGAACTCTTACAGAATATAGTTATGTTAGTGAAGTCGTTATAACACGATAGGCACTTGTGAAGAAATACATATATATATATGGGATGAGGAGGGGGTCTTTCGAGATGAAGAAATTAGAACAAATGAAAAATTGGTTAACAAAACAAGTAGATCTACCAGTGGATGTATTAATGGATCTGCCTCGGATTACTCTTGTTGGGCAAATACATATTTATATAGAAAATCATCGGGGGTTATTAGTGTTTTCAGATAAAGAAGTGCGATTACTTTTAAAACATGGTCAATTATTAATTAAAGGACAATCCTTTGTTATTAAAACGATTCTTCCAGAAGAGCTTTTACTCGAAGGTATAATTGAGCAAGTAACATTTTTAGAAAATGAAAAAAAAGGTGATTGAAGTGAAACTTCCATTTGTGAAGTTTTTCTTCTTTATCCTGTAAAAGTTCCGTTGATAGAGACTGATTACAGTTTTACTCTGTTTCATTTTAGTACGAGCTATTTTAATGCTTCAAATAAAAAGTCGTATACCTACTTTTAGAAAGGTAGTGAAGGTGGTAAATGAAAAATAAATGGTTTATAAAGTGGCTTGGGTATGTAAAAGTGCGAATTGAAGGTAGAGGGGCAGAACGGTTTGTTAATGAATGTGTACGGAGGAATTTATTAGTTTGGGATGTTAAGAAGATAGCTGATGAAACGTTAGTTTTTTGTATATTGTTACGCGATGTGAAAAAAATAAAACCAATTTATAGAAAAAATGAATGTAAATTATATTTTATTGGACGTTATGGTTTTCCTTTTTGGAATAAGCGTTTAATTAAAAATAGTGGATTTTTAATTGGGTTTTTAATTTTCTTTTTTGGTGTGATTGCAATGTCAAATATGGTTTGGAAAATTGAAATTACAGGAGCAAAACCTGAAACAGAATATATATTAATGAAAGAATTGGATAAAATGGGTATTAAAAAAGGGAAACTACAGTTTCAAATGCCGAATGTAGAGGATGTACAACGCCATTTGACAGATAATATTAATGCCATTACTTGGGCGGGACTAGAAGTAAGAGGAACGACGTATCATTTTAAAATTGTTGAAAAAAACGAACCGAAAAAAGAAAAGGAACAAAGGCCACAAAATTTAGTAGCAAAAAAAGAAGCGATTATTACAAAAACGTTTGTAGAAGTTGGAAAACCGGTTGTACTGAAAAATGATCATGTGGAAAAAGGGCAGATTCTCGTATCTGGAATATATGGTAATGAGGAAAGCCCGACAATTGTTTCAGCGAAAGGTATTGTGTATGGCGAAACGTGGTATACCTCTAAAGTGAATGTCCCGTTAAAGACGCAATTTCAAGTGTATACTGGTAATGTATACAATGAACATTTTCTTAAATTTGGGGATACGAAAATAAAAATATGGGGATTTCAACATGATAAGTATAAACGCTCTCGTACTGAAAGTGTAAAGCACGATGTGAAATTATTTGGTTTTACACTGCCGATTGCATATGAAAAAGATGTTGTGAGAGAAGAGGAAGAAGCGAATCGAGAATATACAGAAAAGCAAGCGTTAAAAGTAGCGAAAGAGATGGCCGAAAAAGAACTAAAGAAAAAATTGGATGAACATGCTATGATTGTAAGTGATAAGATTTTGAGTAAAGAGGTTGAGGCGGATCAACTAAAGGTCACATTGCATTATACTGTAGTTGAAAATATTGCAGAGCCACAACCAATATCTGAATCCGATATTCAAGGAGACTGAGTAATGGCAGAACAATTAGTAGAAATGAACCAACAATTGGAAAATACTAACGAAGCAATCGCTCTTTTTGGAGTCAATGATGCGCATTTAAAAGTAATTGAACGAGAACTCAATGTATCGATCGTAACTAGAGGAGAAACTGTTCATGTATCTGGGGCAGTTGAAACGGTAACACTCGTAGAAAAAATCTTACAGCAATTACTTGTTGTAATTCGTAAAAGTATATCAATTTCGGAGAGAGATGTTGCGTATGCAATTCAGCTCGCACAACAAGGGAAAATTGCTCAATTTGAAGAGTTATATGAAGAAGAAATTTTCAAGACTGCAAAAGGTAAATCCATTCGTGTAAAAACAATGGGGCAAAGACGATATATTCATGCGATGAAGAAGAATGATATTGTCTTTGGAATAGGGCCAGCAGGAACTGGAAAAACATACTTAGCTGTAGTAATGGCTGTGAGGGCTTTAAAACAAGGATATGTAAAGAAAATTATTTTAACAAGACCTGCTGTAGAAGCTGGAGAAAACTTAGGTTTTTTACCAGGGGATCTGAAAGAGAAGGTTGATCCATACTTACGTCCATTATATGATGCCTTACATGATATTCTTGGACAAGAATATACGCAGCGTATGATGGAGCGAGGAGTAATTGAAATCGCGCCACTTGCTTATATGAGGGGACGTACGCTTGATGATTCATTTGTTATTTTAGATGAGGCTCAAAATACAACGGGTGCTCAAATAAAAATGTTTTTAACGAGATTAGGTTTTAGTTCTAAAATGGTTATTACAGGGGATCCTTCACAAGTAGACTTGCCAAAAGGGGTAAAATCAGGGCTATCTATAGCCTCTAATATTTTATCTGGTGTATCAGGTCTGTCATTTATTACATTAGAACAAACAGACGTTGTGAGACATCCATTGGTGCAACGTATTATTGAGGCATATGATAAAATGGAATGATCCTATTTGTCAGGATCATTTCTTTTTGTATGATAAGGTTGGCGAACGTCATATTTTTTACTATCATGAAAGATAAGGAAAATAAACTATAGGTACTGGTGTATAAAATGTTGCCTCAAAGTATCGTTGGGTAGAAGAAATGAAAGCTATAAATAGTTTCACTTTATTTCTGGAGAGGAGAAGTATTGAAATCATGTCAAGATCTCAAGAAATTTCTAAGTGGTTTCGTAATTTACAACATTCGAAAAAACTAAGTTGGATTTCTTACGTTGTATTAGGAGCAGTGCTGTTTTTTGCGCTTATGAATAATGTAAAACCAGAGCAATTAGATGTTAACATGTATTCTATTGCGAAAAAGACAATCCATTCTCCTATAAAAATTGAAGATAAAGTTACAACGGATAAAAAGAAAAAAGAAGCCGCTACAAAAGTTGAAGATCAATATACATATAAAAGTGAGTATAAACAAAATAAAGTTGATATTGTGAATGACGTCTTCGCTAAAGTGGATGAAGTGGTGCAAGAGATTAAAGCTGTTGGACCGGATGATCAAAAAAAGATTACTGATGCTGAGAAAGTGGATAAGTTAAAAAAGAAACTACCTGCTGACTTAACGAAAGAATTATCTGATTCAAACTTACTAAATTTGATTAATGCAGATTCGGGCCAATTAGTATTAGCGAAAGATGCTGCGGTCACAGCGATTAATAGTATCATGACTGAGCATATTAAAATGGACGAATTGAAAGATGCGAAAGAACGATATGTAAGTGAGATGAATAGTGTTAATGTTGATAATGGTTTAAAAGAGTCAATTAAGGCGCTAGGAAGATATGCAATTTCAGCGAACTATTTTTATGACCCGATCTTAACGAAAGAGAAGAGAAAAGCAGAGGAAGATTTAGTTCCACCTGTTTATATTCTTCAAGGACAAGTTCTTGTTAGAGAAGGTGAAACAATTTCAAGTGATGTGTATAATCAGTTGAAATTAGTTGGTTTGTTAGAAAAAGGGAATGGCTTTCAACCTTATGTTGGATTAGCGGTACTCATTAGTGTGTTACTATACTTTATGCATAAACAATTTGAATTGTTTTTAAAGAGAAAAAGAGAAGATAGACCGTATGTTTTAGCGTATATTACAATTTTGTCTATCACAATCGTCTTAATGAAAATCATTAGTTTGTTTCAAAAACTTGAATACGCAGGGATTGCATATGTTGTCCCAATTGCGATGGGAACATTACTTGTAAAACTAATGATTGGTGATCGATTTGTCTTTTTAACGAGTATGATTTTTTCTGTATGCGGAAGTATTATGTTTAATGAAGGAGTAACGAGTACGTTAAATTATAGTGTAGGGATTTACGTATTGTTAAGTTCATTATCGGTTAGTATTTTCTTGCGAGAAAAAAATCGTCGTACAATGATCTTACAAGCTGGTATACTCGTTTCTGTATTAAATGTAGTCGTATTGGCGGCGCTCTTATTATTACGTAATGGGAATTTTTCGCCTCTTGAAATTGGTACGCAATTATTAATGGCTTCACTTTCAGGGATTATATCGTCCGTTTTGGCTATGGGGATTTTACCATATTTAGAAAGTGGACTTGGAATCGTATCAAGTATGAAGCTTATGGAACTATCAAGTCCAAATCATCCGCTTTTACGTAGAATTTTGTTAGAAGCGCCAGGGACATATCATCATAGTGTAATGGTAGCGAATCTTTCTGAGGCTGCGTGTGAAGCAGTCGGGGCAAATGGTGTATTAGCACGTGTAGGTGCATATTATCATGATGTAGGAAAAACAGTACAACCGCAATTCTTTATTGAAAACCAAATGGGAATTGAAAACCCGCATGATAAATTAGATCCTGTAACGAGTAAAGATATTATAATTGCTCACGTAACGGATGGAGTAAGAATGCTCGAAGAATATCATATTCCACAAGAAATTATTGATATCGCTGGGCAACATCACGGTACAACGTTACTGAAATATTTTTATTATAAAGCAATTAAAGAAGATAAAGAAAAATATACAGAAGAGATGTTCCGTTATCCAGGTTCAAAAGCAACTTCGAAAGAATCGGCAATTGTTGGTATTGCTGATAGTGTAGAAGCTGCGGTACGTTCTATGAATCACCCAACGCCAGAACAAATTAATAATTTAGTGCAAAGTATTATTAAAGATCGATTGCAAGACGGTCAATTTAGTGAATGTGATTTGACGTTTAAAGAACTACAAATCGTTGGGAAAACGTTGTGTGAAACGTTAAATGGTATTTTCCATTCGCGTATTACATATCCGGAACTTCCGGAAGAAAAGGAGAAAGAATGAGTTTGTTAATTGATTTTATTGATGAAACAGAAGAAGTAAAAGAAGCGTATATGAGTTTAATTCGTGAAGTGTTAGAAAAAGCAGCTCAAATGGAAAATATCGAGGATGGCGTGGAGGTATCGGTGACATTTGTAGATAATGAGCGCATTAGAGAAATTAATCGTGATTACCGAGATAAAGATCAACCTACAGATGTAATATCTTTTGCCATGGAAGAGATGGGAGAAGGAGAAATGGAGATCGTTGGTGCAGAGATGCCGCGCATGTTAGGTGATCTTATTATCTCTATTCCAAGGGCGAAAGAGCAAGCTGAAGAGTACGGACATTCTTTCGATCGTGAACTTGGATTTTTGGCGTTACATGGCTTTTTACATTTACTTGGTTATGATCACATGACGGAAGAAGATGAAAAAGAAATGTTCGGAAGACAAAAAGAAATTTTAGAAGCTTTTGGATTAGGAAGATGAAAAAAGGAAAACTTATAGATAGTTTTGGATATGCTATAGCTGGTATATTCTTTTGTTTTCGTCATGAACGAAATATGAAAATCCATTATTTAGCCGCAGTCATTGTTATATGCTGCGGCTTTTATTTCCATATTACGAAAATAGAGTGGATGATATTACTTATTGTAATAGGGATTGTAATGAGTTTAGAGATGGTAAATACGGCTGTGGAAAAAACGGTAGATTTAGCGACTGCCGATATTCATCCGTTTGCAAAAATTGCAAAGGATGTTGCGGCAGGAGCGGTTTTATTATTTACAATTATAGCTGTTATAATTGGTGCTATTATCTTTTTACCGTATATGGTATAGTTGCATTCCGAAGCTTTTATTAAGCTTTGGAAGTGCCGTAAGGGCCTTTAATGAGAGAGTGTATCTCTTCATAGCTGTGAACAGGAAGGATGCGGGAATATGAATAGTAAACAATTAATTCTAGAAGCAATCGAAGCGCGTAAACAAGCGTACGTACCATATTCTAAATTTCAAGTAGGTGCAGCATTATTAACGCGCGGTGGAAAAGTATATCGTGGGTGTAATGTTGAGAATGCATCATATGGCTTATGTAATTGTGCTGAAAGAACAGCTTTATTTAAGGCGGTTTCTGAAGGAGATAAAGAATTTGTAGCCATTGCGGTTGTAGCAGATACAAAGCGCCCAGTACCTCCTTGTGGAGCATGTCGACAAGTTATGGTAGAATTATGTAAACAGGATACGAAAGTATACTTATCAAATTTACATGGTGACGTTCAAGAGACGACAGTCGGAGAATTGTTACCAGGAGCATTTTTAGCGGAGGATTTACATGAATAGAAAAGGTTATAAATCAGGTTTTGTCTCTATTATTGGCAGACCGAATGTTGGAAAATCTACATTTTTAAATCGTATTATCGGCCAGAAAATTGCTATTATGAGTGATAAGCCACAAACGACTCGTAATAAAATTCAAGGTGTATATACAGAAAATGATGCACAAGTTATTTTCATTGATACACCAGGAATACATAAACCTAAACATAAACTAGGCGACTTCATGGTGAAGATGGCGCAAACGACATTAAAAGAAGTTGATATCGTTCTGTTTATGGTTAATGCTGTCGAAGGCTTTGGTCGTGGTGAGGAATTCATCATTGAGAAATTAAAAGAAACGAAACAACCAGTATTTTTAGTAATTAATAAAATTGACCAACTTCATCCAGAGCAATTACTAGAGTTAATTGATCAATATCGTAAACTACATGAGTTTGCAGAGATTGTACCAATTTCTGCGTTAGACGGTAATAATGTGGACGCTTTAATTGGAACAATTAAAAAGTATTTACCAGAAGGACCACAATACTATCCAGATAATCAAGTAACGGATCATCCGGAGAGATTTATTATTGCAGAGCTTATTCGTGAGAAAGTACTACATTTAACACGTGAAGAAGTACCGCATTCTGTGGCTGTTGTTATCGATGCGATTCAAAAGCGTGAGGGTGGGGCAGTTTATATAAATGCAACGATTGTTGTTGAACGTGCATCACAAAAAGGAATCATCATCGGAAAACAAGGAAAAATGTTAAAAGAAGTTGGTAAACGAGCTCGTTTTGATATTGAAGCGCTACTTGGTTCTAAAGTATTTTTAGAAGTATGGGTAAAAGTGCAAAAAGATTGGCGTAATAAAATGTCTCAGCTTCGTGACCTAGGTTTCCGCGAGGATGAGTACTAAAATAGAGTCAAGCTGTAATCAGTGGATGGTTGGTTCATCCGCTGATTATTGGTTTTTATGAACTTTGATAAATTAGGAAAAATTTTTCTCACATGAAAATGGACAAAATGGGTCAATTTAATAACAACAAAGGAAATTGGTTTATAGGCTACGCTTATTGAGAAAGGTGGATTCTTATGCTAGATTTTACCTGGAAGTTTTTCTCCAAAACAGGAAGCATTGAAACGTACTTGCTTTTGAAAGAAATGGAAAAAGACGTAAACGATGAGATGGATCAACATGAAGAGGAGCTAGCGCATCTAGACTCTCCAATTTCTTGACCCGTTTTGTTCAAACCTTGGATGGTGACGAACATGTTTCAAAAAGTTGAGGGCATCGTTATCCGTACGACAGATTACGGAGAAACGAACAAGATTGTTACAATATTCTCAAGAGAACTTGGTAAGGTAAGTGCAATGGCACGAGGAGCAAAAAAACCGAAAAGCCGATTAGCATCTGTGTCGCAATTAATGACACATGGCCATTTTCTTATTCAAATGGGATCTGGGCTTGGAACATTGCAACAAGGCGAGATTATTTCAACTATGAAAGAAATTCGCGAGGATATATTTTTAACTGCTTATGCATCATTTATTGTTGAGTTAACTGATAAAGCAACAGAAGATAAAAAACATAATCCGTACTTATTTGAAATGTTATATCAAACGTTGCATTATATGTGTGAGGGTGTTGATTCAGAAGTATTATCATTAATTTATCAAACGAAAATGCTTCCAGTATTAGGGATGCGCCCGTACTTTGATACTTGTGCGATTTGTCATCAAGAAACAGACTTTGTCGCCTTCTCCGTCAGGGAAGGCGGTTTTCTGTGCTCACGTCATGCAGAGCAAGACCCATATCGTATACCGGTAGGAGAAGCTGTTCATAAATTATTACGTCTTTTCTTCCATTTCGATTTACATAGGCTCGGAAATGTATCGGTAAAGGATAGCACAAAAAAACAAATGCGTTTAGTATTGAATACATATTATGATGAATATTGCGGAATTTATTTGAAATCAAGACGTTTTTTAGAACAACTTGATAAGTTTCAAATATAATTTTGGACCGTATACGGTCCTTTTTACATACTTTCTTTTTCGAATAGCATATTTAGTATATAATATTTAAGAGATAGTATAACTTTTTTCGTTGTGCATTAAAGGTGGTGATTATCATAGAGCTGAATAAACGGCAAGAACATATCATTCAGATTGTAAAAGATCACGGTCCTATTACAGGGGAATCAATTGCAGCACAATTGGGTCTAACACGTGCGACGCTAAGACCAGACTTAGCAATTTTAACGATGGCTGGTTATTTAGAAGCACGTCCACGCGTAGGTTATTTTTATACGGGTAAAACTGGGGGGCAGCTATTATCTGAAGCTGTTAAGAAAATTAAAGTACAAGATTATCAATCTAGACCGGTTGTAATTGATAAAAATGTTTCCGTATACGATGCAATTTGTACGATGTTTTTAGAGGACGTTGGTACATTGTTCGTTGTAGATCAGATGACTCTATTAGTTGGTGTTGTGTCTCGTAAAGATTTATTAAGAGCGAGCTTAGGAAAGCAGGATTTAACCTCTCTTCCGGTTAATATTATCATGACAAGGATGCCAAACATTGCGATGTGTCGTAGAGAGGATTCTTTATATGATATTGCGATGGAATTAATAGAAAGACAGATTGATGCAATGCCAGTTGTAAAAGATACGAAACAAGGTTTAGAAGTGATTGGGCGAATTACAAAAACAAATATTACACGTGCGTTTGTAAATTTAGTAAATAACGAATAAGTGTAATTTGTTTAAAGTGAGGTAATGTAATGGATAATAAAATCGTATATGTCGTATCTGACTCTGTAGGGGAAACGGCTGATTTGGTTGTTCGAGCAGCAATGGGGCAATTCCCGTTTGCTCCTGATATTAGACGTGTACCGTATGTAGAAGATACAGGGACATTAAAAGAAGTGATTTCGATTGCTAAGAGTAATCAAGCACTTATATGTTTTACGTTAGTTAAGCCTGATATGCGCCAGTATTTAGTAACAGAGGCTGCAAAAGAAGGGGTAGAGGCATACGATATTATTGGCCCTCTTATTGATCAAATTGAAGAAATTACGGGGCAAGTGCCGAGATATGAGCCAGGTGTTGTCCGTAGGTTAGATGAAGAATACTTTAAAAAGATTGAAGCGATTGAGTTTGCTGTGAAATATGATGACGGCAGAGATGCACGAGGTATTTTAAAAGCAGATATCGTGTTGATCGGTGTTTCGCGTACATCAAAAACACCACTTTCCCAATATTTAGCTCATAACAAACGCTTGAAAGTTGCGAATGTACCACTCGTGCCAGAAGTTGACCCACCTGAAGAACTATATCAAGTGGCAAAAGAAAAATGTTTCGGTTTGAAAATTACGCCAGATAAGTTAAATCATATTCGAAAAGAGCGATTAAAATCACTTGGATTAAGTGACGGAGCAACATATGCAAATATTAATCGTATTCAAGAAGAAATTGATCACTTTGAGGAAGTAATTAGTAAAATAAATTGCCAAGTAATCGATGTATCGAATAAAGCGATTGAAGAAACAGCAAATATTATTGTGAATGCAGTGCAAAACCAAAAAATGTTTTAGCACATTTACCAAAGGTGAATGTGCTTTTTTCGCTCGTGTGAAATATGACACCTATGGATTTTGTAATAGATTGTATTGTAATGGTTATACTTATACTCCTTTGTCTTTTAGTATATTCAAGGTGTGAGTTTGTCATCCTGAAATGTAAGATGAAAAAATAAAGGGATATGTAGCGTAGTTGAAGAAAATATATTATAATAAAAAATTGTGATAAAAACCTATATTTTACGTTTAGACTTTAATTTTTCAGAATAAACTAGGGATAGGATTTACGAAAAAGACATGTAATTACGTTAAATCGACAAAATCTATACAAGAAAACGCACATTATGGAAGGATTCACAGAAGGGATGTAGAATACAGAAATATGCAAAACATCAACAACATATCAGTTGGTGTATATGTATGTCCCGTGAAGGCTGAAGTTGTGCAAGTTGGAGCGGAATTTCATGTCGGAATTTTGTTTGTCGCATCATATGCTCATCCTTTTGGAAAATAGCAAGGCAATTGGATCTTTGTAGATACTGAACAAAATGTAGTTGATTGTTATATGGATCAACATGGAAAAGTTACAGATCTCAAGGTCAAACAGTATATGTGGCTTGCTACTGTTCTTGTAAAAAGGTCTATATGTATTGTTTCTAAGAGATACATTTGTAACAGATGAGCAAATGTATACAATTTTATATAGCAAGTATGTATATGCGATTTATGCATATAAAGGACCTATAGGAAGGTTCAAAATCGTTTATACAATGTAATCGGCAACATTTTCTAACAAGTTTAGAAAAATATTGTCGAATTATAAAGGAATTTTTTAATTTATATCGAATACAAAATACGACACGGAGATGGAGTTATGGGGAACAGAATTCCCGAAGAAGTTGTTGAACAAATTCGGACATCATCCGATATTGTAGAAGTCATTGGTGAATACGTTCAACTTAGAAAACAGGGGCGTAACTATTTCGGCCTTTGTCCATTTCATGGTGAGAACTCTCCTTCATTCTCTGTTTCATCCGATAAGCAAATTTTTCATTGCTTCGGATGTGGAGAAGGTGGAAATGTATTTTCCTTTCTAATGAAAATGGAAGGACTGGCTTTTACCGAGGCTGTTCAAAAGCTAGGCGAAAGAAATGGAATTGCGGTTGCAGAGTACACATCAGGGCAAGGACAACAAGAAGACATATCTGATGACACTGTCATCATGCAGCAAGCTCATGAATTGTTGAAAAAGTATTATCATCATTTATTAGTAAATACGGAAGAGGGAAATGAAGCACTTTCATATTTATTAAACCGTGGTATTACGAAAGAAATGATTGAGAAGTTTGAAATTGGTTATGCATCACCTGCTTGGGACGCAGCGACGAAAATTTTACAAAAAAGAGGTTTATCGCTGTCTAGTATGGAACAAGCTGGCCTTCTAATAAGAAGTGAGAAGGATGGTAGTCATTACGATCGCTTCCGCGGAAGAGTTATGTTCCCGATCTATACGTTACAAGGTAAGGTAATAGCATTTAGTGGAAGGGCGTTAGGAGATGACACTCCGAAATATTTAAATAGCCCTGAAACGCCGATTTTTCACAAAAGTAAATTGTTGTATAACTTTCACCAAGCAAGACCGTTTATTAGAAAGCGTGGGCAAGTGGTTCTTTTTGAAGGATATGCCGATGTGCTAGCTGCGGTAAAAAGTGGTGTGGAAGAAGCTGTTGCGACAATGGGAACAGCTTTAACTGAAGAACAAGCAAAACTTCTGCGACGTAACGTTGAAACTGTTGTTCTTTGCTATGATGGTGATAAAGCAGGGCGAGAAGCGACGATAAAAGCAGGGCAATTATTGCTAAAAGTTGGTTGCCAAGTGAAAGTCACATCCTTGCCAGATAAGCTTGATCCTGATGAATATGTGCAACAATATGGCACTACTGCTTTTGAAAATCTTGTGAAATCAAGTGTGAGTTTTGTTGGTTTTAAAATAAATTATTTGCGTTTAGGGAAAAATTTGCAAGATGAGTCTGGCAAAGAAGAATATGTGAAAAGTGTTTTAAAAGAGTTATCGTTGTTACAAGATGCGATGCAGGCAGAGTCATATTTGAAGTCATTATCGCAAGAATTTTCGTATTCAATGGAAACACTTTTGAACCAATTGCACCAATATCGCAAAGAACAAAAGGTACAGCAAAAACAAATAAAGCAGGTTGCTAAACCGTCTCAAGTCGTTCAAACAAAACCTAAGTTAACAGGTTTTGAAAGAGCGGAAAGAGAAATTATTTACCATATGTTGCAAAGTGCAGAAGTAGCTGTTCGTATGGAATCCCATATAGAAGATTTTCATACAGAAGAACATAAAGGGATTTTATATGAACTATACGCATATTATGAAAAGGGAAATGAACCTTCAGTTGGAACATTTTTAAGTTGGCTCTCTGATGAAAAGTTGAAAAATATTATCACTGATATTTCGACGGATGAATTTATTAATCCAGAATACACTGAAGAAGTGTTGCAAGGCCATTTGGAGACGCTTAGACGGCATCAGGAAAAACTTGAAAAGATGGAGATCATCTTTAAAGTGAAACAAATGGAAAAAACAGATCCTGTAGAGGCTGCTAAATATTATGTAGCATATTTACAAAATCAAAAAGCGAGAAAATAGCTTTTTTGATAAATTTTTAGTATAATGAATGTTTGTATCTCGCGTAAGGAGGGGAACAGATGGCTGACAAACCAGCTCGTTCTAAACAAATTGAAACTGAAATGACCCTTGAGCAAGTGAAAGAACAACTCACTGAGCTCGGAAAAAAACGTGGCGTTCTTACATATGAAGAGATTGCAGAACGCATGAATGGATTTGAAATTGAATCCGATCAAATGGATGAATACTATGAATATTTAGGTGAACAAGGCATTGACTTAGTTGGTGATAATGACAACGAAGAAGGCCCTAATAATCGCCAAATTTCAAAAACAGAAGAAGAGTTTGACCTCAATGATTTAAGTGTACCACCTGGGGTTAAAATCAACGATCCTGTTCGTATGTATTTAAAAGAAATTGGTCGTGTAGACTTACTATCTGCAGAAGAAGAAATTCGACTTGCAACGCGTATTGAAGAAGGCGATGAAGAAGCGAAACGTCGTCTTGCAGAAGCAAATTTACGTCTTGTAGTAAGTATTGCAAAGCGCTATGTAGGCCGTGGTATGCTTTTCTTAGACTTAATTCAAGAAGGTAATATGGGTCTAATTAAAGCTGTTGAAAAGTTCGATTATCGTAAAGGTTTCAAATTTAGTACGTATGCAACTTGGTGGATTCGCCAAGCTATTACACGTGCCATTGCAGACCAAGCGCGAACAATTCGTATTCCAGTTCATATGGTTGAAACGATTAATAAGTTAATTCGTGTACAACGTCAATTATTACAAGATTTAGGTCGCGAACCGTCTCCTGAAGAGATTGGTGAGGAAATGGATCTTGCTCCAGAAAAAGTACGTGAAATCTTAAAAATTGCACAGGAGCCAGTTTCTCTTGAAACACCAATTGGTGAAGAAGATGACTCCCATTTAGGTGACTTTATTGAAGACCAAGAAGCAACATCGCCTGCGGACCATGCAGCCTATGAATTGCTAAAAGAACAATTAGAAGATGTGTTAGATACGCTAACAGATCGTGAAGAAAATGTTCTACGTCTTCGTTTCGGTTTAGATGATGGACGAACTCGTACGCTTGAAGAAGTTGGGAAAGTATTCGGCGTAACGAGAGAGCGTATCCGTCAAATTGAAGCAAAAGCACTTCGCAAATTAAGACATCCAAGCCGTAGTAAGCGTCTTAAGGATTTCTTAGAATAGGTTATTTTTTAAGTTTACTTCACCTTTGTGAAGTAAACTTTTTTATTTTGTTAATTTTTGTTAAAATTTAGCTGTGGGCAACGATTACAATTTCTTGTAATTTATTTTACAGAATTGTCTTTTGATTTGCAAATGCTCATTTTTCGATTTTTCGATTAATTTTGTTTATTATATACAAAAATATATGTAGAAAAGCGAAAAATATGATGAGAAACGTTAATAATTATCGAAATAATAAGCGATATGACAATAAAAAACAATAAACTGAATTTATGGAATATTTTTAACAAGTAGTAGTTTGCTCTTTTCTGATAGAGCGTTTTCAAGTACAATATAAATGACTGAATCATCTAACTATTTAGGGGTATAGAGGGGGGAGAAGAGATATGAAACGTAATCCGCTGATTCCGTTCGCTCTTATTGCAGCATTGGGTATTATCGTTATGTTTGTATTTTCATTTCAGGGGCTAAATAAATCTAAAGAGTTAGCTGATGCAAAAAATGGCGGGAAGCCAGCACAAACAGCATCAAAACCAGAGGATATTGTGAAGCAAAGCTGTACGAGCTGCCATGGTGATCAGTTACAAGGGGCAGTTGGACCTAACTTACAAAAAATTGGTGGGAAACTTTCAAAGGATGAAATTAAAGAAATTCTTTCGAAAGGAAAAGGCAATATGCCTGCCAATATAGTTCCAGCTGATCAAGCTGCTAAAGTAGCTGATTGGTTATCGAAGAAAAAATAAAGTTCCGTATGACAAGCCTTTTGCTTATGCAAAGGGCTTGTTTTTCTATATTTTCTAAAATACGATGAATGATAGAGTGGTGAATTGTTGTTATGGGCTTGCAACAACTACTATAAATTCATTATCATGGAGACAGACTGACAAGAGAAGGAGTAATGGAAATACATGAATGAAGTAAAGCTTTCAAAACGATTAGAAGAAGTTGTGCGTGAAATACCAGTAGGATCTACAGTTGCTGATATTGGATCGGATCATGCGTATTTACCGTGTTATACAATTATAAATAATATTGCTACAAAAGCAGTTGCAGGAGAAGTTGTAGATGGACCATTCCGCTCTGCACAAGCAACTGTAGCTGAAAGTGGCTTACAAGATAAGATAGATGTGCGTAAAGGGAATGGATTAGCTGTTATCGCGCCAGGAGAAGTAGATGTAATTACGGTTGCTGGGATGGGTGGAGCGTTAATTCGTGATATTTTAGAAAGTGGTAAAGAAAAATTAAAAGGTGTAACGCGTTTAATTTTACAGCCGAATATTGCAGCGCATCACATTCGTGAATGGTTTATTGAGAATGGATGGGAGCTTATCCATGAAAAAATCGTAAAAGAAGATGGAAAAATTTATGAAATTCTAGTAGGGGAGCGGGGAAACATCGCGTTGCCTTATTCTGAAAATAAACAAGCTGAATTGTTTATGGGACCATTTTTAATAAAAGAAAAAAGTGAAGCTTTTGTTGAAAAATGGGAAGGAGAATTAAAAAACTTCCAAAATATTTTAAAACAGTTAGAACGTGCGACTGATTCTGAAGAAACAAAAGCGAAACGTGAAGAAGTAGAAGCGAAAATGAAAATGATAGGGGAGATTTTATCATGAGTAAAATTCCGAATGGTCATGAAATAATTTCTTTATTTGAAAGTATGTATCCAAAGCATTTAGCGATGGAAGGTGATAAGATTGGTTTGCAGATTGGAGCGCTTAATCAACCTGTGCAGCACGTATTGATTGCTTTAGATGTAACGGAGGAAGTTGTGGAAGAAGCGATTCAATTAGGGGCAAATGTCATTATTGCTCATCACCCTTTAATTTTTAACCCGTTAAAAGCGATTCATACAGATAAGGCGTATGGGAAAATTATTGAAAAGTGTATTAAAAATGATATTGCAATCTATGCAGCGCATACAAATGTGGATGTTGCTAAGGGCGGGGTAAATGATTTACTTGCTGAGGCGTTAGGATTGCAAAATACAGAAGTTTTGGCACCAATATATGCAGAAGAAATGAAAAAAGTTGTTGTGTTTGTGCCAGTCACTCATGCAGAAGAAGTAAGGAAAGCATTAGGAGACGCAGGTGCTGGTCATATCGGCAATTATAGCCACTGTACGTTTAGTAGCGAGGGTACAGGCACATTTGTACCTCAAGAGGGGACAAATCCTTATATCGGGGAAACTGGACAGTTAGAACGTGTAGAAGAAGTGCGAATCGAAACGATTATTCCAGCTTCATTACAGCGAAAAGTGATTAAAGCAATGGTAACGGCGCACCCTTATGAAGAAGTAGCATACGATGTGTATCCGCTTGATAATAAAGGTGAAACGTTAGGCTTAGGAAAAATAGGATATTTACAAGAAGAAATGACGCTTGGTCAATTTGCAGAACATGTGAAACAATCATTAGATGTTAAGGGTGCAAGAGTTGTCGGTAAGTTAGATGATAAAGTGCGTAAAGTAGCTGTACTTGGTGGAGATGGTAATAAATATATAAACCAAGCGAAATTTAAAGGAGCAGATGTATATGTAACTGGTGACATGTACTATCATGTTGCTCATGATGCGATGATGCTTGGTTTAAATATAGTTGACCCAGGACATAATGTTGAAAAAGTAATGAAGCAAGGTGTACAAAAGCAACTGCAAGAAAAAGTGGATGCAAAGAAATTCAATGTTCAAATTCATGCTTCGCAGTTACATACAGATCCATTCACATTTGTATAAGAAAAATAAAAACCGTTGCTCCATTAGGGCAACGGTTTTTATTATTGTTCTTTTTTCACCTTTACGCGAGGTAATATCTTTTGTAACGGTACTTTTCGAACTCTTTCCCATGTAGCGGGATTCATTGGATTATATTGCTCTAAGAACGCGATAACTTCTTTTGTAATCGGCGTTGGTGTAGAAGCACCTGCTGTGACAGCTACGTTTTCTACACCTTGTAGCCACTCTAATTGAATTTCGCTTACATCAGCAACTCGATATGCTTTTGTACCCGCGATTTCTTGTGATACTTGTGCTAGGCGATTTGAATTGTTACTTTTCGGATCACCAACAACAATTGTTAAGTCTGCAACATCAGCTTGTTTAGCGACAGCTTCTTGGCGAACTTGAGTTGCTAAACAAATTTCTTTATGGAATTCTGCTGTTGGGAATTTTTTTTGAATGTCCTCCATTAAATGTTGAACATCCCATTGACTCATCGTTGTTTGATTCGTTACTAAAATTTTATCTGTTGGGATTTCTAATGTTTTTAAATCATCGGCTCTTTCGATAAGGTGAACGATGTCAGGTGCAATACCAACTGCGCCTTCTGGCTCAGGATGATTTTTTTTACCGATATAAATGACATGATATCCTTCCGCTTTTTTAGCTTCGATAAGATCATGCGTTTTGGTAACATCTGGGCAAGTGGCATCGATTGTTGTTAAACCTTTTTCTTTTGCGCGTTGTTTAACTTCTGGAGAAACACCGTGTGCTGTGAAAATAACAGTACCAGAATCAATCTTATCTAAAATTTCTAAGCGACTTGGACCGTCTAATGTGATGATTCCATCTTCTTCAAAAGCGTCTGTAACATGTTTATTGTGAACAATCATACCTAAAATATAAATGGGTCTCGGCAATGATTTATCTAATGCGGCGTTACGTGCAATTACCATTGCATCGACAACACCGTAGCAATAACCACGAGGGGAAATTTTAACAATTTTCATATGAGTAATCCTCTCCTTCTAAACAAGGGATACTTTTGTGCATAGTCTTTTACATTATAAAGGAGGAGTGGATAGAAAACAAAGGATTGTTACACATATAGTTTTGGTTTTGTTGCTGTTTGTTGGACTGGTTCTTTCGGTAACTCTTTTTGTATTACAGGTTCAATCACTATTTTCTTTCGTTTTCGTTTCTTTTTTTGAGGTGCAGGAGGCGGACTTTCTACCTCAACTGGCTCTGTTACATTTTCTGTTTGATTTTCTTCCGTGCTTTTTCCAGAGGTGAGGATTTTAACAATGCTTGGTAGACTACGCATAATAGGACCGTACTGTTCGACAACAGGACCTACAGATTGAACGACTTGGGATACTTTTTCGATGTTATTTATCATATTAGTTGGATTCGAAATTAAGTTCGAAAAAAAACTGCCGATGCCACTGCTTGCTGTTGCCGCAGCTGTAGTTGCGCCGCCGCGCGTTTCATTTGATTCATACATTTGAGGCGGTATCATTTGCTCAGGGTGTTGCTGCATGTATGGTTGATATTGTGGATGTTGCTGCGGATATTGTTGGTGGTATTGCTGCTGATATTGCTGTTGATATTGCGGCGGCGACGGTGGTTGCTGATGCATCATCGGTTGCCCTTCCATTTGTCGGTAAGGTGGAACCATTTGCATAAAAGGCTCGGTTGGATCGTGTTTTTTAAAAAGCTTGGCAAGAAAACCTTTCTTTTTTTGTACCATTGGTGGTAGTTGTGGAATTGGATATGGTGTATAAGGTTGCTGCCCTGGATTCGGATACATTTGCCTTGTAGGGGATTTCGGAAACATGTGAGAAATCCTCCTTTCTTCAGTTAGGTATATACACATACAATATGCAATAAAAGGGAAGAAGGTTAGTTTTTGAAGTGAAAACCTAAACTAAAGATGGATTTTACTTGTAGATTTCGATATAATGTAGACTTGACTGATTTGTGCGCGCAGTAGAAATTTTAGAAAGAAGGTGTAACTTATGACACAACAAACTTTTACACAGTATGATTTTAAACCATTTTTAATAGATGCAGTTCGTGAACTACGCTTTACAGAGCCGACAGGAATTCAGCAGAAAATTTTCCCGGTTGTGAAAAAAGGTGTAAGTGTAATTGGACAATCCCAAACAGGTTCTGGGAAAACACATGCATACTTACTTCCTACATTAAACAGAATTAATGCAAGCCGTGAAGAAGTACAACTTGTTATTACAGCGCCTACTCGTGAGTTAGCACAACAAATTTACGAAGAAATCGTGAAATTAACAAAGTTTTGTGCGGAAGACCAAATGATTACAGCACGTTGTTTAATTGGTGGAACTGATAAACAACGCTCAATTGAAAAGTTGAAAAAACAACCTCATATCGTAGTTGGAACACCAGGACGTATTAAAGATTTAGTAGAAGAGCAAGCATTATTTGTTCATAAAGCAAATACGATTATTGTCGATGAAGCAGACTTAATGCTTGATATGGGATTCATTCATGATGTAGATAAAATTGCAGCACGCATGCCTAAAAACTTGCAAATGTTAGTTTTCTCTGCAACAATTCCTCAAAAACTAAAACCGTTTCTGAAGAAGTATATGGAGAATCCAGAACATATTCATATCAATCCAAAACAAGTTGCAGCTGGAAACATTGAACACTATTTAGTGCCTTCTAAACATCGTAATAAAATTGATTTAGTGCATAAAATGCTACTTCAATTTAAACCGTATTTAGCAGTTGTTTTCACGAATACGAAAAAGATGGCAGACCAAGTTGCTGATGGATTAATGGAACGTGGCTTAAAAGTTGGACGAATTCACGGGGATTTATCACCACGTGATCGTAAAAAAATGATGAAACAAATTCGTGACCTGGAATTCCAATATATTGTTGCAACTGATTTAGCAGCACGTGGTATTGATATTGAAGGGATTAGCCATGTTATTAACTATGAGCTACCATCAGATTTAGATTTCTTCGTTCACCGCGTTGGAAGAACAGCACGTGCGGGGCATTCTGGTATTGCAGTGACGATTTATGATCCAGCAAACGAAGAAGCGTTAGATAGCTTAGAAAAACAACGTCATATCGAGTTTAAACATGTAGATTTACGTGGAGATGAGTGGGCAGATTTAGGTGAGCGTCGTCGTCGTAAGAGCCGTAAAAAGCCAAATGACGAACTTGATGTTATGGCAACAAAAGTTGTTAAAAAACCGAAAAAAGTAAAACCAAACTATAAACGTAAACTTGCAACAGAACGTGACAAAGTGAAGAGAAAATACAGCCATAAAAAAAGATAAGGGATTTCCCTTATCTTTTTTTTATCCTGCTAATTTAAATGAAGAGTATAGTCTGTCTAAATAGTCATATGAATTTGTGTAGTGCGTCTTTTGTGAACAAACAATTCACTACATATTTCTACAAATTATGCTATCATTATATCTATTGTATATTGAAGAGGTGATTGTATGTTAAAGATTGGATCTCATGTTTCCATGAGTGGTAAGAAAATGTTATTAGCAGCAAGTGAAGAGGCTGTTTCATACGGTGCAACAACGTTTATGATTTATACAGGTGCACCGCAAAATACACGAAGAAAACCAATTGAAGAATTGAACATAGAAGCAGGAAGAAAACATATGGAGCTGAACGGAATTGAGGAAATTATCGTCCATGCACCGTATATTATTAATGTTGGGAATACGACGAAGCCAGAAACATTCCAATTAGGCGTAGACTTTCTTCGCATGGAAATTGAAAGAACATCGGCATTAGGTGTAGCAAAACAAATTGTTCTTCACCCAGGAGCGCACGTTGGTGCTGGAGCAGATGCTGGTATTCAACAAATTATTAAAGGGCTTAATGAAGTATTAACGCCAGAACAGACGGTTAACATTGCGTTAGAGACGATGGCAGGAAAAGGAACAGAATGCGGTCGTAGCTTTGAAGAAATTGCAAAGATTATTGATGGTGTGAAATATAATGAAAAGCTATCTGTATGCTTTGATACGTGTCATACGCACGATGCAGGATATGATATTGTAAATGACTTTGACGGCGTATTAAATGAATTTGATAAGATCGTTGGTATAGATCGTTTACAAGTACTTCATATTAATGATAGTAAAAATGTACGCGGAGCAGGAAAAGACCGTCATGAAAACATTGGATTTGGTCACATTGGGTATAAAGCATTGCATCACATTGTACATCATCCACAGTTAATGCATGTACCAAAAATTCTTGAAACACCGTATGTAGGGGAAGATAAAAAAGATAAGAAGCCACCATACAAATTGGAAATTGAAATGCTGAAAAACGGCACTTTTGATGAAGGGCTTCTTGAAAAAATTAAAGCGCAATAAGGAGGGGAAATCCCCTCCTTATTTTAGTAGTTGCTGAAATAACGTATTTACTTGTTGGGCAGTGGCAGGGGAAGTTACTTTTGCGATCTGTTTTAAGAGCTCTAGTCGCTCGTTGTTATCGTAAATATTAATATTTTTACCCTTCATAAGTAAAACAATTTGATCAGCTTGTGCTGCTGTAATGGGAACTTCGTATTCTTTGCTATATTTTAATAACTCTTTTGTAGAAATATGATTTAATTTTTTATTAACAATTTGTTTAATGAGGTTCATCTTGTTATCCTCCTTCACGCGTTCTTCTATCGAAATATATGAGCATGTAGCTTGTACATATTCGTATGGAGTTTCTTTTTTCATGAGGAAAAGAAGCGTATGTTATAATATAAGAACGAAACTACAGAAAAAGAGTACAGGGAGGGCTTATGGAGCAAAAGCAACATCGAAAAGAAAGTGTTATTCATCTCATTTATCGTTTAGTTATGATTATTTTTGGAGCAGCATGCGCGGCGGTAGCAATTGAACTATTTTTAATGCCAAATAAAATTATTGATGGTGGAATTATTGGTATTTCTCTTATATTAGATTATCTTACTCCTAACATTTGGTGGTTAAGTTTTTCTACTTTAGTCGTTGTTCTCAATATCCCATTTATGTATTCCGGTTATAAGCAAATTGGAAAAACATTTATGTTATCTTCGACATTTGGTATTGTAGCGTTAGCTTTCATTGAGTCAACGTTACATGCGGTACCACCATTTACAACAGAACCTATTTTAGCGACAGTGTTTGGTGGTCTTATTTTAGGGCTTGGTGTAGGACTTGTAATTCGTCATGGTGGATCGCTAGATGGAACTGAAATTATGGGGATTTTATTAACGAAGAAATTACCGTTCTCTGTTGGTGAATTCGTAATGTTTGTGAACTTATTTATTTTTGCATGGGCAGCATTTGTGTTTGGTGTGGAACAAGCGATGTATTCTGTTATGACGTACTATATCGCATTTAAAACGATCGATACAGTAATTCAAGGGCTAGATGAAACGAAGGCGGTTTTAATTGTATCTGATCAATATGAGGAAGTATCAAACGCGATTTTGCATCGTCTTGGCCGTGGAACTACAAAGCTTGTAGCGAAAGGTGGTTACACGGATAAAGAAAAAGAAGTTATTTATGCAGTTGTAACGCGTCTAGAAGTGACGAAGTTAAAATCAATTGTGCATGAAATTGATGAAAATGCGTTTGTTACGATTATGAGCACGCAAGAGACAAATGGTGGTAAGTTTAAATCGGCTATTCACTAAAAAGTTTATAGGAATATTTTTCGAAAGCAGAGAATTTTTCTCTGCTTTTTGTTATAATAGTAAGGTTTCTTGAAAAAATAGATATATTTTAGTCAGATTGGTTTACAACTATAATAAGCTGTACTATAATTCAAATAGATATAAATCGGAATCATTCTGAATTAAAATAGGTGAGATGCTATGAATAATATATTAGAAATTGAAGGTTTAACATTCCGATACGAAGATCGGAATGTGTTAGAAAATATTAATTTGCAAGTTCCGAAGGGAGCTTTTTTAGGTTTAGTGGGACCGAATGGTTCAGGTAAATCAACTTTACTTAAGTGTTTATTAGGTGTTTTAAAGCCAAAAGAAGGAAGCATTCGCGTGTTTGGCGTTGATAGTAAGAAGTTTAAGGAATGGAACAAAGTTGGTTATGTATCCCAAAAGGCAAATAGTTTCAATTCTGGTTTTCCAGCAACTGTTTCTGAAGTTGTGTCAATGGGACTTGTTTCGAAAAAAGGGCTTTTTCGCTTTTTCACAAAAGAGGATAAGAAAAAGGTAGAAAAAGCAATTGCTGATGTAGGGATGAGTGAGTTTCAAGGTCGTAACATTGGAGAGCTTTCTGGTGGACAGCAACAGCGTGTATTTATTGCTCGTGCGCTCGTTAGTGATCCTGAATTGCTTATTTTGGACGAGCCTACTGTTGGAATCGATGTAAAAAATGTGGAAAGTTTTTACGAAATATTAGAGGATTTAAACAAAAGGCTCGGGATCACATTAATTCTTGTTACTCATGATATGGGAGCTGTTACTGAAAAAGTAACACATGTTGCATGCCTAAACCAACATCTACATTTTCATGGAAATGTAGAGAAGTTCCGAGAGTTAGAAGATGCAGAAATGTCCGTTTTATATGGACATCATGTTCATCGTTTAGAACACGAACATGAGCATCACGGGAGGATATAATGATACAAGATTTTTTACAATATGACTTTTTACGTAATTCTTTATACGCAGGTATTTTAATTGGACTTGTTGCACCACTAATTGGTGTGTTTGTTGTTATTCGTCGTTTATCTCTTATTGCGGATGCATTAAGTCACGTGACGTTATCGGGTATTGCAGCAAGTTTATTACTTGAAAAAACCATTTTTACAGGTGGATTTTTAAACCCCTTATATATGGGGATGATTTTCTCGATTGGTGGAGCGCTACTAATCGAAAAGTTACGAACTGTATATAAGCACTATCAAGAATTAGCAATTCCGATTATCCTTTCGGCAGGGATGGGGGTTGGAGTTATTTTCATTTCACTTGCAAATGGATTTAACACAGACTTATTTAGTTATTTATTTGGTAGTGTCAGTGCTGTAACAAGTACAGATTTAATTATTATTGGGATTGTAGCAATTGTTGTTGTTGCGACAATTATTTTATTATATAAAGAGCTGTTTCTATTATCATTTGATGAGGAATACGCAGTATCAACTGGTTTAAGAGCGAAATGGATTCACTTTATTTTCATTATATTAGTTGCTCTTGTCATTGCAGTATCAATGCGTGTAGTAGGGGTTCTTCTCGTATCATCATTAATGACGTTACCAGTTGCAGCAAGTATTCGTATTGCTAAAGGATTTAAACAAACAATTTTCTTTTCCATTTTATTTGGTGAAATTGCAGTAATTGGTGGAATGTTTGCTTCGTATCAACTTGATCTAGCGCCAGGTGGTACAATTGTTATGATAGCAGTTCTTATTTTAATCGGTGCGATTTTATGGAAGAAGAAAAAAACTGCATAAAGTAGGGATAGGTATGAATCTAACAGAAGCTTTACGCCTAATGAAAGAAAAAGGATACAAACATACTGGAAAAAGAGAAGAGATGCTCAGATTATTTGCAGCACATAATCGTTATTTAACTGCGAAAGATGTTTTAGAGCATATGAAAGATGATTATCCAGGGCTTAGTTTTGATACGATTTATCGTAACTTAACAGTTTTTGCTGAGATTGGTGTTTTAGAACAAACGGAATTAAATGGTGAAAAACATTTTCGTTTTACTTGTTCTATTATGGAACATCATCATCATTTTATTTGTTTGGATTGTGGAGGAACGAAAGAGATTACTTCCTGCCCAATGGATTTTATGAATAAAGATTTTACCGGTTATGAAGTAACGGGTCATAAGTTTGAAATATATGGTCGTTGTCCAAAATGTGCAAAGTAAAAGCTCGTCGGTTATATAACTGACGAGCTTTTTTACGTAGAAAAGAAGGTTGCTCACAAATATTGTGGCAACCTTCTTTTTATTGTTCTTGCGTCTCTTTTTCTTTTTCTCGTTCAGCAGCCATTTCAGCAGCAATTACGTCGATTTCTTTTTTCAGTTCTTCTACCATTGTTTCTTCTGGTACTTTACGAACGACTTGCCCTTTACGGAACAATAATCCCTCTCCACGTGCACCGGCAATACCGATATCAGCTTCACGAGCTTCACCAGGGCCATTTACAGCGCAACCAAGTACCGCGACTTTAATTGGTACTTGAAGTGTAGAGATGTATTCTTCCACTTCGTTAGCGATGCTAATTAAATCGATTTCAATACGACCACAAGTTGGACAAGAGATAAGTGTTGCTGCGTTAGATGCAAGACCGAATGATTTTAATAGTTCACGAGCAACTTTTACTTCTTCAACTGGATCAGCACTTAATGAAATACGTAATGTATTTCCGATGCCTTTATTTAAGATTGCTCCAAGACCAGCAGCACTTTTTACAGTTCCGGCAAACAATGTTCCAGATTCTGTAATACCTAAATGTAATGGATAATCAAAAGCGCGAGCAGCTTTCTCATATGCTTCGATTGCTAAGTTAACATCAGAGGCTTTCATAGATACGATAATATCGTGGAAATCTAAGTCCTCTAAAATTTTAATATGATGTAGCGCGCTCTCGACCATACCATCTGCAGTTGGGTACCCGTACTTTTCTAAAATGTGACGCTCTAATGAACCAGCGTTTACACCAATACGGATTGGAATACCGCGCTCTTTTGCTGCATTTACAACAGCTTCTACTTTATGGCGACGACCGATGTTACCTGGATTGATACGTACTTTATCGATGCCACCTTCAATTGCTTTTAAAGCAAGGCGATAATCAAAATGAATATCAGCAACAAGTGGAATGTTGATTTGTTTTTTTATATCAGCAATAGCATCTGCTGCGCGTTCATCTGGAACGGCAACGCGCACGACTTGACAGCCGGCTTCTTCTAAACGCTTGATTTCAGCAACTGTTGCTTCAACATCATGTGTTTTTGTTGTTGTCATACTTTGTATAATTAATTCATTATTACCGCCGATTGTTAAATTACCGACTTTAACTGGACGTGTTTTTGTACGATGAGTCATTTCATTCACGAATAGATCGCTCTCCTTATAAAAGAAGTTTCTTATTTAGTCCCTCATATCAATGATAGTATACGTGATATAGGGCTATAGAAACCGAAGTACTCGGTTTCACTTTTACTATTGTATCAGCGCCTTTATGTAATTGACAAGGATTAAGTGATAGCTTATTGATATAAGGGGAATTTATAAGACTTTCCAATTTGTATTTTTGTAGCAGATGTACTTTTGTTTAATTGTTTAAAGTCGTCAATGACTTTTTCTATGGAAGGAATTTTTTTCTTATTAATTTGTTCTGTAATAGAAAGAACTGTCTCACCAGTTTTTACTTCAATTGTTTTATAAGATACATCCGTTTCTTTTTCTGTTTTGTTCTCTTTATTTTGTTGGCTGTCTGTGTTTTCTTTTTTAATCGTTTGAGCAGTAGTTGTTTTTTTATATGCACTTAACATCGGTAAAGTACCGATTTTTATATCGTAATAAAATATATAACCGAGAACAAGCACGAATAGGAATATACCTAATCTCTTCATATTCTTCACTCCTTTGCTAGGAATATATGCTTGTCCAAAAAAAAAATGCCTATTTAGGCATTTTTTATTTTTCTTTCGGTTTGGGTACCTCTTTAATCGTTAAGTATAGAACGATTAAAACAACAGCGATATAAATGAACGTTGCCCCAGGTACGACGATTTTGAATAAATCCATAATCATGAAGAAAATGGTTGGGATTGTGTAGCTATATGCAGTTAGTGTCCAAACTTGTTTATAGGATAGTTTACGTTGACCGCTCATAGCAGAACCGATGAACGCAAGTAAAGTCACGCCTACAAAAGTGATGAATAATTGGAATAGGTACACTAAAAATCCAATAACAAATAATAAAATTGGGTAAATATTATCGAATAAAGAAATAAATTCCTGTAGATCTTTTTTCTCAAGAGATGCACCTAACAAATCGTTATAAGAATACGTTTGTGTTTGACCATTTCCCATAGAGACTACTTTATCTTTTAAAACAAATAAACCTGTTTTATTTTGATATTTTTCTAGGTCTGTTGAATTTGGATCAAATACGAAAAGTGCATTTCCTTCTTCTTTTTCAATAGGTTGATCAATATCGGCTTTTAGTTCGCCATTTTCAATTTTAAAATCAGGTAAATCTTTATCGATGACTTGATTTACCATGCCTACACCATCCTGGATAAAACTACCGTACAAAAAAGTTCTTGGAATAGTAGTAATTAAGCAAAGTAGCATAATATACAAAATGGTTTTACCGATTTTTTGAAAACGGAATAGCGCCATATCTTTAGGCGAGTATATGCTTTTTACGAATTGGGTAAATATGGACATAGATTCACTTCCTTTATGTATGTATAAAATCATTGTAACGTAGGAATCTAGAGAATCTCAAGATATATTATATTTACATATAGTGGAGATAACTAAATTTCTTTTTATTAACTTTCTTCTTTTAAATAAGAAAAATACAATTGACACTTTTCTTTTCTATATGGTAAATTTATCTTACCTTTCTTAAAGGGCATATCCGATAGGAATTCCTTTATTTGATATGTTGTTACATACATAATTGTGGACCCTTAGCTCAGCTGGTTAGAGCAGACGGCTCATAACCGTCCGGTCGTAGGTTCGAGTCCTACAGGGTCCATATCCATTTCACATGTTTATTATGTTAGCAGGAAGCTTCCTTGTAGAAGGAAGCTTTTTTTACGGAATATATGAGCATTTTAATTGAAAAGAAGTGGGAATTTTGCTACTTTAATGATAGCAAGACAATGTGATTTATTTGTTTGCACCCTATGGCAATTAGGGTAGAATGAAGTTGTATGTCACTTAAGTGGCAATACATAAACTGGGAGGAATATAACAATGGCAAAACACGAATTACCAAATTTACCTTATGCGTATGATGCTTTAGAGCCTCACTTTGACAAAGAAACAATGAACATCCATCATACAAAACATCACAACACGTACATTACAAACTTAAACGCTGCTTTAGAAGGTCATGCAGAATTAGCTGACAAAAGCGTAGAAGAATTAGTTGCGAACTTAAACGAAGTACCAGAAGCAATCCGTACAGCAGTACGTAACAATGGTGGCGGACATGCTAACCATACATTCTTCTGGACAATCCTATCTCCAAACGGCGGAGGACAACCTGTAGGTGAACTTGCAACTGCAATTGAAGCAAAATTCGGTAGCTTCGATGCATTCAAAGAAGAATTCGCAAAAGCTGGCGCAACTCGCTTCGGTTCTGGTTGGGCTTGGTTAGTAGTAAACAATGGTGAGTTAGAAGTAACAAGCACTCCAAACCAAGATTCTCCTTTAACTGAAGGTAAAACGCCAGTTATCGGTTTAGATGTTTGGGAGCATGCTTACTACTTAAACTACCAAAACCGTCGTCCAGACTACATCGGTGCATTCTGGAACGTTGTAGATTGGAACGCTGCTGAAAAACGTTACCAAGAAGCAAAATAATTGTAATAAATATAGAAAAAGCTAGGGGAGAGCCCCTAGCTTTTTTCTATGCTTTCCTTTTACATAATTGGGCTTGTCTTTGGAAGACTAGAACATGAAGTAAAGGAGAGTTGTGTATGAAATGGAAACATATAATTGGTGACGTTGAAGTGAATCGGGATTTAGTGTTATTGCTCCTTATAGGAGGTTTATACACGCTCGCAATTTCTTTATCGAATACGTTTGTAAATATTTATTTATGGAAACAAACACAAAATTATGTGAATCTTGGCTTGTATAATTTAGCCAGCGTGGTATTACAGCCTCTCACATTTCTTGTAGGGGGGAAATTAGCGAAACGTATCGATCGCTCGATTTTATTACGGATAGGGGTAGGAACGCTCGCAATTTTTTTTATCGTTGTCTTAGTAGCAGGAAAAAGTGCTTCTCAGTATATTTTATTAATGGGGGCTCTTTTAGGAGTAGGATACGGTTTTTACTGGTTGGCTTTTAACTTATTGACATTTGAAATTACAGAACCAGAAACAAGAGATTTCTTTAATGGGTTTCTTGGACTTCTTACATCCTTCTCTGGGATGATCGGACCAATAGCAGCAGGATACACAATTTCACGTATGGAGAAATGGAGTGGTTATACTGTTATATTCTTTCTTTCATTAGTTCTATTTGCAATTGCTGTCGTCTTAAGCTTCTTTTTATCTAAAAGAGAATGTGAAGGGCGTTATGAAATCGTGCAAGTATTGAAAGAACGACGGATTGATAAAAATTGGGGAAAGATTACACGAGCTCATTTTTTCCAAGGATTGAGAGAAGGAACGTTTATTTTTGTCATTTCAGTATATGTTTATTTAGCAACTAATAGTGAGTTCGCATTAGGAAAATACAGTTTAGTTAACTCTGCTGTATCCTTTGTATGTTATTACTTAGTTGCTCGTATGTTAAAGAAAGAGTGGCGAAAAAAAGCAATTTTACTTGGGGGCATTATTTTATATGCTGTCGTCTTTTTAGTCATTTTCAATGTTACATACACGAAATTACTTATTTATGCGGCATGTATTGCGGTTGCATATCCTATTTTACTTGTTCCGTACGGATCAATGACATATGACGTAATTGGTAGAGCGAAAAATGCGAGAGAATGGCGTGTGGAATATGTCGTTGTTCGGGAGCTGTGGTTAAACGCCGGAAGAATCTGTTCCATTTTAAGTTTTTTATGTGCTGTACTATTCTTTCCACCTGAAAAAAGTTTACCTTACTTATTATGTATTTTAGGTGCTGGACATTTTCTTATTTATTTTGCAGTTAAAAATGTCAAATATGATGAGGGAAATGCGAGTAAAACAAGTGTTGTAACGCAAGGGAACGCGCAAAACCAAACTGAACCAGAAGGTTAACTTCTCGTTTGTTTTATGCTAGAATAGAAAAAGATGTAAGACAGCAGTGAGGACACCTGTAGAAGGTGTCCCTTTCACATTACATAGCTGTTGGTAGAGGGGGTTTGTATGAGCAAGAAGCAGAAGCAAAATAAGAAAAAGACCCACGTTCCTTTTCGGTTAAACGTGCTGTTTTTCTGCGTGTTTTTAATGTTCTCCGCGGTTATTGTAAGGCTCGGATATGTACAAATTGTTCGCGGTGAAGAATATAAGAATGAAGTGGAGAAGAAAGAAAACTCAACGATAAGTAATCCTGTACCGCGTGGGAAAATATTTGACCGTTATGGGCGACCTGTAGTAGATAATGCAGCCGTTCGTACTATTACATTTACAAAAATGAAAGGATCAACTGCAGAAGATCGCTTAGAAACAGCGAAAAAGCTAGCAGATTTGATTGAAGTACCGACAGATAAATTAACAGATCGCGATAAAAAAGATTATTGGCTTGCTATGCATAAAGAGGAAGCTAAAGAAAAAATTACGAATAAAGATCGTCAAGAGTTTAAAGATAAAAAAATTGATGATAAAGAATTAGACGAGCGTCAGAGAAGTCGTGTAACAGAAGAAGAGATTAATCAATTATCCGCAAAAGATCTAGAAATACTAGCGATTAAAAGTAAGATGGACGGCGGATATGCAATGACACCTCAAGTTATTAAAAAGGATGCTACAGAAAAGGAATATTCGATTATTAGTGAAAACCTAGCAGCATTACCAGGTGTAGATACGAATGTTGATTGGGAGCGAAAATATACGTACGATGATTTATTCCGAAGTGTACTTGGTGGGGTGTCGACATCTGATGAAGGCTTACCGAGAGAAAGACTAGATTACTATCTTGTTCGTGACTATAATCGAAATGACCGAGTAGGAAAAAGTTATCTTGAACAACAGTATGAAGATAGTCTGCACGGTACGAAAGCAGAAGTTAGAAATGTTACAGATAAAAACGGTAATATTTTAGAAACGATTAATGTATCAAAAGGACAAAGTGGTAATGACCTGAACTTAACAATTGATATGGAATTACAAAAGCGCGTGGAAGATATTCTTGCGAAGAATTTAATGAGGTTTAAAGGAAGCGAACCTCTTTTAGATCGCGCATTCGTTGTAATGATGAACCCAAAAAATGGTGAAGTTTTATCTATGGCGGGGAAACAATTAGTTAACAAAGATGGCCAAACGAAAGTAAATGACTTTGCATTAGGTACCATGACAAGTTCTTATCCGATGGGATCAACTGTAAAAGGTGCAACAGTACTTACTGGATATCAAACTGGTGCGATTCAACCAGGGGCAGTACAATTGGATGAACCAATTAAATTAAAAGGTACACCTACGAAGTCGTCTTGGAAAACGATGGGATATATTAATGACCTTACAGCTTTAAAAATGTCTTCTAACGTTTATATGTTTAAAACAGCGATGAATATTGCCGGTGTTCAGTATGTGAGAGGTGGTACGTTAGATATACCTCAAAAAGCATTTGATACGATGCGTTATTATTTCGGACAGTTTGGACTTGGTGTAAAAACAGGAATTGATTTACCGAATGAATCTGCTGGTCAGATGGGTAGAAGTAGTCAACCAGGTTTCTTACTAGATTTATCAATTGGACAGTATGATACGTATACACCGCTTCAATTAGCGCAATATATTTCGACGATTGCCAATGGCGGATATCGTATGCAACCACAAGTTGTAAAAGAAATTCGTCAACCGGCAGTGAAACCAGATGAAGTTGGGAAAGTTGTTCAATCTATGGAACCGAAAGTATTAAATCGTGTTGATATGCCGGAATCGCAAATTAAACGCGTTCAAGAAGGATTTAGACAAGTGTATAATGATTCGGGTGGTACAGCTACAAAATACTTTACAGGTGCAAAATATAAAGCGGCAGGGAAGACAGGTACCGCGCAAACTGTGTATGGCGGAGATAAAGAGATTGGTAGAAAGGCAAACGGTGAACGTGTGGAAACATATAACTTAACATTAGTAGGTTATGCGCCACTTGAAGATCCAGAAGTAGCATTCTCTGTTGTCGTTCCGTGGGTACATGATGATAAGACTGGTATTAATGGATATATTGGTCGTGAAATTATGGATGCTTACTTTGATTTGAAAAACAAAGAAGTAAATGGTCAAGCTTCAAAAGATGATAAAGACAATAAAAATAAAGATTAAGATGATGAATAAAAAAGTTGTAAAAAAGCACACTATCTGAAAAGATAGTGTGCTTTTTTTTATGGTTTATGCATATCGTGTAATAAATGTGGACAAGTATACAACATTGGAAAAAGCGCGGCCGTATAAATGATACTTGTATATGGTGGGATAGGGGATAAATATTTTATAGGGAAATCATCAGAGGAAATGAATAGCTACTAATGAATTAAAATTGTATCGTATATTGATTTTTGTGGAACTTTACAAAACTTTTACAAACAATTAAAACCGAATTAATAGTTTAGCAGTATTCTTATATCTGTAATCCTGTTATTTCCGGTTACTTCTAGGAGGAAGAACACGTGAAATGGATGCGTACACCTATTAAAATTTTCGTATTATCAATATGGTTCCTCTGTTTTGAAATGTCTACTGCATTTGCTTTAAATGATACGGGAGAAGTGAGAGTTGATGGATCCTCAACGGTTTTTCCTATTATAGAAGCAGTAGCGGAGGAATATACAAAGGTGCATCCAGACGTGAAAATTTCCATCAGTATTTCTGGAACTGGGGGAGGATTTAATCGTTTCAGTAAAGGAGAAGTAGATATAAATAATGCTTCGAGAGTAATGAAACAAGTCGAGAAAAATGAAATGAAGAAAAACTCTATTCAGTTCACACCTTTTGAGGTTGCTAACGACGGTCTTACGATTGTTGTGAATCGCCACAATACATGGGTAGACGATATGTCAGTAGACGAGTTACGACTACTTTGGAGTGAAGATGGAAGAGAGAAGCGATGGTCACAAATTCATTCAACATGGCCACGTGAACAAGTGAAGTTTTATGCACCAGGCGTAGACTCTGGTACGTATGATTATTTTCAAAATGTCATCTTACAAAATCATCGCATTGTAAAAAAAGTCTCTTTGTCTGAAGATGATCAAGTTATTATGCAAGGGGTAATGAATGATAAACATGCCATTGCTTTTGTAGGATATGCTTATTATATGGCTAATCGAGATAAGGTGAAAGCAATAAAAGTAAATGGTGTATTTCCGACGAAAGAGACCATTCAATCAGGTAAGTATAAGCCGTTATCTAGGCCGCTACTTGCTTATGTGAATAATGCATCTATCCGAAATAAAATGAATGTAGCAAACTATGTTGAGTTTATGATTCAGCATGTCGGTAACCTCGCTGAAGAGGTCGGGTATGTAAAATTACGAAAAGAAAAATACAATGAACAGCTGCGTATGTTAACAGAAATAAAAAGGTAATGTCGGGGTGGAAAGGGGTTTTCATCTTTGGCTCATAATGACAAAAGTCAAATTACATTTTCTGTACAACATTTGATTGAAAGAAATACAAAACAAAGAAAAAAAACGCAGCGAATCAATCGAATAGTACCTTTATTACTAAAAATAATTGCTAGCGTTTCTATTGTGACGACACTTGGAATTGTTTTTACGCTCTCTAATGAAACAATCATGTTTTTTCAAAAAATATCATTATACTCCTTTTTGACGGAGAAAGAATGGTTACCATTTTTTGAAGATCCTAAATTCGGCATATTACCACTTATATGTGGAACGTTCCTTGTAACAGCAATTGCTATGTTTGTAGCAATTCCTATCGGTTTAGCGTGTGCCGTATTTTTAAGCGAATATGCTTCAAATAGTGCACGGAAAATATTAAAGCCGATGTTAGAGCTATTAGCAGGTATCCCGACAATTGTATATGGTTTTTTTGCATTAACAATTGTTACGCCACTTTTACAAAGGATTATACCAGACTTACAGTTTTTTAATGCGATTAGTCCAGGAATCGTTATCGGATTTATGATGATGCCTACAGTTGCATCTCTATCTGAAGACGCGATGAGAGCTGTGGCGAAAGGGACGAAAGAAGCTTCATTAGCACTCGGAGCGACGCGGTTTGAAATGGTAAAACAAGTGGTGTTTCCGTCCGCTTTTACAGGGATTATGGCAGCAATTATATTAGCGGCTTCTCGTGCAATTGGTGAAACGATGATTGTTGTAATTGCAGCAGGATCCACACCAAATGTATCGCTTGATCCGACACATTCTATTCAAACGTTAACAGCCTATATTGTACAAGTAAGTTTAGGTGATGCTCCGCATGGAACGATTACGTATTACAGCATGTATGCTGTAGGTGCAACGTTATTTTTGTTTACTTTTATTATGAACATCATTTCGCAGTCAATTATGCGCCGTTTTAGGAGGATGACATAATATGCGAATGTTGAATCATAAAAAAATACAAAAAAACATGGCATCACGCTTTTTAAAAGATCGAATTTACAAATTGTTATTTTATATAGCAATTTTATTTTCAATTGTAATTTTGTTTTTGTTACTGTTTCAAATTGTTGAAAAAGGTATAAGTTATCTTTCAATAGATTTCTTTACAAATTTCGCTTCACGTAATCCGAAAGAAGCTGGTATTGCTGCAGCTTTGTCAGGGACAATATTATTTATGAGTATTGTTATACCTGTTTCTTTTATATTTGGAGTTGGAACAGCACTTTATTTAGAGCAATATGCGAAGGAATCTCTATTTAAAAAAATAATAGTGATTAATAATCAAACGTTAGCAGGAGTACCATCCGTTGTATTTGGATTGCTTGGTTTAACTATTTTTGTATATGCTCTTCATTTAGGAGAGAGTATAGTTGCAGCAGCACTGACGATGAGTTTACTCGTTTTACCAACAGTTGTTGTGGCGAGTCAAGAAGCAATTCGATCAGTACCAAGTGTATTATTAGAGGGTTCTTACGGATTAGGTGCTACGAAGTGGCAAACGATGTATCAAATTGTATTGCCATATGCTTTCCCAGGGATTATAACGGGCTGTACGTTAGCGATATCAAGAGCAATTGGAGAAGCTGCACCACTATTAGTTATTGGGGCACTTGCGTTTGCAAATTATGTTCCATTTAGTATGTTTGATAGATTTACAGTTCTACCAATTCAAATTTTTAATTGGATGAGTAGGCCAAAAGAAGAATTTCAGTATGTAGCAGCAGCTGGGATGATTGTTTTGTTAGGTTTGTTGCTATTTATTAATATATTTGTTTTATGGTTACGAAATCGAAAATAAGTTGGAAGTGGATGAAAGGGGAATTCAAATGGTAGCAACAGTAGTAAATGTACAGGTGAAAAACGAAGAGAAAATCGAGACTGCGCCAAAGAAGGTAGTATTTGATACGAAAAACTTAAATTTATGGTATGGGGAAGACCATGCTTTAAAAGATATTAATTTAAGTATTCATGAGAATGAAGTTACAGCCATTATCGGTCCAAGTGGCTGTGGTAAATCAACTTACTTAAAAACATTAAATCGCATGGTAGAGCTAGTACCGATCGTTCGAACTACAGGTGTAATTGAGTATAGAGAACGCAATATATTTGATAAATCATATCCGGTTGAAGAATTAAGAACGCATGTAGGAATGGTGTTCCAAAAGCCAAATCCATTTCCAAAATCTATTTATGAGAATGTAGCATACGGTCCAAAAATCCATGGTATTCGTGACAAAAAGGCATTAGATGAAATTGTTGAAAAAAGTTTACGTGGAGCAGCGATTTGGGATGAGTTAAAAGATCGTTTGCACGATAATGCATATGGTTTATCTGGTGGACAGCAACAGCGTCTATGCATCGCACGCTGCTTAGCTATTGAGCCAGACGTTATTTTAATGGATGAGCCAACATCGGCATTAGACCCAATTTCAACATTAAAAGTAGAAGAATTAATTCAAGAGCTAAAGAAAGATTTTAGTATTGTTATCGTAACGCATAATATGCAACAAGCAGCGCGTATTTCAGACAAAACAGCTTTCTTCTTAAGCGGGGAAGTTGTGGAGTATACAGATACAAACAAATTATTTACGACTCCTTCAGATAAGCGTACAGAAGATTATATTACAGGTCGCTTTGGTTGATATCGTTTCAAAGCTAAGAGCAAATGCCCTCTTAACAGAGGGCATTTCTTATTTTATCTTACTGTTAATAGAGAAGTAATACTTCTCCTTATCTTAAGGTTTATTACAAGCGCAAGAGGCTATGTAGGAGATTTGCCCCGCTATTTGCAGGCAGTAAGCCCCCACCTTAAAATTTAGCGAAAGCAAAGAAGTTAGGGAGGGGATCTTGCTGCCTATAAAAGCCCGATTGATGAGGGTTGATTAAAGTTTCACTTTTATATAATGGCACATAATATTGAGGGGGAAGAAAAATGGTAAGAGAACAGTTTCAAGGTGATTTAAAAGCGTTACAGCAAAAGGTGATCGAGCTTGGAGAATTAGCAAATACGGCTTTATTGATTGCTATGGAAGGTCTGCATACAAGGGATGTAGAGAAAGCGTTAGAGGTCATTGATGGTGATTACCGCATGGATAATTTAGAAGAGGAAATAAACGATCTTGCGCTTATGCTCATTACGAAGCAGCAACCTGTAGCAAGTGACTTAAGAAGGATTTTTATTTCAATTAAAACAGCGACAGATTTAGAGCGTATTGCAGATCATGCTGTTAATATTGCAAAGGCTACAATTCGTCTTGGGGAAAAAGAAGTGGCTGTTAGTTTGCACAACCTGGATGAAATGTTTGCGGTTGCAAATGAGATGTTGCATTTAGCGTTAGAAGCATATGAACAAGAAAATTTAACTTTTGCGAAACAAATTGCTGAAATGGATGATTCCGTTGATGAAATATATGGAAAAGCAATTCGTGAGTTTATATCTTCAGTTCCGGAACAACCAGAAGCAATTACGCAAATTACACAATTATCATTTGTCGCGAGATATATTGAGCGTGTAGCAGATCATATTACAAATATTGCTGAAAATGTCTTTTATTTAGTAAAAGGAAAGCATTATTTATTGAATGAGTAGGAATTAAAGTAGGTGATGAGAAATCACCTGCTTTTTTTAGTCAAAACATGACAAAAAAAGCTCGTTGTTTCCTTTAGTTTATGATGATAAGATGTATCATAATATAATGGAAAAATTAGTATATATGTTTGTCGTTAATAAGTATTATTTAACAATTAATAGTAAGCGCTTTCTTGTTGTTTGAAACGTACGTTTTTATAGGTGAGAAATTTAATTATATGGTCTTCTAAATGAGGATTTGTTTAACTAATCAAGTTTATGCTGCTAGTTCATGTGGGATAGGGAATATACATATGGTATATGGAGTTATTGAACATTATATAAGTGGAGGCTGAAGTATATGAAGGGGGTTATTTTAGCTGGAGGAAAAGGAAGACGCCTTAGGCCATTAACATGTAATACTCCAAAGCCGATGTTACCATTATTAGAAAAACCAGTTTTAGAATATAATATTGAGTTATTACGCCAGCATGGTATTCGTGAAATTGCAATTACTGTTCAATATATGAGTACGACCATTAAGCAATATTTTGGTGACGGTAGTAAATGGGGAGTTAACTTGTATTATTTTGAAGACTCTCCTCCGCTTGGCACAGCAGGGAGTATTAAACAAGCAGAACAATTTTTAGATGAAACATTTGTTGTGATAAGCGGGGATGCATTAACTGACTTTCAATTATCAGAAGGAATTGGGTTTCATGAACAAAAGAAAAGAATGGTAACAATGTTTGTGAAAGAAGTAGAAAATCCACTCTCATTTGGATTGGTTGTAATGAATAAAGACCAGGAGGTTACACGATATATAGAAAAGCCGGGCTGGAATGAGGTAGTATCTAATGTTGTGAATACAGGCATATATATTATGGAACCAGAAATCTTTTCTTACATACCGCCTAGGCAATTTTTTGATTTCAGTCATGATGTGTTTCCGCTATTGGCAAACAAAAATGTGTTATTCGCATATTTGTCAGAAGGTTATTGGTTAGATATCGGCACATTTAATCAATATCGACAAGCACAATTTGATTTGTTAACGAAAAAGTTACAAGTACCTATTCCTTATACGGAAGTATTACCGATGGTATGGATGGGAGAAGGGGTGACGATTGGTAAAGGGACGAAAATTCATGGCCCCTCTTTTATTGGAGAAGGAGCAAAGATTGGTACAGGAGCTGTAATTGAGCCATATTCTATTATTGGGAAAAATAGTATCGTTTCAAATTATTCTCATCTTCAAAAGAGTATTGTTTTTGCAAATGCCCACATTGGGAAGTATTGTGAACTATTAGAAACGACAATAGGAGAGCGTACAATAGTTGAAGATGATGTTACACTGTTTCAAAAAAGCGTTGTAGCGGATCACTGTCATATCGGGAGAAGTACGGTAATTAAGCAAAAAGGAAAACTATGGCCTTATAAGGCGATTGATAGTCATTCGATAGTAGGAGCGGCTGGTATTCAAGAGAGTGAAATGAGTGCAGGGTGGTTACAAAAAAGCCGCATTGTAGGAAGAGGGAATGTTGAAATTACTCCCCAGTTTATCGTGAAGATTGCGATGGCGTATGGTTCTCTTTTTACAAAAGGAGAAAGTATATTAATTGGAAGTCAAGAAAATATAGAAACAACCTCTTATAAAAATTTATTTTTACATGCTATTCATGGTATAGGGATTCATACGATGGAATGTAAAGAAATGAACGAGTCACTTTTTCAATATAGTGTTCATCATTTGCAATGTGCAGGTGGTGTTTTCATTCAAGTGGAGAATGGGAATGAGATTGTTATAAAGTTATACGGTCAAGCTGGCATGCCGTTAACGTATAAGCAGCAAAAAGAGATAGAACAAGTATATATGTCCGAATTGTTTTATTACGTGCATGAGAAAGAAATGGGGCGTAATAAGCTGGTTCATGTTTCTATGAATGAGTATATAGAAGTTATATTGGAGCATATTGATATCGAGAAAATACAGATGCAGAAGTTTCATCTTCTTATTAATAAGAGAAATGATACGTTGCAACATTTACTCATGCTCTTTCTGCAAAGACTTGGTTGTACAGTTACATGGATTTATGCAAGCGAACAAAAAGATCATGTGAAAGCTTTGATGAAATCAAGTAAAGCGAATATGGCTCTTATGTTTTCTGAGCAAGGAAATCATTTCGAGTTATACGATAAACATAGTAATATTTACCAAGGTACAGATTTGGAAGAGGTAGATATTCCGGATTTCTTACTCGAATCGACAGGAAATATTTACCCAATGTCTTTGAAGTTAGGAGAATGTTATCTTCTATTTTATACGCAGGATGAAAGAAAGTCGTTTCAAGTAAGGTGGAAGCGAGATATTTTATATCGAATTGGAAAATTATTTGAGCTAATAGCATTGCAAGGAAAAACGTTTCTCAGCATAGTAGAGCAATCACCTCCGCTCTATTTACTTTATGATGAAGTGGTATGTTCATGGAATGAAAAAGGAGAAATTATGAGGAAATTATTGGATGATATGGAAAGGAAGGGAGAAGGTATATTTGAAGGAGTACAGTTCAAATATACTGAAAAAGAGTGGTCTTATATCGTTTCTGACACAAAACAACCAAAGTTTTTGGTGTATTCACATGCTAGAAACCCAGTAATAGCAAGGGAAAACATGAAAAATCTTATAGAAAAAATTAGACAATATCAAAAGGTGTAGAATTTTTATTTTAAAAGTGGTATTATAGTATAGTCTGATTTAAGTTATTAGTACTGGAGGGAAATAAGAATGCGTGTGAATATTACTCTAGCATGTACAGAATGCGGAGATCGTAACTATATCTCAAAGAAAAATAAACGTAACAACGCTGAGCGTATCGAGCTTAAAAAGTATTGCAAGCGTGACAAGAAGTCTACGTTACACCGTGAAACAAAGTAAGCAGTAGGAATATTTTCCTACTGTTTCTTTTTTTATTCGATTCCTATGTTAAAAGTGATACACTATCAGCATAGAGTAAAGTGTCACTGTAAGGGGGAGAGTGTGTGAAAGTAGAGAAAGTACGTTTACGTAAACAAATAATAGAACACATGAATTCTTTATCAGAAGAACAGTATACAACTTTATCAGAACAGATTGCATTTTCGTTGTATGCGCAAAAAGAGTGGGTTGAAGCTAAAACAATTGGAATTACTCTTTCAATGGAAAATGAAGTGAATACATATCCTATTATCGAAAAAGCTTGGGAAGAAGGAAAGAAAGTTGTAGTTCCTAAGTGTAATAAAGGAACAAGAACGATGTCTTTCCGGCAAATTAATAATTTTGATCAATTAGAAACGGTGTATATGAATTTACGTGAACCGATTCCTGGGCTTACGGAAGAAGTGAATATGGATGAAATTGATCTTCAAATTGTGCCGGGCGTAGCTTATACAGAACGAGGAGAGCGAATTGGGTACGGCGGTGGCTATTATGATCGTTATCTCGTGCATTATAAAGGGAAAACGCTATCATTAGCGTATGATTTTCAAATGGTAAAACACATTCCGGTAGAGCCATTTGATAAAAACATAGAAAAAATTATTACAGAAAAAGGAACAATACTTATAAATAAGCTTGTATAGACAAATAAAAATTGACGAGACTTTTTCTTCTTGATTATAATAAAATATGTGAACGTTTTCTTATTATAATTTTTTATAGTAAGTGAGTATAGAGGGTGATGAAATGGTATCTATTTATGATATTCAGCAATTGCTAAAGAAATTTGGTACGATTATTTATACGGGAGATCGAATTGCAGATTTACAATTAATGCAAGATGAATTGCGTGAATTAAATCAATCACAGCTAATCGATCCACAAGACTATCAAACAGCTTTATTTTTATTGAAGCAAGAAATTCAAAAAGAGCTAAATAAGAATTAGATAAAGGTAGGTAAGCAACATGGAAGAGAAATGGTTAGTTGGTGTTGACCTTGGTGGTACAACGATTAAATTAGCATTTATTAATGTATACGGTGAAATTTTACATAAGTGGGAAATCCCTACGAATACAGGTGAGCAAGGAAAACATATTACACTTGATGTTGCGAAAGCAATTGATAAAAAGCTAGAAGAATTAGGCGAATTGAAGAGCAAGTTAATTGGTATTGGTATGGGGGCTCCTGGTCCTGTACATGTGGCATCTGGAATGATTTATGAAGCGGTTAATTTAGGGTGGAAAAATTATCCACTAAAAGATTTATTAGAAGTAGAAACAGGATTACCTGTTGTTATTGATAATGATGCAAACTTAGCAGCGCTTGGTGAAATGTGGAAAGGTGCTGGTGAAGGTGCAAAAGATTTAATTTGTATGACACTTGGTACGGGCGTTGGTGGTGGTGTAATCGCCAATGGTGAGATTGTACACGGCGTGAGTGGTGCTGCTGGTGAGATTGGACATATTACAGTAGTTACAGAAAATGCTTTCCCATGTAATTGCGGGAAGTCTGGTTGCTTAGAAACAGTAGCATCTGCGACAGGTATTGTACGTGTTGCTATGCAAAAAATACAAGAGACTAATAAAGAGAGCATGTTGCGTTCTATGTTAGCTGAAGAAGGACGTATTACATCAAAAGATGTCTTTGAAGCACTTGGACAAGGTGATGAATTAGCAGGAGAAGTAGTAGAAAAAGTAGCTTCTTATTTAGGATTAGCTGTAGCGAACCTTTCTAGTACGTTGAACCCAGAGAAAATTGTTATTGGTGGAGGCGTGTCTAAAGCTGGAGATGCGCTATTAGAACCAATTCAACGCTATTTCGAGCAATATGCTTTCTCACGTGCTGTAAAGAGCACGAAGTTAGCTATTGCAACACTTGGTAATGATGCAGGTGTTATCGGAGGAGCTTGGCTTGTAAAAAAGCACAAATACGAAGCGAAGATGATATAAGTTGTGAAATATGAAAAGAGGAAGGGGAACCCTTCCTCTTTTTGTGTGAAATCTCGATGAAGAATAAAGTGTAAACGAATTAAGCTGCTGGTGGATACCCGTTATATAGAACAGTCATGATCGTAAACCATCCGAAAACGAGTACAGTTGCAATTGCAAAGCCGCTTGCGAAAAAGTTTTTTTCACGAAGTGTTCTAAGCGTAGCGAATACAGCTAACAGAGTGACAAGTGTAAAAATAATAACAAGGCCCATACAATATCCTCCTCTGTCTACCCATTTCTTATTATGAGTTTTTGGAATATTTACTCTTTTATATTGTACATGTTTTAAAAATGATTGTCGAGATAGCAGCCTTTCTTTTCCTCAGAGAAAGAAATGTTGTATCATTAAAAGTAAGTTTAATAACTGGAGGAGATTTTCATATGAAATGGATACAAATGCCGTTAGGCCCATTACAAACAAATGCTTATATTTTAATGAACGATCAAAAAGAGTGCATTATCTTTGACCCTGGTCATGAAGGTGAAAAGCTCGTTACATATTTACAAGAAGAACAATTAAAACCATTGGCTGTTTTATTAACACATGCTCATTTTGATCATATCGGTGCTGTTGATGCGGTAAGAGACGCTTTTCATATTCCTGTGTACGTACATAAAGAAGAAGCAGATTGGTTAGGAGATCCAACTGTAAACGGCTCTCAAATTTTTATGATGAACCGCAGTATTACAGCAAAACCAGCGGATCATATTATTGATGCAGAAGGTACATTAACAATTGGATCATTTAATTTTGAAATTTTTGAGACACCAGGACATTCTCCAGGAAGTATTTCTTATTATAGTAAAGAGGCGAATGCTGTATTCTCAGGAGATGTATTGTTCCAAATGAGCATTGGAAGAACAGATTTACCTGGTGGAAGTTTCGCTGAATTAATTGGAAGTATTGAAGAGAAATTATTTGTATTACCAGATGAAACAGCGGTGCTATGTGGACATGGTCCAGAAACAAGCATTGGCTTTGAAAAAGAAAATAATCCGTTTTTACAATAAGGAGTCATTATGGGAATGGATCTCATTTTAAGAGAATGGATGGGGAAAGAAAAGGATTATTCAATTTCATATAGTACGTATATGAACCTTGTATTGTATACAGAAGGTCATGGATATTATATGAAAGAACGTGAAAAGATTGGAAGACAAGGTGATTTTTTTACAAGTAGCAACGTATCCTCTGTGTTTGCAAAAACTTTTGCTAAACTTTTTATTCGTCTTGTTGAAAATGGTGAAGTTGCTCCGAATATTTGTGAAATTGGTGGAGGAACAGGGAAGTTTGCCTATGATGTTTTACAAGAATGGAAGCAATTATCTCCAAAAACCTTTATTGATTTAAACTATTCAATGATTGAAGTGAGCCCTTTTCATAGAAAATTACAGCAGGAGCACCTTGGCTCATTTTCTAATGTATCGTACTATACCTCTTATAGTGAAATGGGAGATTCTTTCGAGGGAATTCTTTTTTCGAATGAGTTGTTTGATGCATTTCCTGTTGAAATAATTGAGAAAAGAAATGGTATGTTGTATGAAGTGCGTATTACATATACAGAGGAAGGAAACCTTTCGGAAGTATGTAGGCCGTTAGATAAAAGAATTGGTCGCTATTTATTGAAATATAATATTCATATTGCTGAAGGGCAACGTTTTGAAGTACCAATTGTGATGGAGGATTATATAAAAGAAATTGCGAAATGGTTTCAAAAAGGTATATGTATTACAGTTGATTACGGATACACAAAAGAAGAATGGATGCATCCAGCACACCGTGAAGGAAGTTTGCGAGGGTATTATCAGCACAAGCTAATACGTAATCCACTAGCGCATCCAGGTGAAATGGATCTTACTACTCATATTCATTGGGACGAGCTAAAGGAGATGTTTAGTATGCAAGGAATGAGTGCAGTATGGCATAAGAAACAATCTGAGTTCTTGTTAGCTGCAGGGATATTAGAACAGCTTACGAGCCATCAAGATATGAATCCTTTTTCTGAAACGCAAAAACAAAATCGAGCAGTTCGTTCTATGATTTTAAATGGAGGAGTAGGGAGTTCGTTTGATGTTGTTATACATACAAAAGATATGCAACATTTACATTTGGATCGGTATGTAACAATATAAAAAACAAGACACAGTATATACTGTGTCTTGTTTTTTAATACGACTTATGTAGTATTATATATTTCCTCTCATGATATATATTTATATTAAAGATATGAGATAAAAAATATAGAATACGTTCTTTTTCTGCGATTATTAGTCCCTAACCTAATAATACGCGAACGAGTTGAATTATTGTTTCGTTCTCTACTTTGTAATAAATTTCTAATCCTTTTCTTTCACTAGAAACGATTTTAGCGCTTTTTAATTTTGCTAAATGCTGTGAAATTGTAGATTGTGGCATGTTTAATCCAGTATACATTGTAGAAACGTTGCTTGGACCGCGCTCGATTAATCCTTTTACGATACATAAACGAACAGGATGAGCTAGCACTTTTAATAATTCTGCATTACTTTCATATAGTTCTAATTCTTTTTGAAAGGTTTCTAACATGTTCTTTTCCACCTCCGTGTGAGCTATTATACCATACTATACATACCAAAAATTTAAAGAAAAGAAAATAGTTGTTGCAGAAAAAAAGTCCTAAAGTAAAGAAATTGTAAGAAAAGAGACCCTGATGTAAATAAAATAGGTAAATTAGCACGTTTTTGTAAAATGACATTTTTGGGTGAAAATTTCGATGCGTTTTAAAAATTGAAAGATATAAATATATTTGTAACACAATTTTATCATGATTTTCTTATTCTTTCAAATGAATATACTAAATTTTTAAAATAATATGACAAAGGAATTATAATGATATATATAGAATATAAAACAGGTTAAAAGAAAAGAAGCTGAATGTAATTCGCTTCTTTATGGTGATAATGAAATATTTGATTACGGCTGATAAATCTTAGGATAATCAAGTCAGTAGTCATTTATTCTAAAATTCATCTTTTAGCAACGTTAAAAATCTGTGATTCCATATGTTCTCGTAAAAATCAATTGTCTCTTTTGCGGACATAAAAGGATTATTCAACGTAGAGGTTGTTTTCTGTTCCATAAAGTTTTCGTATCCCAGCCCGTGGGCAAACTTAATCGTAGCATCCATACAGTACTCTGTTTGGGCACCACAAAATTCAATGCGATTTACAGATAATTGATCTAAAATTTCTTTTAAGTTTGTTTTATAAAATGAATTTGCATGTGTTTTTCTTACAAAAAAATCTTGTTCTTGAACATCTAGATCGGTATGAATAGTCCAAAGTTCTTTCTCGGGTACTAAATCATCATCACAATGTTGAACAAAAAGGATTGGTTTATTTAATTTTCTGTATGAAGAAATTCTTTTATTTACTTTTGTTAGTAAGTTCTGTAAATCAAATAAATGCTCTCCGCTATAACATACGCCATTTTGTAAATCGATAACGATTAAAATATCTGCACAAGTAACCATTATTTTCACCCCTGTTCATTTCTTAATATATCAATTAATCCATTATTTAGAAATAGATGATATACTTTTATTTTTTTATGGACTATAAGAAAAGAAGAAATTCAAATGAATATAACTAAACCACATAAAAAGAAGATATGAAAACCTAATCTCATATCTTCTTTTTTCTCTATGCATTTATAGGTTCTTCTACATAAGAAAGGGCATTTTCAAAATCGGATATTAAATCGTTAACATTTTCAAGACCGACTGATAACCGAAGTAATGAATTAGAGATTCCTCTTTCATCACGAGCGTCTTGCGACAGTGCTGCATGTGACATTTTTGCTGGATAAGAAAGAATAGACTCTACAGCTCCTAAACTAACTGCAAAAACAGGTAATTTTACTTTTGATAAAAATTGGCGGAGTGCATCTTCAGACTGCAAAGTAAACGACAAGACCGCGCCAGCTGATGTTGCTTGAGATTGTTGAATATCAAATCCGAGATGTGTTTGTAATCCCGGATAATAGACATTTTGTACTTTAGCGTGCTCTTGTAAATAATGTGCAATTTTATTGGCATTTTTAGCTGAATGCTCGAGGCGTACATGTAATGTTTTTAGACCGCGAAGTACGAGAGAACAATCTTGAGGCCCTAAAATAGCACCGAATGCATTTTGTAAAAATCCAAGCTTTTGAGCGAGTTCTGCATCTTTTACTACTGCTAATCCGGCAGTAACATCACTATGACCAGCAATAAATTTTGTAGCACTATGAAGAACGACATCAGCTCCAAGTTCAAATGGTTTTTGGAATAGTGGTGTCAAAAATGTATTATCAACAAAAGTAAGAGCGCCAATAGACTTTGCGAGTTTAGAAACCTCGCGAATATCTGTCACTTTTAAAAGTGGGTTAGAAGGTGTTTCTATATAAAAGAGCTTTGTATTTGGTTTAATGTTTTGTTTTATTTCTTCTAAATTGGTCATATCAACAAATGTATGTGAAACACCGTAACGGGAGAGTACCTCAGTTATCACTCGGTAAGTGCCTCCGTATACATCTTCAGAAATGAGTACGTGATCACCTTGTGAAAGAAGGAGGAATGCAGTGGAAATCGCTGCAATGCCTGATGCAAAGGCGAATCCTTTTGTTCCGCCTTCTAATAAAGCAATGATATCTTCAAGAGCTTCACGAGTTGGGTTTCCTGACCTGCTATAGTCATATTTTCCGAACGTATCTACATCAAACTGGTGAAAAGTTGATGTGTTATAAATAGGAACGTTCACAGCGCCTGTTTGCGAGTCATGTTTATATTGGTTGTGTAGTAAGAGTGTATCTATAGAATAGCTCATATTCTTACACCTTCTTTTACGAGTTTAATAGCTTGCTTTAAGTCTTGAATTAAATCGTTACTATTTTCAATGCCAACTGAGAATCGAAGAAGACGATTACATACGCCGTTTGCTGTTCTAATTTCTTCAGGAATATCAGCATGTGTTTGCGTTGCTGGATAAGTCATTAAACTTTCTACACCACCAAGACTTTCGGCAAATGTAATTAAGGATAAAGACTGTAAGAATGGATTAATCCAAGCTTCATCTTTAAGGCGGAATGAAATCATGCCGCCTCTTCCTGGATAAAATACATCTGTTACCCCGTCTTCATCGTTTAAATACGCAACAACTGCTTTCGCATTTTCTTCGTGTTGTCTCATGCGAAGCGCTAACGTTTTCATACCGCGAATTAATAACCATGAGTCAAATGGACTTAAAACTGCACCTGATGCATTATGATAATGAGCGATTTCCTCGCAAAGTTCCTTTCCTTTTGCAACGACAAGCCCGCTTAGTACATCGTTATGTCCCCCTAAATATTTCGTTGCGCTATGAAGTACAATGTCAGCACCTTCTGTTAATGGTTGCTGTATATAAGGTGTGTAGAATGTGTTGTCTACAATAAGAAGTAGTCCGTGCCTTTTCGCTACAGTTGCGACAGCAGCAATATCAGTAACTTGCATTAATGGATTAGTTGGAGTTTCTATGAAAATAGCCTTCACTTCAGTTGTGATAGCTTGCTCAATTTGTTTAATAGACTGTGTATTTACGTATCTACATCGAACATTCCACTTTTTTTCATGCTCAGAAAATAATCGATACGTTCCCCCGTATAAATCTTCAGATACAATAAGTTCGTCTCCAGAGCGGAATAGAGAAAGGACGAGGAGAACAGCCGCCATCCCTGAACTACAGGCATAACCTTGTTCGCCATATTCTAAGTCTGCGATCGCCCGTTCTAAAAGACCGCGAGTTGGATTGCCAGTTCGTGAATAGTCAAAGCCAGTAGATTTACCAATTCCTTCGTGACGATAAGCGGTTGAGAAATAAACTGGTGGATTAACCGTTCCAGTTTTAGTTTCACTGCGATTTCCGATTTGTGCTAGTTTTGTTTCGATTGTTGACATGTGAAAATTCCTCCTTTTTAAATTGAAACATTAAGTGAATATAAAATAAAAAAAGCCTTCTAAGAAGAAGGCTTTCGGTTTGAATAGAGTCTTCTTCTCATCTGTCAAATCTTTCACAATTTGCTGGAATTAGCACCTTATTAACAAAATGTTAATGGTTGCTGAGGCGTCACAGGGCCAGTCCCTCTACCTCTCTAGATAAGAATGTTCGTATGAAATTTTTATTATGTTTTTAACTTTACAACAAAAGATAATTGAATTGCAACTTTATTTTAAATAATTTTTATTTTTCCGCAATTGTCATTGACTTTTACTTTTGTGCATGCTAAATTTATAAAAAATTAACAAACATTGTTAAAAGGGGAACACATTTCCTTTTAGCTACATAAATAAAATAATAAAGACAACTCTTATTGAGAGCGGTGGAGGGAAAGGCCCTGTGAAACCCGGCAACCTTCAAACGAAATGTTTGAAACGGTGCTAATACCTGCAAAACGAATGTTTTGCATAATAAGAGGAGGAACGATTATGTCCCCCTCTTCAAAGTGAAGAGGGGTTTTTTATATTGATAGAAATGAGGGAGATTCGTGAAATTACTAGATTTATTATCAAAAGGAATTGTAATAGGTGATGGTGCGGTTGGGACGTTATTGCATTCACATGGTTTGCAAAGTAGTTTTGAAGAATTGAATGTATCTGATCCAGACTTAATTATATCAATTCATAAACAATATGTAGCTGCTGGAGCAGATGTAATTCAAACGAATACGTATGGAGCAAATGAGGCGAAATTACGTATGTATGGTTTAGAAAATCAAGTTACAGAAATTAATAGAGCGGCAGTAAAACTGGCGAAAGCATCTGTGGCAGATAAAAATGCAATTTTAGGAACAATCGGTGGTATGAAACATATCGGAGCTGTTACAACGACTGATATGGAAAGAGAGTTTATGTTACTTGAACAGGCGGAGGCTTTACTAGAAGAACAGGTTGATGGATTACTATTAGAAACTTTTTACGATGAATTTGAATTACTTCATACCGTTAAAGTATTGCGTAAGCAAACGAATATTCCAATTGTTGCTCAATTAGCGTTACATGAAGCAGGTACGACTCAAAATGGAAATGATGTCAATGAAATATTAAAGCAACTTATAGATTACGGTGCAAATGTTGTTGGATTGAATTGTCAACTAGGGCCGCTTCATATGACGGAAGCTTTCAAAATGATATCGATTCCGCAAAATGGCTATTTATCAGCATACCCAAATGCAGGTCTCCCGAATTATGTGGAGGGACGTTACGTATATGAGGGAAGCCCAGCTTATTTCGAAGCGATGACACCGAGATTTATTGAGCAAGGTATTCGGTTATTGGGTGGTTGTTGTGGTACGACTCCAGAACATATTCAAAGTATGAAGCGCGCTGTTGCGAATATTACCCCTGTAATAGAAAAAGACACGATTCAAAGGCCGAAAGTCGTTCATACGCATGAGAAACGCTCGAAGGCTCACGTCACTCTAGCAGAGAAAGCGAAAAAACAAACGACAGTTGTAGTGGAATTAGATCCACCGAAAACGTTAGATACACAGCGTTTTTTTGAAGGAGCAAGAGCGTTAAAAAGAGCGGGAGCAGATGCTATTACTCTAGCAGATAATTCATTAGCATCACCTCGTGTTTCTAATATGGCAATGGGTGCGTTATTAACGAAGCATGATATCCCGGTATTGACGCATTTAACGTGTAGAGATCATAACGTCATTGGACTACAATCTCATTTGTTAGGTTTATCGGCGTTAGGGATGGAAGAAGTGTTAGCTTTAACTGGTGATCCAGCGCGCGTTGGTGATTTTCCCGGTGCCACTTCTGTATATGATTTATCCTCTATTGAGCTTATTAAAATGATTAAAGAAATGAACGGTGGACGTTCAATTTTAGGGAAATCAATTGGACCGGCGACAAGGTTTTCTGTAGGCGGCGCATTTAATCCTCATGTAAGGCACTTAAAAGCAGCGGTTAAGCGGATGGAACGAAAAATAGATGCTGGAGCGGAGTATTTTTTAACTCAGCCAATTTATGATATCAAGTTAATTGAAGAAGTGTATGAAGCGACAAAGCATTTGGAACAACCTATTTTTATTGGAATTATGCCGTTAGTAAGTAAGCGGAATGCAGATTTTCTTCATTTTGAGGTGCCGGGTATTACTCTTCCTGAAGAAATAAGAGAGAGAATGGATGGACATGAAACGAAAGAGGCAGCAATTGAGGAAGGGATTCGCATTTCACAAGAATTGATTGACGCAGCGATGAAATATTTTAATGGTATTTATCTTATTACACCATTTTTAAAGTATGAAATTACAGAACATCTTATTAAATATGTAAGAGAAAAGCAAGAAGTGAAAGAAGGTATTAATTGATGAAGTGTATAGAAGAAAAATTAAAAAATAGCATTTTAATATTAGATGGTGCAATGGGGACAATGATTCAGCAAGAGGATTTAACTGCTGAAGATTTCGGAGGGGAAGAGTACGAGGGCTGTAATGAATATTTAGTAGAAACAAGACCAGACGTTATTTTAAAGATTCATAAAACTTATATTGAAGCTGGAGCGGATATTATTGAAACAAATACATTTGGGGCAACGAATATTGTACTAAGTGATTATGAGCTGTCTCATTTAGATGAAGAACTAAATGAAAAGGCAGCACTTTTGGCGAAGCAAGCTGTTAAAGAAAGCGGGAAGGAAGTATATGTTGCGGGAGCGATGGGACCAACAACGAAAGCAATTAGTGTTACTGGTGGTGTGACTTTTGAAGAATTGATTGAGGCTTATACAAGGCAAGCACGAGGATTATTAAAAGGAGAAGTTGATGTATTACTCGTTGAGACGAGTCAAGATATGCGTAACGTGAAAGCAGCTTATATTGGAATTCAAGCTGCATTTGAAGAACTGAAAAAAACGGTTCCTATTATGATTTCAGGAACGATTGAGCCAATGGGAACGACTCTGGCTGGGCAAACAATTGAAGCTTTTTATTTATCAGTAGAACATATGAAACCATTATCTGTTGGGTTAAACTGTGCGACTGGTCCGGAGTTTATGAGGGACCATATTCGTTCACTATCTGATTTATCGGAGTGTTACATTTCTTGTTATCCAAATGCAGGTCTTCCTGATGAAGATGGACATTATCATGAATCTCCATCTTCTCTTGCTGAAAAGGTGAAGCGATTTGCTGAAGAAGGATGGGTTAATATTATTGGTGGTTGTTGTGGCACGACACCAGAACATATAAAAGCAATGAAATCCGCGCTAGCACCTCTTAAGCCTCGTGACCATCATGAGAGAGAAGGACATGGAGTTAGTGGATTAGAAGCACTGCAATATGATGAGTCTATGAGACCGTTATTTGTGGGTGAAAGAACGAATGTTATTGGGTCACGTAAATTTAAACGATTAGTAGCAGAAGGGAAATTTGAAGAGGCTGCTGAAGTGGCAAGAGCGCAAGTGAAGAAAAATGCTCATATTATTGACATTTGTATGGCAGATCCTGATCGCGATGAAATAGAAGATATGGAAAACTTCTTAGCAGAAGTTACGAAAGTTTTAAAAGTACCGATTATGATTGATTCAACAGATGAAAATGTGATGGAGCGAGCTCTTACTTATATTCAAGGAAAAGCTGTTATTAATTCAATTAATTTAGAAGATGGAGAAGAACGATTTAAAAAAGTGACACCGCTTCTTCAGAAGTATGGTGCCGCTATAGTTGTAGGAACAATTGATGAAGACGGTATGGCGGTTAGTGCGGAACGAAAGATAGAAATTGCGAAAAGAAGCTATGAATTACTTACAAAGAAGTATGGGATACGCCCGTCAGATATTATTTTTGATGCACTTGTGTTTCCAGTAGGGACAGGTGATGAAGAATATATTGGTTCAGCGGCAGCGACTATAGAAGGAATTCGCCTTATTAAAGAAGCGTTACCAGAGTGTTTAACGATTTTAGGTGTAAGTAACATATCATTTGGTTTACCACCGGCTGGACGTGAAGTATTAAATTCAGTTTTTTTATACCATGCTACGAAAGCAGGATTAGATTACGCGATTGTGAATACGGAAAAATTAGAACGCTATGCGTCGATTCCAGAGGAAGAAAAACGACTTGCAGATGCATTACTGTTTGAAACGACGAAAGAGACATTGGAAGAATTTACAAATTTTTACCGAGTTGCTAAAAAGAAAGATGTCGTTGTGCAAGAAACGTTAACGCTTGATGAAAGACTAGCAAATTATATTGTAGAAGGTACGAAACAAGGATTACACGAGGATTTAAGTCTTGCACTTGAAGAAGGAAGAAAACCTCTTGATATTATTAACGGTCCGCTTATGACAGGGATGGACGAGGTAGGACGACTATTTAATAATAATGAACTTATTGTTGCTGAAGTATTGCAAAGTGCCGAAAGTATGAAAGCCGCTGTAAGCTATTTAGAGCCACATATGGAATCTAGTGATAGTGCGAAAAAAGGGAAAGTGTTATTAGCAACTGTAAAAGGTGACGTGCATGATATTGGGAAAAATCTCGTTGAAATTATTTTAGCGAATAACGGATATGAGATTATTAATTTAGGAATTAATGTACGTTCGGATCGAATTGTTCAAGAAGTACAAGAAAAGAAGCCAGACATTATAGGTCTTTCAGGTTTATTAGTAAAATCAGCGCAACAAATGGTAACGACTGCTGAAGATTTAAAAGCAGCAAATATTGATGTGCCCATTGTTGTAGGTGGTGCAGCGTTAACGAGAAAGTTTACAGATAATCGGATTTCACCATCATATAAAGGGCTCGTTTGTTATGCGAGTGATGCGATGACGGGGCTCGATATTATTAATAAGCTTCAAAAAGAAGAAGAGCGTGAGAAGATGAAACAGGATAAAAAAGAACGTCATCTTCATATCGTAAAAAAAGAGGAGAAGAAAGTAGAAATTCCAGCAGTAATTGAGCTATTACCGAAGGCTGAAGTTATCGTGCCTGATTCAACAAAACGAATTGTATTACGCGATATTCCGGCCCTTCATCTCGCCCCATTTTTAAATAGACAAATGCTACTTGGGCATCACCTTGGATTAAAAGGAAATGTGAAGAAGCTTTTGAAAGAGGGAGATAAGAGAGCGCATGAATTAAATGATTTAATAGATGAATTATTGCAGGAAGGACAATCTTGGTTAAAGCCGAAAGCAGTGTATCAATTTTTCCCAGCGCAAAGCGACGGACAAAACATTGTAATATATGATCCAGAAGATCATACACGTGTTATAGAGCGTTTCACATTCCCTAGACAAGGAAAGGCCCCCTATCGTACTTTAAGTGATTATTTGCGCCCAATTGGAGATGAGATGGACTATGTTGCTTTCTTATCTGTTACGGTTGGGGAAGGAGTTCGGGACATTGCTGAAGAGTGGAAGGGGAAAGGTGATTACTTACGTAGTCATGCCATTCAATCGTTAGCGCTTGAATTAGCAGAAGGACTTGCTGAAAAAACACATATGCTCATTCGTGATCGCTGGGGCATTCCGGACTCACCTGAACTGACGATGGAAGAACGTTTCCGTACGAAATATAGAGGAATACGTGTGTCATTTGGTTATCCAGCGTGTCCAGAACTTGCAGATCAAGAAAAGCTATTTCGCTTAATTCATCCAGAGGAAATAGGTATTTCATTAACAGAAGGATTCATGATGGAGCCAGAAGCATCCGTAACGGCTATGGTATTTTCTCACCCTGAGGCAAGATATTTTAGTGTATTATAGTCTTGAAGGGGGAGACGTATGAAGAAAATAGTCTTTACAGGTGGCGGTTCGGCAGGACATGTAACACCTAATTTAGCCATTATCCCATATTTACAGGAAGACAACTGGGATATCTCTTATATTGGTTCTCATCAAGGTATTGAGAAAACGATTATAGAAAAGGAAGGCATTCCCTACTATAGTATTTCGAGTGGAAAGCTACGTCGTTATTTTGATTTGAAAAATATAAAAGATCCTTTTCTTGTAATGAAGGGTGTTATGGATGCGTATGTAAGGATTCGAAAACTAAAACCAGATGTGATTTTTTCAAAAGGCGGTTTCGTATCTGTACCAGTCGTAATTGGAGGATGGCTAAATAGAGTACCAGTTTTATTACATGAATCTGATATGACGCCAGGACTAGCAAATAAAATTGCGCTTCGTTTTGCTTCGAAAATATTTGTTACATTTGAAGAAGCAGCGAAACATTTACCGAAAGAAAAAGTAATATATACGGGATCTCCTGTACGTGAAGAAGTGCTGAAGGGAAATCGTGAAAAAGGTTTAGCATTTTTAGGTTTTTCACGTAAAAAGCCAGTTATTACGATTATGGGGGGCAGCTTGGGCGCGAAAAAAATTAATGATACGGCTCGAGAAGCATTACCAGAACTTCTTAACAAGTATCAAATTGTTCACCTTTGCGGAAAAGGTAACCTTGACGAAAGTTTACAAAATAAAGATGGATATAGACAATTTGAATATGTACATGGAGAACTGCCAGATATATTAGCGGTAACAGATTTTGTTATTTCACGCGCGGGCTCCAACGCAATTTTTGAATTTTTAACATTACAAAAGCCGATGGTTTTAATTCCATTATCGAAATTTGCAAGCCGTGGAGATCAAATATTAAATGCAGAGTCCTTTGAAAGGAAAGGGTATGCCTCCGTATTATATGAAGAAGATGTAACTGTAAAATCTCTTATAAAGTATGTCGAAGAATTGAATCAAAATAATGAGAAGTATAAAACAGCACTAAAAAAATATAATGGAAAAGAAGCAATTAAAACAATCATTCAAAATATTTCAGAGGCATGATGAAACAATCATGCCTCTTTTAGTAGGGTGAAAGATTCCAAGAATTGATATTTTTATGTTACAATAAAGTGAAACTTTAATCAGTTGGGTGCATCCCACATCTAACTTCTTTACTTTTACTGAATTTTGAGGAGGGAGTCTTACTGCCCTCAAATAGCGGGATAACAAATGGGTTAATAGGGAAATTCCAATTAATGAAGCGTGAAAATACGAATGGATTAGGAGTGACTGTGTTGGAGCTAAGTCTCTATGAAAATACTGCACTTATTATATGCTTTGTGTTGTACGTTGGTAGTGTTATTGTTTATATTTCAAGGAAATTTTCGCAAGAAAGAGAGCTTGAAAAGTCAGAGATAACAGCTGAACTAGAAATGTTAGCTGATGAAAGTTATAAAAAACAAAAAATAAAAGAAGACCATGAAGCATCTCATCATTTAAACGCAAATAAGTTTTAAAGATGGGGATTTTTTTTGAAGTTGTTCTTTATTATAGCTATAACAAATAACGCTAAAAAGGAGTTTCCCCATACATAATGAAGGAGTGTATATAAATGAATTTTTATATCGCCTCAGGTTTCCAAAATAAACATCTTGTACGTTCCGTAGCAAATGAACTGAAACATGCAGGATGGCACCATACATATGATTGGACAAAAAACGAAAGAGTAGCGAATGAAGAACAATTAAGAGAAATTGGTCAGGCAGAACAAAACGCTGTAAAAAAAGCGGATGTATTTTTACTTATATTAGATGGCGGAAACGGGAGCCATACAGAGTTTGGAATGGCGATTGCACTAGAGAAAACGATATATGTATATCAGGCAGAAAACCCGCTCCAAACAACGTTCTATCACTTGCCGGAAATAAATATTTTTGAAGGAGATGTAGCTGAGTTTGCATCTTATGTTATGAATCATATGAAATAATAGTAACTACCTAAAAGGTTATAAAAGTGATCTTTTGGGTACAGTGATGATAAGAAACGTATATAAAGGAGTACATAATATGAAATTAGAAAATGGATGGGAAACGAGCTTTTTAGAAGTCGTACAAAATAGTGAATTTAAGAAAGAGGCACTTCTTAGTCAATTGCTTTGTCAGGATAGTGAAGAAGTAGAAGAGCTTGTGGATGATTACGGCTACGAAGAACTTGTTGAACGTGAACATGATGATGAGTTAGCTGAAATCTTAGGAGAAGAACTTTTTAGTGAGATGGAACGCCAAGTATTCTTATCTTCAAACCCAGAAGAAAAACTTATTTCATTCGTCAATGGATTAGGTTTTCATGTGCTAGATTGGATAGTTCTTCTTGAAACAGAATTTGGCATTGATAGTGCAAGCTTTACATCAGATGCTGTGAAGGTGTTAGAAAAGCGTTTCAGACAATTTCCATACATAGAGGACAAGACAATTTTTGATATGACATTTGGAGAATCGATGGATGTATTAGAATCTGTTACAGGATTACAACTAAAGGAAAAGATGAACGTATAATGAAAAAAGAACGTGATTGGATCACGTTCTTTTTTACATAATAATAATTTTATCATCTAGTTTTGTCTGCCCGGTAAGAAGTGCGTTTAAATATTCCACTTTTCTTATACAAGCTTGTATATGTCTTTCAATCTCTTGTAACTCTGCTTGGTGATGTGTTTCAATTGGATGAATTTGTACGTTGAATTTTTCAAATTGACTACTATATGTTATTTCTGCATAGCCGCTCATAATATCGGTTTCGTTATGAAATAAAAATTGCTTCGTTTTGTCACAGAATGATACATCCTGAAAGCCATATACTTTTAATGCTTCAATTACTTTTTTAATCATTTTTGTATTCATTTTTTAACCCTCTTTGCGAAGTTCTACTTATATATTATAACATAAAAAATTACATAGAAAGCGCTTCCAAATGTATTTTATTATAAACTTTACGTTTCAATCACAAAAATGAAACAAAGAAAAAATAATTGTAAAGAAGGAAGGACTCTTTTATTGTTTCGTCATATATATAGAGAAATAGTGCAATGAAAGGAAATTTTCCGAGGTGGAGATCGTATTTCCAATTTGAGCGCAGTAAAAGAGGTGAGAATCTTGAACTTTGATATTGTAGGACAAAAAGCATATATAAAAGATGGACCGCATCGGAACCGAATTGGAATTGTAAAGAAAAACAAGACAAAATTAGCATCGCAGTTTGCTATTGTAATTGGAGAACAAATCATTGATGTAGAGCTAAAGGATATCGTGTTAGTTGGAGTAGACGTAGGACAATTTCATAAATGGTGCGAACAAAATGGTTATTTGTGAAAAGGACGGGCTGTGAGATAATGAAATATATTTGAGGAAAGAGGATATGTTATTGTATTCTCTTTTTCTATGTTTAAGGAGGCGAAAATGAAATATAAAGAACAGGAGTTTATGTTGGAGTTAAAAGAGAACATTCAATGTATGGAGAAGGAAATAGAGCGAATATCACTTAAACTGCATAAAGAGTATTCGCATTTATAAATAGAAAAACACATGGAATTAGATATGGGATTTGCAAGAGAAAAAGAGAATCCCTTTGAGGTGGGTTATTATTCATCAGTTGCTATAGCTATATTAGATGAAGAAAAAGAGATGATTGAATTTCATAATATTCTAATTTGGAAATGCGAAAGAATCTTTTTAGGAATGCCAATTCAATCAAACATTTTGGGGAGTAAGAAAGTAGGGGAACTCGCTGATGAATCTTGTTATGGGATTGAGGAAGAGTTAAAAGAGTAACTAGAAGAATACTTGGAGTGATAATTCTCAAGATAAAATCTATAAAGAGGGAACGGAATAAAAAAGACGCTAACAATTGTATGTTAGCGTCTTTTTTCATTATGAAGCAATTTCACCAGTTTTTGTATCATCTTGATTGTACGTATCTTGATCTAATTCACCAAGCCATTTACTTGAAATAAGACCTGCTGTCATAGAACCACTTACGTTAAGAGCTGTACGCCCCATATCGATTAATGGCTCAACCGAGATAACTAGAGCAACAATACCGATTGGTAAGTTCATCGTAGATAGTACGATTAAAGCTGCGAATGTTGCGCCGCCACCAACTCCGGCAACACCGAATGAGCTAATAGCAACAACAGCGATTAAAGTTAAAATAAATTGTGGTTGTAATGGATCAATTCCTACAGTTGGAGCGACCATCATTGCAAGCATTGCTGGATAAATACCTGCGCAACCGTTTTGTCCGATAGATACCCCAAATGAAGCTGCGAAGTTTGCAATTCCTTCGGAAATACCAAGCTTTTCTTTTTGAGCTTCAATATTTAATGGCATCGCACCAGCACTAGAGCGAGATGTGAATGCAAAAGTTAGTACAGGGAAGACTTTTTTCAAATATTGAATTGGATTTAAACCAGACAATGCAATTAATAATAAGTGAATGATAAACATTACGATAAGTGCTACGTAAGAGGCTAACACGAAGTTACCAAGTTTTAAAATAGCATTTATATCGCTACCAGCAACTGTTTTTGCCATAAGAGCTAATACGCCGTATGGAGTAAGGCGTAAAATTAATGTTACCATACGCATTACGATTGCATATACAGCATCAAGCATATTCTTAAATAGTTCTGCTTGTTCTGGATATTTTCGTTTTACACCTATAAAGGCAATGCCGATAAAGGCTGCAAATATTACGACAGAAATTGTTGATGTTGGACGAGCGCCTGTTAAATCAAGAAACGGATTTGTAGGTAATAGCTCTAATAATTTATCTGGAATTGTTGTCTTTTCAATAGAAGTAAATTTTTCTTCAACTAGTTTCAGACGAGCAGATTCTGCATCACCTTGTTGTAGGCCTGTTGCAGATACATCAAATCCTGCACTTGCAGCGATACCGACAGCTGCAGCGATTCCTGTAGTAAGAATTAAAATACCGATAATAAGGCCACTAATTTTACCAAGATTTTTCGTTAACTGTAATTTTGTAAATGCTGAAATAATAGATACTAAAATAAGTGGCATAACGATCATTTGAAGTAATTTTACATAACCGTTACCGATTAAGCCAAACCAAGTATTTGATTCAATAATTACTTTAGAAGTTGGCTCATAAATAAATTGTAATATAAGACCGAATAAAATACCGACTCCTAAAGCGGTAAATACACGTTTATTAAAAGATACATGCTTACGTTGCATATAATATAATACGCCAACTAAGATGAGCATGACTGCAACGTTAATTCCGACAAGCAGTGTATTCATGTTGATTCCCCCTAATTCCAATCTGTTATATAGAATATAAGGTAATAAAACCTATAAGTCAACTAGGAAATTACGGAATTAAAAAAAAGATGGCAAAATGCCATCTTTTAATGTCCAGCTCCAGGCACAAGTAAGAATGTCGTGTAGTATGTAAATCCTATGAAGAAAACAGTTAAATATGCCCCGAATACGTATATATACATACGCTCTGTTAATTTTAAATAGCTTAAAAGTACGAAGAATCCTGTTTGTCCTAAAAATAGTAGTGCGGCCTGTTGCATATCCCCTACGTAAAACATAACCGAGAAAATTCCAGTCCAAAAGCCGAGAACGCGAAACATGCGCTCCATGCCATCTCCCTCCTTTTCTAAAAAAAGTAAACCTCACCTCATTATAGTTTATTTTTCTTACTATTGTAAATATTCGTTCATATAAAAAGAAGCCATTTATAAATGGCTTCTTTTTATATGAGAAATTAAATTGTTAGTTTATAATTACAAGATTTACATCCATCTAATAGACTATCATTTCGAGTTAATTCCATGTTAGGGAATAGGATTTCAAAAATTCCTTTCATCATATCTCCGTGCATGTTACAAATTTCAGTTGGGTGATGAACAGCAACTTCCTTAAATGGACAATTGTGTACATCATAGAAAATTTTTGTTCCATCTGCACTTAATTCAAATGCAGGTGATAAGCCAGCTGTTGAGAAAGCTTCTTTTGCAATTTGAACCTTTTGTTCCACTGTTAAAGCATCTTCACTCACATTTAAACGCAGCATATGTTGTTGCATTAATTCTGCCCCAAATTGTTTTCCTGTTTCGTATAGCGCTTTCTCACCAGCAGCGCCAAGGCTAAGTAAAGAATTGAATGCGATTCTTGCTAACAATTGATAATCACGGAATGGAAATTGCAATTGAATAACATCTTCAGATAAGACATATAATCTGCTTGGTCTTCCGCCTTTTCCAGTTTTCTTCGTTTCCGATTTAAGCATATGAACATCTTCTAATTTAGATAAATGTAAACGTGCTACGTTTGGATGAATATCGAATTCATCTGCAATTTCTTGTACCGTTACGTAACTATGTTTTTGCGAAATATATTTATAAATGTAATAACGAGTTGGGTCAGCTAAAACACCTGTAATTTTTAAAGCTTGTTCCATGAGGATCTCCACCTTTATCACTTTATCCAAGATAATAACATTATAATACAGATAAACATAAGTATAGGTAATTTCAGACAATAATTCGGAAATTGTTCATAATTTCACAAACATATTTTTCCTTTTTCTTCTATTGAAAATACAAAAGTCCCAATTTTTATTGCGCATGTTTTCATGCTATATACATAGTGAGGAGGGAAAAGTGATGAATGGGATTGAAATTTTTGCGAATGCAATTTTAAAAGAAGCGTGTAGGGTACAAGCGTCAGATTTACATATTGTGCCCCGGCAGAAGGATGTAGCGGTGCAACTACGTATAGGAAAAGATTTAATGACGAGACAGTGTATTGAAAAGGAGTTTGGAGAAAAACTTGTCTCACATTTCAAATTTTTAGCATCTATGGACATAGGAGAGAAACGGAAGCCACAGAATGGTTCGTTGTATTTGCAAATTGATGGACAAGAAGTGTATTTACGCCTTTCAACACTTCCAACAGTATATCAAGAAAGTCTTGTTATTCGCCTCCATTTACAAGCATCTGTTCAGCCCTTATCACATCTTTCGTTATTTCCAAGTACAGCAGCAAAACTACTCTCGTTTTTACGCTATTCACAGGGGCTACTCGTGTTTACTGGACCGACTGGATCTGGGAAGACGACGACAATGTATGCATTATTAGAGGTAATTAGAAAAAAGAAAACACGCCGCATCATTACACTTGAAGATCCGGTTGAAAAAAGAAGTGACGATGTATTACAAATTCAAATAAATGAAAAAGCGGGTCTCACATATGAAACAGGATTAAAGGCTATTTTACGTCATGATCCAGATATTATTTTAGTCGGTGAAATACGTGATGAAGAAACAGCAAAAATAGCTATAAGAGCAAGTTTGACAGGACATTTAGTAATGACAACGCTGCATACGAATGATGCGAAAGGAGCAATCATTCGTTTCATGGATTATGGTATAACGAGGCAAGAGATTGAACAGTCTTTATTGGCTGTGGCTGCACAGCGACTTGTCGAATTGAAGTGTCCGTTTTGCAGAGGAAAGTGCTCAACTTTATGTAAATCAATGAGGCAAGTAAGGCAAGCAAGCATTTATGAGCTACTATATGGATATGAGTTAAAACAAGCGCTTAAAGAAGCAGATGGAGAATGTGTTACTTACAAACATGAGACTTTAGAATCGTCAATACGAAAAGGATATGCTTTAGGTTTTTTAGAAGAAGATGTTTATGTTTAAGAAAACTTGGAGTTTAAGTGATCAAGTAGTATTGTTGAAACGTTTAGGAGAATTATTAGAAAAAGGCTACTCTCTTTTACAAGCATTAGAATTTTTACAGTTTCAATTACCTGTAGAAAAGAAAGTACAATTGCAGGGCATGATTGAGGGGTTAAAAGATGGGAAAAGTCTACACGATTCTTTTCATCAGTTAAAGTTTCATCAGGACATGTTAAGTTATTTATTTTATGCCGAGCAACATGGTGATATTTCTTTTGCTTTGCAACAAGGAAGTGCACTTCTTTATAAGAAAGATAAGTATAGGAGAGACATGATGAAAATAATGCAGTATCCTATGTTTTTGATGTTTTTTTTACTAATCATGCTTTTTATTTTTAAACTCATTTTATTACCTCAGGTTGAAATGGTTTATAGTTCGTTCGGTTCTAATACACCACTACTTACAGAACAAATTCTAAGTGCAATAAAACTGCTACCTTACATTATTTTAACCGCTATTTTAACTGTTATTATTGGATGTAGTTTATATATGTTGTATTTTAGGAAACTTCCACATATTAGACAGGTAAAAATCATGCTTCGTATTCCTCTCATCAAAACATTTCTTATTTTAAAGCATTCACATTATTTTGCTACTCAGTTGAGTGGTTTATTAAATGGTGGACTATCAGTATGCGAAGCTTTAACAATAATGATGGAGCAAAGATATCATCCGTTCTTTCAATATGAAGCGAGCCGGATTGAAAGACAATTAATTGGAGGAGAACAGTTACAATCTATCATTGCTAAAAGTGGGTATTACGAGAAAGAACTTTCTTATGTTATTACGCATGGACAAGCAAACGGCAATTTAGGGATTGAATTAGGTGACTATAGCGATCTTATTATGGAAAAGATGGAACGGAAAATTAAACATATGTTAGTTATCATTCAGCCTATTTTATTTACATGTATTGGAGGAATCGTTGTCCTTATGTATTTAGCGATGATTATGCCGATGTTTCAAATGATGGATTCTATTTAGGGGGCATTTGTATGCAAAATGAGGAAGGATTTACTCTGTTAGAGATGCTATTAGTAATGGTTGTCATAACTATATTATTACTATTAATTATTCCGAATGTAGTTACACAGCGCTCATCGGTCCAAGGAAAAGGGTGTGCAGCTTACGTGAAATCTATAGAAGCGCAAATACAAGTATATCAATTACAACATAATAAAATTCCATCGTTAAAAGAACTGGCAGATGAAAAGTATATTACAACTGATAAGTGTCCGAATGGCGAATCTATTCATATATCAGATGATGGCACAGTATCAATTAGGGCATTGTGAAACAGCAAGGATTTACTTTTTTAGAAATGTTACTCGTTTTATTTGCTATTTCTGTATTAAGTATAGTTACGTATTTTAGTGTTCATTCCTTATACGAGCGACAAAAAGTTGAACAATTTTTGAGACAGTTTTCAAATGATATTTTATATATGCAGCAATTAGCGATAAACCGTCAAAAGCACTATACATTACGTTGGCATAAAGATAGAAATATGTATGCTATAAAAGAGTCAGGTACAAAGTATTATATCGTCAAGCGAGAGTATGAAGAAGATATACAAATCGATTTGCATACGTTTCCAAATCCGATGACATATAATCCAAGTGGAAATATTAATAGAGGTGGTACGATTATAATTTCGTATAGAAATTATAAATATGAAATTGTATTTCAGCTTGGAAGAGGGAGATTTACGTATCGTGAAATGTCAAAAAGGATCCATAATGGCTGAAATGATTGTATCGTTAAGTGTTTTAATGATGGCTGTATCGTTACTACTACCGCAAACAGCATTAGTTATGCAAGAAAGAAAAAATATACAAATTCGTTATAAGGCATCTGGGTTATTAAAAAAAGAAGCAGCTATATATATGTATGGAAATGAAGAAAAGCGAATAATAGAAAAGAATATAAATGGAATTGTGTATTACACATATTGGGGAGGCAACGAAGTTTGTACCATGTGGAGAGATGTGAAAGACAGAATGATGGAACAATGCTTTTATGTAGGAGAAAAAATAAATTAGAATTTGGTTTTTCATTAATAGAAATGATTGTATGTCTGTTTCTATTATCAATATTTTTTTTGCTCTTTCCCCGCCTACATTTCATTGAAATGGAAAATAAACAGTCGAAAGGGTTAAATGATTGGGAGTGGAATGTGTTTTTAGGTCAAATGCAATTGGAGTTTCGTGAAGTATCATCTGGAGAACAGCTAGCATTTGAAAATGGAGAAAGTATTTTACGATTCCGATCGCGTAATGGGAGTGAAGTATCGTATGAAAAAGAGAATAGTCGTCTTATAAGAAAGGTAAATAGGCGCGGGAGGGAAGTTGTTTTACAAAATATTGGAACGGTTTCTTACAAACTAACACCTCATGTACTCATTATAAATGTGAAAGATACTAGTGGGGAAATATATGAAGGTGTAGTTATGCGATATAGCGAAATAGGAATAAACGTATGAGAAAGCAAAATGGATTTACAATGCCTGGGACGATTATCTTTCTTATTTTATTAACTTCTTTTTTTATATACGAAACAAATATGTTGTTTACAGATAAAAATTTTTATATAGAAATAGAACAAAAGTTTTTACTGGATGAACTACTTAACCGATCTATTACAGATATAAAAAAAGACTTACAGCAACAAGAAAATGAAGGTACATTCTTCTTTCAGTATGAAAAGGGAGAAGCGAGTGGAAATTATGTCTTTGAAAATGATTTAATTCTCGTTGCGTTACAGTGCACACTCAAACAGGAAGCTTTCTATACGGTGAGCTTTCGGTATAGAAAAAAGGATGGAAAAATAGTCGATTGGATAGAAGGATAATATGTAAAAAATACGAAGAAAAACCAGGGATTTCTATTGTAAATTGAATTGATTTTTTAGAAGAAATGGATAAATATAATGATTAAAAGTTTAAATTTTCTCAAAAAAGAGAAAGGTAGAAAGAATGTGATATATTCATGCTATCCAATCATTATTTTTAGGGAGAATAGGGAAATGACAAACAACAATCAAATAGGTGAAAATAAGGAACAAACTATTTTTGATCATAAAGGAAATACGATTATGACAGAAGATAGAGAAATACACATTATTTCAAAATTCGAAGAACCTCTTATTGTCGTATTAGCAAATGTACTGAGTGATGAAGAGTGTGATGAATTAATTGAAATGTCTAAAAATAAAATGAAGCGTTCTAAAGTTGGTTCATCACGTGATGTAAATGATATTCGAACAAGTAGCGGTGCATTTTTAGAAGACAGTGAACTTACTTTAAAGATTGAAAAACGAATTTCATCTATCATGAATGTTCCTGCGTCGCATGGTGAAGGATTGCACATTTTAAATTATGAAGTGGATCAACAATATAAAGCACACTATGATTATTTTGCGGAACATAGTAGATCAGCTGCTAACAATCGTATTAGTACGCTTGTAATGTACTTAAATGATGTAGAAGAAGGCGGGGAAACGTACTTCCCGAAATTAAATCTTTCTGTACACCCTAGAAAGGGAATGGCAGTATACTTTGAGTATTTTTATCAAGATCAATCACTAAATGAGCTTACGTTACACGGAGGGGCACCTGTAACGAAAGGCGAGAAATGGATTGCAACGCAGTGGGTGAGAAGAGGTACTTATAAGTAAAAGCGAGTGTTACGTTTTGTTCTTCATAGTATAAGAACAAAACGTTTTTTATTAAACAAAGTAGCATCTTTCGTTATAATAACAATTAATAAATGACGATTGAGAGGACAGAAAATGAAATCTATATACATAACCGGCTATATGGGAGCAGGAAAAACAACAATTGGAAAAGCGTTAAGTAAAGAACTTCAAATAGATGTTGTAGATACTGATCAAAAAGTTGAAGAGAAGCAAGAGAAGGCAATTCGAAATATTTTTGCCGAAGAAGGTGAAATGGCTTTTCGGGAATATGAAAGCGAAATGTTACGTTCGCTACCAGTCCATAATGTCATTATTACAACTGGTGGGGGAATTATTGAACGAGCGGAAAATCGCAAGTGGATGAAAGAGAACGGAACTGTCGTGTATTTATATTGTGATCCGCATGTAATTGCAGAAAGGCTTCGTGAAGATACGACACGTCCACTATTTCAAAAGAAAGATATAGATGCATTCGTAAAGAAATTTGAATCACGCCGAGCTTATTATGAAGAGGCTCACATTCATATCGATACGACAAATAAGCCTGTAAGGCAAATTATGAATGAGTTAAAGGAAAAGATTAATGTATAAAAAAGTGGACATACTAATCAAGTAGAGGTGATGATAATATGTCTACTAATGATTATGTTCGCTTTGTGACGCAGCAGTTTGTGTCGTATATGGATGCTCCAAAAGAAGATCGAAAACAAAAGAAAGAACAACGCCGTGCTGAAAAAGAGCCATTTATGAATAAGTGGTTTGGTGTTATGCCGCTGAGTGCTGCTTTGTTTTACCGAAATGTAAAAAGTAAAAGAAAAAAATCAAGTTAAATTTTAGTCATATGTCTAGCAAACCAAAAATCCCCTAGTGTCGTATTACACTAGGGGATTTTTATTTACTGCACGGATTCTTTTTCTTCCGTAACGGCATGTATTTTATTGTTAACCCATACGAACCCTATTCCGATACAAATAGAAATGCCCCAGCCGACAGCGGTCATAATCGCTCTCATTTCACCATAGCCATCTACACCAAAAACAGAGATGAAATAAATTTTTAAAAAGCTTTTTAATATAAATTGCAGCCCGAAAAATAACGTTAAATATTGTAGTGCTGGATAGATACGACTATCACGATAAAGCTCACGACTTTTATCGCGGTCATGCCCTTGCAGCGCTGCAATATCCGCAGCGAAATATAACATGAGTGGTTTTTTTATGAAAATTGTACAGATGACGATAATACCGAGTACGATGTGATAATATGCATCATTCCACAACATTCGTTCAGCTGACCCAGATAATAAATCTACCGTTGTATTAGAAATAAGTGTAATTAAAATAAAGAACCCTGTCACGTTAAACTGTTTTTCTTTTTTAAAGGTATACAGTGTATAAATAATCCCCGGAACAGAGGAAAGTAACATCGCGTAATAAGGATCGATATAAGGTTTTGCAAATTTCCAAATGAGGAATGGGATTACGAGATAAAAGACAAGATCTAATATAGCTTTTTTATTTTGATTCATACAAAGCCTCCTTAAGTCATACATATATTTTATAATATAATTTCTGAAAATTGTATAAGGTTTAATGGGAAAAGAAAAAATATATCAATTTTCGAGGGGTTAGTAGATTGAAAAAAATTGCCCCTAGCGTAGTAAGTTTTTTTAGTATATAATAAAGGAAACGCTTTCATTTTGATTTGTTCACAAAATGGACGGAAAATCACATATTTACTATCTATATGTTGCTTTATAATGAAACTAATTAAATATACATGCATACAATATTGTGAAATAAATAACATAAATAATCTATATAAATGTAAACGTTATCAAAAGAGAGAGGTGGAGACAATGAGTAAATTTTTCTTCAATCATAATCCAGCAACAGTAGAGGATGGAAGGCTTGTTAAATATGCTGAAATTATTTATGGAGAAGGTGGCCGTTCTGTATTAGAAAATTTAATGGTGAAGGCATCTATCAGATTGCGTGATCGTTATCCGAATAAATCTGACGAGCAGATCTCGAACCTAGTAAATAAAGGCATCCATGATATGTTTCAAAAATATGTGAGCGAGTAAGAGTGGCCAATGGCTGCTCTTATTTTTTTTTGTATAAGGATTGTAACTCTAGCTGAAAATAAACATGTATTCTGAAAAACGTAAAAAGGAGTGGGAAAGATGAGCAATGGAATTGGACGTTCGAAAGAAAATCTTCCAACTGATGCAAATCATGTGAGCGCGAAGGATCGTGCGTATCAAAAACGCATGGCAAAGCAAAAACAACAAGAGCGTAATGAGGATAGAGAATAACTCGAAATAAAGCTCCTTCTAAAGCAGAAGGAGCTTTATTTTGATAGAAAATGATTCGCGGTAACATAAAAGAGTCCACCGTTAATAATTTGCACTGTAATACGTGGTTCATACTGTTCTTGCAGAGCTTGTTTTTCAATTTCATAGCTCTCAGGAAGTTCGTCACTTTCTTCATAAAAACGGTTTAAAAGGTCTAAATCATGATTCCAACGCACTCTTGCTTCTTTTGCCCACGTATGGTCATCTTCTGCAATTATATTTTTTAAAGCGTCTTCTATGCGTTGTAAACCACTTTGAGGTTTAATGATGGGCGAGAGCGTAAAACAAAAATCAGGTATTTTTGGTGTAAGTTTAATGTTTGTTAATGTTTCATGAAAGTTTGCCATCATTGTTCCAGAAATGAGATGAATACCAATCGAGTGAAGGATGTCTTTTTTTCGATCACATTGATAGGAAACTTTTATATTAATACCGAGCCAAGGGTGGAGCGGTGTATGTGTTGCCCCATTATGTCTTACATCCTCATATAAACGTATGTATGAGCCTAATTCTTTTGTCGTTTGGAAAATTTGATGTAGACGTGGTGAACCGTAGTGAATAAGCTCACCATCATTTTCTTCATTTTCTGGATTTGTAATAAGAGTAAGGCGCATTGGATTCGGTACGCCTCCTGTTTTCTCAAGATAGTGCCAATAAAAAGGGCGATTCATTAATAATTTATCCATCTCAATTGTTAACTGTACATCTAATAAATGAGGAGAACGTTCTAAAATTTCACAGTTATTCGCCTCAAAGAAATTGTATAAGTAATTATGAATTTCATGTTGCTGCATAGCCTTGCACCTCAGCTTCATTTCGTTTCGCAAAGTCGATAATAGATGTTAAGTTTTCCATCTTAATTCTAATTTCACCTTCGCTTTTTGATTGCGCGAAAATTTCTTGAATGTGCGCGTCGATGTTTTTCATATTAATTCTTGTTAAAATTTCATCGAGTTCACCGATAACACGCTCGAATAAGTTGATTTTTTCATATAACAGTTTCAGAATATGTTCTTCAACAGTATGCTTTGTAGCTAAGTTATAAATATGAACATCATTTTTTTGTCCAAGACGGTGAATACGTCCGATTCTTTGCTCAAGACGCATTGGATTCCATGGCAAATCATAATTGATCATATGGCTACAAAACTGTAAGTTAATCCCTTCACCACCAGCTTCAGTTGCAATTAATACTTGTGCGTGGTTTTGGAAAAGCTCCTTCATCCAATCTTTCTTCCCGCGTTTAAACCCACCGCGGAATGGAACGGAAGAAATACCGTGTTGTTGTAAAAACCATTGTAAGTACATTTGTGACGCTCGATATTCTGTGAAGATAACGACTTTATCGTCAATTTCTTTTATAAGCTCAAGAGCTTTATTTGCTTTTGAGTTGAAAGGAATATGATTAATTTTGTCCATTAGCACATCGATATGTGGATCTTTTATATAATGTTCATTTTCTTTCTGTCTTTTTTCTACATGCTTTTTCAATGAATAGTAAACAGCTTCCCGACTACTACACGCTTCACGTTTTAAAGTTAACGATGAGAAAGCAGATGTGAAGGCGTCTTGTCCTCGCCAATTTTCGATATCATTATATAGAGCTTGTTCTTGTTCATTAAACTCAACAAAAATTGTACGTACATGTCTCTTCGGCCAATCGATACCGGTATTATGTCGTCTATTTCGCACCATTACTTTATTAATGAGAGCTTTTAAGTCTTCATCTGATTCGGCTGAGCGATTTTTGGAAGCGTAATATTCTTCAAAGTTGGATTGATTGCCTAAATGTCCTGGTTTTAATAAAGAAACAAGGTTAAAAATTTCATCAATCTTATTTTGAACAGGAGTAGCGGTTAGTAATAAACAAAACTTCTTTTTTAATCGTTGTGCAAATTCATAGTTTTTTGTTTTATTGTTTTTCAGTTTATGTGCTTCATCGATAATAATAAGGTCATATTCCAAGTTCAACACGATATCGCGATGTGGTGAACGTTTCGCAGTATCAATTGATGATACGATTACGTCAGCTTGTTCCCATGAGTAGCTTTTCTTTTGTGCTACAGCGGGAATGAAAAACTTTGTATTCAGTTCGTATGCCCATTGTGATACGAGAGAAGCTGGGACAAGTATAAGTACCTTTTTCACAAGCCCGCGGACCATGTATTCTTTCAAAATAAGTCCAGCTTCGATTGTTTTTCCAAGGCCTACTTCATCTGCTAGAATCGCTTTACCGTTCATTTGTTCAATCACATTTTGAGCGACTTCTAATTGATGCGGAAGCGGTGTGAAATGGGATAAATGTTTCGGTGCTTGTAGTCCATCAAAAGTAGGAACAAGTAACGATTTTTCTGTTTCATAAGCTAAGTGATATAAATCCCAGTTTGTCCAAGGACCATCTTCGTCAATTCTATTTAAAAAATTGTTTTGCCATGTCCGATCTACGGAAATATCGACATTCATTACAACTCTCCCACCTTTTATAAACTAAAGTAATTATTTTTTAATGTATGATGATTTGCCTTAAAAGAAGGCATAATTATCGTTATTAAAGGCTATATGATAGACAATAATAAAGTATTAAATCTCAAAAGCTGTATTTATTGTGTTTTAACATAAAAAATTCTAAATTATTTTTTATGCTAGAATATTGATGAAATATAGCGAATGATGTTAGGATAATGGTGTGAAATGTGTGGAATCTTTCGTATTTTATCCAAGAAAGTGATTTTTTATTTACGCTTTCATAAAAAAATATAATGAGATTCCGTATATCCTATCTTTTCAGAATGAAAATGTTTAGAAAAGGGAAGCAACTTTTATTGATTTGTCAAAGCATAAGGGGGAGAGAGCATGATTACATTACAACGTACACCGTTATTTGATGTATACGCGAAGTATGGTGGGAAAACAATCGACTTCGGTGGTTGGGAATTACCAGTTCAATTTTCAAGCATTAAAGAAGAACACGAAGCTGTACGTACAGCTGCGGGTTTGTTCGATGTGTCTCATATGGGAGAAGTTGAGGTAAAAGGTGTAGATAGTTTAGCATTTTTACAACGTGTTGTTACAAATGACGTATCTACCTTAAAGGTAGGGGGCGCACAATATACAGCTATGTGCTACGAAAATGGTGGTACAGTAGATGATTTATTAATCTACAAACGTGGTGAAGAAGACTATTTATTAGTAATCAATGCATCAAATATCGAGAAAGATTACGAATGGTTAGCAAGTCATGTAATTGGCGATGCGACAGTAGTCAATGTTTCTAGTGAAGTTGCACAGCTTGCAATTCAAGGACCAAAAGCAGAAGGCATTTTACAAAAAGTTGTGTCAGAAGATTTGAAAGAAATTAAGTTCTTTAAATTTAAAAACGATATTCTTGTAGATGGAATTCCAACACTTGTATCTCGTACAGGTTACACAGGTGAAGATGGATTCGAAATTTATTGTAAGAGTGAAGATGCTGCAAAACTTTGGGAGAAACTTCTTGAAGTTGGAGCAGAAGAGGGCTTAAAAGCATGTGGTTTAGGTGCTCGTGATACACTTCGATTCGAAGCAACATTACCACTTTATGGACAAGAATTATCAAAAGATATTACACCGATTGAGGCTGGAATTGGCTTTGCGGTAAAAACAAATAAAGAAGCAGACTTCTTTGGAAAAGCAACGTTAAAAGAGCAAAAAGAAAACGGTGCGCCTCGTAAATTAGTCGGCATCGAAGTAATCGAACGTGGAATTCCTCGTACGCATTACCCTGTATTTATTGGTGAAGAAAAAATTGGGGAAGTAACGAGTGGTACACAATCTCCAACGTTAAAGAAAAGCATTGGTTTAGCACTAATTGATGTAAAATACGCAGCAGTTGATACAGAAGTAGAAATTGAAATTCGTAATAAACGCGTCAAAGCAGTAGTTGTTCCAACACCATTTTACAAACGTTCAAAGTAACGGGGAGAGGGGTAGATTTCATGTTGCATCGTTATCTTCCAATGACAGAAGAAGACAAAAAAGAAATGTTACAAACGATCGGTGTTCAAACGATCGATGAATTATTCTCTGATATTCCAGAGAGTGTTCGTTTTAAAGGGGATTTAAAAATTAAAGAAGCAAAATCAGAGCCAGAGCTTTTAAAAGAGCTATCTCAAATGGCTAGTAAAAATGCTAACTTAAAAGAATACGCTTCTTTCTTAGGAGCAGGCGTATACGATCATTACGCTCCAGTAATTGTAGATCATGTTATTTCTCGCTCAGAATTTTATACAGCTTACACACCATACCAACCAGAAATTTCACAAGGGGAATTACAAGCAATCTTTGAATTCCAAACAATGATTTGTGAATTAACAGGAATGGATGTAGCAAACTCTTCTATGTATGACGGGGGAACAGCTTTAGCTGAAGCGGCAATGTTAGCAGCTGGCCATACTCGCAAAAAGAAAATTCTTGTATCTAGTGCGGTTCATCCAGAATCAAGAGCAGTACTTGAAACGTATGCAAAAGGTCAAAATCTTGAAGTTGTTGAAATTAATCATAAAGATGGTGTAACAGATTTAGACGTATTACAAAGTGAAGTAGATGATACAGTTGCTTGTGTAATCGTTCAATATCCAAACTTCTTCGGACAAGTTGAAAAATTAGCTGATATTGAAAAAATCGTTCATCAACAAAAATCATTATTTATCGTTTCTTCAAATCCATTATCATTAGGCGCATTAACACCACCAGGGAAATTTGGTGCTGATATTGTAATCGGTGATGCACAACCATTCGGTATTCCAACGCAGTTTGGTGGACCGCACTGTGGTTACTTTGCAACAACGAAAGCATTTATGCGTAAAATTCCAGGACGTCTTGTTGGACAAACTGTAGATTCAGATGGTAAACGTGGATTTGTATTAACGTTACAAGCACGTGAACAGCATATTCGTCGTGATAAAGCGACATCTAACATTTGTTCAAACCAAGCGTTAAATGCATTAGCAGCTTCTGTTGCAATGACGGCACTTGGCAAACAAGGTGTGAAGGAAATGGCACGTCAAAACATTTCTAAAGCACAATATGCCAAACGTCAATTTGAAGCGAAAGGCTTCACAGTAACATTTTCTGGACCATTCTTCAATGAGTTTGTTGTAGATTGCAAACGTCCAGTGAAAGAAGTAAACGATGCATTATTACAAAAGAATATTATCGGCGGTTACGACCTAGGCCGTGATTATAAAGAGCATGAAAACCATATGCTTGTAGCAGCAACTGAGCTTCGAACAAAAGAGGAAATTGACACACTTGTAAACGAAATGGGGGCTATCCAATGAAGAACCAAGACCAAGCACTTATCTTTGAAGTGAGTAAAGAAGGACGCATAGGATATAGCCTACCAAAATTAGATGTAGAAGAAGTGAAACTAGAAGATGTATTTGAGAGCGATTATATTCGAGTAGAAGATGCGGAGCTACCAGAAGTATCTGAACTTGATATTATGCGCCATTATACAGCACTTTCAAACCGTAACCACGGTGTTGATTCTGGATTCTATCCACTTGGATCTTGTACGATGAAATATAATCCGAAAATTAATGAGAATGTAGCTCGTTTCGCAGGATTTGCAAATATTCATCCACTGCAAGATGAAAAGACAGTACAAGGTGCAATGGAATTAATGTACGACTTACAAGAGCATTTAATTGAAATTACAGGTATGGATACTGTTACATTACAACCAGCAGCTGGTGCACACGGAGAATGGACAGGGTTAATGTTAATTCGTGCATACCATGAAGCAAATGGTGATTTTAACCGTACGAAAGTAATTGTTCCTGACTCTGCTCACGGAACGAATCCAGCATCTGCAACTGTAGCTGGTTTTGAAACAATTACAGTAAAATCAAATGAACATGGTCTTGTTGACTTAGAAGATTTAAAACGTGTTGTAAACGAAGAAACAGCAGCACTTATGTTAACAAATCCTAATACATTAGGTCTATTCGAAGAAAATATTTTAGAAATGGCAGAAATCGTCCATAATGCAGGCGGTAAATTATACTATGATGGTGCAAACTTAAATGCGGTATTAAGCCAAGCACGCCCAGGAGATATGGGATTTGACGTTGTGCATTTAAACCTTCATAAAACATTTACAGGTCCTCACGGCGGTGGTGGCCCAGGTTCTGGTCCAGTAGGTGTGAAAGCTGATTTAATTCCGTACTTACCAAAACCGATTTTAGAGAAAACGGAAAATGGTTATCACTTCAACTACGACCGCCCAGAAGCAATTGGTCGTGTGAAACCATTCTATGGTAACTTCGGAATTAACGTTCGTGCATACACGTATATTCGCTCTATGGGTCCAGATGGCTTGCGTGCAGTAACTGAGTATGCTGTATTAAATGCGAACTATATGATGAGAAGATTAGCACCATTCTACGATCTTCCATTCGATAGACATTGTAAGCATGAATTTGTATTATCAGGTCGTCGTCAAAAGAAACTTGGTGTACGTACATTAGATATTGCAAAACGTCTGCTTGATTTCGGTTACCATCCACCAACAATTTACTTCCCATTAAATGTGGAAGAATGTATTATGATTGAGCCGACAGAAACAGAATCAAAAGAAACATTAGATGGTTTCATTGATAAGATGATTCAAATCGCTAAAGAAGTAGAAGAAAATCCAGAAGTTGTACAAGAAGCACCGCATACGACAGTCATTAAACGTTTAGACGAAACGATGGCTGCACGTAAACCAGTTTTACGTTATGAAAAGCCAGCTCCTGTACAAGTTTGATTAGAATAACAAAGGAAGAACTCGCTATATGCGAGTTCTTTTTTTGTATGGAGAATTTGTCCCGCATTAACGGACAGTAAACTCCCAACTCAAAACTTAGCTGGTGCAAAGAAGTCAGGTGGGAGATAAACTGTCCGTAAATGCCCGATTGGTTCAACTAATAATCAGTGGGGATGAACAAAAATTCCCACTGATTAAAGTTTCACTTTATGCAGAAATAGTGAAGAAAATGTTGAAAAATTATATTTTTTCTTTCCTAATGGTGTAAAGATGTAGTTTTATAGGTAGTTTTGTTGAAAAAGTCGGTTTGATAAAAGTATTTATTTTTGTTAGAATTTTATTGAAATTAAGAAGGTGTGATGAGGCAAAGATTACTCATTTTTATGTATATGTGAAAAAACGAGCAAGACGGGGGTGAAAGTGTGGGATATCGATGTTATAGAATGGTATACCATTTAGAAAATGGAGAAACAATTAAAGATGTAAAAGAATTTTGCTATCGAGACCAAGGAAAAGTGTTAGAAAGAGTAGCAAATCGTGTAATGGATAATAGAGAAGTGACGGCGATTGATAAACAAGGAACAATCATTTCAATAGCATGTGAGGATATTGTAAAGGTGGAACTTGATTACATAACAGAAAGTTAACCTTGAGTCATATCGAATTATTCGATAAAATAAACTGTTGAATGGTGAAGTGAGAAGAGAGGAGTTTATCATGGGTAGTACAAGACACTTTTATATGTTTATCTTAGCGTTTGTTCTTGTTGTGGCATTAACGGTTTACTTAATCGTTGACAGCAGCTGGTACAACACGGTTCATCCGGCATTCCTTCTGTTTATGTATATAGGAATTGCAGTAGTAAGTTTCGGAATGAGAGACGAGATGTTAGATCGCTTTGAAAAGTGATACATATACGAAAGACCAACAGGGCAATGTTGGTCTTTTTTTCTTGCCAAAAATAGGATGGTGTGTATATATTGTATATATAAGGTATATACAGTATATACACACTGGAGGAAAACATGAATATTATTATTTCGAATTCTTCCCAAGACCCTATTTATGTACAAATAAGAAAACAATTAAGCCAGCTTATTTTAAATGGTGGTTTAAAGGGTGGAGACCAATTACCGTCTATTCGTAGCTTAGCGAAGGAATTACAAATTAGTGTAATTACAACGAAGCGTGCGTACGAGGAGCTTGAAAAAGAAGGATATATAGAAACTGTTGCTGGGAAGGGGACTTATGTTTCACGTAAAAATAATGAACTACTAAAAGAACAAAGGCTTCGTCTATTGGAAAGTAAAGCGGAAGAGGTTGTAAATGAAAGTAAAGCGTTGCAGCTTTCACTTGAAGATTTACAGCAGATGATTGCGTGTTTATATGAGGGGGAATAAAGGGTGTTAGAGCTAAAAAACGTTTGTAAAAGTTATGAAGATTTCGCAGTGGAAAATATAAGTTTTACACTGCCACGCGGATATATTATGGGGTTTGTCGGACCGAATGGGGCCGGAAAAAGTACGACGATCAAAATGATTATGAATTTAATTAGAAAAGATAGCGGCTATATAAAAATTTTTGGCAAAGACAATAAGAAAGCCGGAAAGGACATAAAACAAAATATCGGCTTTGTATATGATGAAAATCATTATTACGAAGATTTAACGTGTGAACAAATGAAACGTATTATTGCACCGTTATATAAAAAGTGGGACGAAAATCAATACCAATCGTATATGCACAGATTACAAGTTCCAAAGTATAAAAAAATTAAAGAGCTATCTAAAGGGATGAAAATGAAGTTTGCGATTGCAATCGCGCTTTCACATCATGCTGAATTCATTATTATGGATGAACCGACAGCAGGATTAGATCCAGTTGTCCGAAGTGAATTACTTGATATGTTGCAAGAAATTGTAATGGAAGATGAAGTATCTGTATTATTCTCAACACACATTACAACAGACTTAGAGCGCATTGCAGATTATATTACGTTCATCAATGATGGAGAGATTATATTTACTGGTGAAAAAGATGAATTAATGGAGAACTACGTAATCGTAAAGGGAAGCAATGATTTATTAGATCAAGAAGGAAAAGAACTATTTGTTGGATTACGAAAAAATAAATTTGGTTTTGAAGGTTTAGCGAAGGATAAACAAGCAATTATCGATTGGTTTGGAAATGAGGTTGTAATAGAAAAGCCTACATTAGACGATATCATCGTTTACACTGCGAAAGGGAGAGGTGCCTATGCGTCAGCTCGTATATAAAGATTTGTTCTTTTTTCGGGTTATGTGGTTAGTGAATTTTGTTATGCCCCTTTTGTTCTTTATGTTAGATGCAAGTGGTGAATTGTTATTTCCAATGAGTTGTCTATTTATAACCTTTTCATCGGTTATGACGTTAACCGTTATGGATGAAAGAAATAAAAGTGACATTGTTATAAATAGTTTACCGGTAAGTCGAAAGGAAATCATAATTGCTAGATATATTTCCTGTGCAATATTCATTGTAGGTGGCATGATCTCTACGATGTTAGTTGTTTTTCTTATAAGAGGTATTGTGATTATTAGTGATATCGGTGTATATCATACTAATCTATACATTGAAATTCCATGGTATGAAGTCATAAATGGAGCTGTTTATGCCACATTTTTTGTTGTCACGTTTTTTCCTAGTTATTATGGTACAAAATCGAAGGTAGTAAGAAGTATAGTATCAGCAGCATCAATAGGAGTGGGTGTAATTCTTTGGATATTTATTAGTGATGGGCTGAATGAAACAACATCTTCATTCAGTGAGTGGATTATGAATCCAGTACATATTGGTGTATTTATAGTTGGAGGAATGATATTAGCTAGTGTCTATATCGCTTCTATGTTTCTTACAATTAAAATTTATGAAACGTGTGATTTATAGAGAGGAGAGTTCATATGCAACAGTTGATTTTGAAGGAGTTTTTCTTACAGAAGAAGATGTTTCCTTTCTATTTTTTAATACCCATTTTATCTATTTTTAAGAATTCCGTCGAACCAATGGGGATTGCAATAGGATTATTTATAACATGTAGTACGATTATATATATTTCTTTTTATTATGACGAGAAAAGTAAGGCAGAAAAAGTATTAGTGAGTTTGCCTATAACGAGAAAAGAGATAATTATAGCTAAATATATTTCAAGTACATTATTTATTATGGCTGGTTTGAGTGTAACTTTTATAGTCGTAATATTAGGAAATATTTTATTGAACAGAGATATAGTTATGCCTGGATATGCAATATTTTCAGCAATAGTAGCAACTTTGATTTATTGTGCAGTAACGATACCGACTAATTACATTGGGGGATATAAAGCTATTACTGTCTTGAATTTGATTATGCTTTTTCCTTTAATGGGTATGATTGGTCTTATGTGCAATATTTTTGGTGATAAAACAATTATGTTAAAAGTACTTCACTCTCAAGAGGCTACACAAGCAATGGGTGTTCTTGGTATCGGAGTGTTAGTAAGTATAGTCATATCAATGTTTCTCTCAATGAAAATGTTTCAGGAGGCAGAGTTATAGAAGGGACATTTTCATATTAGGAGGGGTAATACATGATCAAGCCACTAATTTTAAAAGATTTCATCATTCAATGGAAATTTTTAATTTGGTACATATTGTATCCTGTTTTCTTTTATATGGCCTTAACAGATACGGAAAATTTGTTCATCATTATGTCAGTAATTATTACAATTGGGGCAACAGTAAAAACATTTGAAGCAGATAGTAAAAATGAGAGTGAAGTTATAGTAAATAGTTTACCAATATTGAGAAAACAAATTGTGTATGCGAAATATATAGTAGCAATTATTATTCTTTTTATAAGTGTAACGGTCGGTTGTTTCACGATGGGAATGAAGAGCGGGGTTAACTTATTTGAATTTATTGAAACGACAATGGTTGCTAGTATTAGCTTTATTTTATTGTATTTAAGTTTTGTTTTACCAATATCCTTTTGGCTAGGGTATAAGAAAACCATTTTCATTACGATAGTAATATTCATGGCACCGATAGTTGTTTTAGAAGCTTTGTTTCAAATTAACTTAGAACAAATTCAACTATACAACAGCTTGTTATTCATTAGTTCAATGTGCATGTTCATAGCATCTATCTTTGTTTCAGTAAAAATATATGAAAAAAGAGAATTTTAAAAGGTGCCCTATAAAAGGCACCTTCTTCAATAACGACAATACGAGAGCAGTAGTTTATAAAAAGAAACGCTATTTGGCACATCTTTCGGAGTATGTAATATAAAGCTGAAAACGATAACGAGAATAAGAAAGAGGAAAAATAAAAATAGGATTTGCTTATGTATAGAATTTTGCATATTATTCACTCCTTTTTTAGGTAGTATGTCCAAAAGAAAGGAGTGTATGAAAAATTTTAGGAGGGGAGAATGATGGACAAAAGAAAATGTTTATATAGAATAGGGGTACTTTTCGTTTCAATCGGTCTCATATTAGCAAATTTTTATTCAGACATACCATCACCGTTTCCTAATTTGCATAAAGCAATTGGTATAAGTATTGTTATAATTGGTCTATTTTGTCTTATCACATCTAACTTCTACAGAAAGTCTGAATGAATATAAAAAAGGACAGTTATTCTTTTTCAGAAGTACTGTCCTTTTTTAATAACTTATTCCATAGTTTGGCGATACTCCATATAATGACGATTGCAATGGAGGCGATAATGGACCAAACAATCGATATAATTTCAAGTGTCATGTTAGGAAGGAATGTGAGAATGGATAATACTTTATGAAACAATGATTCTATTATATGAAAACTTATTTGTAATAGAATGACGATACCAAGTGTGATCCATGCTAATATTTTCTTTCCTTTTTCTTTCCACATGACATTCACCTCACGTTAGCTTAATAGTTTTAAGCCAACAGCGCCGCATAGAATGCAGCTTAAGAAAGCAAGACGACGCCAATCCGCTGATTCTCGGAAAATGAGAATGCCTAGAAGTGCACTTCCGGCAGTTCCGATTCCAGTCCAAATCGCGTAAGCAGTTCCCATCGGTAATGTGTTCATCGCAAGGGATAAGAAGAAGAAGCTTACACCGAAGTTAGCGATTAAGATAACTTTTGGTGCCCAGCCTTTCTTTTCAGTGGCTACTTTCATAAAGAGTACACCAATAATTTCACAAATACCAGCTAGAATTAAAAATACCCAAGCCATTTTATGCGGCCTCCTTCGCTTCTTTTTCTTCTGTTACTCGTTTTAAACCAATTACTCCGAAGAAGATTAAACCGATTAATAAAACTTTTACGATAGAGAAAGGTTCTCCGAAAACGAAAATCTCAGTAAGAACGATTCCACCAGCTCCAATACCTGTAAAGACTGCGTATACAGTGCCGACAGGTAAATCTTTATAAGCTCTAAATAATAAGACGAAACTAATTGTAATTAATAGAGCAACACCAGCCCATTGAAGTGGTGCTTCCGCGTGTTTTAATCCAATCACCCAAAAGATTTCAATAATACCAGCTAAGATTACATAAATCCATGCCATTTTTCATTTCTCCTTCCTACCAGTCGTTAGGTAAAGGGCTTAAAAACGACGCATTGCAAAGGAGCAATCCGTCAGTTTGAAAGGCCTCGCCAAAATACTTGCCAAGAGGCGTTTAAACGAGTCTCAAAGCGATTTAAACCTGCGAATAGTAGTTCAACCATAAGTCCGTCCAGTAAGCATAGAAAAGCTTCTAGAGCGTCTTTCACTTCAATGTTATGCAGTTCACTTTGCTCGTTTGCCTGTTTAAATATAGGGAATAAAAGTTTTCCGACGTTTTCAATGTGCGCATTCGCTTTTTCGATAATTTGTTCGCGAAATGCATCAGGCGGAAAATAAGAAGTTCGTAACCAAAACATTGATTCTTCACTTTCACCAAATCGTTTTGCGTAGCCCTTTAGTAATTGTAAGAGCAATTCTTCAGTAGACGAATTTGAAAATTTTTCGATATCTTCAGTGAAGCTTTGTAAATCTTTTTGAAGAGCGGATTCTAAGCATATAAAATATAGCTCTTCTTTTCCTTTAAAGTGTGCGTAAATCGATGGCTTTTTAATCCCAACTTCTTGAGCAATATTTGCTAATGAAGTTCCTTCGTAGCCGTAGCGTGCGAAATGAGAAAGTGCTACAGCTTTAATGCGGTTTGCTGTCATTTTCATCCCCTACCTACCGTTCGTTAGGTTCATTATATGAGATGGAAAATATAAAGTCAATAGGTGAAAAGCTGAAAAAGAGCGTTATAGGTAACGCTCTTTTTAGACAGTCTCTCGCTCAATTAAATGGAATGAAAGCTCTTTTGCACTGCCGACAATTTGCTCGCTTTGGATCTGCTTATGGAATAAAGAAAAAGCATGTGAGCCCATTGCGAGACCGGGATGTTCAATTGTGGAAATTTCTAATGCCTTTGAAATTTCATGATTATCAAACCCAAGGATAGCAAGGTCTTCAGGTACTCGAATGCCATGTTTTCGAGCCTCTGTTAATAAACCAGCTGCAACTTGATCGTTCGCTGTAAAAATAGCAGTTGGACGATTTTTCATGTTTACAATACGATGGAGTACTTGTGCACCATCCTGCATTGTATAGCATTGGTGGAAAATCCATTCAGGATGCAACGTTTTCCCTTCGTTACGAAGTGTATCGGCGAATGCTTTTTCGCGCTCCATGGAATTTACACTTGTTTTTCTTGCTAAACAAATTCCGATTTTTTCATGGCCTCTACTTAGTAAATAGGCAGTACCGAGACGGAAACCTTCATAATGATCTACGTAGATGGATGAAATGAGGGGATGCTTCATTTTTTCACATGAAATAATAGGGGCAAATTTTGCAAAAGGTTCGATTTGTTCCCAAGAGCTCGTTCGGGAGCAAATAATCATCCCATCAAATTGTTTCATTTTCATCATTTCAAGAACACGAATTTCTTCAATGCTATCGTAATTCGTTTGACATAAATTAATATGATACCCAGCTAATAACGCTTCGTTTCCGATTCCTTCAATAATCGTACTGAAGTAGGGGAGGTTAATGAAAGGAAGCATAACGCCAATTGTATATGTTTTCCCTTTTATTAAATGGACAGCATTTATATTTTTTGCGTAGTTTAATTCTTCAACAGCATCTAGAACACGCTTACGCTTTTCTTCTTTTACGTAAGGGTGATTATTCAGGACACGAGAAACAGTTGATATCGATACACCAGCAGTTTTAGCAATTTGTTTTATATTGGCCATATGTATCACCTCTTTCCCTTATTATAAAGGGAAAATAATAAGAAAGAAAAAATCTTGACCTGAAAAGCTTTTCACAAACTATGGTATTAATAAGACTTCTTTTTATTCGCGTAACCTTTTCACTTGGGCGTAAGAATAATAGGGGTCTTTTTTGTTTGCAAAAAGTGTTGTCAAAATGTGTGAGAATAACGTGGAAAGAGAAAGGCATTGAATATCGCCTGCTATATCGGAATGTAGAAGAGAACGATGAAAAGGTAATCAAGCAGAGTTTATTATACATTGTGAATAAGATGAAATGAAAAAACTAGCTGATTTATTCAGCTAGTTTTTTGTATGTTATTATTTCTTTTTAATTTTGCCTGTCCAAGATTTAAATCCACCTTGTAATTGGTAGAAATCTTTGTAGCCTTGTTTTTTTAAGTATTGCGCTGCACGACCTGTACGGAATCCGCTTTGGCAATATAAGTAAACAGGTTGATCTTGACGAAGTTCTTTATGGCGAAGGCGAATTTGTGATAACGGAATGTTACGTGCACCTAAAATATGCCCTGCGTTATATTCGTCTGCTTCACGAATATCGATAAGCTGTGCTTTACGGTAGCCAGCGCGAAATTCTTCTTCTGTAAGAGTTTTAATTAATTTTTTCTGATAGAAGTACATCCATACAGTGTAGCCGATAAATGCTACGATTACGGCTAATAAAATAATCCAAGTTGTTGACACGATTCTATCGCTCCCTTTTTTCTTATCCTACTTTCAATATTATAATGCCCATATGTATTTATGCAACAGATTCATTTGCATATAAGAAGAAATTTCTTATTCTTTCACAAATTTTGTCGAATTTGGTAGACTAGAGAATGTGAAAAATAATTGGTTATATGAGGTGCAGGATGGGAAAAGAAAAATGGTGTTATATTAACTCTGGTCAATGTTCACCGGCATTTAATATGGCGTTAGATGAATGTTTGTTAAATTGGCAAAGTGACAAGAAAATGCCACCAACAATTCGTTTTTATGAATGGGAAGTACCAACATTAACAGTTGGATATTTTCAACGTGTTGAAAAAGATATTAATATGGATGTAGTTAACGAAAAGAAATATGGATTCGTTCGTCGTCAAACAGGCGGCAGGGGGGTACTACATGACAAAGAGTTAACGTATAGTGTTATTGTGTCTGAAGATCATCCGAACATGCCGAAAACAGTTACAGAAGCGTATCGTGTTATTTCGCAAGGTTTATTAGATGGTTTTAAGGCATTAGGGTTAGAAGCCTATTATGCAGTTCCAAAAACAGAAGCAGATCGTGAAAATTTAAAAAATCCACGTTCAGGCGTATGTTTTGATGCACCATCTTGGTATGAAATTGTAGTGGAAGGACGAAAAATTGCTGGTAGTGCTCAAACACGTCAAAAAGGTGTTATTTTACAGCATGGATCGATTCCATTAGAAATTGATTTAGATGAACTATATGATCTATTTTTATTCCCAAATGAACGTGTGAAGGAACGTATGAAGAGTATGTTCTCTTCTAAAGCAGTAGCAATTAATGAATTAACAGACCGTACATTTACGATAGAACAGTTAATTAAAGCGTTTGAAGTTGGCTTTGAAGAAGGATTAGATATAGAACTTGTTCCATATGAATTAACAGAAGAACAGTTACATGAAGTTCAAACGTTAGCGAAAGAAAAGTATGAAAGTAATGAGTGGAACTATAAAAAATAAGAGATGGCAATTGCCATCTCTTATTTTTTATAGTAAATTAAGTACTTTTTCTACTTTGATTCCTTTATCTTGTAAAGAACGAAGGCGACTTACAACGTCCATAATTTCTTTGTCAAATGTAACGCTAATACCTTGGTTTTGTAGTTCTTCTTTTAAGCTTTCAATAGAATCATCTATGTCGATGCCAAGCTCGTAATCTTGACAAACTTCAATTGTCTTTTTCACGAGTTTAACATAATTTTCTTGTAGTTTTGAATTTGTTTCAGTCAAAGCAGGCTGCTTCGGTTTTGCAGGAGCAACCGGTGCTGTCTCTTGCTTTGTAACTGGAGTAGGGACTGCTTTTTTCACAGGCGCTGGAGTTGCTAGTTCTACAGCTGCTTCTACGCTTACTGGCTTCGGTGTCGGTACCGGAGTAGGCTTAGGTGCCATAGCAGGTGTTTCCACCCGCGTAACAGGCTTAGGAGCAGGTGTAATTGCTTTTGGAGCTTCTACAACTACTTCTTTTTTCGGTGCTGCTTCTACCCGTGTTTCTTCTTGCTCGGCAGCTTCTTTATTTTCTTTACTCCACATAACGCGTTCAATTTCTAGAGAAACATTGTTTTTGTTCATCGCTGTTAATGTAACTTTACCAACTTCAGCGTTTCCAGTGAAATCAACAATTTTATAAATAACACTCTTGTTCCAATCCACGTTTCCGCTCAAAAATAATTCTTCGTTACATTTCGGCGTTAAGCCCTCGATTTTAATTTCTGCGTTTACACCGTTTTCACTATATACCATAATTAGCGAAGCATTTACATCTTCGTCTGCTAACATTAGTTCACGTACCATTTTGCCGGTGCGTACTTGCGTTTTCTTCTTAACTGACATCTAATTTCTCCTCTCAAAAATTCAGTAATAATAAAAAAATCGTATAACGAAAAATAATTGCTCACGAAGATTTATGATACCGATAATAAAAGCATCACGTCAACAATTAACTTTAATTATTTTGCATTTTTCTTATTTTCTTTATGAAATTTTTCAATTTGTAAAATTAGACAGAAGAAAAAACAGCCTTTTGAAGGGCTGTTAAAAATTTGATTTTTTATATAGTAATTTATATAAAATAAAAAATAAGATAGCAATTAAAGCATTTTGCCAAAAGTTTAGATGATAAATGAGATAAGGTTGCTTTTGGAAATAAATATTTAAGAATACAGCGGAACAAAATGGAGTAGCAAATGCGAATCCAAATAGAATTCTTCTTTTCCAATTCATTTTCTGATTAAATGAGTAACGCTTTAATAAATATAAAATAAATAGTATACCTAGTATAATTATTGAAACAGACAAAGTAGTTCCAAGGATGCTAAAAGGCGGACTTGATAATGTATTGTTTTTTTCAAAGAGAAACATAAAAAATGAAATAATTGCATTTATGCCAAACTGTATAGCAAGAAGTAAGCTAACAACAAAACCGATTAAAGAAGTTTTTTCTAATTTTGTTTGGGCTGGTAAAGCTGATATAAGTTCATCGCAATAAGATTGTAAATCACTACCGAAAATGTCATAAGCGCTTTTATTTTCTGTTTGTGCTTCGATGAGGTGATCTAATATTTCTAGTAACAGTTCCTCCATTTGTTGCTCAGGTACGTTTGATATTCGAAGATATACTAACATATCGCCATAAGCAGCTTCGTTTTCGGAAGTTAGAAACTCACGTTTTTTATTATTCAATTCAATCATGTCTTGTGCATTCATCCCTATCACTCCCCCTGTAATAAGTTATTTACCGTAGTAGAAACCATTCCCCAACTTTGTTTAAATTCTTCAAGTTGTTCTAACCCTTTATCGGTTACGTGATAATATTTTCGCTTTGGACCGAGTGAGGAAGCTTTTAATGTTCCTTCGATCAATTTTTCTTTTTGCATACGTAATAATAAAGGGTAGATGCTTCCTTCGCTTACGAATGTAAAGCCATGTTTATTTAATTTTGTGCTCAGTTCATATCCGTACACTTCTTCTTGTGAAATGATGTATAGGATGCAACCTTCTAGTACACCTTTTAACATTTGGCTGTGCATGATTTCACCACCTTTTACTCAGGTAACTTGCGTTGCAAGGTAGCTGTTATCCAAATTATAACATCCAGTAACTTGCAATGCGAGTTACTGAAGTGGAAAACTTTAATGTGTTTTAATTTTTCCGCGTTCCTCATACTAACAAGAGGAGGGAAGCGTATGAAACCATTTATGCCAAAACTCGTTTACTTTGAACCGAAGGCACTTGAATATCCACTTGGAAAAGAGCTTTATGAGAAGTTTACGAAGATGGGATTAGAAATTCGTGAAACGACATCACATAATCAAATTAGAAATTTGCCAGGAGAAAATGATTTGCAAAAGTATCGTAATGCAAAGGCTACACTTGTTGTTGGAGTAAGGAAGACGCTAAAGTTTGATACGTCAAAACCGTCAGCTGAATATGCAATTCCGCTCGCAACAGGGTGTATGGGACATTGTCATTATTGCTATTTGCAAACGACACTTGGGAGTAAGCCTTACGTTCGTGTGTATGTCAATCTTGATGAAATATTTGAGAAGGCAAAGCAATATATGGATGAAAGGGCACCTGAAATAACAAGATTTGAAGCAGCGTGTACATCAGACATTGTTGGGATTGACCATTTAACACATGCATTAAAGCGGGCGATTGAATTCATTGGAGAAAGTGAACATGGGCGCTTACGTTTCGTAACGAAATATTCGCACGTTGATCATTTATTAGATGCAAAACATAATGGGAAAACTCGTTTCAGGTTTAGTATAAATTCACGATATGTAATTAAAAATTTTGAACCAGGGACATCGCCGTTTGAGGAGCGAATAGAGGCGGCGCGTAAAGTAGCAGGTGCAGGTTATCCACTTGGTTTTATAGTCGCGCCACTTTATATGCATGAAGGATGGGAAGAAGGATATCGTGAACTATTTGAGCGACTGTACAATGCGCTGAAAGATATGACGATACCAAATTTAACGTTTGAATTAATTCAGCATCGTTTTACGAAACCAGCGAAAAAGGTTATTCAAGAGCGTTATCCAAATACGAAGCTTGAAATGGATGAAGAGAAGCGAAAGTATAAATGGGGCCGATATGGCATCGGAAAATATGTATATAAAAAGGATGATGCAACAGTATTGGAAGAAACGATAAGAGGTTATATAAATGAGTTTTTCCCTAATGCCGAAATACAATATTTTACTTAAGGGGAGTCTGTATGCAAATACAGATTCTTTTTTGTTTTATATATTTAGGCTCGTTTCCACCTTGTCACGTTATTCTTTCTGGTGTATCATTTTATTGATTGCTTCGTACGGAATAAGCAAAATGAACTTGGATGGAGGAAACCGATGCCTACCCCTAGTATGGAAGATTATATTGAACAAATTTATTTGTTGATTGATGAAAAGGGTTATGCCCGCGTATCTGATATTGCTGAAGCGCTTAGTGTACATCCATCCTCTGTAACAAAAATGGTGCAAAAATTAGACAAAGATGAATATCTAATTTATGAAAAATATAGAGGGCTTGTATTAACAACAAAAGGTAAAAAAATCGGAGAACGTCTCGTATATCGTCATGATTTGCTAGAGCAATTTATGCGTATTATCGGTGTGGATGAAGGTAAAATTTACAATGATGTAGAAGGAATTGAACATCATTTAAGTTGGGAAGCGATTGATCGCATTGGTGATTTAGTGCAATACTTTGAACAAGATGCAGTCCGAGTGGAAACACTTCGCGGTGTTCAAAGAGCAAATGAAGAGAAAAGTAATTAAGGGGAACGTATGGCGTTTCCTTTTTTATTTCAATTCGAAAAGGATGGGAGAATTATGAAAGCAATTATTTTTGATTTTGATGGATTAATTGTGGACACAGAAACGATATGGTTTCACTCTTTCAGAGATGCTGTTCGTGAATACGGCGGGGAACTACCTTTAGAGGAATTTGCGAAATGCATTGGAACAACAGATGAGGTACTTTATGCATATTTAAATGATCAATTAAAAGAGAATTTTAACAAAAGTGCATTAAAAGAAAAAGTGGCAACTTTACATAAAGAGAAAATGAAAATACCAAAAGCTCGTGACGGGGTAAAAGAATATTTAGAAGAAGCGAAAGAAATGGGATTAAAAATCGCACTAGCTTCTAGTTCGTCTAGAGAATGGGTTATTCATTTTTTAGAAGAACTACAAATTCGAGAATATTTTGAAGTAATTAAAACGAGAGAAGATGTTGAGAAGGTAAAACCAGATCCAGCTCTTTATCGAGTTGCAATAGAAGAATTAGGAATTAAGCCGTCTGAAGCTGTTGTATTTGAAGATTCATTAAATGGATTGAGAGCAGCAGTTGCAGCGGGATTAACGTGCATTGTGGTACCCAATGATGTGACGCGGAATTTACCATTTGAAAATCATCATCTTCGAATTGAAAGTATGAAAGAGAAAAGTTTAAAAGAAGTGCTTCAAAGTATAAAAAAAGACCGTACTTCCTAAAAGGAAGCACGGTCTTTCTTTTTGCTTTTTTTGCCTTCAATGACAGTTAAATGAGACTGTTTTCTTTTTCGTTTCAAAGTGGAAGAATTCCCTTTTTTAATTTTGTCATTAGAAGTATTTGACTTAAAGAAAGAATTGCCTAGGGGTGCTACATTTTGTTTCCCATGTTTGCGGTTCGATTGTTTTGCCGCACGCTTATATGAGCTTTGCGAATTTGCAGAACCACTGGAATTTGTAAACATCTTGTATAGCAAGTAAAAGATACCGACAACAAGTAACATGTACCCGATATTTCTTAATACACCCATGGGATTTGTAATAACAGATGAAACAAGGCCGAATATTGCCAATCCGATAATAAGCACAAATATAGCGAAAGTAAACGAACGACCGTTCATAAGGGACACCTCCTAAAAACGTATATTAAAATTAGTATATTAACGATGAGGAAAGGAGTTGAACACCATTTTTAAATAATTATTGTTTGTTCTCTAAACGTAATAATTCTTCAAACGATGCAATTGCTACTTCCACTTGGTCATCTGTTGGTTCTTTCGTTGTTAATAGTTGTAGCCATAACCCAGGATATCCAAGTACGCGTAATACGGGAATATCTCTTAATCGATTTGTAAATTGCAATACTTCAAAAGAAATACCAAGTACAACTGGAATTAATAAAATTCGGTTTATAACTCGTGCCCAAAGAGGGTCTGTAGGGACTAGGAAATAAACGAACATTCCAATAATGACTGTAAATATAATAAAGCTACTGCCGCATCTATAATGGAGACGAGTTTGCTTTTGAACGTTTTCTACAGTCAGAGGAAGGTTATTCTCGTAAGCATTGATTACCTTATGCTCTGCACCGTGATACTGAAATACCCGCTTAATAAGTGGGGTTAAAGAAATAAAGTATATATAGCTCAATAATAGCATGAGCTTAATGACACTTTCGACAATGATTTGCCCAGTATGAGATGGGAAAATCGGTCTCGTTAATTCAGCTAATAGTGCAGGAACTGCTGTGAAAATGACTTTACCGAATATAAAAGATAAAACGCCAACAGCTGCAACTCCTAATACCATCGTTAATTTTGATTGTTCTTCTTTTTTATTTGCAATTTGTTCATCATCTTCTGGGTGGACGTCAAATCGTTCTGAAGCGAAGTTTAAATGCTTTGCTCCATTCGCACTTGCATCCACAATAGCGGCAATCCCTCGTAAAAATGGAATTTTTTTTAGGGTAGATAGTACTTTATTACGAACGCGTGGTAATCGATAAAATTCAATCGATTTATCTTTACGACGAACCGCTGTAACAGTATATTCTCTACCGCCAAACATAACTCCTTCTATGACCGCTTGCCCGCCATATATTTGTTTTGACTCTTCTGCCATGTTAACACCAACCTGTATTTGTTTCTCTCTTATGTAGAAAAAGAGGCAATTGTCATACTGGGTTCTGTCGTTTTGAAATAAGACAATCACCGAGTTTCCTTTATTTTATCGGCAAATACAAGTAGATGACAAGTGAAAATGTTATGAGAGTCGGACATTTCTTATTCTTTTTATAGACAAATTTCGCAGTATTTAAACATGCTTCAAAATAGTTTCGGGCATACTATTGAGCGGAGGTGTTGATGTGAGTCAAGAACAATTAGGAACAAGGAATTTTGTGCAGATTGGTTTGTTTGGTGGAATCTTTTGGGGCGGAATATGGTATTTCCTTCATATATTTTCATTCACGGAGGCGGGACCAAATTATTTCCTTTTACCATTTGCGTTTGGAAGTTGGAAAGAGGGTGTATGGGGCAATGTGTCCGGAATAGTGTGTATGGGACTTCTTTCAATTTTGATTGCCTTTTTGTATAAAGCATTTTTTGCGAAGTTTGAAGGGATTATAGCGGGAATTATTTATGGGCTATTTTGGTGGGCACTACTGTTTTTGGGGATGGGTTTAATGGCTCCTGCTATTAAAAGTGCACTCCATTTACCGAAAGAAACAATTGTGACGACCATATGCATTTTTATATTGTATGGTGTGTTTATAGCCTACTCTGTTTCTTACGCAGTAAATACCAATAAGGCCGAGCGAGAAGGGGAAGAGAAGACAAACTATTCAAATAAGTAACTCCTATGTTAAAATGTTGTATAGACATTTAATAATAAGGAGTTTTAAGCATATGAAAAAGGTACTCCTCGTAAACGGTCCTAACCTAAATCGCCTTGGTGTTCGTGAGGTAAATGTATATGGAAAGGGCACGCTAGCGACACTTGAAGCAGATATGAAGCAAGAAGCAGAAACAATGGGAGTGGAGTTAGAATGTTTCCAATCGAATCATGAAGGTGCGATTATCGATCGTATTCATGAGGCGGAAGATATATATGAAGGGATCATTTTAAATCCTGGAGCATTTACACATTATAGCTATGCGATTCGAGATGCAATTGCGAGCATTTCGATTCCTGTTATTGAAGTACATATTTCTAACATTCACCAGCGTGAGTCGTTCCGTCATGAATCTGTGACGGCAGCTGTTTGTGCGGGACAAATTGTTGGATTTGGTTTTTATGGCTATAAGTTAGCGTTATTTGCATTAATGGAGAAATTGAGGGAGGCATAAAGTAATGGAGAAAATCGAAAGATTACGAAGTGCATTTGATGAGGCTGGTATTGACGGTATTTTGTTAACAAATGAACATAGTCGTAGATATATGGCTAACTTCACAGGAACAGCTGGTGTTGTTCTTATTTCAAAAGATCGTGCTCAATTTATTACAGATTTCCGTTATGTCGAGCAGGCAAGTAAACAAGCGGTTGGATATGAGATTGTGCAGCACGCAGGATTGATCATTGATGAAGTGGCAAAGCAAGTGAAAGAGCTTGGAATTCAAAAGCTTGGTTTTGAGCAAGATACTCTTACATATAGTTCTTATTCAGTGCATAAGGAAGCGATTGATGCTGAATTTATCCCGACTTCTGGCCTTGTAGAAAAGTTACGCTTGATAAAGACTGATTCAGAGATTAAGATATTAAAGGAAGCTGCACAGATTGCAGATGCTGCCTTTGAGCATATTCTATCATTCATTCGCCCGGGAGTATCTGAAATTGAAGTGTCAAATGAACTTGAATTTTTCATGAGAAAACAAGGAGCAACATCTTCTTCGTTTGATATTATCGTTGCTTCAGGTCTTCGTTCGGCATTACCGCACGGCGTGGCATCTGAAAAAGTGATAGAAACAGGAGATTTCGTTACATTAGACTTCGGCGCTTATTATAAAGGATATTGTTCTGATATTACTCGTACGATTGCAGTTGGTGAACCATCTGATAAATTGAAAGAAATTTATAATATCGTTTTAGAAGCACAACTACGTGGTGTGAACGGTATTAAAGCTGGTTTAACAGGCCGTGAAGCGGATGCGTTAACGCGCGATTACATAACGGAAAAAGGATACGGTGAATACTTCGGACACTCTACTGGCCATGGAATCGGTCTTGAAATCCATGAAGCACCAGGTTTAGCGTTCCGTTCTGATACAGTTCTTGAACCAGGTATGGCTGTAACAGTAGAACCAGGTATTTATATTCCAGGTATTGGCGGCGTACGTATTGAAGATGATATCATTGTAACAAGTGAAGGTAATGAAGTAATTACGAAATCACCAAAAGAACTTATTATTTTGTAACATACAGGAGGATTTTTTTACATGATTTCAGTAAACGATTTTCGTACAGGTTTAACAATTGCAGTGGATAATGGCCTTTGGCAAGTACTTGATTTCCAACACGTAAAGCCAGGTAAAGGTGCTGCATTCGTTCGTTCTAAACTACGTAACCTTCGCACAGGTTCTGTTCAAGAGAAAACATTCCGTGCAGGCGAGAAAGTAGAAAAAGCACACATCGAAAACCGTCGTATGCAATACTTATACGCAAGCGGTGAGGCTCACGTATTTATGGATAACGGAACTTATGAGCAAATCGAACTTGGTGAAAACCAAATCGAGCGCGAGCTTAAATTCCTAAAAGAAAACATGGAAGTAGCAATCATGACTTACCAAGGCGAAGTACTTGGTGTTGAACTTCCAAACACAGTTGAATTACAAGTTACAGAAACAGAGCCTGGTATTAAAGGTGATACTGCTTCTAACGTAACAAAACCAGCTACATTAGAAACTGGTCTTGTTGTACAAGTACCAATCTTCATTAACGAAGGCGAAATGCTTATCATCAACACTGGTGAAGGTAAATACGTTTCTCGTGCATAGTAGAAAAGCACTCGTGATAATTCACGAGTGCTTTTTTATAGGAAATAGGGTAGATAGTAAATAGCTGTTATTATAAAACTGACTAAAACAAGTGAAAGAGTACCCATAATAGATGGAGTCAAAACAATTTGAAATGGTTTTATTTCGCCAGTCTCAACGCCAGTTAATGTTTTACTTATTGCGTGATCTGTAATGTTATTTCTATGGTTACTCATAATAATTAACCACATAATTGCAAATATTGCTAAACTACCAAGGAAAAAGGTCTCTATAAATGACCAACCGACCAATAATGAAAAAAGATAAATAAGAGCTAATTCTACTACAACGGTTAAACTAACTTTCAATGCCTTCATATTTTTCCTCCTCATTCTGTAATTTCAACCAGTTTAAAAAATTTTCACGTGACACGACATGCAGAGAGCAAGGTGACTTTACTTCTTTCTCTAGTGCAGCGTGTTCGTCTGGAAACTTGTTTTCCACATGCAATGAAATATAAGGTAGTTTTTCTTGTGCTTTTAATGAGCGGATATTATTCGTTTTAGCACCAGCAAATACGTAGGAAAGTTGTAAGTCTAAAAAGGCTATTTTAAAGATTTCTTTTTTAGCAGCCTCGTTATAGCCTTTTCCCCAGTACGGATAGCCAAGCCAACTACCAATGTGAGATTGCTTCTTCTCATTATTAATATGTTTAAGTGTGGTGAGGCCAATTATTTCATCCTCTTCATTCACAATCATTCTCGATAAGGATTTCTTTTGACGTTCTTCTTCTATTGCAAAAAGAAGAAATGCTTTCGTATCTTCGATGTTTTCTACCGTTATCCCCAATGCATTTTTTATATGTAGATCATTTGATAGCTCGAAAATCACATTTGTATAGCATAAATCTAGTGGTAATAAAGTGACGTGCTGCATGTTTTATACCCCTTTTAAACTAAATGTACCATAATATACCATAAAATAATATGAATATTCAGATTGTAATTCAGACTTTAGAGAAAAATTATGTTTTTACTTCTGAAATAGACAACCTCTGCATATGGTTGTACAAATATATTCTTTTTTAGAATACGAAGTTAGTAACTGTTACGGGAGAAGGTGGAAGAATGAAACAGTGGCTAGCGGCAATGGAAACATCTGTGCTTGTTATGGGAGCACTTCGATTATTTTCAGGTAGTGCGGAGATATTTGCTGCTTTGCTTATGCTTTATGTGAATGATGCGAAGAAAGCGTTGTTTATAAATGGTATGTTGGCGTTTGTTGGACCTACCGTATTAATTTTAACAATGACAATTGGGATAGCGAGTGTAGCAAGTGAAATTTCTTTCTTGAAGCTCTTTTTTCTAGCGCTTGGAATTTGCTGTATTTTTATCGCATTACTGAAATAGTAAGTCGAGTATAGTGGGGAGAAGCCGATGAAAGAGGTATTAGAAGTTTTACCAAAAACGATGAAGTACTTAATTGAAGAATGTAAGCAATACGATGCTTTAGAGGAAATTCGTGTTCGAATTGGAAGGCCGCTAGAGTGTATTGCACACGGAAAGGTGTTTTTTTATGACTATATTACTACTGCAGAGGATGCTATTTACTTATTGAATAAGTTAAGTCAATTCTCAATTTATACGATGGAAGAGGAATTAAAACGTGGGTATGTGACGCTTCGCGGGGGGCATAGAATCGGGTTAGCAGGAAAAGTCATTACAGAAAAAAGCGCAGTGAAAATGATTCGTGATGTCTCTTCCTTTAATATTCGTATTGCTCGTCAAAAAATAGGGATTGCTGAACCGCTTTTGCCATATTTGTATGAAAAAAGGTGGTTAAACACGATGGTAATTGGCCCTCCCCAAACAGGAAAAACGACACTTTTAAGAGATGTAGCACGTTGCATGAGTCAAGGGGTAAGTGCTTCGGAAATTCCTTCCTGTAAAGTGGGGATTGTTGATGAACGGTCAGAAATTGCTGGCTGTGTGAAAGGGATCCCGCAATACGATTTTGGTACCCGAGTCGATGTGTTAGACGCATGTCCAAAGGCAGAAGGAATGATGATGATGATTCGTTCTATGAGTCCTGATATTTTGATCGTAGATGAAATTGGCCGTAAAGAAGATAGTGAAGCAATTATGGAGGCAGTGCATGCAGGTGTTCAGCTTTTTATAAGTGCACACGGATTTTCCTATGAGGATGTTGTGAGACGTCCATCGCTCAAGGCAGTGCTAGAGCTTGGTATATTTGATAGGTTTGTGGAGTTGTCAAAAGCGAGGGGTCCAGGAACGGTTATGCAGGTGAAAGATAAATATGGAAAACCAGTGTTATCAAATAGAAAGGCTGAGGGCGTATGGTGAAAATATTTGGTGCAGTGTTAATCGTTGCGGTCAGCACCTTTTTCGGGTTTTCGTACGCTAAAAGATACAGTGAGAGGCCTAGGCAACTTAGGTTATTAAAATCAGCACTTCAATCATTAGAGGCAGAAATTATGTATGGACACACACCTTTATCTGAGGCTGCCGAGCGATTAGTTAAACAAATGCCAAAGCCATTAAATTGGATATTTCAAAGTTTCGCTAAAAAACTAGAAAGTGGAGAACAAACAGTAAGGGAAGCTTGGATAGATAGTTTGAAAGAGAATTGGAAGTTGACGGCTTTTCAACAAACCGAGTATGAAATACTGCAGCAATTTGGTGAAACTCTCGGGCAACATGATCGTGAATCACAACAAAAACATATTCGCTTATGTATTACACATTTGGAGAGAGAAGAAGAGGAAGCAAAAGCTTTACAACTGCAATACGAAAAAATGATCAAGAGCTTAGGGGTACTAGCAGGGCTACTAATTGTAATTTTACTGCTATAGGGGGGAGAAAGGCGATGTCCATTGATGTTGGATTAATATTTCAAATCGCCGGAATCGGCATTGTTTTAGCTTTCATTCATACTGTACTAAAAGAATTGAAGCGTGAGGATATTGCAAATTGGGTTATCCTTGTCGGTTTTGTCGTCATTTTATTTCATGTTGCATTTTTAATTAATACGCTATTCGACAAGATTAAAAGTGTCTTTCTCTTCCAGTAAAGGAGGCGGTTCGAATCGAAATTATACAAATTGTCGGATTAGGCCTCGTTGCTACGTTTTTAGCTGCTGTTTTGAACCAGCAAAAATCTAGTATTACATCTTTATTTATTGTGTTCGTAGGCAGTGTGATGTTTCTTATTTTAATCGATCAAATTCATTCTATTTTACAAATGATTGAGAGAGTAGCGAGTGAAGCGAAAGTTAGTAATGTCTACGTGGAAACGTTACTAAAGATTATTGGAATTGCTTATATTGCTGAGTTTGGAGCTCAAATCACAAAAGATGCTGGTCAAGGTGCCATCGCTTCGAAAATTGAACTTGCTGGGAAAATCTTAATTCTCGTTATGGCAATTCCTATTTTGACGGTTGTAATTGAAACTATTCTCGGATTTTTACCGACAGGATAAGGGGGAGTGAATGTTGAGGAGGTTTGGAGCTAAGCTGCTATTTGCTTGCTTCCTTTTCTTTTCTTTACCGGTTGTTGTACAAGCTTCTCCTGTAGAAACAAACGTCGTTGATCAACAATTGGATAAGCTCGGAATTGAAGATGTGAAGCAATTTTGGGACGGGCTTGTTACAAAATATGGAGGCTATTTGCCAGAGAGTCAAAAAGGGAGTTTTATGGAGTTTGTAAAGGGAGAAAAAGAATTCTCTCTAAAAGAGTGGATGATAGGGTTATTAAAATATTTATTTCATGAGCTTGCAGCTAATGGAAAACTGCTTGGCACACTCATTATGCTCACAATCTTTAGTGCATTGTTGCAATCACTACAATCTGCTTTTTCAAAAAGTAGTGTAAGTAAAATTGCTGATGCTGTTGTATATATGGTACTTATTATTTTTGCTTTGAATAGTTTTTATGTCGTTATGACATATGCAAGAGAAACGATACAAACAATGGTAGATTTCATATTAGCGCTATTGCCAATTTTATTGGCGCTTATAGCGACTGGTGGCGGGGTTGTATCTGTATCTTTCTTTCATCCGATTATCATTTTCTTAATGAATACAAGCGGGCTTCTTATGAATTATATCGTTCTACCGCTTTTATTACTGGCAACGATATTAAGTATTGTAAGTACAATGAGTGATCAATATAAAGTTACGAAATTGTCCAAGCTTCTGCAAAACGTTAGCGTTGGGATTATCGGTATCTTCTTAACGATTTTTTTAGGAGTATTATCTGTACAAGGAACAGCGACAGCCGTTGCTGATGGAATAGCTGTGAAAACTGCTAAATTTGTAACAGGAAACTTCATTCCAGTAGTTGGAAGGATGTTTACCGAAGCGGCAGATACTGTTATTAGCGCATCAGGATTATTGAAAAACACAGTCGGAATTATTGGGCTCGTCATTTTATGCTTAATTGTTGCTTTTCCTGCGATTCAAATTTTCTGTATTGCATTTATTTATAAATTTGCAGCAGCAGTATTGCAACCGGTTGGCGGCGGAGCAATTATTCAATGTTTAGACATTATTGGACGAAGCATCATTTACGTATTTGCTTGCTTAGCTATCGTATCATTTATGTTCTTTTTAAGTATTACAATTATTATTGCTGCGGGGAATATTACACTTATGATGCGATAGGAGGTGAAGAGTATGCAATTTGTTACAGAGTGGATCAGAAATATTATCGTTTTTTTGCTCTTAGCAACAATGCTTCATCTTATTCTTCCAAATTCGAATTTGCAAAAATACGTTAAATTCGTTGTAAGTCTTTTGTTAGTCGTATTAATTTTAACGCCTCTTTTTAAACTATTGCAGACAGATATAAATGAAGTAATTGCAAATTTTAATGAAGAAAAGTACGTAGCAGAAGGATCTGTAAAAAATTCAATAGATTCGAAGAAAAAAGAAATACAAGCTCTAACACGTGCATATAGTTTAGAAGAGATGGCTACCAAAATGAAAAAAGAAGTAGGAAAAGAGTTTGAGAAAAAGTATGGTATGACTGTCTCCGAAATACAAATAGTCGCAGCAGAAAATACAGAAGAAGTAAAGTCAGCGAAAGATATTCAATCTGTTGTTGTGACGTTGAAAGAAAAAGAACGTAGTAAAAATGATGCAATTGAAACAGTAAAGCCAATTGAAATTAACACGAAAGAGCCTCCAAAAAAAGTGGAAGAAACGAATGGAGAAATGAAAGATTTCTTTTCAAGCAGGTGGCAACTAGGGAGTAAACAAATCCAAGTTCAAATGGAAGGGAGGACAGGTAGAGTAAATGGACAATAAAGATAAAAATTCGAAGTTCTCATTTTTTCGAAACTTATTGAATGGGGATCAAAAAGAAAGCAACGAGAAGGGTAAAAAGGTAACACCTAAGTTTTTACTTGTCCTACTCATACTTGGAATTTTGCTTATGTTTTCTAGTAGTCTCTTTTCAAGTAAAAAAGAAGAAGTACCTGTATTTAAAGAACAAAAAACTCAAAACCAAGAAAAAGACGTACCAACTTTCGGACAAAAAAGTAATGATAGTATGTCAAATGTAGAAAAATATGAAAAAGCGTATGAACAAGAATTAAAAACTGCTTTAGAAGAAATAGCAGGAGTAAAAGACGTAACGATTAAAGTGAATTTAGATTCATCTGAAGAAAAAATTTTAGAAAAAAATACAGTGAAACGCTCACAAACAACAGGTGAAACAGATAAAACAGGCGGTAAGAGAGAAGTAGAGGACGAGTCTCTTGATGAAAAGACTGTCATTATACGTGAAGGGGATAAAGAAACTCCTGTTGTTTTACGAACAGAGAAGCCGAAAGTACGTGGTGTTCTTGTCGTAGCAAAGGGAGTGGATAATATACAAGTTAAAGCAATGGTAAAAGAAGCTGTGATAAGGCTGCTAGATGTACCGGCCCATCGCGTTTCAGTTTCACCGAAAAATTGATAGGGAGGAAATAAAGTGTTAAAAAAACAAACAGTTTGGCTATTAACGATGTTAAGTTTAGTTGTTGTACTATCTGTGTATTACGTGACAACTCCTGACAAAATGAATACAGCATCGCCAGCAACAGGTGAAAAGATTGGACAAGAAAAACAAGGTACTGATAAAGCGGTAACAAACGAAGCGCCTAAAGAAACTCCGAAAAAAGAAAATACAAGCAAGGAAACAACAAATAAAGAAACAGACAAAAAAGAAAATGCAAAAAAAGAAACAAGTAAAAAAGAGGGTAATGTATCAGTTCAATCAAGTGATGAGAATTTCACAGCTTTACGTATGCAAATGGAAGATCAGCGTAGTGAAGAGAAAGCAAAATTACAAGAAGTGATGAATTCTTCGAAATCTTCAGCGACAGAAAAGAGTAAAGCGAAAGATAACTTTGATGCAATCACTACAATGGAAACGAAGCAAGAATTACTTGAGACAGTAATTAAATCTCAAGGAGGATATCCAGATGCTCTTGTAAGAGCTGATGGTACTGATATTAGAGTAACGGTTAAAGCGGCAAAACATTCACAGAAAGAAGCAAATAAAATTATTCAACTTGTAAGAAGTGAAGGTGGATCAAAAGATGTAGGTGTGAAATTTGATCCACCAGCGAAATAAGTGAAACTTTAATCCGTAGGGATTTCCCTGCGGATTATTATCTTTTACTAAGCAAAAGGTATGCAAATAGTAAAATAGAGTATGTAAGTAAGCGTGTGAATAGAAAAAAGCTATCATTTTCGATAGCTTTTTTCTATTTCGTCTTTGTATTTATTTTTATTATGTTCAACTCGGAATGGAGAAACACGTTGTGAGTAAAAGATTAATGGTTCATGGTACTGATGATTACTTTTTCCGGATTTGACGTGGATGAAAAGAACGCATGCCCAAACGATTACGGCAGGTAAAAAGAGAATGAGCCATATCATATTTCCACACCTCGACACAATATATTTTCTACACCTTGAACATACTATTCTTATATGAAGGAATGATGAACGGCGTGTAAACAAAAAAATAATATTTGGTAAAAATATATTATTGACTATAGATGTGGTGAAGAGTGGAGAGGGAATGGCATGTTTGCTGTGTAACGTTTTGAAAAAGTAGTGAATGTTTTTTAAGAAGTGGTCTTGCCAATTTCATGTGAAACTTGGTATTATTACTAGGTATTAAATTTTTGTTGGAATAATATTTTTACAGGAGTTTCGATTTATTATAAAGAAATATAAATTGGAATGTTTAAAAAATTTATCGTAAGATGGAAATAGTAAATATTTCTATTAGTTAATGAAATATATTTTCTAATAGAATACATCGTATTTTTACAGTCAATCTAGTTTTCGTGACGAGAATCTGTAAAAACGGGACAAACAAGAGTATGGGAGTGGATTTTACATGTTTAAAATTCAAGAAGTTCGCGAATTAATTAAATTAATTGATAGCTCTAATATTGATGAATTTGAATACAAAAAAGACGGTACAACAATCAAAATGAAAAAGCGTGGTAATGAAGTTGTTGCTGTGCAAGCACCTGCAGCAAAACAAGCTATGCAACCAGTAGCGCCTGTTGAAGTTGAAACGAAAGTAGCAGCAGCGCAAGCAGAAGCACCAAAACAAGAAGAGAAGAAGGCTGTTCAAAATGAAAACCTACATAAAATCACATCACCGATGGTAGGTACATTCTATTCTTCTTCTTCGCCTGATACACCTCCATATGTAAGTGTTGGGGATAGAGTATCGAAAGATTCTATCGTATGTATTGTCGAGGCTATGAAGTTATTTAACGAAATTGATGCTGATGTAGAGGGCGAAATTGTTGAAATTCTTGTTAATAACGGACAGCTTGTTGAGTATGGACAACCGCTATTTCTTGTAAAAGCGTAATAAGGGAGTCTTTGTGATGATAAAAAAAGTATTAATAGCCAATCGTGGGGAAATTGCTGTACGAATTATTCGTGCTTGTAAAGAAATGGATATTGAAACAGTTGCAATTTATTCAGAAGCAGATAAAGAGTCACTTCACGTACAGATTGCAGACGAGGCGTATTGTGTAGGACCAACGATTTCGAAAGAAAGCTATTTAAATTTGACAAACATTATTAGCGTTGCGAAGTTAACAGGCTGCGATGCTATTCATCCGGGATACGGATTTTTAGCAGAGAATGCAGATTTCGCAGAGTTATGCCGTGAATGTAACTTGATTTTTATCGGTCCAAGTCCAGAAGCTATTTCAAAGATGGGCACAAAAGACGTTGCTCGTGATACAATGAAAGAAGCAGGGGTTCCGATTGTACCAGGTTCACAAGGGATTATTAAAAATACCGAAGAAGCGATCGAGCTTGCTAATCAAATTGGATATCCAGTTATTATTAAAGCGACTGCAGGTGGCGGCGGAAAAGGTATTCGTGTTGCACGCCATGAAGAAGAGCTTATAAAAGGAATTCAAATTACACAGCAAGAAGCTAGTACCGCTTTTGGGAACCCTGGTGTATACTTAGAAAAGTACGTTGAAGATTTCCGCCATGTTGAGATTCAAATAATGGCAGATACACACGGAAATGCCATTCATTTAGGAGAGCGTGATTGTACAATTCAGCGCCGTTTGCAAAAACTATTAGAAGAAAGTCCATCACCTGCACTTGATGAAGATATTCGCAAGCAGATGGGTGAAGCGGCAGTTAAAGCGGCGGTAGCGGTTGATTATACAGGTGCTGGTACGGTTGAGTTTATTTATGAATATAAAACGAAAACCTTTTATTTCATGGAGATGAATACGAGAATTCAGGTTGAGCATCCGGTTACTGAAATGGTAACGGGAATGGACTTAATTAAAGAGCAAATTCTTGTTGCTTCAGGAGAAAAGTTATCGTTACAGCAAGAAGAAGTACAATTTAATGGTTGGGCAATTGAATGTCGAATTAATGCGGAAAACCCTGCCAAAAAATTTATGCCATCTCCAGGTAAAGTAGAAATGTACTTACCACCAGGAGGATTTGGTATTCGCGTCGATTCAGCTGTATATCCGGGATATTCAATCCCACCTTTCTATGATTCGATGGTTGCTAAATTAATTGTTCACGGAAAAACACGTGAAGAGGCAATTGCAAAAATGAAGCGCGCACTTAGTGAATTTGTCATTGAAGGCGTACATACAACAATCCCGTTCCATTTGCAATTGTTAGATCATCCTGATTTTGTAAAAGGTGAGTTTAATACGAAGTTTTTGGAAGAGCATGAACTTGTGACGCAGTGATACATTAAAGGAGGTTTTTTTCATGGCTGAACATATGTTAGATATGGGTCAAGATACAACTCTTGGTAAAGTAGAAATTGCACCAGAAGTAATTGAAGTAATTGCAGGTATTGCAGCTGCTGAAGTAGAAGGTGTAGCGGCAATGCGCGGTAATTTTGCTACAGATGTTGTTGAGAAGTTAGGTAAGAAAAATCATGGTAAAGGTGTAAAGGTTGAATTAGCAAACGAAGATATTATCGTTGACCTTTATGTTGTAATGTATTTTGGTGTAGCAATTCCAGTTGTTGCACAAAAGATTCAAGACAATATTCGCCAAGCACTCTTTACAATGACAGGACTTGAGCCAAAAGAAGTGAATGTTCACATCGTTGGCGTAACATTCGAAACACAAAAAACAGAAATCGAACCAGTGTAAGAATGAAAAGGTGCCTAGTAACATAGGCATCTTTTTTATCGTTTCATTTCTTCACAAATTACAACCCTCTAATTATTATACTATTTCAAAAAATAAGAAATAAACAAGAAAATGTGTCGTTTTTCCAAAAAACGTACATTGTGATAAGATATGGAACTTGAAGTTAATCTTTTTATTATTTTTCAGCCTTGTAACCCGTGTGTGAAACGATAAATTGTGTTATTATCATTGTATTATAAGGTTGGAAAATCAATGAAAACTGTAAGAGTAAGTGAATTGACGGCTTATAAATTATAATAATATAACAAAGTATAAGGAAAGACTTGAAGCATAAAGGAGAGTTACAATGAAACGTAGGACGGCTAGAGAAAGAGCAATGCAAGCATTATACCAAATGGATATTACAGGTGAATTAGAACCGAAAGTAGCAGTGGAAAACACGCTAGATGAAGGCGAAGAAACAAATGAGTTTCTAGAGTCACTTGTAGTAGGTTTTGTAGAAAATAAAGAAGCAATCGATGAAGCGATTCGTCAAAACTTAAAAAAGTGGAAGCTTGAGCGTATTAGTATTGTTGATCGCAGTATTTTACGTGTAGCTGTGTATGAAATGAAGTACATGGAAGAAATTCCACATAACGTAACAATTAACGAAGCAATTGAAATTGCAAAAACATTTGGGGATGAGGAATCTCGTCGTTTTATTAACGGCGTTTTATCTAATATAAAAGATACACTGTAAATTCTTTAAGGGGGAATCTTAAAATGGTAGCAGTAATCATCAAAGGAAATGAAGTTGCGGAGAAAAAACGAGCACAATTAACAGAAGAAGTTGTGAAGTTGAAAGAGCAAGGTATTGTACCAGGATTAGCAGTTATTTTAGTTGGAGAAGATCCAGCATCTCGTTCTTATGTGAAAGGAAAAGAAAAAGGCTGTGAACAAGTAGGAATTTACTCAGAGCTAATTGAACTTCCTGAAACAATTACTGAGGAACGTTTGCTTGCTGAAATCGATCGCTTAAATGGCGATGACCGTATTAATGGTATATTAGTGCAATTACCTTTACCAAAACATATTGAAGAAAAAGCTATCATTGAAAGAATTTCACCAGAAAAGGATGTAGACGGATTTCACCCAATCAGCGTGGGACGCATGATGACGGGACAAGATACATTCCTTCCATGTACACCGCATGGTATTGTAGAATTAGTAAAAGAAACAAATCTTGATATTTCTGGGAAACATGTAGTAGTAATTGGAAGAAGTAATATTGTCGGTAAACCAGTGGGGCAATTGTTTTTAAATGAAAATGCAACTGTCACATATTGTCATTCTAAGACGCAAAATATGAAAGAGTTATCGAAGTTAGCTGATATTTTAATCGTAGCTGTTGGACGACCTAAAATGATAACAGCTGATTATATGAAAGAAGGAGCGGTTGTAATTGATGTTGGTGTTAACCGTTTAGAAACAGGAAAACTTTGTGGTGATGTTGACTTTGACAACGTGTTAGATGTTGCGGGTTACATTACACCTGTACCAAAGGGTGTTGGTCCAATGACAATCACAATGCTTCTTCATAATACTGTTGAATCTGCCAAACGTGCAGGTGTCGTTTGTAAATAATTTGAATCGGCTATGAGGAGAGAGAAATGGAGAAGCAATATTTAACCGTTACAGCGTTAACACGCTATATAAAAACAAAAATAGAATATGATCCGCATTTGCAGTCTGTTTGGTTAAAAGGTGAAATTTCCAACTTTAAAAATCATAGCCGTGGCCACATGTATTTTACATTGAAAGATGAAAATGCAAGAATCGCAGCGGTTATGTTTGCGGGTCATAATCGTAATATTAAATTCAAACCTGAAAATGGGATGAAGGTACTCGTGAAAGGGAAAATCTCTGTTTACGAGGCGAGTGGTTCTTATCAAATTTATATTCAAGACATGCAGCCTGACGGAGTCGGAAATTTACATTTAGCGTACGAACAGTTAAAAGTTCGTTTAGAAGAAGAAGGACTTTTTTCTCAAGTTTATAAAAAAGCAATTCCTCCTTACGCTAAAACAATAGGTGTGATTACGTCGCCAACAGGAGCAGCGATTCGTGATATTATAACAACGATTAAACGTCGTTATCCAATTGGGAATGTTATTGTATTTCCGGTACTTGTACAAGGGGAGTCAGCGGCTCCCTCGATTGTACAAGCGATTCGTACAGCGAATGAAATGGGAGAGATAGATGTACTAATCGTTGGACGTGGTGGAGGTTCTATTGAGGAATTATGGGCTTTCAATGAGGAAATGGTTGCAAGAGCAATCTTTAAGAGTGAAATTCCTATTATTTCGGCAGTAGGCCATGAAACGGATTTTACAATCGCAGATTTTGTTGCAGATTTACGCGCGCCAACACCGACTGCAGCAGCTGAGCTGGCAGCACCTAACATTATAGAGTTACAAGAAAAGGTATTACAAAGAACTCTGAGATTGCAAAGAGCGATGAGAGAGTTAGTACATAAAAAAGAAGAAAAACTACAAGTGTTGCAAAAATCGTATGCGTTCCGTTATCCAAGACAAGTATATGAGCAAAAGGAAGAGCAATTAGATAGAGCGCTAGAACAGCTTGTTTTAGCGAAAGAGCGCTATATTGATAAAAAGGTGAATCAGTTAAAGCAACTTTCATTTTATTTAGAGAAGCACCACCCATCTCAAAAAATTATGCAAACAAAGGTAGCTGTTGAAACGTTGCAAAAGCAATTACAACGTGAAATGCAAACGTTACTTCAAACGAAAGAATTTGCCTTTGTAAGAGCTGCTCAAAAACTTGAAGCGTTAAGTCCGCTTAAAGTAATGATGAGAGGGTACGGGCTTGTATATGATGAAGAGAAGCAAGTGTTAAAAAGTGTGAAAGATGTAAGCCTTGGAGATGCTGTTTCAGTTCAATTACAAGATGGAATACTAGATTGTAGCGTATCAGGCATAGAGGAGCGTGAATTGAATAATGGAAAATAAATTAAGCTTTGAAGAGGCAATTTCGCAACTTGAGCATCTTGTTTCTAAGCTAGAACAAGGTGACGTACCTTTAGAAGAAGCGATTTCTTATTTTAAAGAAGGTATGGAATTATCTAAGCTTTGTGATGAGAAGCTGAAGAATGTACAAGAACAAATGGCAGTTATTCTTGGGGAAGATGGAGAGCTTGAACCGTTTACTGCTTTAGGAGATGAAGCATAGTGACGATTGCTTTTGATACTTTTTTGAAAGAAAGTAAAACTTTCGTAGAAGAAAAACTTGTAAGCTATGCAAATGAATTACAATGTCCAAATGTACTTCGTGAAGCAATGGCATATTCTTTGGAAGCGGGTGGAAAACGTCTCCGCCCGTTACTTTTGTTTGCAACATTACAAGCGTTTGGGAAAGAAAGAAATCTTGGAGTAGGTGCAGCTTGTGCTCTTGAAATGATTCATACATATTCGTTAGTTCATGATGATTTACCTTGTATGGATGATGATGATTTAAGAAGAGGAAAGCCCACAAATCACAAAGTATTTGGTGAAGCGATGGCAGTTTTAGCAGGAGATGGCTTATTGACGTATGCTTTTCAAGTTATTATGGCATATGAGCAAAAAGAAATTTCTGCTGAAAAAAAAGTAAGACTTGTACTTGAACTTGCAAAAGCAGCAGGACCAGAAGGAATGGTTGGCGGACAAGTGGCAGATATGGAAGCGGAAGGGAAACGCCTTACGATTGATGAATTGGAGTACATCCATAAACATAAGACCGGAAAACTGCTTGAATTTGCTGTACTTGCGGGTGCGATACTTTCTGATGCGACAGAAGAGCAAGAAGAAAAGTTGCTTACTTTTGCTAAATATATCGGTCTAGCTTTCCAAATTCGAGATGATATTTTAGATGTCGAAGGAACTGAAGAAGAGATTGGAAAACCGATTGGTAGCGATCTTTCTAACGAAAAGAGCACATATACGACGTTGTTTACTATAGATAGAGCAAAGGATATTTTAGAAGAAACAATTGCAGAAGCAAAAGGTGCGATTAGCTCCTTGCAATTACAAGATGAATATTTACTATCTATTTGTGATTTGATTGCAAAACGTAATAACTAATATAACAGCGTTTTCATTTGTTGAGTCATTCATCATTTTATGATATAAATGTAGGAAAAGGTTTTTCTTTTCTTGTTATTGGCAAAAATATATGTAGATTACATTGCCGTTATCACTTCGTGTTAGCGGCTATTTTTTTCATCGCCTAAAGAAATATGGTTTATAATAGGATTAGGGCGCAATAGACTGGTTAATAGCGGGACAAGACGAAAAATAGAAAAGAGAATTTCTTGTTTTGTGTAAATGTTTTTTTATAATATTTGACATGTTGACAGATTATGAAATGAAAGTGAGTGATCCATGTGGATCTAACGCAAATTCAAAACCCTAGTTTTTTGAAAGATATGTCTATCAGTGAACTAGAGGGATTGAGTGAGGATATTCGTAAGTTTTTAATTGAAGAGCTCTCTCAAACAGGTGGACATATTGCACCTAATTTAGGTGTAGTAGAACTCACAATTGCTCTGCATAAATTATTTGATAGCCCGCAAGATAAATTTTTATGGGATGTAGGACATCAATCCTATGTACATAAAATTTTAACTGGACGCGCGAAAGAGTTTGGTACATTAAGGCAATATCAAGGTCTATGTGGTTTCCCGAAACGTTGCGAGAGTGAGCACGATGTATGGGAAACTGGTCATAGCTCGACTTCGTTATCGGCTGCAATGGGAATGGCTCTGGCACGTGATTTAAAGAAAACGAAAGAATATGTTATACCAATTATTGGAGATGGTGCTTTAACAGGCGGAATGGCTTTAGAGGCATTGAACCATATTGGACATGAAAAAACAGACATGATTGTTATTTTGAATGATAATGAAATGTCAATTGCACCAAACGTTGGTGCGCTTCATAATGTACTCGGTCGTTTACGTACTGCAGGAAAATATCACTGGGTAAAAGATGAATTAGAGTATATATTAAAGAAAATTCCAGCAGTTGGCGGGAAAGTGGCTGCGACAGCAGAGAAAATAAAAGATAGTCTTAAATATTTACTAGTATCTGGTGTCTTTTTCGAAGAGTTAGGCTTTACATATTTAGGTCCAGTCGATGGGCATGATTATGAAAAGTTATTCGAAACGTTGCAATATGCAAAGAAAACAAAAGGCCCAGTACTCGTTCACGTTATTACGAAAAAAGGAAAAGGTTATAAACCGGCTGAGAGTGACGTTATCGGTACTTGGCATGGAACAGGACCTTATAAAATTGAATCAGGTGACTTCGTTAAGCCGAAAGAAGTTGCACCAGCATGGAGTGCTGTCGTTAGTGAAACAGTACTTAAGCTAGCGAGAGCAGATGAGCGTATCGTAGCAATTACACCTGCAATGCCTGTTGGATCAAAACTTGAGAAATTCCAAAAAGAATTCCCAGATCGTATGATTGATGTAGGTATTGCAGAACAGCATGCTACAACAATGGCAGCAGGTATGGCAACGCAAGGAATGAAGCCATTCTTAGCAATTTATTCGACATTTTTACAAAGAGCATATGACCAAGTTGTTCATGATATATGCCGCCAAAATTTAAATGTTTTCATCGGAATAGATCGCTCGGGATTAGTAGGAGCAGATGGTGAAACGCATCAAGGCGTATTTGATATCTCATTCTTACGTCACTTGCCGAATATGGTGCTTATGATGCCGAAAGATGAAAATGAAGGGCAACATTTAGTTTATACGGCGATGCAATATGAAGATGGACCAATCGCATTGCGTTATGCGCGCGGTAATGGACTTGGCGTTCATATGGATGAAGAATTAAAGGCGATTCCAATCGGTACGTGGGAGACGTTAAAAGAGGGTACACAAGCAGCTATTTTAACGTTTGGTACGACAATACCAATGGCAATGGAAGCAGCTGAGCGTCTTGAAAAAGCTGGGGTTTCAGTGAAAGTAGTGAATGCTCGCTTTATTAAACCAATGGATGAAGCATATTTACATGATCTTCTAGGAAAGAATATACCGATTTTAACGATTGAAGAAGCTTGTTTAATTGGTGGTTTTGGAACAGGAGTAGTTGAATTTGCATCTGAAAATGGTTACCATAGTGCATTAGTTGAACGAATGGGTATTCCAGACCGCTTCATAGAGCACGGAAGTGTAACAAAATTATTAGAAGAAATTGGTTTAACGACAGATGCTGTTGTAGACCGTATTCATACAATGATTCCATCAAAACAAAAAAGGGCGTAACAAATGAGCGTAAAAAAAGAAAGAGTAGATGTACTATTAGTAGAGCGAGGACTTATAGAAACGCGTGAGAAGGCAAAGCGCGCCATTATGGCCGGACTCGTATATGCAAATGAGATGAGACTTGATAAGCCAGGAGAGAAAATCTCGCAAGATACTGAGATTACGGTGAAAGGACAAGTTATGCCGTATGTAAGTCGTGGTGGTTATAAACTTGAAAAGGCATTAGAGACATTTCATCTTGATTTACAAGATAAAGTTATGATAGATATTGGTTCATCAACTGGTGGCTTTACAGATTGCGCGCTTCAAAATGGAGCGAAATTATCTTATGCATTAGATGTAGGATACAATCAACTAGCGTGGAAATTACGTCAAGATGAGCGTGTTGTTGTAATGGAACGAACAAACTTCCGTTACGTGACACCAGCAGATTTAGAACGTGGTTTACCGCAATTTGCAAGTATTGATGTTTCATTTATATCATTAAAGCTTATACTGCCAGTTTTAAAAACAATGCTTATGCCTAACGGAGATGTAGCAGCGTTAATTAAACCGCAGTTTGAAGCTGGAAGAGAGCAAGTTGGGAAAAAAGGTATCGTTCGTGATAGAAAAGTACATGAAGCTGTTGTAGAAATGATTGTCGATTTTGCTTTAAAAGAAGGCTATGATGTGGAAGGTTTAACATTCTCACCAATTACGGGTGGGGATGGTAATATTGAATTTTTAATTCATCTGAAATGGCATGGTGAACGTGAGAATGGCGAAAATCATTCTCCAATTTCTATAGAGCAAGTTGTTACAGAAGCGCATGACGTTCTAAAACAAAAAGGGAAAGGGGAATAACATACGTTGTTCCTCTTTTTGCTTTAATTGTATAATGATTGCAAAAACAATTGTGTACAAGAAACGAATTATAAGTTAACATAAATAAGTGAAGTATACCAATGTTTAAACTATGGTAAGAGATAGTGTGAGGTGCAAATGTATGAATAAAGGTCAGCGCCATATTAAAATCAGGGAAATTATTGCAAACAAAGAAATTGAAACACAAGATGAATTAGTTGATATTTTACGTAATGAGGGATTTAATGTAACGCAAGCAACAGTATCGCGCGATATTAAAGAATTGCACTTAGTGAAGGTGCCATTACATGATGGGCGCTATAAATATAGCTTGCCAGCAGATCAACGATTTAACCCGTTACAAAAATTAAAACGAAATCTAGTGGATTCATTTGTAAAATTAGACACGGCAGGACATATGCTTGTGCTAAAAACATTGCCTGGTAACGCTCATTCACTTGGAGCACTTATTGATCATTTAGAGTGGGATGAGATCATCGGAACCATCTGTGGTGATGATACTTGCTTAATTATTTGCCGTACACCTGAAGATACAGGTGTTGTCTCTGATCGTTTCTTAAATATGTTGTAACAAAAAATCTTGTTTGCTTTCCATCATAAAGTGGAAAGTGAACAAGATATTTTTATTGTTTAAAAATATGAATTTTCAATTGTAATATAATATTTTGTGTGTATAAAGTTAAAAAATAGATGGATTGACCCGTAAAACAAATGTTTGGTACAATGAAGCGGGTTAGAAGAGTATATACATACAAATATATAGCATGATTATTTGAATGAAGAACTGAGAAAATCCTTTAGTAAGGGATTATTTTATAACGAGGTGAATGGGGCATTGTTATCGGAATTATCGATTAGAAACTTTGCTATTATTGAAGCATTAAATATTTCTTTTCAAAAAGGTTTAACGGTTTTAAGCGGTGAAACAGGGGCCGGAAAATCGATTATTATTGATGCAATTAGTTTACTTGTAGGTGGCCGTGGGTCAGCAGAATTTGTTCGATATGGAACAGAAAAGGCTGAGATTGAAGGGTTATTTTATGTTGAAGATGAGAAGCATCCATGTATTGAAAAGGCAGAAGAGTTAGATATAGAAATAGAAGATGGCATGATTATTTTAAAGCGTGATATTGCTGCGAACGGGAAGAGTGTATGTCGTGTAAATGGGAAGCTTGTTACACTTAGCATATTAAAAGAAATTGGGAAAACACTTGTTGATATTCATGGACAGCATGAAACGCAAGATTTAATGAATGAAGAACGACATCTGTTTATGCTTGATCATTTTGATGGGGATCGAATCGTTAAACAATTAGATATATATCAAAACGTATACGCTGACTATGAAAAATTAAAAAAACAATTGAAATCGTTAAGTGAAAATGAACAACAAATGGCACATCGCTTAGATTTAATTCAGTTTCAGCATGAAGAAATTCGCAAGGCGGATTTAAAGCTGGATGAAGAAAATGAATTAACTGAGGAACGATTACAAATTTCTAATTTTGAAAAGATTTATAAAGCGTTAGGTGATGCATATCGTTCGTTAAGTGCCGACGGACAAGGATTAGATAATGTAAGAAGTGCAATGGGGCAAATGGAAAGTATTACACATTTAGATGAAGTGTATCAAGAGAATCATGATTCAATTGCAAATAGTTATTACTTATTAGAAGAGGTTGCCTATCAACTGAGAGAAAAGCTCGATATGATGGAATATGATCCAAATCGTTTAGATGAAATCGAAACACGTTTGAATGAAATTCGTATGCTAAAGAGAAAATATGGAAATACTGTAGAAGAGATTTTAGCGTATGCTGATAAAATTGAAAAGGAAATTTTTACGATTGAAAATAAAGACGTTCATATTGAAACGACGAAGAAACAGTTGAAGGAATTAGAAAGTGTTATTCTGAAAGAAGCAACGTTGTTAAGTAATATGCGTCATGAGCTTGCAGAACATCTTACAAATGCAATTCATCAGGAATTAAAAGAATTATATATGGAAAAAACGAAATTTGAAGTGAGAATTATGAAGAGAGAAGGAAATGCAGAAGAGCCCCTTGTGGAGGGTGCACCGGTAAGACTTACGGCGGACGGTTACGATCATGTGGAATTTTATATTTCAACGAACCCAGGAGAGCCGCTAAAACCACTTTCAAAGGTTGCTTCTGGAGGAGAGTTATCTCGTATCATTTTAGCTTTAAAAAGCATTTTTTCTAAGCATCAAGGGGTTGCATCTGTTATTTTTGATGAAGTGGATACGGGTGTAAGTGGCCGGGTCGCACAGGCTATTGCAGAAAAAATTTATCGAGTATCAGTAAACTCGCAAGTGCTTTGTATTACGCACTTACCTCAAGTAGCTTCAATGGCGGATTCGCATTTATTTATTCGAAAACAAGTAGCGAATGATCGGACAATTACTTCGGTTACTGTTTTAACTATGGAGGATAAAGTAACAGAAATAGCTCGAATGATTTCTGGTGTGGAAATTACAGATTTAACGACAGAGCATGCGAAAGAATTACTTACGCAAGCGCATCATTTTAAACAGACAGCAGAGGCTATCCAGTAATGGATAGCTTTTTTTCTCAAATGAAGATTTCTTAATTCTTCCGGTTATAAATAAAGCATTGCAAGGAGAGATTAAAAAGTGAAGCCAAGAGGCTGAATGTGGGGTAGGAGCGAGGAGAGTGAACAAGTTGAAATTAGAAAAATTTCGAAAAATAATAGGTCTTTGTCTCCTTGTTTCTTTAGTTTTTATTGGATGTTTTAAACCGCTTCGAACGTTTATTTCATCACCGAAACAACTTGTTGTTTTTGAAGGACAACAATCAGAAATATCATCATTACCAGTTTTCAAAGCTTCATCCACAAATCGTCATGTATTTACAGTGAGTTCGAATGAACAAAAACAAGGACTTATGGTAAATTCTCATCAAAATGGTGAAGCTGATATGGTATTTCAGCTTGCTGGTTTTCCAGTGAAAAAAGTAAATGTGAAAGTGTTAAAAGATTTTAAAGTGATTCCAGGTGGACAATCAATTGGTGTGAAATTAAATACAAAAGGTGTACTTGTTGTAGGCCATCATTTAATTCAAACTGAAAAAGGTAAAATATCTCCTGGTGAAACAGCAGGTGTACAAATCGGAGATATGATTACTGAAATTAATGGTAAAACAATTGAAAGAATGAGTGATGTAGCACCGTTTATTCATAATAGTGGAGAAACAGGTGAACCGCTTAATCTTGTATTGTTAAGAGATGGAAAATATATTCGTACGAAGCTAACTCCACAAAAAGACAACGGTGAATCGTCTTATCGAATTGGCTTGTATATCCGTGATTCGGCAGCTGGAATTGGAACGATGACATTTGTTCATCCAGATTCTATGAAATATGGGGCACTTGGTCATGTTATTTCTGATAATGATACGAAAAAGCCGATTCAAGTCGAAGATGGACAAATTATGCGCTCGACAGTTACATCGATTGAAAGAGGTAGTCATGGGAATCCAGGAGAGAAATTAGCAAGATTCTCACCAGACCGTGAAGTGATTGGCGATATTACAATTAATAGTCCATATGGTATTTTTGGAAAATTAAAGACGAATATGAAAAACGGTATAATGGATAAAGCAATGCCTATTGCATTATCTCATCAAGTAAAAGAAGGACCAGCAAAAATATTAACAGTTATTAATCAAGATAAAGTAGAGGCGTTTGATATTGAAGTTGTTAGTACAGTGCAGCAAAAATTCCCAGCTACAAAGGGTATGGTAATAAAAGTAACAGATAAACGTCTATTAGCGAAAACGGGCGGTATCGTACAAGGAATGAGTGGAAGTCCAATTGTACAAAATGGAAAAGTAATTGGTGCTGTTACACATGTATTTGTAAATGATCCAACATCAGGATATGGTGTTCATATTGAATGGATGTTACATCAAGCTGGAATTAATATTTATGATCAAGAGAAAAAAGCGAGCTAATATATATTATTAGCTCGCTTTTTCTGTTGAAAAATTCGTTGAAATTTTGTAAAAGCTCCGCAAGAGGTGTTTTTTGTTGTAAAATAAAAGGAAAGGGTTGAACGTTTCGTTGTATTTCTATGATGGAATGTGTTGCGAAAGGGAATAAATGAACGATAAACATATTTTTTTGTGATTTTATCGGAAAGTAAGAAACTTTAAAAGGGAATTTTCACACAATTGTCGAACAATTCATGTAGCCTAGAAGGATACACATGTCGGAGAATCGATTCGGTAAGGGAGGAAAAGCTGTGGAGAAAATTAAAGTATGTCTTGTGGATGATAATAAAGAACTAGTATCAATGTTAGAGAGCTATGTAGCCGCTCAAGATGATATGGAAGTAATCGGTACTGCTTATAATGGTCAAGAGTGTTTAAACTTATTAACAGATAAGCAACCTGATGTACTCGTTTTAGACATTATTATGCCACACTTAGACGGTTTAGCTGTATTGGAAAAAATGCGACATATTGAAAGGTTAAAACAGCCTAGCGTAATTATGTTGACGGCATTCGGGCAAGAAGATGTGACGAAAAAAGCTGTTGACTTAGGTGCCTCATATTTCATATTAAAACCATTTGATATGGAGAATTTAACAAGTCATATTCGTCAAGTGAGTGGTAAAGCAAACGCTATGATTAAACGTCCACTACCATCATTCCGATCAGCAACAACAGTAGATGGAAAACCGAAAAACTTAGATGCGAGTATTACGAGTATCATTCATGAAATTGGTGTACCCGCTCATATTAAAGGATATATGTATTTACGAGAAGCGATTTCCATGGTATACAACGATATCGAATTATTAGGATCGATTACGAAAGTATTGTATCCAGATATCGCAAAGAAATATAATACGACAGCGAGCCGTGTGGAGCGCGCAATTCGTCACGCAATTGAAGTAGCGTGGAGCCGTGGGAATATTGATTCTATATCGTCCTTATTTGGTTATACAGTATCCATGTCAAAAGCAAAACCTACGAACTCTGAGTTTATCGCAATGGTTGCGGATAAGTTGAGACTTGAACATAAAGCTAGCTGAGAGTAGAAGTACCAAAGGGTTTTCGTTTTAGTAAAACCGATGCATGCTGGAACTCTATGCTCAATAGTAATTTTAAAATCAATAAACTTTTTAATGAAAGACCAATGAATGTTATAATTCGTTGGTCTTTTTATTTTGTTGAGAAAAAGAGACTATTTGATATCATGGAAAATAAAACCTACTTTTAGTAATATTACATGTAAGTGAGTTTTTTATAAGGCAATTAAATAGATATAGATAGGGAGAAGGGGAATGAAAAATAAAATTTCAACTTGGCTAGGAATAGTAGCAGCTATGGGAGTTCTTGCTATTGCAGTTACATTTGGAATGTTAGAACTTGCCCATAATCCAGTAGATAAAGAAGAGAGTGCTCAAATAGATAAAAAAGAAGACCAAACAATAGTAGATAGATGGAGTCTTTGTTGATGTGTATGTTACTGAAAATTCTACTGAAAGAGAAGTCATTACAGCAATGCATCGCATGACTCATCAAAAAGTGGTGGCAGGACGAAAATCGGGCTCTATCCCAATTATTCAAAATAATGCTAAAAAATTAAAAGAAATTATAAATAAGAATAGCTTTGCGAAGAAAAATGAGCTATTAGCAATTGCTAATAGATGGGTACAAAAGGATTTTAGTAAAATTGTAGAAGATCACAGTTATTTGTCGGATGCTCAAGAAGATAGCATTTGTAAAGCAACTAGAGCAATGGATGCGTTAGAAGAGCAACATTATATTTTAACTACATTCGGGGAGGAAAAAGCGAAAGAATTGTACGAATCAGGGGATGCTCCGCACGTTCAATAAAAAATAATATAAAGGGCTTCTAGTTTTTTTATAATCGTGTTTTTAGGACGCAATGGGAACTTATAAATAAATGGTCTGCTTTCTTTATTACATGTAACAAAAAAGAAAAGGTGTGATTCATTATTAAATGATGAAGGGACGGCTAAATTGCATCGTAGCACATCTGTTAAAGGATTTTAGTAGGAAAGGCATCCATGATATAATAGAAAATAATAAAAAGTCCTGCAAAACAGGACTGTATTATTCTTCGTCTTTATTTTGTTTTTCTAATTCAACTAGCTTTTGAATTAAAATGTGCTGCGGCATATGCATGAGTTGTTCAAGTGGAACACCTAGTGCTTTTGATAAGCGGACTGCAGTGTCTGGAGAAATTTGTAATGGTTTCATAGAAGTACCTCCTTTTTCGTATAGTATAGCATAAGATTGGGGGAGTGAGGATGACTCTTATATTTGCACATCGTGGTGCGGCTGGAACGTACCCAGAAAATACAATGATTTCATTTGAAGCGGCTGAGTCTTTTAGAGCGGATGGAATTGAACTTGATGTTCAATTAACGAAAGATGGGAAAGTTGTCGTCATTCATGATGAAACGGTGGACCGGACAACAAATGGAAAAGGTGCGGTTCGGAATTATGTATATGAGGACTTATGTAAGTTAGATGCAAGTTATAAATTTGGTGATAAAGTAGGTTTTTGTAAAATACCACTTTTAGAAGAGGTATTAGAATGGCTTGAACAAACGAGTTTGCTACTTAATATTGAACTTAAAAATAATAAAATTCCATACAGAGGTTTAGAGGAAGAAGTTATAACGCTTGTACGGAAATTTAGTTTAGAGGATCGTGTTGTATTTTCTTCGTTTAATCACTACAGTATGAAACGGTGCCATATGATGGCTCCTGATATTCAAACAGCAATTTTATATCGCGAAGGTTTGCATAGTCCGTGGGCATACGCGAAAAAAATGGGGGCTACAGCAGTACATCCGAATTATCGTTACCTTCAAGATGCTATTGTCGAACTAACGATGGAAAGTGGTGTAGAGGTTCGCCCTTATACAATTAATGAAGAAACGCTTATGCGTAAATATTTTGATATGAATATATCGGCGATTATTACTGATTACCCTGAAACGGCAAGAACGTTATTGCCAATAAAAAAATGAGACCGCGTGTAACGGTCTCATTTTTTTATTTATAAATAGTGGGGCATTCCTATCTTCTAAAGCGAGCTTGTACTTTATTTCGTTTGCGATCTCGGTGCAAGACGAAGCCACCAAAGATATAAAAGCCGAGCGCGAAGCAGAGAGCGCCGATTAAAAATTGTAACCACAGTATAGAAATTGGTGGAAATAGAATCCCGAATACCGTATCTCTCATTAACTTTATACCAAATACAGCTAATGAAATAGGGATGAGTGCTAATAGTAGAGCAACGTAACGCTGCATACATAATACTCCTTTTCAGATTATTTCGTATATTTTAATGATGTTATACGGAAAGGGGTTTGTCAAGAGGGTGCTGAACGAGTAAGATAAGGGTGTGAAAAAATTTGCAGAGTTACTTCGAGAGGAAGTGTAATATATGAAACAAAAAGTATTAATTGTTGGTGCGGGTGAAGGCGGGAGCGCACTGCTGAATCTGTTACAAAGTTCGAATATATTTCAAATTATAGGGATTATTGATATAAATCCATTGGCAAAAGGATTACAAATTGCTAAGGAATACGGGATTGCAATTGGAGAAAGTGTAACTCCATTTCTTTCTATGCATATTGATGTAATATTTGATATGACAGGTGAAGATGATGTACATAAAGTTTTATTGGAAAAAAAGAAAAAAGACACTCTTCTTATACCAGGTGATATCGCAAAAATTGTTACAGGATTAGCGCATGAGAAGGAAGGGCTAATTGGGCAGTTAGAGGAACAAACGCAACAAGGAGAATTAATTTTAAATTCTACACATGACGGCATGATCGTAATTGATCGAGAGGGACAAGTTCGTCTTTTTAATAAAAGTGCAGAGCGTATTATCGGATATAAAAAAGAAGAGGCGATAGGAAAATATATTTTAGAAGTCATTCCAACTAGTAAATTACTTCGCATTATACGTACGAAACAAATAGAAGTAAATTATGAACTGACATTAGAGAATGGAAAGAAAATTATTACAACGCGTATTCCAATATTAAAAGAAGGCGGAGAGGTGCAAGGGGCATTTGCAATTTTTAAAGATATAACAGAAGTTGTAGATCTTGCGGAAGAAGTTACAGATTTAAAAGAAATTCAAACACTATTAGAGGCAATTATTAACTCATCTGAAGAAGCGATTTCAGTTGTGGATGAAAAAGGAAGAGGTTTAGTCATTAACCCGGCATATACGAAATTAACGGGTTTAACAGAAGAAGATATTATTGGGAAGCCTGCTACAACTGATATTGTAGAAGGCGAAAGTATGCATATGAAAGTACTTCGAACGCGTCGTGCGGTGCGCGGAATACATATGAAGATTGGGCAAAAAAAGCGAGATGTAATTGTAAACGTAGCACCAGTTATTGTGGATGGAATATTGAAAGGAAGCGTCGGCGTTATCCGTGACGTGTCGGAAATTCAAAAATTAACAAATGAATTGAATAGAGCAAGGCAAATTATTCGCACATTAGAAGCGAAATATTCATTTGATGATATTGTCGGAAATTCAGATGAAACAACTGCAGCTATCGAACAGGCGAAGCTAGGAGCGAATACACCAGCAACAGTACTGTTACGCGGGGAATCTGGGACTGGTAAAGAATTGTTTGCACATGCAATCCATAATGGAAGTAATCGAAAATACAATAAGTTCGTCCGTGTAAACTGTGCGGCCATTTCGGAGACGTTGTTAGAAAGTGAATTATTTGGTTATGAGGAAGGGGCGTTTTCTGGAGCGAAAAGAGGCGGGAAACGTGGGTTCTTTGAGGAAGCGAATAACGGTAGTATTTTTTTAGATGAAATAGGGGAGTTGTCTGCAAATACACAAGCGAAACTCCTTCGTGTATTGCAGGAAAAAGAAATTGTAAAAGTTGGTGGAACGAAAGCGATACCTATTAATGTTCGAGTAATTGCAGCGACACATGTGAATTTAGAAAAGGCTATTCTAGAAGGGAAGTTTAGGGAGGATTTATATTATCGATTAAATAAAATCCCAATTCAAATTCCATCTCTTCGTCAACGTAAAGGAGATATACCGACAATTGCGGACAGGTTGATTCAAAAAATTAATCAAGATTACGGTCGTAATGTAGAAGGGCTCACTGATTCAGCCGTTTTATATTTACAATCATACGAATGGCCAGGAAATGTGAGGGAACTTGAAAATATTTTGGGGAGAGCTATTATCTTTATGAATTATAACGAGACCTATATTGATGTACACCATTTACCGCCATTACATAACGAAGAGCAGGTGGAGTCAAAGCAATCTCATTTATTACCTGAATTAGAAGAAAAGCCACTTGAACATTTAGTGACAGAGTTTGAAGGGAATATTATTTATGAATATTTGGAGAGATTTGATGGGAATAAAACACAAACTGCAAAAGCGTTAGGAATTTCCGTTCGAAATTTATATTACAAGCTAGAAAAGTATAACCATGCAAAAAATAGCACGCAATAAATTGCATGCCGTGCAATTTATTGCATGGTATGCAAAAAGCGACAAGATAAGACAGAATTTTTCGTTATTTTCCAAAGTATTGATTTTACTGCATTTTGAATACGTTTTCATTATTGGTAAGACCACTTTTAAAAGTTGGCACGGTATTTGCTTTATAAATGGACGAGGGACGACGGAAAGGGTTGATTACAAAATATGAAGTTAGAATACTTAATTGATCAAGCAGGACAGCCTAAAAAAACTGTGGCTGTAGCAGTAGCTGAAGATCATGAAGTAATTGAAGCTGTAGCGAAAGCAATTAAATTACAGCTAGCTCAATTTCGTCTATATGGAAATCAAGAAAAAATAATGGGGATGCTACAAGAACATGGTTTACAAACTTCAGAACATGTTGAAGTGATTGCAGCAATGTCTAGTGCTGAAGCTGCAGAACTTTCTGTTAAAGCTGTGAGAAATGGTGAAGCAGATGTGCTTATGAAGGGGAACATCCCAACAGCAAATATTTTGAAGGCTGTGTTAAACAAAGAGTGGGGCCTACGTAAAGGTAGCGTACTTTCACATGTAGCAGCATTTGAAGTTCAAAATTACGACCGTCTTATTTTCGTTACAGATGCAGCGATGAACATCGCACCTGACGTAACACAAAAAGCTGCTATTATACAAAATACTGTAGAAGTTGCCCAGGCAATAGGAATCGACTTGCCCAAAGTGGCACCAATCGCAGCAGTAGAAGTTGTGAATCCAGCGATGCAGGCGACAATTGATGCAGCGATGTTAACACAAATGAATCGCCGCGGACAAATTAAAGGTTGTATCGTTGATGGACCACTTGCTTTAGATAATGCAGTATCACAAATTGCAGCAGAGCATAAAGGCATAGTAAGTGATGTAGCAGGTAAGGCAGATATTTTACTCGTCCCAACGATTGAAGCTGGAAATGTGCTATATAAATCACTCGTATACTTTGCGGATGCAAAAGTAGGAGCAATGATTGCTGGCGCAAAAGCACCGATTGTTTTAACATCTCGTGCTGATTCAGCAGAAACAAAAGTATATTCATTAGCATTGGCAGTTGCGACTGCTTCAAAATAAACCAAAAAGGGTAAAACATTAGGGGGAAACGACAATGACATTAGAAATCTTCGAATACTTAGAAAAATATGATTATGAGCAAGTAGTATTTTGTCAAGATAAAGAATCTGGTTTAAAAGCAATTATTGCAATTCATGATACAACACTTGGACCGGCTCTTGGTGGAACAAGAATGTGGACATATGATTCTGAAGAAGCGGCGATTGAAGATGCATTGCGTCTTGCAAAAGGGATGACATACAAAAACGCAGCAGCTGGTTTAAACTTAGGTGGTGCGAAAACAGTAATTATCGGTGATCCTCGTAAAGATAAGAGCGAAGCAATGTTCCGTGCACTAGGACGTTATATCCAAGGACTAAACGGACGTTACATTACAGCTGAAGATGTTGGTACAACAGTAGATGATATGGATATTATCCATGAAGAAACTGACTTTGTAACAGGTATCTCACCATCATTCGGTTCTTCTGGTAACCCATCTCCAGTAACTGCATACGGTGTTTACCGTGGTATGAAAGCAGCTGCAAAAGAAGCTTTCGGTACTGACAATTTAGAAGGAAAAGTAATTGCTGTTCAAGGCGTTGGTAACGTAGCATATCACCTATGCAAACATTTACACGCTGAAGGAGCAAAATTAATCGTTACAGATATTAATAAAGAAGCTGTACAACGTGCTGTAGAAGAATTCGGTGCATCAGCAGTTGAACCAAATGAAATTTACGGTGTTGAATGCGATATTTACGCACCATGTGCATTAGGCGCAACAGTTAATGATGAAACTATTCCACAACTTAAAGCAAAAGTAATCGCAGGTTCTGCAAATAACCAATTAAAAGAAAATCGTCACGGTGACATCATTCATGAAATGGGTATTGTATACGCACCAGATTATGTAATTAATGCAGGTGGCGTAATTAACGTAGCAGACGAATTATATGGATACAATAGAGAACGTGCACTAAAACGTGTTGAGTCTATTTATGACACAATTGCAAAAGTAATCGAAATTTCAAAACGCGATGGCATAGCAACTTATGTAGCGGCAGATCGTCTAGCTGAAGAGCGCATTGCAAGCTTGAAAAATTCTCGTAGCACTTACTTACGCAACGGTCACGATATTATTAGCCGTCGCTAATCATTCATATATAACTTTTACAAAAGGCGTGGTTACCTCTTATGAGGTTTCCGCTTCCTTTTGAATTTATTAGTGGAGGTAGCAACATTGTCTGTAAATCGAATTCTTGTTATTAACCCAGGTAGTACATCCACAAAAATTGGTGTTTTTGATAATGAAAGACCCGTTTTAGAAGAAACGATTCGTCATGACGTAGAACAGATTGGGAAATACAAGCGAATTATCGACCAATATGAGTTTCGAAAAGAAACGATTTTAGAAGTTCTACATTCTCATGGTATTAACATTTCAAAATTAAACGCTGTTTGTGGGCGTGGTGGATTACTTCGTCCAATCGAAGGCGGTACGTATACAGTAAACGATGCGATGTTAGAAGATTTGAAAAATGGCTTTAGCGGTCATCACGCTTCAAACCTTGGAGGCATTTTAGCATATGAAATTGCTTCTGGATTAAACATTCCTGCATTCATTGTGGATCCTGTCGTTGTAGATGAGATGGAGCCGGTTGCTCGTATAAGTGGTATTGCTGGTATGGAACGCAAAAGCATCTTCCATGCATTAAATCAAAAAGCAGTTGCTCGTAAAGTAGCTGAACAGTTAAATCACAAATACGAGGATTTAAATTTATTAGTTACACATATGGGTGGCGGTATTACAGTTGGTGCTCATAAAAAAGGAAGAGTAATCGATGTGAATAACGGTTTAAACGGAGAAGGACCATTTAGTCCAGAGCGTGCTGGTACAGTACCAGTAGGGCAACTAGTAGAAATGTGTTTCTCTGGTGAGTATTACCGAGATGAAATGATTAAAAAGCTTGTCGGACAAGGTGGACTTGTAAGTTTAATCGGTACAAATGATGCGATTAAAGTAGAGAAAATGGTTGAAAAAGGTGATCCTGAAGCAACTCTTATTTATAAAGCAATGGCATATCAAGTTGCAAAAGAGATTGGCGGAGCTAGCGCTGTACTTCACGGGAAAATCGATGCAATCGTATTAACTGGTGGACTGGCATACAGTAAAATTCTTGTCGATGAAATAAAAGAGCGAGTGGACTGGATTGCAGATGTTATTGTACATCCAGGCGAAGATGAGTTAGAAGCGTTAGCAGAAGGAGCACTTCGTGTATTACGTGAAGAAGAAGCTCCAAAAGAATACGTTGTACGTGAAAAAGAAACGGTAGCTAGGGGTTGAGATAATGGCAAAAGAATATGATTTAGTCATCGTTGGCGGCGGTACTGGTGGATATGTTGCTGCAATTCGTGCATCACAACTAGGGTTAAAAACTGCACTAGTCGAAAAAGAAAATCTTGGTGGTACTTGTTTACACAAAGGATGTATCCCTAGTAAAGCTCTTTTACGTAGTGCGGAAGTATATGCAACTGCTAAAAAAAGCGAAGAGTTCGGAGTTATTGCAAGCAATGTAGAACTAAACTTTGCGAAAGTACAAGAGCGTAAAGAGAAGATTGTAACGCAGCTTCATAAAGGCGTTCAACACTTAATGAAACAAGGTAAAATTGATGTGTTTGAAGGTATTGGCCGTATTCTTGGCCCATCTATTTTCTCTCCGATGCCAGGGACAATTTCAGTTGAACTTGCAAGTGGAGAAGAGAATGAAATGTTAATTCCAAAAAATGTACTTGTTGCAACAGGTTCTCGTCCAAATTCATTACCAGGTTTAGAATTAGATGGAGAATACGTAATGTCTTCGGATCATGCCCTAAAAATGGAAACGCTTCCTAGTTCGGTTATTATCGTTGGTGGCGGTGTAATCGGTATTGAGTGGGCATCTATGCTTGCTGACTTCGGTGTAGAAGTTACAGTATTAGAGTATGCAAAAACGATATTACCACTAGAAGATCAAGACGTTTCAAAAGAAATGCAACGTCTATTCAAGAAAAAAGGTATTAAAGTGGTAACTGGTGCAAAAGTATTACCAGAAACATTGGTAAAAGATAATGGAGTAACAATCCAAGCTGAACACAACGGTGAAAATAAAGAATTTAAAGCAGAAAAAATGCTTGTATCTGTAGGAAGACAAGCGAATACGCAAAATATTGGCTTAGAGAACACAGATATCGTTGTGGAAAAAGGATACATTCAAACAAATGAGTTTTATCAAACGAAAGAATCGCATATTTACGCAATTGGAGATGTAATCGGTGGCCTGCAACTTGCTCACGTTGCTTCTCATGAAGGAATTACTGCAGTAGAACATATTGCAGGGAAAGAAGTTACACCAATTGATTACTCTATGGTATCAAAATGCGTATATAGCAGTCCAGAAGTTGCTTCTGTTGGCTTAACAGAACAAGAAGCGAAAGAAAAAGGCTATAAGTTAAAAGTAGGTAAGTTCTCATTCCGCGCAATCGGAAAAGCACTTGTATACGGAGAATCAGATGGTTTCGTAAAACTTGTAGTTGATGAAGAGACAAATGACATTCTTGGTGTTCATATGATTGGACCACATGTAACAGATATGATTTCTGAAGCTGGTCTTGCAAGAGTACTTGATGCAACACCTTGGGAAGTAGCACATACAATTCATCCGCATCCATCATTATCTGAGGCGATTGGTGAAGCAGCACTTGCTGTAGATGGAAGAGCGTTACACGCATAAAAATGTGGATTTAGGAGGTTATGAAAAATGGCAGAAGTAAAAGAAAAGCGCCATGAAGAGCTTGGCTTAAGTGATGAGCAAGTATTAGAAATGTTCCGTACGATGTTACTTGCACGTAAAATCGACGAACGTATGTGGTTATTAAACCGTGCTGGAAAAATTCCATTCGTAATTTCTTGTCAAGGACAAGAGGCTGCACAAGTTGGAGCGGCGTTCGCTCTTGATAGAGAGAAAGATTATGCATTACCATACTACCGTGATATGGGTGTTGTACTAGCATTTGGTATGACAGCTAAAGAGCTTATGTTGTCTGCTTTCGCGAAAGCTGGAGATCCAAACTCTGGTGGTCGTCAAATGCCTGGTCACTTCGGTCAAAAGAAAAATCGTATTGTCACAGGTTCATCTCCAGTAACAACGCAAGTACCACATGCAGTTGGTATTGCACTAGCTGGAAAAATGGAGAAGAAAGATTTAGTAACGTTCGTTACATTTGGAGAAGGTTCTTCAAACCAAGGTGACTTCCATGAAGGGGCAAACTTTGCTGGTGTACACAAACTACCTGTTATTTTTATGTGTGAAAATAACAAATATGCAATCTCTATTCCGGTTGAAAAACAATTAGCATGTAAAAACGTATCAGATCGTGCAATTGGTTATGGTATGCCTGGATATACAATAGACGGAAACGATCCGCTTGCAGTATATAAAGCTGTAAAAGAAGCAGCAGATCGCGGTCGTCGTGGTGAAGGCCCAACTTTAATTGAAACAGTATCATATCGTTTAACAGCACATTCTAGTGACGATGATGATCGTGTTTATCGTGATAAAGAAGAAGTAGAAGAAGCAAAGAAAAAAGATTCAATTATAACATTCGCGGCTTATTTAAAAGAAGCTGGTGTGTTAACTGAGGAATTGGAAAAACAAATGTTAGACGAAATTATGCATATCGTAAATGAAGCAACAGAATATGCAGAAAATGCTCCGTATGCAGCACCTGAAGATGCATTGAAGCACGTATACGCAGAATAGGGGGGGAACGTTTCATGGCTGTAATGTCTTATATTGATGCTATTACATTAGCAATGCGCGAAGAAATGGAACGCGATGAAAAAGTATTCGTTTTAGGAGAAGATGTTGGTAAAAAAGGTGGCGTATTTAAAGCGACACACGGTTTGTATGATCAATTTGGTGAAGATCGTGCGCTTGATGCACCGCTTGCAGAATCTGCAATTGCTGGGGTAGCAATTGGTGCAGCAATGTATGGTATGCGTCCAATCGCTGAAATGCAGTTTGCTGATTTCATCATGCCAGCAGTAAACCAAATTGTTTCTGAGGCAGCAAAAATTCGTTATCGTTCTAATAATGATTGGACTTGTCCAGTTACAATCCGTGCACCATTTGGTGGGGGTGTTCACGGTGCATTGTATCATTCACAATCTGTAGAAGCGATGTTTGCAAACCAGCCAGGTTTAAAAATCGTTATCCCTTCTACACCATATGATGCAAAAGGCTTATTAAAAGCAGCCATTCGTGATGAAGATCCAGTATTATTCTTCGAACATAAACGTGCATATCGTTTAATTAAAGGTGAAGTGCCGGAGGATGACTACGTATTACCAATCGGAAAAGCAGATGTAAAACGTGAAGGTGATGATATTACAGTTATCACGTACGGATTATGTGTTCATTTTGCTCTTCAAGCAGCTGAAAAGTTAGCACAAGATGGCATCTCTGCACACATTCTTGATTTACGTACTGTATATCCATTAGATAAAGAAGCAATCATTGAAGCAGCTTCTAAAACAGGTAAAGTTCTTCTTGTAACAGAAGACAATAAAGAAGGAAGCATTATGAGTGAAGTGGCAGCAATTATTGCTGAAAACTGTCTATTTGATTTAGATGCGCCAATCGCACGTCTTGCAGGTCCAGACGTTCCAGCAATGCCATATGCACCAACAATGGAAAAATTCTTTATGGTAAATCCAGATAAAGTTGAAAAAGCAATGCGTGAACTTGCGGAATTTTAATCGGGGGGACTATACATGGCTGTAGAAAATATTACAATGCCTCAGCTCGGGGAGAGCGTTACAGAGGGCACAATTAGTAAATGGCTCGTTAATGTTGGCGATCACGTAAACAAGTATGATCCGCTTGCAGAAGTAATGACTGATAAAGTAAATGCTGAAGTACCATCTTCTTTCACTGGTATTGTGAAAGAGTTAATCGCTGGTGAAGGTGATACGTTAGCTGTAGGTGAAGTAGTTTGTGTGATTCAAGTAGAAGGCGCAGACGAAGTAGCAGCAACAGCTGTTGAGGAAAAAACGAAAGAAGAACCAAAGGCAGCAGCAATTACGCCTGAAAAAGCACCGAAAGTAAAACAACCAACTGATGGAAAACCACGTTTTTCACCAGCTGTGTTAAAACTTGCGGGTGAGCATAACGTTGATTTAGATCTAGTAGAGGGTACGGGAGCAAACGGCCGTATCACTCGTAAAGATATTTTAAAGCTAGTGGAATCTGGAAATATTCCGCAAGCAGGTGCGGCGAAGAAAGAGGAAGCTGTAGCGGCAGTAGTAGAAGCTCGCCCAGCAGCACCAGTAGCGCAAAAAGTAGAAGCTGCGAAACCAGTTTCTGTACCTACAATGCCTGGAGATATCGAAATTCCAGTAACAGGTGTGCGTAAAGCAATCGCAGCAAACATGTTACGTAGTAAACACGAAGCACCACATGCTTGGATGATGATTGAAGTAGATGTGACAAACCTTGTGTCATACCGTAACTCAATTAAAGGCGACTTTAAGAAGCGTGAAGGCTTTAACTTAACGTTCTTTGCTTTCTTCGTAAAAGCAGTAGCACAAGCGTTAAAAGAGTATCCTCAAATTAATTCAATGTGGGCTGGCGATAAAATTGTTCAGAAGAAAGATATTAACCTTTCTATCGCTGTTGCAACAGAGGAAGAACTATTTGTACCAGTAATTAAGCAAGCGGACGAGAAAACAATTAAAGGTATCGCTCGTGAAATTACAGAACTTGCAGGAAAAGTACGTACGAAATCGTTAAAAGCAGACGAAATGCAAGGTGGAACATTTACAATTAATAACACAGGATCATTCGGTTCTGTTCAATCTATGGGTATTATTAATTACCCACAAGCGGCTATTTTACAAGTTGAATCAATTGTAAAACGCCCAGTAATTATGGATAACGGTATGTTCGGTGCTCGTGATATGGTTAACTTATGTTTATCACTTGATCACCGAGTACTTGATGGTTTAATTTGTGGTAAGTTCTTAGGACGTGTTAAAGAAATTTTGGAAAACATGTCAGAAAATAATACATCTGTATATTAATAAAAAGCTCGCTTATGCGAGCTTTTTATTATCTTATTTCTTCATCTACATCCTACTATATGTATAAATACCTTTCCCAGTAATCTTACAATAAACGATTATGTATTAGGAATTTACGAAAATACATTGCTGATATATGGTATATGGATATAAAATAAGAAAAGAATAATTTTTTTGGCAAATCTTACTGATGAAACTGTAGTATAATATATTGTATTGTATGAAAAAGAGAGTTATTCTATATAAGTGTTTTATAGATAATGTGTAATCAGTCGTCAAAACATGAAGAATGTTGACTCCTGGTTTTTTATTTTTGCCGTAACAATGTTTCAGGAGGATGTCATGAAAAGAAGTACCGAGTTTCTAAAAAGTTTAGATGTAAAATTAATTTTAATTTTGTGTGCACTATGTGTGACGAGTATAGCTGCTATATATAGCAGTCAGCAAACTGGCCAATATGGGGCTGAGAATTTTGCTTTGAAACAAGGTATTAACTACATAATTGGAATTGTAATGTTACTTCTTGTTGCAAGTGTTGATTCAGATCAGCTACAAAAATTATCATGGCCATTGTATATTGCAACGTTTTTGTCAATTATTCTACTAAAAATATTACCGGTTTCAACCTTTACACCGGAGATACTAGGAGCAAAAAGATGGTTTAGATTTCCACTAATTGGATCTATTCAGCCGTCAGAGTTTTTCAAAATTGCACTGGTTATGTTAGTAGCAAATTTAGCCGTAAAGCATAATGCACAGCATATGGTTCGAACATTTAAAACAGACTTAATATTAGTAGGAAAGATTATGCTAGTATCTATTCCTCCTACGGCAATTGTATATAGCCAACCGGATACAGGTATGGTGTTCTTATATGCTGCTGCTATTGCATGTATTTTATTTATGTCAGGTATTCAGAAGAAATTGATAGCAATATGCACAGTTATTCCGGTGACGATATTATCTGTGTTAATGTTTATTTACTTTAAGTATCAGGATTTTTTCTATAATAATTTAGTTACATTACTAAAACCTCACCAACAGTCACGTATTTTAGGTTGGTTGGACCCATTTGAACATACAGATCAAGGCTATCAAACACAGCAATCGATTCTAGCTGTAGGTAGTGGAGGTATGGAAGGTAAAGGATACGGTGGAGGAAGCGTCTATATCCCAGAGAAGCATACTGACTTTATTTTCGCTACAATTGCCGAAGAAGGTGGATTTATCGTAGCAGCCTTAGTTGTCTTCTTGTTCCTATTACTACTATATCGAACAATTATTATTGGTTATTCCGCTGATAATTTATTTGGTACATTATTATGCGCTGGATCGATCGGTATATTAACAGTTCAAATATTCCAAAACATCGGTATGATTGTTGGATTAATGCCTGTAAAAGGTATTGCATTACCTTTCTTATCGTATGGGGGAAGTTCCTTATTCTCGAATATGATTATGATGGGGCTCATACTATCGGTACGGAAAACTTATAAAAAATATATGTTTTCAGTTAAGTAAAAAAAACTGGTTCGTTTTTAAACGAACCAGCTTTTTTACATATATGCTCATAAACGTTGCAAACTAAACAGGATAGCAGTTTGAGACGGGTAAGGAGTGCAAAGTGATGCATATGCATATTTTTGAAGGAGCACGGCATCTTTCTAATAGTAAATGGGTTATTCGGGCTATTATAGCATACATATTTTTAATATTAGTTGCGAAAGCGATGGGCAAAGGTCTATCGCACAACTTCGTTTTTTAGATGTTGTATTAGTGTTATTACTTGGCGGGAATATTTCTAATGCAGTTTTTGATGAAAAGGTCGGATTACTTGGTTCAATGAGTACAATTTGTATACTAGTTGTACTTCATATTGTAAGCTCTATTTTAATGTTGAAATGGGATAGATGGAGACGGTTTTTAAAGCCTGCACCGATTATTCTTATACATAATGGTTCCATTGATTGTAGCAATTTGAAAAAGGCGAGAATTACGGCGGGATATTTATTTTCGGAATTTCGTATGCGAAATGTGAGCGATATTCAAACGATTAAATTAGCATTATGGGAAGCGAACGGTGTCGTTTCTATATTTCGGTATCCAGAATATGAAGCAGTTTCGCGGCTTGATCTTAAAGTGGCGGGAAAAAAATCTCCAGTTTCTTTTGTATTAGTAAAGGATGGGAGGATACAGAAAGATGTTCTTGCATTATTAGGAAAAACAGAAGCGTGGGCGAGAGAATTTATAGAGGAGAGTACAGAAGTCGAATCTATCATGTTAGCTACAATAGATGAATCACATAAAATAAATATTTTGTTAAAAAAATGAAAGATATACGCATTTTGTCGTTTCGTACATATGATACAATAGTGTGGACAACGAAAAAGGAGGCGATACGGTGGGATATGTAGAAGAATTACGAAAAATAGTTGGTCATCGCCCTTTAATTTTAGTTGGTGCTGTTGTACTCGTTATAAATGAAAATGGATATGTTTTATTACAGCAGCGGACAGAGCCGTACGGAAAATGGGGGCTACCTGGCGGGCTAATGGAGCTTAGTGAATCACCAGAAGAAACAGCTTATCGTGAAGTATATGAAGAGACAGGAATAAAAGTGAAGAATTTGCGACTAATCAATGTATTTTCTGGAGCGAACTACTTTACAAAATTAGCAAACGGTGATGAATTTCAATCTGTAACAACCGCCTATTATACGGATGAATACGAAGGGGATTTTGTTATGAATAAAGAAGAAGCAGTTCAGCTTAAATTCTTTTCACTAACAGAACTACCTGACTATATTGTAGGATCGCATAAAAAAATGATTGCTGAATATATGAAGATTATGGAAAAAAAGATATAATAATAGTGAAAGAAATACAAAAACACAGCTCTGGTTGGTAGTCCAGACGCATGATTTCATGTCAGTAACCTTCCCCTCCGGGATGTCCCGTATTTCTAATCTTTTAAAGGAGGGGCTGTCAATGGATTTGACAGTATATCACGATGGTCAATTTTTTGTTGGAATTATTACATGTAAAGAAAAAGGGAAATTGTATGGAGCGAGGTATATTTTTGGAGCGGAACCGTCAGATGAAGAAGTGCTTATGTTTGTGAATGGTTCAATTTTAGAGCATTTTCAGCACTTTGCAAAATGTGGTGTAGAAGTTAATGAAAAACAGCGTCCTAAAAACATAAAGCGTATCATACGACAAGCAGCAAAAGAAACAACTATTAAACGTTTTACTAAGGCGCAAGAGGCGATTAGTTTATCTTATGAATTGCATAAGCAAGAAAAGAAAGTGCAGTCTAAAGAGAAGCGAGAAGCTGAAAAAGAAAGAAGACGTTTAATTAAAGTACAAAAAGCAAAGCAAAAACATCGTGGTCATTAAAGAAAAGGTGTTAGAGCAAGAGCTCTAACACCTTTTCTATACTTAAATACAAGTAAACTTACTTGTATTTCATAAACATTAACTGGTAAGATACAAATAGGTAGTTTTAGAGGAGGGAAAAGAGTGATTAATTTTAACTTTTTTATGAATGATGTTGTCCGCCAAGCGCGTGAAGAGATTGTCTCTGCTGGATATACAGAATTGACGACGCCAGAAGCGGTAGAAGAAGCATTTAAAAGAAATGGAACAACACTTGTAATGGTAAACTCTGTATGTGGTTGTGCAGGTGGTATTGCTCGTCCTGCTGCTGCGCATTCCGTACATTATGATAAACGTCCTAACCACCTTGTAACGGTGTTTGCAGGTCAAGATAAAGAAGCGACAGCAAGAGCGCGTGAATATTTCGAAGGGTACCCACCTTCTTCTCCATCATTTGCTTTATTAAAAGATGGAAAAATTGTAACGATGGTAGAGCGTCATGAAATTGAAGGTCATGAACCGATGCAAGTTATTGCGAAACTACAATCGTATTTCGAAGAGAATTGTGAAGAACTATAATAAATAAAAAAGCGGCACATCCACAATCAAGTGGATGTGCCGCTTTTTTATTTATTATTAAAATTTCTGAGATATGCATAGTTATGTTGTTTTATGCATTTTTTTATACATAATAAACAGCGTTTGTATTGCTGTTTTATTTATTTTTATTTTATATATTGCATAAAAATAAAAGTGCTGATACAATACAAACATCGAATAAATATTCTATTAAACTTTTAAATATACATTATTAGGGGGAAGAAAGATGAAGAAGTTAGTATCAATATCGTTTGCACTTATTTTAATTGTAAGTATATTCAGCGCTTGTAGTAATGGGGAGCCGAAAGAAAGAAAAGGAAATAAGAAAGTACTCGTAATGGGGACTTCAGCGGATTATAAACCATATGAATACGTGGAAGCTTCAAAAAGTGATGAAATTATTGGTTTTGATGTTGATGTTGCTAAATATATCGGAAAAGAACTTGGGTATGAAGTGAAAGTGAAAGATATGGATTTTGGTGGTTTATTAGCATCTCTTAGTTCAGGAAAAGTTGATTTCGTAATGGCAGGCATGACGCCAACTGCAGAGCGTAAAAATAACGTTGATTTTACAGATATTTATTTTGTTGCGAAAAATATGGTCGTTTCTAAAAAGGATTCTAACATTAAATCTGTAGAGGATTTAAAAGGGAAAAAAGTAGGAGTACAAACAGGGTCTATTCAAGAAGAGAAAGCAGCCGAATTTAAAAAACAAGTAGATTTCCAAGTTGAGGGACGTGACCGTATACCAGAAATCGTACAAGAAATTAAAGCTGGTCGTTTTGAGGCTGCAATTATAGAAGACACAGTTGCTAAAAATTATTTAGAGAAAATGAAAGATTTACAAGGAATTGAAATTAAAGAAGCACCAGAAGAAGTTGGAGCAGCAATTGCCCTTCCGAAAAACAGTGATAAAACAGCTGAATTTAATAAAGTAATTAAAAAAATGCAAGAAAATGGAGAAATGGATAAATTAGTGAAGAAATGGTTTGGCAGCGGAAAATAAGCTGCCTTTCACTTTTCTGTGAGGGGAATGAAAAGAATGAATTTAGATTTTTCAGCGATTACGCCTTCGATACCATATATACTAAAAGGTTTAGAAGTTACTTTGAAAATTGTAGCGGTATCAGCTTTAGCAGGATTTATTTTAGGAACGCTATTAGCACTTTGTAAAATTGTTAGAATACGAGCATTAAATATAGCAGCAGATTTTTATACATCAATTTTTCGTGGTACACCACTTGTATTGCAATTAATGATTATTTATTTCGGCGTCCCACAAATAATTGGTTATGAAATACCAGCATTCTTAGCAGCTGTACTTGCGTTTAGCTTGAATTCAGGTGCATACATGTCAGAAGTAATTCGTGCTGGTATTCAAGCGGTTGATAAAGGACAAACAGAAGCAGCAATGGCTTTAGGGATACCATACGGAAAAATGATGAGAAATATTATTTTCCCTCAAGCATTAAAAAATATATTACCAGCGCTTGTGAATGAATTTGCGACACTTACGAAAGAATCGGCTGTAGTAACAGTAATAGGCGCGACTGATTTAATGCGTCGTGCTTACATTGTAGGCGGTGAGACATTTAAATATCTTGAACCATTACTTTTTGTTGGACTGATTTATTATATGTTAGTCATTATTCTTACATTAGTCGGGAAGGCAATTGAAGGGAGAATGAAGAAAAGTGATTAAAATTGAAAACCTTCATAAATCATTTGGTAAAAACGAAGTATTAAAAGGAATTACAACAACGATTGAAAAAGGGGAAGTAGTTGCAATTATAGGACCTTCTGGATCAGGAAAATCAACATTTTTACGTTGTATGAATATGTTAGAAGCACCAACGGATGGTCACATTTGGATTGGAACGGAAGAAGTAACCAATCCGAAAACGAATGTTATGCATGTTCGTGAAAATGTCGGTATGGTATTTCAGCATTTTCACTTATTTCCTCATATGACTGTATTAGAAAATATTACGTATGCTCCTATCAATGTAAGAGGGGTAACGAAGCAAGAAGCTGAAAAGAAAGCTGAGAAACTTTTAGAAAAGGTTGGATTAGTAGATAAAAAAGATACGTATCCAAATCGTCTTTCGGGAGGACAAAAGCAACGTGTAGCAATTGCAAGAGCGTTAGCAATGGAACCGGAAGTTATGTTATTTGATGAACCGACATCGGCGCTAGATCCAGAGATGGTGAAAGAAGTGTTAGAAGTTATGAAATCGTTAGTTACGACAGGAATGACGATGGCTATCGTTACACATGAAATGGGTTTTGCAAAAGAAGTGGCAGATCGTGTTCTTTTCTTGGACGGAGGAAAGCTTGTAGAAGATAGTGCGCCAGAAGAATTTTTTGCAGCGCCGAAAAGTGAACGTGCGCAACAATTTTTACAAAAAATATTGTAATATGAAAAGGTTATGTGAATAATAAGTAGAAAAGGATGACATTGTGTCATCCTTTTTTTATACTAGCTGTAAATACGTTTATACATATAGGAGTAATGATATGTTTAAAATTGGATATCGTACAGTAAAAACAGCAATAGGGACAGGCGCGGCAGTTTTTATTGCTCAGTTATTAGGATTAGAATTTTATAGTTCAGCAGGTATTTTAGTTATTTTATGTGTACAAAATACGAAGCGCAAATCGCTTCAAGTGTCGTTACATCGTTTTCTAGCGTGTGTATTATCAATGGTATTCGCGTTTTGTATTTTTGAAACGATAGGCTATACACCACTTGCAATTAGCATATTGTTACTTACATTTATTCCGACTGCAGTAATGCTTAAAATTCAAGAAGGTATTGTCACGAGTTCAGTTATTGTTATGCATCTATATTCATTGAAGCAAATTACATGGCTTATAGTTGGAAATGAAATTGCTATATTAACGATAGGGATTAGCGTGGCGTTATTAGTAAATATGTATATGCCGAGTAGTGAAAATAAGCTAAAAGAGTATCAGGATAAAATAGAGAGTAATTTTAAAACGATTTTGTTTGAAATGGTTGTGTATTTACGAAATCGAGAAAGTAGTTGGAGTGGAGCAGAACTCATTGAAACCGAGAATATGTTAAATGAAGCAAGGGATTTATCGTTTAAAAAACTTGAGAATGCATTTATGCGAGAAGATGATTATTACTATCGTTATTTTAATATGCGCATGCAACAATTCGAAATTTTAGAGCGAATGATACCACTAGCAGCTTCTTTATCGTGGACATATGAACAAGCTGACATGATTGCAGATGTTGTTGAAAACATTGGTAATGCTATTAGCCCTGAGAGTACTGGCGTTATTTCCTTAAGGCAGCTTCAAGAAATGAGGGAATTATTTAGAGACATGCCATTGCCAGTTACACGCGAAGAATTTGAGATACGTGCGAAACTTGTTCAACTTGTGTATGAAATGGAACAATATTTACTCATTAAAAGTCGCTTTAAGGGAAAGGATAATATAAAAGAACTTATATAGAAGGTAGGAATTATCTATGCCGTATCTTCTCTCTATCATATTATGTCTTTCTTTATCGCCGATTTGGCCTCTTGGGGATAATCCACGTGCCGGAGATCCTTTTATTATTGTAAATAAAGCAACGAATAAATTAGCTTACATTGACGATGGAAAGATTCAAAAGGTTTTTCCAGTAGCGACAGGGAAAACGAATGAATTAACTCCAGAAGGAACTTTTGATGTTGTAATGAAAGCAAAGGATCCGTATTACATTGCGAAGGATATTCCAGGTGGATCGCCAAAAAATCCACTTGGGTCAAGGTGGATTGGATTTAATGCAAGAGGAACTGATGGAAGTAAATATGGAATACATGGAACAAACCAACCGAGTTCAATTGGAAAGTATATTTCACAAGGGTGTATAAGAATGAAGAAAAACGATGTGGAATATTTGTTTGATCGCATTCCAATTGGAACGAAAGTATGGATTGTGAAATCGAAAAAATCATTTCAGCAATTGGCAAAAGAAAAAGGAGCCGTTGCATATGAAAAAGCCAACGAAAAGGTTGGCTTTTTCTATTATAATAAGTTGTCTTGACATGTGTACATAACCGTGCGTTAATGAGAGTATAGAAAGATAAAATTAGATAAAGGGGTTGCTCATATGTACTTGAATCCGAAACTTTCATATATGCAGTTTTTTATGGGATTTCTATTTGTTATTACATTCATATTGGCAACTTTTAATATATGTTCTTATCTTGTAGCGATTGTATGTATGGCATTACTTAATCTCACTTTTGTTATTGGGGCATTTCAGCAGAAACAATATACAAGTTTTGTAATAGCACTTGTAATGTCATTTTCCTTTAGTATTGTAGCGATTGTGTTTTATATAAAATAAACCATCTCGATGTCGAGATGGTTTATTTTTTCATGTGTAAAAAGTAAAAAAAGGACGAACACATCGCCCTTTTTACCAAAACATACTCGCGCCAGCAAGTAATGTTGTTACAAGCATAGAAATTAGCATCACATAAACCATAATTTTTTGAGCTTTTTTATGCATCGTTATACCTCCTTGCAAATCAGTACAATTTCATTGTAACGAGAAATGAAATTATGGACAAGAGGAGAGTGAGGACAAAATTCGGGAGGGGATTGCAAAATATAACAGGAAATTTGAGTGTGTATAGAGAATATAGTTAAAGGGTATATTGTTAATTTTTAGTTGAGCAAGCTGAAGAATGGAGATACGATGATGAAAATATACGAAACAGATCGTTTATACTTAAGGGAAATTGATGAGTCGTATGCTGAAACAGTTCTTCAATATTACGACAGAAATCGTGAATTTTTAAAAGCTTGGGAAGAGTATAGACCGGATGATTTTTTTACGCTAGATTATCAAAAGAAAAAATTGCAAAAGGATAGAAAAGAGTTCGAAGAAGGGAAAATCATCAGACTATGGATTTTTAAAAAGGGTGATGATACGAAAATAATTGGGTGTATTTCATTTAATTTAATCGTTCGTGGCATTTATCAATCTTGTGTACTCAGTTATAAATTAGATAAAGCAGAGTTAAACAAAGGGTATACGACAGAAGCACTTAGAAAAGCGATTCAAGTTGCTTTTGAGGAATTTCAGTTACATCGTATAGAAGCTCCGATTATGCCTCGTAATTTAGCATCTATACAAGTAGTAACGAAGATAGGTTTTCAATATGAAGGCGTGTCTAGGAAGATGTTAATGGTAAATGGCGTGTGGGAAGATCATATGCGCTGGGTATTGTTAAATGAGTAATAGAAAGCAGATGGTTATCTAGACATGTAAACCATCTGTTTTTTGTCTTGTATTTCGAAACTTTTGCGAAATTCTGTTATAATTAATAGTGTTACATACATAATGGTAGTGCAGGAGGCGCAGTCTTATGATTAATCAAGAACGTTTAGTAAATGAATTTATGGAATTAGTACAAGTAGATTCTGAAACGAAATTTGAAGCAGAAATCTGCACAGTATTAACGAAGAAATTTACAGATTTAGGTGTAGAAGTATTTGAAGATGACACAATGGCTGTAACTGGTCATGGTGCAGGTAACTTAATTTGTACTTTACCAGCAACAAAAGAGGGTGTTGATACAATTTACTTTACTTCTCATATGGATACAGTAGTTCCTGGTAATGGAATTAAGCCTTCTATTAAAGATGGATATATCGTATCAGACGGTACAACAATTTTAGGTGCGGATGATAAAGCTGGATTAGCATCAATGTTCGAAGCAATCCGTGTTTTAAAAGAGAAAAATATCCCTCATGGTAAAATTGAATTTATTATTACAGTCGGAGAAGAATCAGGTCTTGTTGGTGCAAAAGCATTAGACCGTGAGCGTATTACAGCGAAATATGGCTACGCATTAGATAGCGATGGAAAAGTTGGTGAAATCGTTGTTGCAGCTCCAACACAAGCGAAAGTGAACGCAATTATTCGCGGGAAAACAGCTCACGCTGGTGTAGCGCCGGAGAAAGGTGTATCTGCAATTACTATCGCAGCGAAAGCAATTGCGAAGATGCCACTTGGTCGCATTGACTCTGAAACGACTGCAAATATTGGACGTTTTGAAGGTGGTACACAAACGAATATCGTTTGCGATCATGTACAAATCTTTGCAGAAGCTCGTTCTTTAATCAATGAGAAAATGGAAGCACAAGTTGCGAAAATGAAAGAAGCATTTGAAACAACTGCAAAAGAAATGGGCGGTCATGCAGACGTTGAAGTAAACGTTATGTACCCAGGATTTAAATTTGCTGATGGCGATCACGTTGTAGAAGTCGCAAAACGTGCAGCTGAAAAAATTGGTCGTACACCTTCTCTTCACCAAAGTGGTGGCGGAAGTGATGCAAACGTAATTGCAGGACATGGTATCCCAACAGTTAACTTAGCAGTTGGTTATGAAGAAATTCATACAACAAACGAGAAGATTCCTGTTGAAGAGTTAGCAAAAACAGCAGAATTAGTTGTTGCAATTATTGAAGAAGTAGCGAAGTAATGGAATAGAAAAAGCGTGTAAATCAATTGTGATTTACACGCTTTTTATTTTGACTCGATTGCTTTGACAAAACGTATAAGCCAATATAAGAAAACCTATGGAAGTATATACGTTGTTGCTACATATACTAGACGAGGGAATAATCCTAACGTATTCATATTGAAAATGGGAAGTAGTAAATAATTAATTGCAATGATTAATATAACAAAAAGGAATGTATAGTTGAGTTTATCCCGCTATTTGCCGGGCAGTAACACCCCTACCTCAAAATTCAGCGAAAGTAAAAAAGTTAGGTGGGGCCCTGCTGCCCGTAAAGGCCCGATTGGTGAGGGCTGATTAAACTTTCACTTTATTATATATCCTCTTTATATCGACTATAAAAAAGAACAAGTAATTATTATAACTATTGTGCAAAATTTGATATAATAAAAGAACGAACGTTCTGATTAGGAGTGAGTACTATGCGAGAAATGTATCCGAAAAATGGTCGTGTAATTTTACATGTAGATATGAATTGTTTTTTCGCATCTGTTGAAATTGCTCATGATCCATCATTACAAGGAAAGCCATTAGCGGTTGCTGGAAATGAAAAAGAGAGAAAAGGAATTATTATAACATGTAGTTATGAGGCGAGAGAATACGGAATACGTACGACGATGCCCCTTTGGGAAGCGAAAAGGTTATGCCCGCAATTAGTTGTAAGGCGTCCTAATTTCACATTATATCGCGAAGCTTCATTTCAAATGTTTCAAGTCATTTCTCGTTTTACAGAAAAGATACAACCAGTCTCAATAGATGAAGGATATTTAGATATTACAGATTGCTACGCACTTGGTTCGCCTCTTGAAATAGCAAAGATGATTCAACAAGCACTACTAACAGAGTTGCAGCTTCCGTGTAGTATCGGAATCGCTCCAAATCTTTTCCTAGCAAAAACAGCTTCTGATATGAAAAAACCTCTCGGTATTACCGTACTTCGAAAACGTGATATTCCAGAAATGATTTGGCCACTTCCAGTTGAAGCAATGCATGGGATTGGAGAAAAAACAGCTGAAAAATTAAATGAAATTCATATACATACAATTGAACAATTAGCGAAGGGAGACGAGCATATCATTCGCGCTAAAATTGGGAAGCACGGTATTGATTTACAGAAGCGTGCAAAAGGTACGGATGATAGGGAAGTGGATCCGAGTCAAATGGGCCAACATAAAAGTGTCGGTAACTCGATGACTTTTTCAAAGGATATGGATGAAGAGAAAGAATTACTTGATATGTTAGAACGGTTATCAAAATCAGTGAGTAAAAGATTACAAAAGCGAACCCTTGTCAGCTATAATATTCAAATTATGATTAAATACCATGATAGGCGAACAGTAACACGGAGTAAGCAATTGAAAAATGCAATTTGGGAGGAACGTGATATTTTTCAAGCAGCATCCCGTTTATGGAAGCAACATTGGGATGGTGATTCTGTTCGTTTACTAGGTGTTACAGCTACTGAAATAGAGTGGAAGACAGAATCGGTGAAACAATTAGATTTGTTTTCATTTGAAGAGGATGCGAAAAAAGAACCACTACTTGCTGTCATTGATCAAATTAATGATAAGTATGGAACACCAATTTTACAACGAGGTAGTCAACTACTACGTAAGCAAGAGAAGTCGTTTCAACAAAAGTTAGAAAATAAGTTTATGTAGAAGGTGTCATGAAGTAGTAAAATCATGACACCTTTCCTATTATACAGGCACCAAGTGATGAGAATGGAATATAAATCCCGATTGCCATAATAAGCATGAATGTAATTAAGAGCCAGCTTACTTTGTTTACACCTTTATCAAAGCTTGTTTCTACACGCTTTCCAATTACCTTATTTGCTAAAGAGCGGAAATACGTATCGGTACTTGTTGAGATGCCAACAGCTTTTGCGCTACCACTTACAATATTTGTTCCCATGAAGCAAAGGTTTTCCGTATCGAGTGGATTGTAATTTTTTTCATGTTTTTCGGTAAGATATGCTTATTTTCTGTATGGTAGCAGTGTTCGTATTTTTCTACAGGAAGTGCTTCCCCTGTCAAAGAAGATTGATTAAAAAATAAATCTTTAATTGAAAATCAAAAATGGTTGTTTAATGAGCAGGAAGATTTATGTTCTCATGGAGAAATATATTTAAATGTGGCTGGAACGATTATTACGCAGACAGGTATGGATGAGGAATGGGGAATAAGTGAATCAGCTTTAGCTTTGTTACGAACTTTAGATAAAGAATATATTTGTGATATTGAAAATGAAGAGGGGCTTATTTTGCACGGATGTGGCACTATGTTAATGTTAGGATGCCCAATTTCAATTCATTGGACTATAAACCATATAGGTGAAAACGTGATTTTAAAGGACTTTGTCAAAGTTATTTCTACTAATCAAAAGGCTATATACTATGAAGGACTTCATATAGAATTGAATGAAAATGAATATAGAAAACAAATTGTTTCTTTTGCACTACAAGCAAAAGAATTATTTAATAAATCAAGTGAAAAGATAATTTCAAATGAGTTTGAGCGAAGTATGTATACCGACTTTTGGACGGAATATGATTATTTGTTAAATAAGTATAAATAAAAAAAGCACTGTAACTAGTGCTTTTTTTATTATAGATTACGAGATTGTAGGGTTTTCAAAAATAACAATCTCTGAACTGTTTGTAGTTGAAACGCGTTGGGCGTAATATGTTAAAGCTGAAGAAATATATGCTGGTAACGTATCATTTGTATGTGATGTTGTATATTCATGGATTAATTCCTTTAAAGTTGTCCATTCTAATTGTGCTGGGTGATCAGACACGAAAGAACTTACCCAGCGATCAAATGAAGATGAAAAATCAGTTTGTAAACGAAATACTTCTTTCATAATAAAACGCTCCCTTAAAATGTAGTATAATTATTTTAACACAAAAAACGAACGATAGCTAAATTTTTTAAGTATAACGTTCGTGTTATATAGTTGTCTAGATGTTTCGTTATGTAAATTCAATTTGCCATTTGAAATAACATTCCGTAAGATGAGAGATAGAGTATATTTAGAGCTGGAGGAAAGAAAGTGGAATTTGTATTTTTAGGAACTGGTGCAGGTGTTCCTTCAAAAGGAAGGAACGTTTCAGCAATTGCTTTACAATTGTTAGAAGAACGAGGACAAACTTGGTTATTTGATTGTGGTGAGGCCACGCAACATCAAATATTACATACATCTGTACGTCCGCGCCGCATTGAAAAAATATTTATTACGCATTTACATGGCGATCATATTTTTGGGTTGCCTGGTTTATTAGGTAGCCGTTCATTTCAAGGAGGAACTACGCCTTTAACGGTGTATGGACCGAAAGGAATTAAACAATTTATTGAAGTGGCATTATCGGTAAGTACGACACATGTGAAATATCCACTTGAAGTTGTGGAGATAACAGAAGAAGGTACCGTATTTGAAGATAATGAATTTTATGTAGAAACGAAAAGATTGTCACACGGTATAGAATGCTTTGGATATCGTATTGTAGAGAAAGATATACAAGGTGCTCTTTTAGTTGATAAGTTGCTTGAGATGGGTGTGAAACCAGGTCCAATCTTTAAACGTTTAAAAGATGGTGAAGTAGTTGAATTAGAGGATGGCACGATATTAAATGGAAATGAGTTTATCGGCCCACCTCAAAAAGGAAGAATTATTACTATCTTAGGTGATACGCGATATTGCGAAGCGAGTAGGGAGCTTGCGCAAGATGCAGATGTACTTGTCCATGAAGCGACTTTCGCAGCAGAAGATGAGCAACAAGCGTATGATTATTTTCATTCTACATCTAAGCAAGCTGCGAGCATTGCACTTCAGGCAAATGCGAAGCGACTAATATTAACTCACATTAGTTCTCGCTATCAAGGAGATACATATAAGGAATTATTGAAAGAGGCTAGAGAGTTGTTTTCTAATACAGAAATAGCGACAGATTTGAAATCATTCCCAGTAGAAAAATGATAATTTCGTAAAAAATGGTAACGGCGGGTTACCATTTTTTTATGTCTAAAAAAATTTAAAAATAAAACTGTTATTATTTTATACTTATACTTGGATGATACAGAAGATTAGGATGGTTTGAATATATAGGATAAAAATACGAAATAATGATTATTTAGAAAAACTGTTATATAAGTCAGATGACATACAAGTGATACAAATAGCAGAAATGGACTTTTATTCAGAACTTTTAAAATTCAACAAAAGTAAGCGTTTTATAAAAAACAAGCTATAATGAGGGCAGATTATAATTTATGATAAGTCACATGTATTTTAGTCATTATCGTAACAAGTGAAGTTGACTAAATCATGAGAGAGTAACACGAGAATTATAATAGGAAAGATATTACTATTATTTGTCATAAGTCTTTTTCACTTTTTATCTAAACGATATGATTAGCAAGTGTATCTATTGCGAGTTCCTTAGTAGAAGCTTTTTATTAATAAGGTGGTGGAGATTTAATTGGTACACCACTCTTTAAAAGAGTTCAGAACATCAGCAGGTAGTATAGGCGGAATAGCGGGTGCAAATTTAGTTGCATTAGCAATGGTTATATCACTTGTTTATGCTATGCTTCCAATGGCTTCTGTGTTAAACTTTGGATTGCTACCAGACTTTATTGTGGATTATCTTATATCATTTTTTTATAAAAATAATACTAAGATTCTTATGTATTATGATAACTGGTATTATTTCAGATTATATTGGATTACTTTTATTCAAAACTATCCAATTCGTACAGCAGAACAAATTCGTGGTACAACTGGAAAAGCGACAGATGTAGCAGCTTAATAGAATAGTAGAATAAATTTTTTTCATAGAGGTTTAGGGGGAGTTATGATGAAGTATCGCTCAGTATTTGATATTATCGGTCCTGTTATGATTGGACCATCAAGTTCACATACAGCAGGCGCAGCAAGAATGGGGCAAGTTGCTCGCCAGCTGTTTCGTCATGAACCAGAAAGAGTAAGCATTTCGTTATATGGATCATTTGCAAAGACGTATCGAGGGCATGGTACGGATGTAGCACTAATCGGTGGAATATTAGGATTTGAAACAGATGACTTACGTATTCCAGAGGCGCTAGAAATAGCAAAAGAGCGCGAAATTGAAGTGGAATTCATTGAAGAAGATGCCAATGCACCTCACCCAAATACAGCGAGAATTCGTTTGTATAAAGGTGAAGATGAAATTGAAGTTGTTGCTTGCTCAATTGGTGGCGGTAAAATTGAAGTTGTAGAATTAAACGGATTCGATCTTCAATTATCAGGCACGAGCCCAGCACTACTTATTGTAAATAACGATCGCTTCGGTGCTATTGCAGCGGTAGCTTCAATCCTTGCGAAACATGAGATTAACATCAGTACAATGAGTGTTTCTCGTAAAGAAAAAGGAAGAAGAGCACTTATGGTCATTGAAACAGATGAATTATTAGCAGATGAAGTAATTGAAGAAATAAAAGCGCAACAAAATATTTGTCAAGTAACTATTATGGAATAATTGCAGGGGGGACACACCATGTTTCGGAACGCAGCGGAACTAGTGGCGCAAGCTAAAGAACAAAATGTAAAAATCGCAGAAATTATGATTCAATGTGAAATGGAAACAAGAAGTATTTCACGTGAAGAAGTAATTGCTGGTATGGAAAAGAACTTAGTAGTGATGGAGCAAGCAGTAGAACGTGGTATTCGCGGCGTGAAATCACCAACTGGTTTAACTGGTGGAGATGCTGTAAAAGTTCAAGCGTATATGAAGAGCGGAAAAGGCTTATCAGGAGATACGATTTTGGACGCAGTAAGCAAAGCTGTTGCAACAAATGAAGTAAACGCGGCGATGGGAATTATTTGTGCAACACCAACAGCAGGGTCTGCTGGAACAGTGCCAGGTGTACTATTTGCACTAAGAGAAAAATTGCAGCCTACACGTGAAGAAATGATTGAATTCTTATTTACAGCAGGAGCTTTCGGTATGGTTGTTGCGAATAACGCTTGTATTTCTGGTGCAGCGGGAGGATGCCAAGCTGAAGTTGGTTCAGCAAGTGGAATGGCGGCTGCAGCTGCAGTTGAGATGGCTGGTGGAACACAAGATCAAGCAGCTACAGCGATGGCAATTTCATTAAAGAACATGCTTGGTTTAGTGTGTGATCCTGTTGCAGGACTTGTAGAAGTACCTTGTGTAAAACGTAATGCAGCAGGAGCTGCAAATGCGATGATTTCAGCAGATTTAGCATTAGCTGGTGTAACGAGTACAATTCCATGTGATGAAGTAATTGAGGCAATGTTTAGAATCGGACAAACGATGCCAGTAGCACTTCGTGAAACAGCAGAAGGTGGACTTGCAGCAACGCCAACTGGTCGTCGCCTGCAAGAAGAGATTTTTGGGAAGAACAATAACTAAGTGTAATTATAGAAAAAGGAGCTCAAATAAACTTGAGCTCCTTTTTCTATTTTTCTTTTGTTAGTTGTTCTAATGTTTTTCCAAGGTTATGTGATCGTTTCGTTGCCTGTGTAATACAAGAAATAAGTGCTTGTTGAAATTTATGTTCTTGTAATACTTCAATACCTGCTTCGGTAGTTCCACCAGGAGAAGTAATTTCCTTTCGCAAAATAGAAGGGTGTTTGTCACTTGCTTTTAGCATTTCAGCAGCACCAATCATCGTTTGAAGAATAAGTGATTTTGCAACATCTTCTTTTAAACCAATATTTTTTGCAGCTTCTTCCATAGCTTCCACTACGTAATAAATATAAGCAGGTCCACTTCCGGATAATGCAGTGACAGCATGCATATCTTCTTCCTCTACAACAGAGACGAGACCAATCGTTTCAAATAAAGATGTTGCAGTGCGAATATGCTCCGCTGTTGCATGTTTTGAAGGGGAGATAGCGGTAGCTGATTTTAAAATGGCTGCGGATGTATTTGGCATTGCACGAATAATTGGAATGTCTTTTTGAAGTAGTTTTCTAATTGAGTCAGTAGAAACACCTGCTAGTAATGAAATAATAAGCACGTTATTATTTATGTATTCTTTAAAAGGGGTAAGCGCCTCTGCAACATCCTTTGGTTTCATTGCTAGAAAAAGAATATTTGCATCAGTAAGTAATTCTTTTTTATTATGAGTACCTTTGACACCGTATTTTTTATGTAGCTCTTGTAATCTTGTCTCGTTAGAACGATTACTTACAGTAATTTGTTCACCTTTAACGACATTTGCATGTAACAAGCCACCAATAATAGCTTCGGCAATAGAGCCTGCACCGAGAAAGGAAATGTTTTGAATAGACATGATGTTCCTCCTTTAATTTTGGTTAGAAATTCTTATAAATGTACATACATTCGTTTTTTTATAGGAAACACCTCTTTTTGTCTGAAAATAATGACAAATATATATAGAAGTTGTAAACTGAAGAAGTATTCATTTTTGAACCGGAAAGAGACAGGGGGGCTAAGCATGACGGCGATTCACCGAATGGAGATTCCTGTACCATTTGCAGTGGAAACTGTGAATGTGTTTTTAGTTGAGGGGGAGACATTAACATTAATTGATACAGGGACGAATACAGAAGAGGCAAGGAATGCGTTAGAAAGTCAATTAGGTGCATTAGGGCATACGATAGAAGAAATTGAAACAGTAGTCATTACGCATCATCATGCAGATCATTGTGGACTTTTAAATATATTTTCTGAGAAGACGAATATTATTGGACATCCTTGGAATGAGCCTTGGATTACACAAAATCCAGAATTTTTAAAGCGGTATCATGAATTTTTTAGAGAGACGGCCTTACAGTTTGGTGTGCCAGCAGCATTTTTGAAAGACGAGTCGTTATTGACGACGAGGACACTTAAATATTCTTGTAATAGATCGTTAACGCATACTGTCAGAGAAGGAGATCGTATTGATTCTTTGCCTGGATTTATAGTACTTGAAACACCAGGTCATGCTTCTACTCATATTTCTTTATATAGAGAATCTGATGGAATATTAATTGGTGGAGATGCTCTCATTAGTCATATTTCTTCGAATCCAATACTAGAACCGCCATATGAAGGGCAAACAGAGCGGGCACGCCCATTACTACAATATAATCAAACATTACAGCGTTTAAGCGAAATGAATATTTCACGCATTTTATCAGGGCATGGGGAAGATGTTCTAAATGTGAAACAACTTATTGAAACGAGATTACAAAAGCAAGAAACACGTGCTTTTAAAGTGCTTGAGTTATTAAAGGAAAAACCAATGACAGCATTTGAAGTATGTGTAAAACTATTTCCGGTATTATATAAAGAACAGTTACCACTTACTATTTCAGAAACGGTTGGACAATTGGACTATTTAGCATATAATCAACAAGTGATGATTGATGAGTCATCGCAACGATTGATTTATTATGCAAAGTAGGTGACAGCAATGACAGGACGTTTACAAAATAAAGTAATCGTCATTACAGGTGCTTCTAGTGGGATTGGTGAGCAAGTTGCAATGCAAGTTGCAGCACAGGGAGCGACTCCCGTATTAATGGCTCGAACAGAAGAGAAACTACAAGCGTTAGTAGACAAAATTAAAGAAACTTATAATACGCCTTGCTATTATTATGTATTAGATGTAAGTGAAGAGATAGAAGTACAGTCTGTTTTTTCAAAGGTATTACAAGAAGTAGGACGTATTGATATATTAGTAAACAACGCGGGATTTGGTATTTTTAAAACGTTTGAAGATGCGTCAATGGATGAAGTAAAAGATATGTTCCAAGTAAATGTATTTGGATTAGTAGCATGTACGAAAGCGGTACTACCTTATATGGTAAACAAGAACGAAGGACATATTATTAATATTGCTTCACTTGCTGGAAAAATTGCAACTCCGAAATCGAGTGCTTATGCAGCAACGAAACATGCTGTATTAGGTTTTACGAATAGTTTACGCATGGAATTAGCGAATACACATATTTATGTTACAGCAATTAATCCAGGTCCGATAGATACAAACTTTTTTGAAATAGCGGATCAATCTGGTACATATGTAAAGAATATGGGACGTTACATGTTAAAACCAACATACGTAGCAGAACAAATCGTAAAGTCGATGCACACGAAAAAACGTGAAGTAAACTTACCGAAGTGGATGGGAATTGGCCCGAAACTTTATGCTTTATTCCCAGGTTTATTTGAACGTGTAGCAGGTAAATCATTAAGTAAAAAATAGGAGATTTCCACATGGAAATCTCCTATTTTTTATTGTTTTCCAGTCACATAATCATAAACAATATCCTCAATCTCCTCGTATAAATCAATTTCAATATTTGAATGAGTCACCGTTTGAATATGTTTCACTAGCATTTCCCGATCTTCTTTTGATATTGGACTGCATTGATATTGTTGAAAACTTTTTATAATCATTTTCTCAATTAATTTTTCGTTCATATTTTTTCCCGCCTGTATGTACGTATGTATTGTTTTATTGTACTTGAAGTGAAATAAAAAAACTACCATGCACTATTTGTGTATAAAAATTCGGTTGTGCATATTGTTTTTCTAGTAAAATTAAGTTTTTTTAGTTTTAAAAATTTATAAATATTTAATTGACTCTATAAATATACAATATTATAATCATACTTAATTTAAAGAATCAATATGAGGAGGAACTTATGAAAGTCGCAATTATTGGAGCCACTGGATATGGGGGCATTGAGTTAATTCGTTTATTAGAACAACATCCATATTTTTCTATAGCATCTCTTCATTCTTTTTCACAAGTTGGTGAGTGTATAACAAATGTATATCCACACCTTCGAAATGTTCTCGTTCATACGTTACAAGAAATTGATGTGGAGACAATAGGGAAAGAAGCAGAAATTGTATTTCTAGCAACACCAGCAGGAGTATCGGCGAAGTTAACTCCCAAGTTATTAGCAGAAGGTTTAAAAGTAATTGACCTATCTGGAGACTTTCGTATGATAGATCCTTCGTCATATGAACTGTGGTATAAAAGGCCAGCAGCGAAAGAAGAAATTCTTAGAAAAGCAGTGTATGGGTTAAGTGAATGGAAAAGGTCTGAGATTCAAAATGCAAATTTAATTGCAAACCCAGGATGTTTTGCTACAGCCACATTGCTAGCGATAGCGCCGTTAGTACGTAGCGGCATGATTGAAGAAGATTCGATTATTATTGATGCGAAATCAGGGGTATCAGGAGCAGGAAAAACACCAACAACAATGACTCATTTTCCTGAGCTATACGATAACTTACATATCTATAAAGTAAACCAGCATCAGCACGTTCCAGAGATTGAGCAAATGCTTACAGAATGGAATAGTGAATTACAGCCAATTACATTTAGCACACATTTAATACCGATATCACGAGGAATCATGATTACACTTTATGCAAAAGTAAAACAAAAGATGGAAATAAAGCAACTTCAAAAATTGTATGAAGAAACGTATGAACAATCGCCTTTCATCCGAATTTGTACGCAAGGCAAATTTCCAAGTCCAAAGGAAGTGAGAGGCTCAAATTATTGTGATATTGGCATAGCTTACGATGAAAGAACAGAAAGAGTTACGGTCGTTTCTGTTATAGACAATATGATGAAAGGCGCGGCTGGGCAAGCGATGCAAAATGCAAACATAATAGCGGGACTAGAAGAGACAACAGGTTTACAACATATGCCGCTTTATCCATAAGGGGGACATGATGATTAAAGTAGCGTCTATTACAAAATTAGAAAATGGTTCAATTGTAACGCCGAAAGGCTTTTCGGCAATTGGTACTGCAAATGGTTTGAAAAAGGAGAAAAAGGATTTAGGTGCCATCGTTTGTGATGTACCAGCATCATGTGCCGCTGTGTATACAACGAATCAAATACAAGCAGCCCCCTTGCAAGTAACGAAGGATAGTATAACGGCTGAGGGGAAATTACAAGCTATTATCGTTAATAGTGGAAATGCAAATGCTTGTACAGGAATGAAAGGATTGCAAGATGCTTACGAGATGCGCGCATTAGGGGCAGAACATTTTGGGATGAAAGAAAACTACGTTGCAATAGCCTCAACAGGTGTAATTGGTGTTCCGCTGCCGATGGATATAATCCGAAAGGGAGTTGCAACTCTTATACCGACGAAGGAAGAAAGTGAATCATATTCTTTTTCGGAAGCAATTTTAACGACGGATCTTATAACGAAAGAAACTTGCTATGAAATGATTATTGATGGGAAGAAAGTGGCGATTGCTGGTGTTGCAAAAGGTTCAGGGATGATTCATCCGAATATGGCAACGATGCTTAGTTTTATTACGACAGATGCCAATATAGAACATGAAGAATTGCAAACAGCATTATCACAAATAACGAATCGTACATTTAATCAAATTACGGTAGATGGAGATACTTCTACGAATGACATGGTCATCGTTATGGCAAGTGGATTATCAGAAACGAAACCAATCAATATGGAACATGCAGATTGGGAAACTTTCGTATTTGCTTTACAGAAGGTATGTGAAGATTTAGCGAAAAAAATCGCACAAGATGGTGAGGGCGCTACGAAGTTAATAGAAGTAAATGTGTTAGGAGCTCGAACGAATGAAGAGGCAAAGAAAATTGCAAAGAAAATAGTCGGTTCGAGTCTTGTGAAAACAGCAATACATGGTGAAGACCCAAACTGGGGGCGAATTATTAGCAGTATTGGACAAAGTGAAGTCACGATTAACCCAAATACAATTGATATTACTCTTCAATCTATTACGGTGCTGAAAAATAGTGAACCTCAAATGTTTTCTGAAGAGGAAATGGAAATGAAATTAAAAGAACATGAAATTATGATTGATGTGTATTTACATTTAGGAGAAGAGACAGGATCAGCTTGGGGCTGTGACTTAAGCTATGAATATGTGAAAATAAACGCTTGTTATCGTACATAAGGAGAGGGAAGATGAGCGATTATATTGTAGTGAAATGCGGCGGTAGTATGTTGGATCAATTAAATGATGTGTTTTTTGATTGTATAAAGAAATTACAGCAGAAGTATAAAGTAGTGATTGTCCATGGTGGTGGGCCAGAAATTGATGCCAAATTAAAAGATTGTAACATCAACGTAGAAAAAAGAGATGGATTACGCGTAACACCAAAAGAAGTTATGGATATTGTTCAAATGGTGCTATGCGGAAGTACGAATAAAAAACTCGTAATGAATTTACAAAAGCACAATTTACTTGCGGTAGGTTGTTCAGGGTGTGACGGCAATTTACTTCAAATTCAACCTGTCAACGAGGAGATAGGATATGTGGGAGAAGTAAGTTATGTCGAAACGTCCTTACTAAAAGGGGTAATGAATATGAATTATATTCCTGTTATTGCTCCAATCGGGGTAAATGGTAATGAAATTTATAACATAAATGCGGACAATGCTGCAGCTGGGATTGCGGCCGCGTTAGGGGCAAAAGAGCTTGTTTTTATTACGGATGTAGATGGAATATTACATGAAGGGAATTTGGTAAAGGAAACGGATGAATCTGAAATTGCTACTTTTATAGAAACAGGTGTTATTACAGGTGGGATGATTCCGAAAGTACAGGCGGCACTAGCATCATTAAAAATGGGAGTGCAAAAGATAAGTATTGTGAATGGTACAAAAGATTTTACTGAGGTTACGGGAGAGTGTATTGGAACGACGGTAACGAAAGGTGTGAGTATTGTATGACGAGTCATCTTTTTCAAACGTATGGCAGAAGAACTATTGAGTTTGTAAAGGGAACTGGAACGAAAGTTATTGATAATAAAGGTAAGCAATATTTAGATTTTACATCAGGAATTGGCGTATGTAATTTAGGACATTGTCACCCTACTGTTTTCAAAAGTGTACAAGAGCAACTTGATGATATATGGCATATATCTAACCTGTTTACAAACAGCTTACAAGAAGAAGTTGCGTCATTATTAACAGAAAATAGAGCATTAGATTATGTGTTTTTCTGTAATAGTGGGGCAGAGGCAAATGAAGCGGCTTTAAAGTTAGCACGTAAGCATACTGGAAAATCTCTCGTCGTAACATGCCAGCAGTCTTTTCACGGTAGAACATTTGGAACGATGAGTGCAACGGGCCAAGATAAGGTAAAAGAAGGATTTGGTCCATTACTTCCATCTTTTTTACATATCCCTTTTAACGATATTAAAGCATTAGAGGAAGTAATGAATGAAGAAGTTGCGGCGGTAATGGTAGAAGTTGTTCAAGGAGAGGGAGGAGTGATACCTGCTGATCTATCTTTTTTGAAAGAGATTGAAACATTATGTAATAAGTTCGGTTCCTTATTTATTATAGACGAAGTTCAAACGGGGATAGGAAGAACTGGAACACTATTCGCTTATGAACAAGTGCGAATAGAGCCTGATATCGTTACCGTTGCAAAGGCACTTGGGAATGGGATTCCTGTCGGAGCAATGATTGGCCGGAAAGAACTTGGAACATCGTTTCCTGCAGGATCACACGGTTCAACGTTTGGTGGAAATTATATTGCAATGGCTGCAGCGAAAGAAGTATTGCAAATAACTAAGAAACCATCGTTTTTAAAAGAAGTAAAGGAAAAGGGCGAGTACGTATTACAGAAGTTGCAAGAGGAATTACAGCATGTCGAATGTATTCAAAATATACGTGGTAAAGGGCTTATGATTGGGATTGAGTGTAAGCATGAAGTTGCAAGTTTTATAGAGCAACTAGAAAACGAAGGACTTCTCGTATTACAAGCAGGGCCTAATGTTATAAGACTATTACCGCCACTCATTGTCACGAATGAAGAGTTAGAACAGGCAGTATATATAATAAAAAAAGTAGTTTTTACAAAAAACGTATCAATTATATAAGGGGGAAGTTTCATGTCAACTGTACAAGTACCAAAATTAAATACGAAAGATCTTTTAACATTAGAAGAATTGACGCAAGAAGAAATCATTTCATTAATTGAGTTCGCTATATATTTAAAAAAGAATAAGCAAGAGCCTTTATTACAAGGCAAAATATTAGGGCTTATTTTTGATAAGCATTCAACTCGTACTCGTGTATCTTTTGAAGCGGGAATGGTACAACTCGGGGGACATGGTATGTTTTTAAGTGGGAAAGAGATGCAAATGGGAAGAGGAGAAACCGTTTCAGATACTGCGAAAGTATTATCACAGTATATTGACGGGATCATGATACGTACATTTTCACACGCGGATGTAGAAGAGCTTGCAAAAGAATCGAGTATTCCTGTTATTAACGGTTTAACGGATGATCATCATCCTTGTCAAGCATTGGCAGACCTCATGACGATATATGAAGAAACAAATACATTTAAAGGAATAAAATTGGCTTACGTAGGTGACGGAAATAATGTATGTCATTCATTGTTGCTAGCGAGTGCAAAAGTCGGAATGCATATGACTGTTGCAACGCCTGTAGGATATGAACCGAATGAAGAGATTGTAAAAAAAGCGTTAGCGATTGCCAAGGAAACAGGAGCTGAAATTGAAGTTTTGCATGATCCTGAATTAGCGGTGAATGAAGCAGATTTCATTTATACTGACGTTTGGATGAGCATGGGGCAAGAGGGCGAAAAAGAGAAATATACTTTATTTCAACCTTACCAAATCAATGACGAACTTGTTAAGCATGCGAAGCAAACATATCGTTTCTTACACTGTTTACCTGCCCATCGTGAAGAAGAAGTAACAGGAGAAATTATAGATGGACCACAGTCTATCGTCTTTGAGCAAGCTGGTAATCGATTGCATGCTCAAAAAGCGTTATTAGTGAGTTTATTTAAAAATGTAGAAGAGCCTTCCTAAAAGGGAGGTTTTTTTATATTAAAATGTTGGATGTATATTTGGTTAACCATTTTGATATCATTTATAATAAAAGAGAAAACTAAATTTGTTGTTCAGAGTGTGTAAGGACATACTACATATAAAAATATAGTTAAAGAGATGATGAGGGTGAAAACAACTAAGAAAACATATTCGTTTTTTCAGCGGATGTGGAGAATATTAAAGTTTCAATATTATAAGTTGCTTCGATCGCCAGAAGGCGCAAAGAAAGTATCGTTAGGGTTTGCTATAGGATTCGGCTTAGAAATGTTAGTCATTTATACGGCATCGCTCGTATATGTAATATTTTATCCAATCGTCAGGTTAGCAAAGGGATCTTTTCCTGCGGCAGTTATTGGCAATATTATTGGGAAAATATCGTTTCTCCCAGTATTTTTATTTCCGCTTGCGTATGCGCTAGGAAAAATGATTTATCCATTTCATGTACAGAAAATTCAACATGAACCATTTACGATATCGGACTTGTTTTCAAGTCACATTTTTACGATATTAAAGAGCTTATTACAAAGTGAAGTGTATGTATTAATTGGAATGACGATTTTAGGAGTTGGGTTTGGTCTCATTTCATATTTCGTTGTGCATTATTTATACGAAAAGAACCGTAAGTTACGTTTGAAGAAAAGGAAGAAACGAGTGAGAGAACCACTTGTACAATTATAAACAATGTCACATTCATTTTCTCCTTTGAATATGTTTAAGAAAAAGGAGGAGAGGATAATGTATTATTATTACGTACCTCAAGTATATCCATATGTAAGTTATTATCCGGTTTATGATACGAGTAGACAATACGAATTATATCGGCAACAACAATTACAGCAATTATCACAAATACCACAATTACCAACACAACAGCCTACGCAGGAAAAAAAACCATATTTAACAACATGGCCATATTCCAATGTATACTATGGTAACTATTACGAATCATAAAGCTGCTTCTATTTAGAAGCAGCTTTATACGTTTGTTTTCAAAATTAAATTTTGAATGGTTTGAAGAGAATGAATGAGCTTTTCGCGCTCTTCCTCAGATAATGTTTGGAAATTTTCTTTTAGTTTGTCTAAAATGAATTGCTGATACTGATTTACTAATAATTTCCCTTCAGCTGTTAGAGAAATTAAAATGACCCGTCGATCTTTTTCGCTATAATGACGCTCTATTAGTTCTTCTTGAATAAGTTTGTTTAATAGAGGTGTCATGTTAGGCCGTGAAATCGCTAGCCGCTTGCCGATTTCGGAAACTGCTAATGTGCCGTTTTCATGCAAAAGCAGTAATACTTGTGTATGTGATGGCGGCATATGTCTTTGAGAAGAAAATTCTCCAGGAAGCATAAATTTGCGATAAAAAAGAGGCACTAGCGAAAGAAGATGATCAACAATACGTTCCCACTCGCGTGATTCCATATAAAGGCCCCCTTCCACTATCATTGTAACAAAAAAGACATGTTATAAAAATAGAATTGTTTCATGGTCGCTTTAATATTTGTAGGATAACACTTGCTTTGTAAATGTATTGGCAATAATCGCATAGCCGTTATCATTTGGGTGTACTTGGTCAAATAATAACTCTTTTTTATCATTCGATATTAATTTGCGAATTGGTAAAACGATAGATGGTTGATTTGCTTTGGAAATGGAATAAACAGATTCATTCCAGCCATCTAAAAACATATCTGCATAACTTGCGATGGAGTCATCGAGTTGTAACGGATTATAGAGTTCTGAGAGAATGAGTAAAGCGTCAGGATTTTGATCTCGAACTGTCTTTACAATACTTTTTATATCCGCTTCAAAATGGGCTTTTTCTTTATTTAACATTTTTATACCATCTATAACACCAACATCACGATTTAAACGAAATAAATTATTTCCTCCAATATTAATTGTAATTATATTTGCTGCTCTAATTTTTTCCTTTACATCTTCTGATTGAACTTTTTTTGCGAGACGATCTGTTGTAAGACCGTTTACCCCAAGGTTTTCTACTGTAATTGGTTTGTGAATTTGTGCTTCTATTTGCTTAGAAGCTAATTCAGCAAACCCACCTTGTGTCGATCCATATCCTTTAGCGAGTGAATCACCTAATACAAGATGATAAAAAGATTCGTTTGTTTGCTTATCAATCCAATTTGGAGCAGATGTTTTTTCTGTTTTTTCTTCAGATTCATTTTGTTTTGTCTCGTCGTTCTTTTCAAAATAAGAATAAGAAATGATCAGAAGGAGGAGACAAACAATTGTTAAGATGACTTTTTTCATAAATTCATCCTCCTTGTAATTGGTAATTGTATCATATTCAGCAGTATTAGCAATGTAAGGGCATATTATATGTTTATGAAAAGTTTATAATAACTTTACAGAAAATTTGTTGAAGTTTGTCAAAAAATATTGACGATAGGAAAGAACTTTATATATGATAATGTCAGATAAGGTGAAACTTTAATTAGTGGGAGCTTTATTTCCTATTAATTGTTAGTCATCATCAATCGGGCGTTTAAGGGGACTACTCGTTAGCGCAGGGTGAAATGAAAATTGTGTCTCTAATAGAAGAAAAAAGGTATGTGGTTAGAGACAGATAGGGATTCATTTCATTATTTCTGGTAATTGTATAAGGGGGATTTTTTGTGAAAAAGTCAAAAAAAATGCTAGCTGGAGCAACTCTTGCGATTGGTGTTATAGCACCGCAAGTAATGCCAGCAACAGCTCATGCAGATGAGAACACTGGGGAGAGTACAGTTAACTTACGAATTCTAGAAACATCAGATATTCACGTTAACTTAATGAATTACGATTATTATCAAACGAAAACAGATAATAAAGTAGGTCTCGTACAAACGGCAACACTTGTTAATAAAGCACGTGAAGAAGCGAAAAACTCTGTCCTATTTGATGATGGGGATGCATTACAAGGGACACCGCTTGGAGATTATGTAGCGAATAAAATAAAAGATCCGAAGAATCGTGTGGATCCTAGTTATACACATCCATTATATCGTTTAATGAATTTAATGAAGTATGACGTCATCTCTCTTGGGAATCATGAATTTAACTACGGTTTAGATTACCTAAACAAAGTGATTGAAAAAACGGATTTCCCGGTTATTAACTCGAATGTCTATATAGATGACCATGATGGTAATGATGAGAATGACGAGCATTACTTTGATAGACCATATCATATTTTAGAGAAAGAAGTAGTGGATGAAGCAGGCCAAAAACAAATAGTGAAAATTGGTGTAATGGGATTTGTTCCACCACAAATTATGAATTGGGATAAAGCGAATTTAGAAGGAAAAGTAAAGGCAAAAGATATTGTGCAAACAGCGAAAAAATTAGTTCCGGAAATGAAGGCGCAAGGTGCGGATATTATAGTTGCACTAGCGCATTCAGGTGTTGATAAGAGTGGATACAACGAAGGAATGGAAAATGCATCGTTTTATTTAGCAACACAAGTTCCTGGCGTAGATGCAGTATTAATGGGACATTCACATACCGAAGTGAAGGATGTATTTAATGGTGTTCCAGTTGTAATGCCTGGTGTTTTTGGTAGTAACTTAGGTATTATTGATATGCAATTGAAAAAGGTAAACGGAAAATGGGAAGTGCAAAAAGATCAGTCTAAGCCGCAACTTCGTCCGATTGCTGATAGTAAAGGTAATCCATTAGTAGAATCTGATCAAAAACTAGTTAATGAAATTAAAGATGATCATCAAGCGACAATCGATTATGTGAATACAGCTGTAGGTAAAACAACTGCACCAATTAATAGTTATTTTTCATTAGTACAAGATGATCCTTCCGTACAAATTGTGACAAATGCGCAAAAATGGTATGTAGAACAAGAACTTAAAAAACCAGAGTATGAAAAGATTAAAGATATTCCGGTTTTATCTGCAGGTGCACCATTTAAAGCAGGTGGCCGAAACGGTGCAACATATTATACTGATATTCCAGCTGGAACGTTAGCGATTAAAAACGTTGCAGATTTATACGTATATCCAAATACGTTATATGCTGTAAAAGTAAATGGGGCACAAGTGAAAGAATGGCTTGAAATGTCTGCAGGTCAGTTTAATCAAATTGATCCAAAGAAAACAGAAGAACAGCCGTTAGTAAATATAGGCTATCCTACATATAACTTCGATATTTTAGATGGCTTAAAATACGAAATTGATGTAACACAACCGGCGAAATACGATAAAGATGGAAAAGTTGTAAATGCAAATACGAATCGTATTGTAAATATGACATATGAAGGTAAGCCAGTAGCTGATGATCAAAAGTTCATCGTTGCTACAAATAATTATCGCGGTAGCAGTAAAACGTTCCCTGGTGTAAGTAAAGGAGAAGTTATTTACCAATCGCAAGATGAAACACGTCAAATTATTGTGAAGTATATGCAAGAAACACCAGTTATTAATCCAGCAGCTGATCAAAATTGGACGTTTAAACCGATTGTTGCAGATAAATTAAATACAACATTTGATTCTTCACCAAATGCACAAAAGTATATAAAGGCAGATGGAAAGATTTCATATGTTGGACCATCTGAAAATGAATTTGCTAAATATGCAATTGATATAACGAAGAAGAATGATGATAAAGAAACTGGTGAAGGAAATCCAACAACACCACCAAAAGGTGATGGAGAAAACCCAACAACACCGCCAACAGGTAATGAAGAAAAACCAACACCACCAACAGAAGAAGGTAATAATGGTAATGAACCAAAGCAAGATGGAAACACTACTGGATCTGGACAAACTACAACAGATGATCAAAATACAAAAGAAACAACAACTGTAAGTGAAAATAAAGAAGCTGAAAAAGATGAACGTGATTTACCGAAAACAGGTGCAAGTATTGCTTCTACAATTGGAGCTGGTCTTGCGTTTGTTGGAGCGGGATTACTTATGTTATTTAGAAGAAAGAAAGCGAATAGATAGTCGAGAAATATAAAAAGGATTACCGATTTGGTAATCCTTTTTGTTATATTATGAAACTGGTACTGCTTTTTCTTTTTTCCATGAAAGACCGAATCCAGTAAAGCCGACGATAATGGTTACGACTGGACAAGCTAAACAGAAGATTGCGTATGGCAGGTAATCGAATGTTGGAACGCTAAGAACGTTTGTTAAGAATACGCCACTGACACCCCATGGTACGAGTGGGTTAATTACTGTACCAGCATCTTCTAATACTCGTGATAAATTACGACGTTCTAAACCGACTTCATCGTATTTATTAGCAAATGCTTGTCCTGTTAAAACGATGGATAAGTACTGCTCACCAAGTAAGAAGTTTACACCAATTGCAGTTGAAGCAGTAGAAATAATTAAGCGTGTACTAGTTTTTACGAAGCTAGAGATAATATTCATCAGCTGCGCTATAATACCCATTCCTTGTAATAATCCTCCCATACAAAGAGCTAGGAAAATAAGAGCAATTGACATCATCATACTTTGCAGGCCACCGCGAGATAATAAGCTGTCAATGTCTTTGATACCAGTTTTAGAAACGTAACCGTCTTGCATAATTTTTATTAAATCAGCTAAAGAAGTGCTAGGTTTAAAAATAAAGAGAATAATAATCCCTACCACAATTCCTGCAAGTAATGTTGGAACTGCGGGTACCTTTTTAAATGCGAATAGGAACAGTAATAAAATAGGAATCAGTGTAACGATAGAAATCGTTGCATTTTTTTCTAGTGTGTTAATAAATGCTGAGAAATCAACGTTTCCACCAGATCCGCTTCCTAAAATGAAAAATGCGATAAAAGCAATAATGAAAGCTGGAACTGTTGTCCAAAGCATGTTACGAATATGTTCAAATAAATCTACACCCGTTACAGCAGGCGCTAAGTTTGTTGTATCAGATAAAGGAGACATTTTATCTCCGAAGAATGCACCAGAAATAATTGCACCAGCAATAAGAGCTGGATCGTATCCAAGGGCAGTACCCATTCCCATAAAGGCAAGTCCTACAGTTGCAGCAGTTGTAAAAGCACTACCGATACTCGTTCCAACAATTGCACAAACAACAAAAACAGTTGGAACGAAAATTTTTGGAGATACAAGTTGGAAGCCGTATACCATTAAAGTCGGAATAGTTCCAGCTGCGATCCAAACGCTAATTAATACACCTACAAGTAAGAAAATAAATATAGATGGAATACCAGCTGAAATACTACTAATCATCCCTTTCTCCATAGTAGACCAAGAGATTTTCTTTAAGAATCCAAATGCTAATAAAAGAACGATACCAAATAAAATTGGGATGTGTGGTGAAACTTCTAATTGAATAACACTAAAACCAATACAGAAAAAGATAAAAATTGTTAAAAGAACAGACTCAATTTTTGAAACCATTGTTTTCCCCTCCTAAGTAATGTGAAATAGCTCTTTTTTATATAAAATTCGCCAATATTGTATATTTCCTTCTAAAATTTAGAATTTTGTGACAAATTACCGGTAATTGTTAGTTCTTCTATATGATGCGGAAATGATTGGATAAAAAAACGTCCCTGCATATAATTATGCAGGGACGAAGAAATCGCGGTACCACCCTAGCTTGTGAAATGAATGTATCACAAAATAAAGGGTCATATGATATGCGCTTATAAAATAAAAAACGCCCCTGCAATATATGCAGGGACGAAAAATTCGCGGTACCACCCTAAATTGTGAAACAGTGTCGTTTCACCACTCTTTAGACATAACGGTCTATAACCGTCTTTCACTACTCCTCACGTTTCGTAAAAGAAGCTCCAGGGGGTAATTCATAATTCGCTCTGTACTGGTTCGCACCGACCACCAGCTCTCTGAAATCAGAAATCGAAATACTACTAAATCCTATCAACGCCGATTCATATGATGTTAGTTAAATTTTTATCATATTTTCATCTTACATGTCAATAAAAATATTAAATGTTTTTTTAGGGAAATAAAGGATAATTGTTTTAAAGCTCTAATTTTGTACGTTATAATGAATTTGAAAGGGGAGGAAAGAGTGAAGAAAAAAATAATTCTTTTTACCATCTTACTAGTCGTTGGCGGAAGTGCTGGAATTTACACAGCTTTTGCGGCTGAATCACAGCAGTTGAAACAAAAGCAAATACAACAGTCAGAAGTGAAGAAAGTAAAAGAAATAGAAGAGAAGAAATCAATGGAAAAAGCAGCAGAGAAACTAGGAGTTTCTACTGAGGGGAAAACAAAAGAAGAGGTTACGAAAGAAGTAAATACCGCTAGGTTTGAGAAGCGTCATGATTTATTAATTGAGCACGCTAAGCAACTTGGAATTGATACAGAGGGGAAAAAAGATGAAGAAATTATTTTAGAAATTGGAAAGATACAGCATGGAAAGTAGAACAACTTATCGTATGATAAGTTGTTCTTTTTTAAGAACTATTTGATTTTAAAATAATTGACAGTCATTCGGATTTAATGTTAACTATATTTATAAATAAGTTAACATTAGGGGTGGCAATTGTGACAATAAAAAGTAAAACGATTGAAAAATCATCTTATACATATGAAGAATTAGCAGAGAAAAATAAAGCTTACGTATGGCACCCATTTACACAAATGAAAGATTATTTAGAAGAAGATCCTGTCATTATTGAACGTGGAGAGGGAAGAAAGCTATACGATGTAAATGGTAATGAATATTGGGATGGTGTTTCATCTATATGGTTAAATGTTCACGGACATCAAGTACCGGAATTAGATGAAGCAATTCGTGAGCAATTAAATAAAATTGCTCATTCTACTATGTTAGGACTTGCTAACGTTCCATCTATTTTATTAGCAGAAAAAATTATTGAGGTTGTACCAGATGGATTGAAGAAGGTATTCTATTCTGATTCAGGTTCTACGGCTGTTGAAATTGCAATTAAGATGGCTTTCCAATATTGGCAGCATAAAGGGAAACCAAAGAAACAAAGATTCGTTACATTAAAAGAAGCATATCACGGTGATACAATTGGAGCTGTTTCGGTAGGAGCAATAGACTTGTTTCACCAAGTGTATAGTTCGCTCTTATTTGATGCGATTAAAATGCCGTATCCATATACATATCGTTCTCCTTACGGAAATAATAAGGAGGAAATTGTAAAAAGCCATTTAGAAGAAATGGAAGAATTGTTGAAAGAAAAGCATGAAGAAGTAGCTGCCATCATTGTAGAGCCATTAATGCAAGGTGCTGGCGGGATGATTACAATGCCAAAAGGATATTTAAAAGGACTGCGCGATTTATGTACTAAGTACAATGTATTATTTATTACAGATGAGGTAGCGACTGGATTTGGGCGTACAGGGAAAATGTTTGCGTGTGAACATGAAAATGTGACGCCAGACATTTTAACTGCTGGGAAAGGTTTAACAGGTGGATATTTACCAATTGCAGTTACGGTAACGACAGATGAAATATATAATACCTTCTTAGGAGAATATGAAGAACAAAAAACATTTTTTCATGGACATAGCTACACAGGCAATCCGTTAGGGTGTGCGGTAGCAATCGCGAATCTAGAACTATATGAAAAAACAAATTTAATAGAAGAAGTGGCACGTAAAACGGATTATGTGGCAGCGCAATTAGAAAAGCTCTTTGCGTATAAACATGTAGGTGATATTCGTCAGTGCGGATTAATGGTTGGTATTGAGCTTGTGAAGAATAAGGAAACGAAAGAAGCGTTTGACTGGACAGAGAGGATCGGTGTTCAAGTATGTAAACGCTCAAGAGAGCTGGGTATGATTTTACGACCGCTAGGTAACACGATTGTATTTATGCCGCCACTTGCTTCTACTTTTGAAGAGATTGATGATATGTTACGCATTTTATATAAGGCAATCTCGGATGTTACGGAGGGAGAATAATGAGTGGTTTTTTCATAACAGCAACGGATACTGAAGTTGGAAAAACAGTAGTTGCAGGTGCTATAGCAGGTGTATTTAGAGAATTAGGATATAACGTAGGGGTGTATAAACCGTTACAAAGTGGGCATGTTGCATCAAACCCTGAGGGAGATGCAGCAAGGTTAAAAGCATTATCAGGTGTACCGACACAAGAAAATGAAATTTGCCCTTATTCTATTGAAGAACCACTTGCTCCGAGACTTGCCATGAAAAGAGCTGGAAGAGTAGTAAAGTTAAAAGAAATTACTGATTACTATAATGAACTATTAAAAGAGTTTAATAGCTTATTTGTAGAAGGAGCAGGTGGGCTTGCTGTCCCATATACAGAAGATGCTTTAGTAATTGATTTTGCAAAAGAATTACAGTTGCCTCTTATTGTAGTAGCTCGTCCTACATTAGGAACAGTAAATCATACAGTGTTAACGATTGCTTACGCAAAGGCGCATGGCTTAACCGTAGCGGGTGTCATTTTATCAGGTTGCAAAGAATGTGAAATGGAAAGAGTGCAAGAAAATAAAGAAATGATTGAAGAGCTGAGTGGGGTACCAGTTTTAGGATTATTACCATTCTTTGAAGGTGAGTTTACGAAAGAAGAAGTATTAGAATCTGCAAAAGAATATATTATGATTTCAAAATTAGAGGAGTTTATCCAAAATGAATCAAAATTGGCGGGCGCACCTTCAATCTAAATTACAACAATTACATGAGCAAGGGCAGTATCGTGATTTGCATGTAACAGAGAAGGCAGAAGAGACTTGGCTTATTCGAGATAAAAAAAGGATGTTAAATTTAGCGTCAAATAATTATTTAGGGTTAGCTGGAGATGAAAGGTTAAAAGAAGCTGCTATTGCCTGTACAAAAAGATATGGAACTGGAGCGACTGCCTCTCGTCTCGTTGTAGGAAATCATCCATTATATGAAGAGGTTGAGAGAAGCATATGTGACTGGAAAGGTACTAAAAGAGCTTTAATTGTAAATAGTGGGTATACGGCAAATATAGGTGCCATATCTTCTTTAGCCTCTCGGCACGATATTGTTTTTAGTGATAAGTTAAATCACGCAAGTATTGTTGATGGAATCATATTAAGCGGGGCAGAGCATAAAAGGTATCGTCATAATGATTTGGATCATTTAGAGAAGCTGTTGAAAATGGCTTCGCCTGAAAAAAGGAAATTAATCGTAACAGATACCGTTTTTAGTATGGATGGTGATACTGCGTATTTGAGAGATTTAGTACAGCTGAAAGAGAAATACGGGGCAATCATTATAGTCGATGAAGCACATGCGAGTGGAATATATGGAATCGGCGGAGCTGGGTTATCTCATATAGAAAAAAAACTTGCTCAAAAAATTGATATACATATGGGGACGTTTAGCAAGGCTTTAGGGTGTTATGGTGCGTATTTGACAGGCGATGAAATTTATATAGAGTATTTACAAAATATGATGAGAAGCTTTATTTTTACTACGGCTTTACCACCAAGTACGTTAGGAGCAGTGCAAAAAGCAATTGAAATTGTAAAAGAAGATAACGAAAGAAGAGAGAACCTTATAGCAAACGGAGAATACTTCAGAACTAAATTAAGGGATGCTGGTTTTGATATTGGGAATAGTTCAACTCATATTGTACCGATTGTAGTCGGTTCAAATGAACATGCTTTACGATTTAGTAAAAGGTTGCAAGAGGCAGGGATTGCGGCCATTGCAATTCGTCCGCCAACTGTGCCGGTTCATAGTTCTCGAATTCGCTTTGCAGTTACATCGCAACATACAATAGCTGATTTAAAATGGGCTATTGACCGAATTATTCACATTGCGAAAGAAGAGGAGATTTTCGTATGAACGAGCTAAAGATTATTTTTATCCCCGGATGGGGAATGGAAGAGAATATTTGGGATTTAGTACTTCCGTATTTTAAAGGATATCCTGTTGAATGCATAGATTGGCGTAATGTGAAAGAACGAAGTGAATTTACAGAACGAATTATAGATGTAGCGCATAACGACAACGTAATTTTAGTTGGATGGTCACTAGGAGCGTTAACAGCAGTTGAAGCTTATAAAAAGATTGAGGCAAAAGGTATCGTATTAATTGGTGGGACCGCTAAATTTACAAATACGAGCGACTATAGTAATGGATGGAATGCTTTGCATGTAGAACGGCTGAAAAGGAATTTGGCGAGAAGGAAAGAAGATACGCTCAAGCGGTTTTATGAAAATATGTTTACGAAAGATGAGCTAAAAGAGAACAAAAACTTTGAGGACATTGTAGAACATTTTAAAGGTGATTCTATTCAGTCTTTACAACTAGGTTTGGATTATTTAATAGAAACAGATATGAGAGAAGAACTAAAAGAAATTAAAGTACCTATACTACTTATCCACGGAGAACAGGATGTAATATGCCCATTGTCTGCGGCACGTAGTATGACGGAGAATAGCAGCAGCGAGCTGAAAGTAGTAAGTGAAGCAGGGCATGCATTATGTGTAACGAATTTTGAATATTGCGCAAATGAGATAATTCAATTTGTAGAGGGGATACGACATGATCAACAAAACGTTACTACAAAAACGGTTTAATGGGGCAGCCGTATCTTACGATCGATATGCAAATGTACAAAAAAAGATGGCACATTCATTACTTTCAATCTTAAAGGAACGATATAGTGAAACGGCACCGATACGTATTTTAGAACTGGGGTGCGGGACGGGTTATGTAACAGAGCAATTATCAAAGTTATTTCCGAAAGCACATATTACAGCAGTTGATTTTGCTGAAAGTATGATTGCGATTGCGCAAACTAGACAAAATGTAAAAAATGTAACGTTTCACTGTGAAGATATTGAGCGATTACGATTAGAAGAATCATATGATGTCATTATTTCAAATGCTACATTTCAATGGTTAAATAATTTACAACAAGTGTTAAGAAATTTATTTCAACATTTGTCTATAGATGGGATATTACTCTTTTCAACGTTTGGACATGAAACATTTCAAGAATTGCATGCTTCGTTCCAACGTGCGAAAGAAGAAAGAAATATAAAAAATGAAACATCGATTGGTCAACGTTTTTATTCAAAAGATCAGTTGCTTCATATATGCAAGATAGAAACAGGGGAGGTGCATGTTTCTGAAACATGTTACATAGAGAGTTTTACAGAAGTTAAGGAGTTTCTGCATTCTATTCGAAAAGTAGGAGCAACTAATAGCAATGAAGGATCATATTGTCAAAGTCCCTCACTCTTTCGTGCGATGCTACGCATATACGAAAGAGACTTCACGGGAAATGAAGGGATAATGGCAACGTATCATGCTTTATTTATGCATATAACAAAAGAGGGGAAGAGATGAAATGAAACAAGTGCAAACAAAAAAGGATTGGAAAAAACTAGCATACGACGTAGTGGAAGAGAAGATGATTACGAAAGAAGATGCAATAGCGATATTAGAAGCTGATGATACAGAAGTTTTAGAAATTATGAATGCAGCTTACATTATTCGCCATCATCATTTTGGTAAGAAAGTAAAATTGAATATGATTATTAATACGAAATCTGGATTATGTCCTGAAGATTGTGGATATTGCTCACAGTCTATTATTTCAGAAGCACCGATTGATAAATATGCATGGTTAACGCAGGAGAAGATTGTAGAAGGGGCACATGAAGCAATACGCCGTAAAGCAGGTACATATTGTATTGTAGCGTCTGGTCGTCGTCCGACGGATAAAGAGGTAAATCACGTAATTGGAGCAGTTAAGGAAATTCGTGAAACGACAGACTTGAAGATTTGTTGTTGTTTAGGTTTCTTAAATGAAGATCAAGCAGGACGTTTAGCGGAAGCAGGCGTGCATCGTTATAACCACAACTTAAATACACATGCAAATAATTACGATAGTATTTGTTCAACTCATACGTACGATGATCGTGTTGATACAGTTCAAAAAGCAAAACAAGCTGGTATTTCACCATGCTCTGGAGCGATTTTTGGCATGGGAGAAACAATTGAAGAGCGTGCTGAAATTGCATTTGAATTACAACGTATAGATGCAGATTCTATCCCTTGTAATTTCCTTGTTGCTGTAAAGGGGACACCTCTTGAAGGGCAAAAAGAGTTAAAACCAGTAGAATGTTTAAAAGTACTGGCAATGATGCGTTTTGTAAACCCAACAAAAGAAATTCGTATTTCAGGAGGACGTGAAATCAATTTACGTTCTGTACAGCCAATCGGTTTATTTGCAGCAAATTCTATTTTTGTCGGGGACTACTTAACGACAGCTGGACAAGAGCCGACTGCGGACTGGGGTATGATTGCAGATTTAGGATTTGAGATTGAAGAATGTGCATTATAGGATAGATGAAAAAGCAAACTTGTAAAAGGGTTTGCTTTTTTTGTAAATAAAATGTAATAAATAGTTGTAAACGCTTGATGCTATTGGTTTTTGAACGAAAAAAAGAATTTTTGTGGACGAATTTTCCAAGCCCTAGTTGTACATAGTAAATATGTAATTTATATTGGGTTGGAGGATTTTACATGTACAAATACATATTAGCGATTATGACTTGTTTAATTTTAATAAAAGCAATAAGTTCTGATCCAGTTAAGGCTGCTGAAAATCCTGAACAAAAAGAGATGCAACAAAGAATCGAACAACACTTTCGAACGAAAGCTGAACATTTTGGATTGAAAACGGAAGGAAAAGATTTAAAGGAAGTTAGAAAAGAAATTACTATTATAGAAGAAGCGAAAAAAAGAGAGAATGTATGGAGAACAGCACAAGCTCTTCATATAAAAACAGAAGGAAAAACGATGAATGAATTAATAAAAGATGTACAAAAAAAGGTAAAAAAATAAAAAGAGGCCGCAGCCTCTTTTTTTATGCCCATTGTTTTGATAAGTGAGCCATTTCAATTGCAGCAACAGCTGATTCATATCCTTTATTACCAGCTTTCGTACCTGCGCGTTCAATCGCTTGTTCAATTGTTTCTGTCGTTAATACGCCGAAAATAACTGGGATGTCCATTTGTAGTGATAATGACGCAACACCTTTTGCTACTTCATTACAAACGTAATCGTAGTGAGTTGTAGCACCTCGGATTACAGTACCTAATGTAATAACAGCATCATACTTTCCGCTACTAGCCATCTTTTTAGCGATTAAAGGAATCTCAAATGCACCAGGAACCCAAGCAACATCAATATCATTTTCTTCTACACCGTGACGCTTTAATCCGTCTAAAGCGCCGCCAAGTAACTTACTTGTAATAAATTCGTTAAAACGTCCAACAACAACTCCAACTTTTAATCCTGTACCAACTAAATGACCTTCGAATACCATAATAAATCTCTCCTTTAATTATAAGTTTAGTAAGTGTCCTAATTTGTTTACTTTCGTTTGTAAATACGATTTATTCTCTTCTTTTGCCGGCATTTGCAACGGTACACGCTCGACTACTTCTAAATCATAACCTTGTAAGCCAGCAATTTTTCTTGGGTTATTCGTTAATAATCGTAAACTTTGTAAACCTAAATCTTTTAATATTTGAGCACCGATACCGTAATCACGAAGATCAGCAGGGAAGCCGAGTTTTTCATTTGCTTCTACAGTATCGAATCCTTCTTCTTGTAATTTATAAGCACGAAGCTTATTAAGAAGCCCAATGCCTCTTCCTTCTTGTCTCATATAAAGAAGAACACCTTTTCCTTCACGCTCAATTTGAGCAAGTGCTGCATGGAGTTGTGGTCCGCAATCGCAGCGATGTGAACCGAATACATCTCCTGTTAAGCATTCAGAATGAACACGTACAAGTACCGGTTCACCTGTTGAAATATCACCTTTTACAAGTGCGATATGTTCTTTCGTATCTAATGAGTTAGAATAGCCAATTGCGTGGAAAGTACCGAAATCTGTAGGTAATGTAATTTCCACTTCTCTCGTCACAAGTGTTTCATGATGGCGGCGGTAAGCAATTAAATCTTCTATTGTAATCATTTTTATATCAAATTGTTTTGCGCATTCTATTAAATCAGGTACACGTGCCATCGTGCCGTCCTCATTTATAATCTCGCAAATAACTCCAGCTGGTTCGGCACCGCATAGCTTTGCTAAATCAACAGCAGCTTCTGTATGACCTGCACGACGCAGGACACCGCCTTCTTTCGCAATTAATGGAAAGATATGTCCAGGTCGATTGAAATCAGTGCCTTTTGATGCAGGGTTTAACAATTCTTGTATCGTAGTTGCACGTTCGTGAGCGCTAATCCCTGTTGTTGTAGAAACATGGTCAATGCTCACTGTAAACGCAGTATGATGTGAATCTGTATTATGAGATACCATTGGTTCTAATTGTAGACGTTCTGCGTACCCTGCTGTAATCGGTACACAAACGAGACCACGGCCATGTGTAATCATAAAATTAATTGTTTCTGGTGTAATGTACTCTGCTAAAGCAATAAAATCGCCTTCATTTTCTCGGTTTTCATCATCACATACGATAACGACTTTACCTTGTTTTAAATCTTCTAGAGCTTCTTCAATACGATGAAACATTGTTCTTCCCCCTTATAGAAATCCGTTTTCTTGTAAAAAGCTTTCAGTCATTGAACCTACTCGTTTTGTAGGTTTAGTAATAAAGCGTTCGATATATTTACCAATCATGTCACACTCAATGTTTACGATATCTCCGGCATTTTTTTCTCCAATGACAGACTCGCTTACTGTGTGCGGGATGAGTGAAATCGTTATGGAAGATTCGTCTATATCAAATATCGTTAAACTCGTTCCATCAACAGCAATGGACCCTTTCTGCAAACAATAGTGCAGCAGTTCATCAGAAATTGCTATTTTGTAATAGACGGCATTGTAATGTTGTTTTTTATTTAAAATCGTTCCGATGCCATCAATATGTCCTGAAACGAAATGTCCACCGAATCGTCCGTTTGCAGCCATTGCTCGCTCTAAATTTACTTTAGAGTGCGGTTTAAGCATGCGAAGTGATGTCGACTGCATCGTTTCAGGCATTGCATCAACTGTAAATGAAGTAGTTGTAAAGCTTGTTACAGTTAAGCAAATACCGTTAACCGCGATACTATCACCTAAGTGAACATCTGATAAAATTTTCTTTGCATGAATCGTTAATTTCATCGCTTCTCCGCTTTGTTGCATGTTTGCTATCGTTCCTAATTCTTCTACAATTCCTGTAAACATTTCGTCACCTCGTTTCGGGCATTCGCAACGATTTTTATATCATCACCAATTTGTTTCATCTCTTGAATTTTCAAGGAAAGCGCATCTTGTAATTTTGAAAAACCATTTCCTCCAAATAAAGTAGGAGCATCTTTCCCACCAATTAATTTCGGGCTTATATAGGTTACAATTTCATTAAAATTATTTGTTTTTAAGAAACTTGCATGAATTGATTGGCCACCTTCAACGAATAGAGAAAGAATTTGTTTCTCTCCAAGAAAGGAAAGAAGGTCCTCGATTTCTATATACTTCGTTTCCATTTGGAATATAGCTATATTTTTAGATTCATAAGAAGATATCTTCGCTTTCTTTACATCCTTACCGACAATAATCCATGTCGGTGCTAAACCATCTGTTATAACATGAGAAGATGGTGGCGTTCGTAAATGGGTATCTAAAACAACGCGAATAGGATGTTTCCCACCATTTGGAATTCTTGTTGTTAAATGAGGATTATCAGCTATAACTGTATTCACTCCAACAAGAATTGCATCATGTGTATGGCGATATTGGTGAACATCAGCACGTGCTTCTTCACCTGTAATCCACTTACTTTCACCAGTTACAGTTGCTATTTTTCCATCTAAGCTCATTGCTGTTTTGATTGTTACAAAAGGGCGTTTCGTTTTCATGTAGTGAAAAAAGTAGCGATTTAATAAAAGCGCTTCTGCTTCAAGAATACCGGTAGTTACTTCAATTCTAGCTTCCTCTAATCTTCTTTTTCCGTTACCAGAAACGAGCGGATTACAATCGAGAGTAGCAATTACAACACGCTTAACTCCTTTTTCAATGAGCAATTCACAGCAAGGTGGTGTTTTTCCAAAGTGGCTACACGGTTCCAGTGTTACATAAACGGTAGCGTCTTTGGCGTTCTGACCAGCCATTTGAAGGGCATGAACTTCTGCGTGTTCTTCACCAGCTCGTAAATGAGCGCCCATACCAACGATGTTTCCATCTTTTACAACAACAGCACCAACCATAGGATTCGGACTTGTTTGTCCTGATGTCCCTTCTGCTAACTGCAGGGCAATCCTCATATATTCTTGATCTGTCATTTTCTTCACCTCTCCTAAAAAAATCAAAAAACCCCAAGGATTTAATATCCTTGGGGTTTGGGAGACGTGATTTCTAGAAATATAGTTTGAATACGAAAGCATAGGAAAGAAACCTAACGATAATTGATATTTCTGCATAAGGAAAAAACCTAGCAAAATATCGAATTTTTAAACGCTAGTTGTCTCTTTTTATTTCAGTATAAAAAATAAGTATAGAAAATTAAACATATATAAAGAATCAAAATGAATCTTTAAAAATATGCATACTGAAATAAAAGTGTATTCACTATATAAAAAACTAGAAACATATCCTTCTCCCATCCAGACTATACTGTCGGCCCTAGAGTTTCACTAGATCCACCGTTTTCGAGTTGAAAACGGGTCACGGACTTAGAAGTTTTCACTTCATCACCGCCGGTTGGGAATTTCACCCGACCCCGAAGGATGCTGTTTGCTCAAATTATAGCACAAAAAAAATAAAAGGCTAGTAAAAAATATTCGAATGTGAAGAATTGTGTGAAAATATATGCAGGCTGGAATGGAAATAAAAGTATTAGAAATGTTGTAAGGAGAAGGGATATAACGGAGTTGCTAAAAAGAAAAAACATGCACAAAAAAATGTGCATGTCACATGTAAAATTATTCTGCCTCTGGTGCTCTAACAACAGACTCGAATTTACCTTTATGCGAAGCGTCGCAATAAGGCATATTTTTTGATAAACCACAACGGCATAAAGAAAATGCCGGTTTTGCTGGGAATACATTCCCTTGTGAGTCGACTAATTCCACGTCCCCTGTAACGCGAAAAGAGCCATTATCATTTACTTTAATTTGTACTTTTGCCAACGTTATCCCTCCTTCCCAAACGCTTAATTTCATCATATAATCAAGGGAAGTGCTTGGCAATATAAAGTGAAACTTTAATTAGTGGGGAAGGCATCCCCCACTAATTATTAGTTGAACCAATCGGGCTTTTAGGGGCAGTTAATCTCCCACCTAACTTCTTTGTTTCAGCCGAATTTTGAGGTGAGAGTTTTACTGCCCGCAAATAGCGGGGAAAAAAGAGCACTTTGTTTGAGAAAGAAGAGAGTGTTATAATAGTTTTCATAACTGACTAGAGTAAGGTGACGAGAGATGGATAAACAATTACATACATTACGAAATATTGCAAATGAGCGCACGTGGGCATCATTTTTGAATGATAATCATCCATATAGTTTGTTACATTGGTCCATTGCAGGTGTAGGGCAAGAGGCAAAGGATGTTTGGTTACTTCAAGATGAAGTAACATTTCAAACGACAGAATTCCCAACGTTAGATGATGCAATGCAATGGATTTCTGAAAATATGGAACAAGTTACAGACGTTTTAGCGCAATAAAAAACAGGCTTATGCAAGCCTGTTTTTTGTTTCTTTCACATAGGTGTTTAAAAATTGATCGACGGCTGCTTCGTATTCTTCTTTATTTTCGTTATAAGAGCAAGCGTGTGCACCGTGTTCTGCAATATAAAGTTGTTTATTATTTTCTTTCGCTTCATATAACGCTTTTGTCATATCAGCTAAAATATAGTCGTCATCTTTACTATGAATAAAGAGAACGGGATTGTTAATATTTTTTATACAGTCGATTGGTGAAACTTCACGAATTGTATAACCGTCACGAACTTTCAAAAATGCGTTTGCTAAAGGTAATAAAGGCCATTTTGGTAAATGGAATTCAACCTTTAAACGGTGCTGTAATTGTCCGTGAAAATCAGAGAAAGGACAATCTGCAATATAGAAATCAGCACCATCTTCTAAAAGTCCTGCGTATTGAAGAAGTGTTGCAGCTCCCATAGATTCACCATGAATACCAAGTGTAATATTGGTGCCAAAACGGTTTTTTAGCCAGTCAACTACGGATTTTAAATCATGTTTTTCATAGTATCCATAGCTTGTTGTTTTTCCGCCAGTTTTACCATGACGACGATGATCGTAAATGAGGACGTTATATCCCCTTTTTAAGAATAAGTTTGCATATTTTACAGAGTTTATTTTATTTACAGTTACACCGTGGCAAAAAACCATAAACTTATTGGAGTGACCAGCAGGAATGTAATATCCGTGAAGGTCGTATCCGAATTGAGAAGGGATATGAATTTCTTCTTTATGAAGAGCATCAAAATCCTCTATACGAAAATGTTTTTTCGTTTCTCTTTCGAGTACTTCTTCCTCTGTTTTTTTCTTTAAGTACATCACTTTATTTGTAAAGAAAATCCCAAGGGCAGTTATTGCACCTAGTATAGTAAACAATGCTGCAAAAAAACGTTTCATACTTTACCTCATCCTCCAAATACCGTTACATGTGATACACTTATATTGTATCACAATGATATAAAAGGGGAGAAATAGGAAATGCTGCATATACAAAAAATTACGTCAGCGATGAAAGAAACAATCCGAATGTTCATGTGTGAGAACTGGGGAAGTTCATTGATGATTTCACGTGGTAAGGGACATCAGTTAGAAGAGTTGCCAGGTTTTGTTGCGCTCTTAGATGACAGAATAATCGGAATTGTAACGTATGAAGTGAGCGGAAATATGTGCGAAATTGTATCGCTGGATAGCTTTGAAGAAAGAAAAGGAATAGGGACGAAACTTGTGGATTGTGTATTACAAGTTGCAGAAGAAGAACGGTGCAGCCAGGTCTGGCTTATTACAACAAATGATAATATGAATGCGTTACGATTTTACCAAAAACGTAATTTTGTAATGACTAATTTATATGTGAATGCGGTAGAGGAGGCACGAAAAATAAAGAAAGAAATTCCACGTATTGGATATGATAATATCCCAATTTTACATGAAATTCAGTTGGAGTATCGTTTAGTGAAATGATGTAACAATTTTCAGAAATATAAGTCATTAATCTTGACGGTGAGTGTAATTTAGGTTACCGTAAAATTGTAATCTATTACCATATTAAGGGGTGACGATGTGGCAACTATACGTGATGTTGCAAAATTGGCAGGTGTTTCAGTCGCAACCGTTTCACGAGTTATTAATGAAAAAGGATACGTTCATGAGGACACAGTAAAACAAGTAAAGGAAGCAATTGAAGAATTACGTTATAGGCCAAACAGTGCAGCGAAGCCACTATTTAAAGAGAATTCAACGATAATTGCATTACTTGTAGATAATTTAAGTAACCCATCAAACATCACTTTGCTACATTGTATTGAGGAAATAGCATATAAAGAAGGCTATCAAATCATTATTTGTAATATAGAGAATAAAGATAGATACATACATATGCTGAAGCAAAATAATATTGCAGGTGTTATTTTGACAAGAGCAGTTTTTAAAAGTATAGGAGAAATTCCATTTCCGTTTGTTGTGATTGATGAGCAACAATCACATGGAAATTATTATGAAAGTGGACAGAGAGCTGTTTCTTTATTAAAAGAGAAAGGGTGTCACTTTCTTGCATATTTCGGTGAGGGAGAAGAAAGTGAAGAAATGGAAAATCATATAGCAGGGTTTTTAGACGCTGTTTGGGATGAAGGAATCTCTTATCGAGAAGAATGTGTACAAGGGTATACAAATAAACAATTTATTACATTATTGCAAAACAATCCGTATATAGATGGAATTGTAGCCTCAAGTGATCAGATTGCTATTGAGTTAATTCGGTCAGCGAGATTTCTAAATATACATATACCAAATAAATTAAAAATTGTTGGACCGAATGGGAGCATAGAGTGTGAATGGATAGGTTCATCACTATCGACAATTGAAAGCAGTGTCAAAGATAACGGAAAAGTAGCTTTTCAACAATTAAAAGGAAAAATAAAAAAGTAAAAGGTGCGTTTTATACGCACCTTTTTATAATGTAATTGCGGCAATAAAGCCAAATATAAGTAACGGTATATTGTAATGTAGAAAAGTGGGTACACATGTATCCCATATATGATGGTGCTGACCATCAGCATTTAAACCGGATGTTGGTCCAAGGGTACTATCCGATGCTGGAGATCCTGCGTCACCTAGCGCTCCGGCTGTACCGATAATTGCAATTGTGGCCATTGGACTAAATCCAAGCTGAATGCAAAGAGGTACAAAAATGGTTGTTAAGATAGGGATGGTTGAAAAGGATGAACCAATTCCCATCGTGACGAGAAGTCCAATAACGAGCATAAGAAATGCAGCGAGTGGTTTGTTATTTCCGATTATATGTGCACTCGTTTGCACCAGAGATTCAACATGTCCTGTTTTTCGAAGAACAGCGCCGAATCCAGCGGCAGCGATCATAACAAAGCCAATAAAGGACATCATACGCATTCCGCTTGTTAATATCGCATCTGCTTCTTTAAGTGGTAGACTGCCACTAACTGATAAGACGATAATACCTGCTAAAGCACCGAAAATCATTGATTCTGTAGTTAATTGAACAGTTAATGTAGCAATGATAGATAATAACCCGAAAGTAATGCTACGTTTTGTATAGGGAACGATTTCATTTTCGGTAGTATGAATTTGTTCTGTTTCATACGTACGAGGTTTTCGGTACGTAATGAATACCGCTACACATAATCCAATAATCATACCGATTGCTGGAATAGTCATTGCTTTTGGAATAAGTGTGACATCGAATGTAAGGCCGCTTTGCGCAGCGTTGGTTTGTAATACGTCATGATAAATTTTTCCGAACCCTGCAGGGATCCACATATAAGGAGTAATCAATCCAAATGTAATAATACATGTGACAAGTCTGCGATCCACTTTCAGCTCATTTAATACTTTTAAAAGTGCTGGAATTAAGATGGGGATGAAAGCAATGTGAACAGGAATCACATTTTGTGAGAAACAAGCCATCGTTAAAATAATGAATAAAATAAGTATTTTAGAATAAACTTGTTTTTTCGTGTCTTGTTCATTGCCAATCCATTTTAATGCAGTTTGAATCATAGCATCTGGAAGTCCTGTTTTGGAAAGGGAAATAGCGAAACCACCAAGCATTGCATAACTTAAAGCGATTGGAGCACTGTTTCCAAGACCAGTTGTAAAAGTGTTAATTGTTTCTGAGATACCGAGTCCGCCGATAATTCCGCCTGTTAAAGCTCCAACAATGATGGCGACAATGACCTGGACACGTAACAAACTAAGCAATAGCATAATTGCTACTGCGACGAGTACAGCGTTCATAATAAATGTAATCTCCCTAAATTTTTATTCTGTTAAGACAAGTAAATATGAAACATTTTGCTATGTTTATACATACTTGCGACATATTATTATAAAATGTTTTCTATGAAATGTAAAAGAGCCTTTTGTTACTAATGCTGAAAAGCTAGCTCTTGTTTAATTGATTGCAAAGAATTGGCGAATAATTCTGGTTCTTCTAAATCAGGAGAATGTGCTGAATTTGGGAACCAGATCATCTTTTTTATAGGCGCTTCAATAATATCGCAATATTCCTGAACGAGTGCATAAGGAGTTTGATAATCATAGCGACCAGAACAAAAATAAACTGGAATAGATAAACTTGAGATAGAAGAAAAGAAATCGATTGTCAGCATTTCTTCCCATAAAACGCCAGATTTTAAATTTCCTGCGAGAAACTTGAACCAATCTAATAGCGTATACTCAGGAGAAAAGAAACCTTTTCGTATGAAAGAGAAGGAAGATCCGTTTTGGATTGCGCCTCCAAATGTGCCAAGCCACTTTCTTTGAATAATGAGACGTCTCGTATCTAAAAATGGTGGTTTGCCTAATTTTAAAAGGGAAGCTAATGCTTTTTTATGATCATGTTTTTTGGCAGAATGAATTAAATGTTGATATAGCAATTCTTCATTTTGTTTCATATGTACAATTTGCCCAATACCGATGTAAGCCTGGATATACTTTGGATATTGATGTGCTATGTTAAGCCCAATAATACTTCCCCAAGAATGACCAGCGAGAAATAGTTTTTGTTTGTTGAACCTTTTAAGTACATATTGAATCACTTCTTTTGCATCGGAAACGAATTGTTCGATTGTGAAATTTGCTCCGAAATCTTTCATTGAAAAGGATTTACCAGCCCCGCGCTGATCCCAATTAATAACAATAAATTGCTTCTCTAATTCTTTTTGAAAATGGCGAATAAATCCGATTTGTGCCATCCCAGGTCCGCCGTGACAGCATAATAAAATAGGCTGCTCTACGTTTTGCCCACGCATAAGGAGAGTTTGTTTTCGATTATTAATCATAACGCTTTCTATCGTAGCGATACTATTAGGAATGAGTTGTTTGTTTTCGTTATAGAACTGAGGGGTGTAGCTACGAAAAAGCATATTGAAAACCTCCTTTTGTGAAATCGTATGAATCGCACAGGCTATTCATTTTGCATATACTGTTAGAAAATCATTGTAACATACCATACTAGTGTCATTTCAACACGGGAGGAGGGAAATTGTGACGATTGGAGAAATTATAGATGGTTTAAATAGACGGGAATCCATCGCTATTATAGCAAAGCGTCTTGAAATAAGCCCGTATACATTATCGAAGAAATTAAGATTGATTGGATATGAATATGATGGAGAGCAGAAGAAACGTATTTTTGTAGGAGATGGAGAAGAACCACGTCACTTACAACTCCAAGAAGCGACCGCCCTTCAATATGAGAAAACAGATTATCAATTATTAATTTATGAGCAATTACAAAGCATTTATGAGTTATTAAGAAAAAGAGAAGAAGTAATTGCACCAATTGTGAGTAAAAGTACAGAGAAAAAGAGACGAACCTTTTCTATTAATACAGAAATATTAGCAAGATTGGACCTTATATCAGAATCGAAAGGAATTCAAAAATCTAAACTTGTAGAAGAAGCGTTGCAACAATTTTTACAGCAATATGAAGTTGACAAAGCATCACATTTTGATAACTAAAGAAAAGGATACTATGTTCATTGGAAGAACGAGTATCCTTTTTATGATGTATATTACGTATAAAATAGAGGATCAGTACAAATCCTTTATGGTGTGAAAAATGAAATTTATTATTAGAGAAACACTTAATTTACTTTTTGAATTCTTCCATCAATAACTGGCTGAATGGGTTCTTTTAATTGTTTTACGTAATCGACTAACGCTTCAAAGTCGTTTGGACCAGTTTCTGCATTTTTACCATTTTTAAATGATACAAATCCGTCACCGCCAGAAGCTAAGAAGGCATTTGCAACTACGCTATACGTTGTAGATGGAGATAATTCTTCTCCGTTTGTTAAACGTATATTTGTAACTTTTTCACCGTTTGGTTTATTTGCATCCCACGTATATTGAATACCTGAAATTTGAAGCATTCTTGTTGTTCCTTTTTGCCATTGCTGATTTAAAATATCGCCAATGTCTTGACCTGTTAAATCTACTTTAATCAATTGATTTCCAAAAGGTTGAATGCCGTATAACTCACCCCACGTAATATCACCAGCATCTAAGTCATTACGAATGCCACCAGGATTCATGAGGGCGATTTGGGTTTGCATCGTTTGACGCTGAGCATCGGCAACTAAATTTCCAAGAGTGGATTCACCAGCATCATTTTGTTTACGGTCGATAGGTGCTGTAGATTTTCCGACTACTTCATTTACAAGTGGTGCGATTTTTTCTTTATATTGATCTAGTTTTTTCTTTACTTGTTTATCAGGTTCTACACCTTCATGATACGTTGTAACAACTTCAGCTTTTTTCTTTACAATATCCTTTGTTTTACGATCAATTGTTACATCCACGTCTGAGAAAGCCGTTCCGTATGAATTTGCTTGGACAATTAGTTTATTATTTACTGTACCATTTACATACGTATGACTATGTCCACCGAAAATAACATCAACTTCTGAGTCTGTTTCATTTGCAATTCGAGTAAGATCGCCATTTGTTATCCCAGACTCATCGGTTGTTCCACCGACATGAGCAAGAACGACGATAGATTTAACGCCGAGGCGTTTTAATTGTTGTGTTGATTTATTAATTGCTTCTACTTCATCAGTAATTTGTACATTTTTAAGCATCGTAGGCATAACGACATTTGGTGTATCAGTTGTAACAACCCCAATGAATCCTACAGGAACACCATCTACCATTTTTATAGTAAATGGTGGTAAAAATAAGCGGCCAGTTGATTTGTTATAGAAGTTAGCAGCTACATAGGGGAAGTTAGCACCTTTGAAATTCCCTGTTTTTTCATGATATCCACCGTAAATGAGGCGTTTCATTTCATCAATGCCTTCATCAAATTCATGGTTCCCGATTGTACCGACATCAAATTTTAAGTCATTTAAAAATTCAATCGTCGGTTCATCTTGTAATAATGCTGAAACTGGTGGACTAGCTCCGACGATATCACCAGCATGTACGAGAAGTGTATTAGGGTTTTGTTTTTTATGTTCTTTTAAATAAGTAGCTAAGTAATCAGCGCCACCAGCTTCTTTATTATTGATTTTTTTAACAGTATCTAGTTGTCCATGGAAATCATTAATACCAAGCATTTGTACGTCTATGTAGCGGTTTTGTTCAGCTGGATTCTGAGATGGGGGAGCGGCGAATACGGTTGAAAAAGTAATGGTGCTTAAAACGGCAACAGCAGGAATGATTTTTTTCCACATAATATAATTCTCCTTTTTTTATAATCTGACATCATACGACATAATTTTAATAGATTCATAGGATTATATCTATATAAAAATTTAGTTTTTTCGAAAAATTAACATATTTACAAAAAGTGAATAATAGAGTAACGTCCCTTTTTTGTTGTCGATTTCATGGTGTATCTACTATAATGGAGAAAAAAGTAAAAGGTGAGCAGCATGAAGAAAAAGAAACAAAGACAAATGCAAAGACAATCGCAAGTGAATCAACCAAAGAAAGAATCTCTTACATTAGGTGATCAATTAAACGATTCACTTATGCAGCAATTAAAGAGTAAGAAGAAAGAATTGCAAGTGAGAGAAGAGAAAAAAGAGGCAGCAGAACTGGAAAGAAAGCGTCAAGAACAAAAAGAACGTGAAAAGAATAAATCATTTGAAGAACTGTTAAGTGAAAGTAACCTTACTTGGAAAGACTTTAAATAATAACGAAAATGATCAGTGAAATAACGCTGATCATTTTTTTGACGAGCTTGTAAGAAAAGGGGAGTTAGAATGAGAAAAATTGTAGTTGTTCCGCATGAAAATCATTGGGGTGAAAAGTTTCAAATAGAGGCTGAAAGATTAAAATCTGCGATGCCAGAAACAGTGAAAATTCATCATATTGGAAGTACGTCAGTGCCAGGACTGGCAGCTAAACCAATTATAGATATGATTATGGAAGTAGAGAGTATCGATAGAGTAGATAGGTGGAATGAACGATTTATAGAGCTTGGTTACATCGTAAAAGGGGAAAATGGTATTCCAAGACGCCGGTATTTTATTCATGGAACTGAAGAAAAACGCTCGTATCATTTACACGTGTTTGAAAAAGGAAATCCAGAGATAGTAAGGCATTTAGCATTTCGTGATTATATGATGGCTCATTGTGAAGAAGCTGAGGCATATGCAACTTTAAAGAAAGAATTAGCTGAAAAGTATACATATGATGGTGCGTTATATTCAGAAGGGAAAACTGAGTTTGAACGTAATGTTGATGAAAAAGCGAAGAAATGGATAGAAAATAACGTGAATGAATGAGTTCGCATTATTTTTGAATATGTATAAATTTATTATGTAAACTGTACATATGTTTTGACTTTTTGGTTGAATCTTGTTCAAATAAAGTAGTGGCTTATAAAAAATGTAATAATGAAAGGGAGACGACTGTGCACATTCCAACAACTACACTTCATAATGGCGTAAAAATGCCGATGATTGGTTTAGGCGTTTATAAAGCGAAAGAAGGCGACGAAGTAAAACAAGCAGTAAAAACAGCGTTAGAAGTTGGATACCGTTCGATTGATACAGCAACTGTATATGAAAATGAAAGCGGTGTCGGAGAAGCGGTTCGTGAATCAGGAATTCCGAGAGAAGACATCTTTATTACAACAAAAGTTTGGAACGACGATCAAGGATACGAGGAAACACTTGAGGCGTTTGAAAAGAGTTTGAAAAAATTACAAATGGACTATGTAGATTTATATTTAATACATTGGCCGGTAAGAGGGAAGTATGTTGATACGTACCGAGCTTTGGAGAAATTGTATGAAGAAGGTAAAGTGCGCGCGATTGGTGTTTCGAATTTCCATAAACATCATTTAGAACTGCTATTACCTAATTGCAAAATAAAGCCGATGGTAAACCAAGTGGAACTTCATCCGATGTTGACGCAATTTGAGTTGCGTAATTTCTGTCAAGGTGAGCAAATTCAAATGGAAGCATGGAGTCCATTAATGAGAGGCGGAGAAGTATTTCAGCACCCGATTATTCAGGCCATTGCTACTAAATATGAAAAAACACCTGCGCAAGTTATATTAAGGTGGGATATTCAAAGCGGGATTGTGACCATTCCTAAATCTGTTACACCATCTCGCATTCAGGAGAATTTTTCTATCTTTGACTTTTCACTAACGGAAGAAGAGATGACTCAAATTAATACGTTAAATCGTAATTTACATGTAGGAACGAATCCTGATAAATATGATACGTTATAAAAAGACGCTACCATACTGGTAGCGTCTTTTTAACGATGTAAAGCGTAGGTATCACATTTAGCGATTTGCTGAAGCTGTATATATTCTTCTGTTGTTAACTGTGTTTGTTTACTAGCCTGTACATTTTCTTGTAATTGTTGAATAGAGCTTGCACCAGGTATAACAGCTGCAACAGTCTTATTATGTAAGCAATATTGAATAGCTGTTCCTGTTAAAGAGCGCTCTCCAATCGTTTCTTTTACACTCGCTAGAGTTGTATGTAATTCATCGTAAGAATAAGAGAGATAATCCTTTTCCTTTACTCTTTCTATTTTTCTTGCATTGTTGTCAGTTAAAATTCCTTTTGCAAGTGGCCCGCGGGCAATGACGCTAATTTGGTGTTCATTCAGAAGGGGGAACCATTCTTCTGGACGACGATTTAAAAGGCTATATTCCATTAGTACACTAACGATATTTGAACGTTGTGCATATTCACGGATGACATTTGGACGTATAGAAGAAATACCGTAATGGCGAACGATACCTTCTTTTTTTAATTCTTCAAAGGCTTCAATTGTTTCATCTATAGGATCTTCAATCGTTCCGCCGTGAAGTTGATAAAGATCAATATAATCAGTTTGAAGTCTACGTAAACTTTCTTTCACTTCAGCCTTTATGTAATTCTTAGAAGGATCCCAGGACCAGCCGTTTTTTTCTTCTGTCCATCGATTTCCAACCTTTGTTGTAAGAACAATTTGGTTTCGTTTTCCTTTTAATGCTTTTCCAACAAATTCTTCGTTTAATCCGTAATCATATAAATCTGCTGTATCAAAAAAATTGATTCCTAAATCGATTGCTCCATCGATAATACGCAGGGCTTCTGTTTCAGATGTACCGAGAGACATACAGCCAAGTCCCATTTCTGTCACAAATAAATCTGAGTTTCCTAATTGACGTTTTTTCATAGTTCAACCTCCTTACCTTTATTGTACGAAAGGGAAAAGAGGTTGACAAACGTTTACTTTTTATTTGCTGTAATCCACTCTTGTACAGTTGTATACTCTTTGCCATATTGTTTTAGCTTATGGCGAATTTGCCATGCTTTTCCGACTAAAGTGACGCGATTTGTTAAAATATAAACTTTCATTTCTATCACGCTCCTTTCAATGTGGTAAAATGTATGAGGAAAGAATAGGAAATAGAACAGGGAGATGAAGTAGTATGAGTAATCTTGCAGAGAGAACAGTAAAAACTGAGCCAATTTTTGATGGTAGAGTTATAAAAGTTCGTGTTGATGATGTAGTATTACCAAATGGAGCAATGAGTAAACGTGAAATTGTAAATCACCCTGGTGCAGTTGCTATTATTGCTATTACTGATGAGGGGAAAATGGTACTTGTTGAGCAGTATCGTAAAGCGCTTGAAAAGGCGATTATAGAAATTCCAGCCGGCAAGTTAGAACCCGGTGAAAAACCTGAGGTGACAGCAGTTCGTGAATTAGAAGAGGAAACAGGATATGTATGTGAAAATATGGAGCTCATTACTTCTTTCTATACATCTCCAGGATTCGCAGATGAAATTTTATATGTATATAAAGCGACAGGTTTGACAAAAAAAGAAAATAAAGCTGAGTTAGATGAAGATGAGTTTGTGGAATTAATGGAAGTATCGTTAGAAGAAGCGATTACTCTTATGAAAGATCTTCGTATTCATGATGCGAAGACGATGTTTGCAGTACAATATTTACAACTACAAAGATAAACACTCGCCAAAGGCGAGTGTTTTTTAATTGATTTTTGCATATACACGTGCATCACGTAAGCTACCATCTGGTGCTAGGAAATCATTTTCCATTGTACCTTCTAGAATGAATTCTAGACGTTCTGCTAAGCTACATGCATTTATATTTGTTGCATCAGTACGAATTTCAATTCTTCTAGCGCCTAGTTTATCAAAGGCGAACTGAATCGCACCTTTAACAGCTTCGGTCATATAGCCTTGTTTTGTATAGGCACTATGTAGCCAGAAGTGAAGTGAAAACTTTGGAATATCCCAGTTTTCAGGCTTTAGTGTAATTGCTCCGATGAATGTACCAGATACTTTATCATATAAGTGAAAATCAAGTGTTTCACGAAGTAAAAACTGTCCGTGAGCTTCGCGAACAATTTCTTCAGCACTCTCTTCTGTTTCAGCGTTAATTGGTATCCACGGTACTAAGTCTTCTAGAGAAGCTTGGATTGCTTCATATACTTCGGCACCATCACCTGGAAATGGTTTACGAACTTGCAAGCGTTCAGTTTGAAATAATGTTGGAAAATCTAATAATAATGGTTTCAAGAGAAATCCCTCCTATTCTCTACTTTTTAGTTTAGCAAAGTAGAGCGGAATTTCAATGCTAATTCGTCATACTTTTTTCTTTCTTTCATACATTTTTAATAAGAGCGTGAACGGAGGGAAGAAAAATGTGGCGAAAAAATTGGCAAGACCGTGTAATGTCTCACATACAGGAAAACTCTTCATTATATATATTTAACGCTGTTTTATTATTGATGGGAGTAATATTCGGAGCCATTCTTGTGAATAGTTTACAAATCAATCAAAAACAAGATTTATCATTTTATTTACAACGTTTTTTTGGACAAGTCTCTAAAGGAGAATTTGCCATTGCGGGCGAAATGTTTCGAGAAAGTTACTTTTCGCAATTAAAATACATCGGATTTATTTGGATTTTAGGAATTTCAATTATTGGATTACCACTTATTTTTATTTTATTATTTGTAAAAGGAGTTGTCGTCGGATTTACAGTTGGTTTTTTAGTAAGTCAGCATGGATGGAATGGACTATTATTAGCATTTGTATCTGTTTTGCCACAAAATTTAATTATCATTCCAGTCTTTCTCGTTATGACAACCATTGCTGCAAGTTTTTCTTTACGGATGATTAGGCATCAATTTATTAGAAAAATAACCGAACCACTATTACCATTATTAATCCGTTATACATGCTTCTTTCTCGTAATTGGAGTGGTGTTAGCACTTGCTTCTAGTGTGGAGGCTTACGCATCACCAGTTTTAATGAAAGAAGTCGTTGAGGCTATTAATAAAAAATAAATACTTTTTGAGAATAATTATCAATTTGTTTTTATTGTTTTTTCTTTTGACAGAAGCCCTTCTTCTGATATAATGGTGTAAGAGTGGCGAGGAGGGAGTAGTACCGAATGGAAGAAAGAATTGAACGAATTAAGAAGCAATTACATGCAGCGAGCTACAAATTAACACCGCAACGTGAAGCAACAGTTCGTGTGCTGCTAGAAAATGAAGAAGATCATTTAAGCGCAGAAGATGTTTACCTCCTTGTAAAAGAAAAGTCGCCAGAGATCGGATTAGCAACCGTCTATCGAACTTTAGAACTATTATCTGAGTTAAAAGTTGTCGATAAGATTAACTTCGGAGACGGTGTTTCACGCTATGACTTACGCCAAGAAGGTGCGCAGCGTTTCCACCATCATTTGATTTGTACACAATGTGGTGCTGTACAAGAAATACAAGAAGATTTACTTGGTGAAGTGGAAAGGAAAGTAGAACGAGACTGGAGCTTTAAGGTGAAAGATCATCGTTTAACATTCCATGGGATTTGTAAAAATTGTCAAGAAAATGAAACGGATGAAAAATAACCTTTTCCTATTTATCTAGGAAGAGGTTTTTTATTTGAATAAGGTATAAATAGGTGAAAGCTTGGCATATGTTGTAATAACTTATATTTTGGAGGAATTTACAATGCGCCGAGCTTTAAAATTAACTTTTGATGGAATAAAAGTATTTTTATTATTTACAAGTTGTACGATTTTGTTTTATTTCGCTATACTATGGATAAATGAAGAATATGAAAGCTATCATCGTTATGAAAAACCTAAAGAAGAGACTGTAGAAAAAGTATCAGGGAATGAAGAACCGGCAAAGGATGCTTTCGTAAATAGAATGATGTTTTTCTATGAAAATGGGGAGTAGTGTAGAGTGGAAGATCAATTAAAAGATTTTATTCATTATATGGTTGTCGAAAAAGGATTAGCAAAGAATACAGTAGTATCTTATGAACGGGATTTAAAAAGCTACATAAAGTATTTGCAAAATGTGGAACAGACGAAAACTTTTCATGAAGTGACCCGTTTACACATTGTTAACTTTTTGCAGTATTTAAAAGAGAACGGAAAATCTTCGAAAACATTGGCGCGTCATATCGCATCAATTCGTTCGTTCCACCAATTTTTACTGCGTGAACGAGCGGTAGAACACGACCCATCCGTACATATTGAAACGCCACAAGGGGAACGGAAATTACCAAAAGTATTATCAGTTGATGAAGTAGAGGCGTTACTTCAAACACCAAAAATGACAAGTGCTTTTGGGATTCGTGATAAGGCGATGCTAGAGTTACTGTATGCGACAGGACTTCGTGTTTCAGAATTGATTGCACTCAATTTAGAAGATGTACATTTAACGATGGGATTTGTTCGTTGCATAGGGAAAGGGAATAAAGAAAGAATTATTCCACTAGGAAGTTTAGCAACGGAAGCGATTCAAAAGTATATTGAAAAAGGAAGAAGAGAATTAATGGGGAAAAAAGTAGTAGATGCACTCTTTTTAAACCATCATGGTAATCGATTATCAAGACAAGGATTTTGGAAAATATTAAAACGATTAGCGAAAGAAGCAAATATTGAAAAAGAGCTTACACCTCATACGTTGCGTCACTCGTTTGCTACGCACTTATTAGAAAATGGAGCAGATTTACGTGCTGTACAAGAAATGCTTGGACATGCAGATATTTCAACGACTCAAATCTATACGCACGTTTCAAAAACTAGATTAAAAGATGTATATAAACAGTTTCATCCGAGAGCATAGTTACTATGCTCTTTTTTTATAGATTAAGAGGGGAAGACTGTTTCACAGAAACTTCACAAACATTTCGTATATTGTTTTCAGCAGAAGACTGGAATATTACAATGTATTTCCTCTATACTAAATAAAGTATAAAGGAGGAAATGATGATGAAAAAACTGATTATGACTTTATTTATCGCGATGCTAGCATTGGCTGGCTGTAATACAAACAAAGAAGAGCCGAAAAAAGAACAGAAACTTGAAGCTGTAAAAGTAGCAGTCCAAACAAATCCGAAAGAAATTAAACCAGGTGAAAAAACAGAAGTACAAGCACTTGTTACACAAGGAAAAGAAAAAGTAACGGATGCTGATGATGTAAAGTTTGAAATTTGGAAAGATGGCGACGAAAAACACGAGATGTTAGATGGTAAGCATAAAGGGAAAGGTGTTTATGCAGTCGAGAAAACATTCGAAACGGATGGAGTATACCATATTATCGCTCACACAAATGCACGTGAAATGCACGTTATGCCAGAAGTAAAAGTTGCTGTAGGAAATGCGAAAGTAGAAGATGCGAAAAAAGAAAATAGTGATCACAGTGCAGGACATGGAGATCATAAAAGTGACACAATGATCCATCTTATGGCTGGAGACATAAAGGCAAATGCTGAATCTACAATGAAAGTTCATTTGAAGCAAAAAGAAGAAGCATTAACTGGTGCTGAAGTACAACTAGAGATTTGGAAAGATGGTGTTGAAAAACACGAATTTATTCCAGCGAAAGAAGGGAATAAAGGAGAGTATGAAACGAAACATACTTTCAAAGAGAACGGTGCTTACAAAGTGAAAGTACATGTAAGAAAAGGCGAATTGCATGAACATAAAGAAGAAACGGTAGAAGTAAAATAAAAAGTAGCTCTTTAGAGCTACTTTTTATTTTTAATATGAAGAAATAAATCATAAAAAAATTAGCACTTCGTTGCAGAATGGATTACAATAGAAGTGTGAAGAAAATGAGAAATTCTACGAAAATGTATTAAAAAGAAAGCGTAAACATGTTATGATATCAGTATCAGATGTCTGACATCTGACTTAGAAAAAACTAGAAATGTTTTTGAATCGTTTCAAGTAAACGAAATAGGTTAGAAAATGATTTAAAGAAGTACTGTTTGACAATGAGAATTCTTTTGGATAACAGTTTCACTTTATAGCGTTTTGAACATACTACAAGAAGTAGAACTGAACTTATAGGAGGTCGCAGTTATGAATAAATATAAACGTATATTCCTAGTCGTAATGGACTCTGTGGGAATCGGTGAAGCACCAGATGCTGAGCAATTTGGTGATCTAGGATCTGACACAATTGGTCACATTGCTGAACATATGAATGGGTTACAAATGCCTAACATGGTGAAATTAGGTCTTGGTAACATTCGAGAAATGAAAGGTATCTCTAAAGTAGAGAAACCACTTGGATATTACACAAAAATGCAAGAGAAATCTACTGGTAAAGATACAATGACAGGTCACTGGGAAATCATGGGCCTTTACATTGATACACCATTCCAAGTGTTCCCGGAAGGATTCCCGAAAGAATTACTTGATGAATTAGAAGAAAAAACAGGCCGTAAAATTATCGGTAATAAGCCAGCTTCTGGAACTGAGATTCTTGATGAACTTGGTCAAGAGCAAATGGAAACAGGCTCTTTAATCGTTTATACTTCTGCTGATAGCGTATTGCAAATTGCAGCACACGAAGAAGTAGTGCCACTTGATGAGTTATATAAAATCTGTAAAATTGCACGTGAATTAACATTAGATGAGAAATACATGGTAGGTCGTGTTATTGCTCGTCCATTCGTTGGTGAACCTGGAAACTTTACACGTACACCAAACCGTCATGACTATGCATTAAAACCATTCGGCCGTACAGTAATGAATGAATTAAAAGATAGTGACTACGATGTAATTGCTATCGGTAAAATCTCTGATATCTATGATGGTGAAGGGGTAACTGAATCACTTCGTACGAAGTCTAACATGGATGGAATGGATAAGCTTGTAGATACATTAAATATGGACTTTACAGGTCTTAGCTTCTTAAACTTAGTTGACTTTGATGCATTATTCGGCCACCGCCGTGATCCACAAGGATACGGAGAAGCTCTGCAAGAATATGATGCACGTCTTCCAGAAGTATTCGCAAAACTAAAAGAAGATGATCTATTATTAATTACAGCAGACCACGGTAATGATCCAATTCACCCTGGTACTGACCATACACGTGAATATGTACCATTATTAGCATATAGCCCAAGCATGAAAGAAGGCGGACAAGAGTTACCACTTCGTCAAACATTTGCTGATATTGGTGCAACAGTAGCAGAAAACTTCGGTGTGAAAATGCCAGAATACGGAACAAGCTTCTTAAACGAGCTAAAGAAATAGGGGGATAAACAAATGAATCGTGAACTTATTACAAAATCAGCTTCATACTTAAAAGAGAAATTTCAAGAGACACCACAAGTAGGACTAATCCTTGGGTCAGGACTAGGTGTATTAGCAGACGAAATTGAGAACGCAGTAACAGTACCTTACAGTGAAATCCCTGAATTCCCAGTATCAACTGTAGAAGGCCATGCAGGTCAACTAGTATTTGGTACACTTCAAGGTGTAACAGTAGTAGCAATGCAAGGACGTTTCCACTTCTATGAAGGATACGACATGCAAAAAGTAACATTCCCAGTTCGTGTTATGAAAGAACTAGGTGTAGAAACAGTAGTTGTAACAAACGCAGCTGGTGGTGTAAATACATCATTTGAGCCAGGCGATCTTATGTTAATTTCAGATCACATTAACTTCATGGGTACGAATCCATTAATCGGACCAAATGATTCTGAAATGGGCGTACGTTTCCCTGATATGTCTACATCATATACAGTAGAACTTCGCGAAATGGCGAAACAAGTTGCAGCAGACTTAAATATTAAAGTACAAGAAGGTGTATACGTAGGAATGACAGGTCCTGTATATGAAACACCTGCTGAAATTCGTATGCTTCGTACACTTGGCGGAGATGCAGTTGGTATGTCAACAGTACCTGAAGTAATTGTAGCGCGTCATGCTGGTATGAAAGTATTAGGTATTTCTTGTATTTCAAATATGGCAGCTGGTATTTTAGATCAACCACTTCACCACGATGAAGTAATTGAAACGACAGAACGTGTTAAAGCTAACTTCTTAGCATTAGTAAAAGCAATCGTAAAACAAATGAAGGGGTGACTTCACAATGAGAATGGTGGACCTAATTGCAAAAAAACGTGACGGACATGCATTAACGACAGAAGAAATTAACTTTATTGTTGAAGGATATACGAATGGTAATATTCCTGATTATCAAGTAAGTTCACTTGCAATGGCAATTTTCTTCCAAGATATGAACGATCAAGAGCGTGCGGATTTAACGATGGCAATGGTAAATAGCGGTGATACAATCGACTTATCAGCTATTGAAGGTGTAAAAGTAGATAAGCATTCAACAGGTGGTGTTGGTGATACAACGACACTTGTATTAGGTCCATTAGTAGCTGCTTTAGATGTACCAGTAGCGAAAATGTCTGGACGCGGCTTAGGACATACTGGTGGTACAATTGATAAATTAGAAGCAGTTCCAGGATTCCATGTGGAAATTGAAAACGATGAATTCATGCGTCTTGTAAATGAAAATAAAATCGCTGTTATCGGCCAAAGTGGTAACTTAACACCTGCTGATAAAAAGCTATATGCACTTCGTGATGTAACAGCAACAGTAAACTCAATTCCGCTTATTGCAAGTTCGATTATGAGTAAAAAAATTGCTGCTGGTGCAGATGCAATTGTTCTTGATGTAAAAACTGGGGCAGGTGCATTTATGAAAACGGATGAAGATGCAAAACGTTTAGCAGAAGCAATGGTACGCATCGGTAATAACGTTGGTCGTAATACGATGGCAGTTATTTCTGATATGAGTCAACCACTCGGTGAAGCTATCGGTAACGCATTAGAAGTTCAAGAAGCAATTGATACATTACAAGGTAAAGGGCCGAAAGATTTAGAAGAGCTATGTTTAACACTTGGAAGTCAAATGGTGTACCTTGCTGGACAAGCTTCATCTTTAGAAGATGCACGTGAAAAGCTAATTGAAGTAATGAACAACGGAAAAGCGCTAGAATCATTTAAAACGTTCTTATCAGCGCAAGGCGGCGACGCATCTGTTGTTGATGACCCTTCTAAATTGCCACAAGCACAATTTAAAATTGAAGTGGAAGCGAAAGAAGACGGATATGTATCAGAAATCGTTGCAGACGAAATAGGAACAGCAGCAATGCTTTTAGGAGCAGGACGTGCAACGAAAGAGTCTGAAATTGATTTAGCAGTTGGTCTAATGCTGCGCAAAAAAGTAGGCGATAGCGTGAAGCAAGGTGAATCTCTTGTTACAATTTACGCAAACCGCGAAAATGTTGAAGATGTAAAAGCGAAAATTTATGAGAACATGAAGATCTCTAAAGAACACGTAGATGCACCAACTTTAGTACACGGTATCGTAACGAAGTAATAAAAAAAGCTGAGGAGATTTCTCCTTGGCTTTTTTTACTATTTTTTGTTTATAATAATAATGGGTGAAATTATGATTAGAATTTGTGCAGTAACAAAAACAGATGAAGTATTATATGATGTTTCTCTAGAAGAAACAAAGAAAGACCATATTGTATGGTATTGGCTAGATTTATATAAGCCAACGAAAGAAGAGTATACATATATTCTGCAAGACCATTTTAAGTTCCATCCCCTTGCAATTGAAGACTGTATAGAATATGTACAGAGGCCAAAAGTTGATTTTTACGATGGATATAACTTTTTAGTTCTTCATGCATTTGGGGAAGATGGACTAGAACCGCACGAAATCGATTTATTTATTAGTGATCGTTATATTGTTTCTTTCCACTTTTCTCATAACAATGCAATCGAAAGAGTATGGAAAACACTTGGAGAAAAGAAGCGTATTAAAAATAGTCCTTTACACGTAGCTCATACAATTATCGACCAAATTGTAGATGACTATTTTGCGCCTGTATATTACATTGAGGATCATTTAAATGCAATTGATGATAATTTAACGGGGGAGACAGCAGGAAGTGTATTAGAAGAGGTATTTGATATACGTGCAGATTTATCAAAGCTAAGGCGTACAATCATTCCGATGCGTGATTTATTATATCGTATTTTAAATTCGACTCGTTTTTACGGTATAAGCGATCATGAAATTTACTTTAAAGATATACATGATCATTTGCTTAAACTAACAGAAATGATTGAGGCAAGCCGAGAGTTAACAGCAGATATTAGGGATAGTTATTTTTCATTAAACTCACATCATATGAATAACATTATGAAAACATTAACTGTATTCTCGACTATTTTCATGCCATTAACATTTATTGCGGGAGTATATGGAATGAACTTTACGCATATGCCAGAGCTTGGTGGACAATATAGTTATTTTATTTGTCTACTTATCATGGCACTAATTGGCGGGGGAATGATGGCCTGGTTTTATAAAAAAGGATGGTTTAAGTAAAAAAACACCGAGGATTTCCTCGGTGTTTTTTCTTAACCAATAGCATGTAATACAAACATAGCTAAGAATAAGCATGTAATGATATACATAGATGGTGCGACTTCTTTACGCTTTCCAAGAGCAACTTTTAAGATAGGGTAAGCAATAAATCCGAACGCAATGCCATCAGCGATACTATATGTGAGCGGGATCATAACGATAATTAAGAATGCTGGAAATCCTTCTGAAAAGTCATTCAGAGGAATTTGTTGAATGCTTGTAATCATTAGACCGCCAATAATAATTAAGATTGGTGCAATGGCACTATCAGGAATTAATTTGACAAATGGAAGAGCAAACAGTGATGCAAAGAATAGCAACCCAGTAACGATAGACGTCAGACCTGTCTTACCACCTGCAGTAATACCTGCGGCACTTTCTACTGTTGAAACGGTAGGACTTGTGCCAAATAGACCACATGTCATTGCTGAAATTGCATTGGCTTGGTAAGCACGTGGGAATTTACGATCATCTTCTAATAAACCGTGCAGAAGTCCCATATTCTCAAAAATAAGCACCATGCTTAAAGAGAATGTTGCAATCCAAAATGGTAAGGAAGAAAGTTTCTCAAATGACATAGCTCCAAACACATCACCGTAATTAGCGAATGAGAATGAACTATTTCCCACTTGACTCGTATCCACAAGACCAAATAGCCATGCGATACCAGTTCCTATTGCAATCGTCCATAAAAAGTTTCCACGTACGTTGCGAATAAATAATACAAGTGCAATGATAAGAGTAAGTAATGTCGCAAGAACGACAGGATTACTTAATTTCCCCATTGCCACAGCAGTATTTGGGTTCGAAACGACTAAACCACCTTTTTGCAATCCGATAAACGCTAAAAATAATCCGATGCCGACAGTAATCGCTTCCTTTAATGACTTTGGAATTGATACTGATAGCACGCGAGCGATTGGTGTAAAAGCGGCAATTGCAAAAATAATACCAGAGATAAAGACAGCAGCCAATGCTTCTTGCCAAGTTAGTCCAAGCGTATGCACAGCTGTGTACGTAAAGAATGCATTTACACCCATACCCGGGACAAGAATAGCAGGTGCATTTGCCCAAAATGCCATGAGTAGACATCCGACAAATGAACTAAAAACAGTTGCTAAAATTCCAGCTTCAAGAGGAATGCCAGCATCTGATAAGATTGACGCATTTACAATCATAATATATACGATTGTGAAAAATGACGTAACTCCAGCTAAAACTTCTTGTTTTGGTGATGTTTCGTGTAAACCTAATTTAAATGTTCTTTCAAGTATTCCTTTCATGTTAAACCTTCTTTTTCATATCCCTCTCCCACCCGTGATATCTCTTTTGTAAGAGCTCACCGTTCTTTATTATATCAGAACATCATGTTTTTACAACAAGTAAAATGATAACGTTTACTTATAAAGAGAATTCGTTATAAATACGTAAAAATAGCCCGTATGGATGAAATGATTTCTAATTCACCCGATTGAATGGGCGGGGCTGCTTGTGCATGTAAAGTAGCATAAGACGTAACCTCCCTTGGTAATTGGGCAGATTCTTCAACGAATGAGAGGGGAACAGGATTAATATTTAAATTATATGTACTCGCAATAGCACGAGCTTTTTCTACTGCTTGGTGCAGAGCTTGAATGAGAGCTTGCTCATAATATTTATTTGGATGAGATACTCGGAAACGTAAACCTTTTGCTACATTTGCGCCATTTGAAACGGCTATATCATATACTTCCCCAGCTTTTTGTACATTTAAAACGGTAATTTCATACAAATGCTCCACGCGGTATCCTTGTAGCAATGCTTTATCATTTACATATTCGTATTGAGGAGTGATCGTATAAGAAATCGTTTCTATATCTTTATCGGCAATACCAAGCTGTTTAAGTGCATCCAGCAATTGTTTGGATTGCACTGCATTTTCTTCTTGAGCCTGTTTTACATTTTTATCATCTGTTCGAATGCCAAGCGTTAATATAACAACATTCGGTTTTGCTTTGACAATGCCTTCGCCTTGTACAGTAATAGTAGCTTCTTTACCAGTATTAGCAGTGCGTACGTTGTGTAAATAAGGATTCATTCCACCCTGCATTTTCCATCACCATCCTTTTTATATGTATATGTGTGAACAAAAAAGAAATTTATATGAAAAAAGTTACATAAATGAGAATGTTGAGGAAAGAAAGCATATACAACATAGGTATTTATAGATTATAATATGTGTAAATATGATAAAAAAGGGACGAGGCTATTGAACGAAAAAAGAGAAACGCTGATTTTAGATTTATCTGCATCATTTCGAAAAATGATACGTTTATTACAAAATGATATTAATACACGTTTTGCAGAACATATGCCATATAATGAATTTTCTGTATTACGTGCGTTATTTTTAAAGAGTCCACAGATGGCTTCGCAAATTGCGAGTGAAGTAAACGTAACCTCCAGTCATATTACAGCTGTTACAGATCGTCTCGTACGAAAAGGATTAGTAGAAAGAAAACGTTCTAATTCAGATCGTCGAATCGTGTACTTAGAAATTACAGAGCACGGAAGAGAAGTAACTGAAAAACTTGAAGCTGTGCGTAAAGAATATTATAAAGAGAGATTTAAAGGTTGGAGCGACCAAGAAATAGAAATGGTCTTAGAACTATTTGGCCGCGTATTATAATAAATGAGGATAGGAAGCGAAAGCATTCCTATCCTTTTTCTTTTGAATAAAAATATTTTGAAAATCCGATACTTTAATTAAAAGATCGGAGGAAAGATTATGAAACATATTGCTGCACTTACCATTTTATTTGGTGGTTTTTTCTATTTTCAAACATTCACGTACGCAGATACGCCTATCCAAGTGGTGCGAAAAGAAGTGAAGTATATTGAAAACGATAATACAGTTTTATATTCGAAATTATGGGTTCGTTCTATGCAAAACGCAGTATTATTCCACCATAGCGATAATATTCGTAATCAGGACACATTACGTAATGTAACAAGTTCATCGCTTGTTAAAGCGAAGCAACTATCTTTTCAGAAAGCGGCCCTCTATATACCGAGATTATCGCAATACGTATCAAAAATAGGAAAAGAAAATATTCAAGTGTACTACATTGCGATTCACTATAATGTGAAAAAACAAAATGCATATCAACTAGATGGCATGAACTATTTTCTACAAGTATTCGTGAAAGAGCGTGGGGAATGGAAAATTGCCGAAAGTATAGTTGCACCGACAGAGCAAATTGTGCAAAATGGTGATGGATTTGGGATGAAAGAAGAGATGGTGTATGGGGATAGGAGAGAGAATGTGAAATAACCTCTTTATTTAGATAGGGACATATAAAATAAAAAGCATTGCTCTTGTGCAATGCCTTTTTATTTAGTTCATATAAGAGTTAAATAATTCATAACATCTTTCTTTTGTCAGCTTCTCTTAATGCCATTGTTCCGTGTTTATAGTTTCACATCTATAATGCTTTTTGAAACATGTATTCATCATCTTAATGTATGTTTATTTCCCTCCAAAAGCAAACTTCAATTTTAATAGACGTGTAAAAATGAAGTAACTTATGATAGCGAATAGGAAAAATCCAACATAATAAGACAGAAGTGCATCTCGTCCACCTAATATTCTACCGCCAAGCAGTCCGAAGCATAGAACAGTGCAAATCATGAACCATTTTTGCAAGTTAGGAAACAATAGTATTTTTCCGTTTTGTTCGTTTGGTGTACGTGTGTATAGAAAGGTTGCCATTGATAAAAAGATAATGATGTAAGCAAATGGTGTTAATAGTGTCCAAGGAGAAGGTACAAAAGTATGCTCCATTGGATTGTCCTGTGGTACACTAGAAAGTTTATTGCCATAGTTATCAAATGTTTCTATCGGGTGGTAATCATAAGTAATAGAAAAAGATTCTAATGGTGAAATGATATCTATATGTTGTAAGTACTCATGAGTACGTTGCTCTATTTCTCCCATTGCATCTAAAGACCATTGTGTATGGGAATAAATGAATCCGGAAATTAACAATCCAAAACCGTATGGTAAAAATAATAGAATGATAGTTAAACTACTTTGAGAGAATATATGTCCAGTAATGGTTCCGATAAATAAGGTGAATGTATAAATAGCGATAAGTACAACCGTAGCATATAGAAAGTAACTATAGAACGGAGTAAAGATTTGATACTCATTGTGAAACGACATGTTCTTTATTCCGTACATACTAAGCCAGCAAACAATTTGCACTGTAATAATATTCAAAACACCAAGCCACCATTTTGTTAAAAAAATATCTTTTCGTTTAAAAGGCATCGAGAAGAGAAAATCAGTTGATTGATTGTTACGTTCCCACCCAATTAAAAGACAAGCAAGTGCAATAAGAGTAAATCCTTGAAAGAGGACGGCACCATCAGATGCATGAAAATAGTAGGAGTAGTAATATGCATAGTCATCAAACTTCATTTTTGATTGTTTTAGCTGCATTTGCGCTTCTTGATAATATTTATAAGGTAGTTGATATAAACTAATTAACCAAAATAATAGAATTATATATTTTCCTTGCTTCCATTGCCTTATCCATAAAGCTTTATGAAACATGCGAATCCTCCTCAAACGTTGTGATAAAAATATCTTCGAGCGACATGGCTAATTCTTCAATGAGCAGTGGCTGTTCTTTATGAAACTTTTCTAATGTAGCTGCCACATTTCCCTCAATTAAGATTGTATATACTTTTCCCGTTTGGTTTAATATTTTAATATTGCTTAAGTTTTCTAGTTTTTGAGGTAATGAGCGTTCATAGGCTACTTGGATTTTAGCAAATTGTGATTTTGCATCGTCTAATGATGTAATAGAAGATACGGTATGTCCTTTTAACATAATGATTGTATCTGCAATTTGTTCTACTTCATCTAAATGGTGAGTGGAGATGAAAATGGTAATTTCTTTTTCTGCAACTTCTCCAACGAGAAACTGTAAAATCTGTCTTTTAACGATAGGATCCAGCCCGTTTGTTGGTTCATCTAAAATAATATATTCTGCCTGTGCAGCAACAGCTAAAATGATGGCAAGCAGTGCTTTCATTCCTTTTGAATAACTACGAATTCGTTTGTTTGGTAAGTTAAAACGTTCTAATAGTTCATAGAAATATGCTTCATTAAATGCGGTATAAACTTCTTTATAAAACTTTACGATTTCTTTTATCGTATAGCCGTTCAGTATATTAGTAGAATCAGGAACATATACAATTTTTTGCTTTATTTCAGGAAACTGATGAATGTTTGTATCTTCATATGTAACAGTTCCCTCGTCTGGGTCTAAAATACCGACCATCGTTCGCAATAAAGTTGTTTTTCCCGCGCCGTTTCTTCCGAGTAATCCGATGATACTCCCCCTTTGCAATGTGAAAGAAACATCGTCTAAAATTGTTTGATTATCAATTGTTTTCTTCAATTTTGTCACTTTCAACATCCGCATTCCCTCCAATCTCTTTATAGTATGAATCTATCCAATCATGAATTTTATCTTTCGTAACACCAAGATAAGAGGCTTCTAATAGTAATTGATGAAATTGCTTTTCAACCATAGCGATTTTCCTTTCGTCTAATGTTGGGGTAATCGATTGAGATACAAATGTTCCTTTTCCTCGTAACGTTTCAATAATTCCTTGTCGCTCTAACTCTTGATACGCTTTACTCACTGTATTTGGATTTATAACGAGTAAAGAAGCGAGTTCGCGTACAGAAGGAAGTTTATCACTTGGAGCCAACATGTTTTTCAATACGAGTTCTTTTATATTTTGAACAATTTGTTCCCATATCGGAGTGTTGCTTCTTGGATCAAGTTGAATATGCAAGAGCAATGTCTCCTTCCTCATATGTATTAAGTGTACTACTTCGTGTAATACAATTAATACAATATAGGGGATGAATGTGTTTGTCAACTGAAAATGTTAGAAAAATTTGGTATTAAAAAAGGGTAAATTGGAAAAAATAGGTCTGATATAGAATGGAGGGTTAGTCATGAAGCGAGTTTTTGGAATACTTGTTTGTTTCATGTTATTGCTTTCTGGAACTTCAGTGAGTTTCGCACAATCTGAGAAAACGAAGCAGGAGAAAACAGAAGAAACAACACCGAAGTTAGCGGAACAAGCGTCGTCAGCAATCGTAATTGAGCAAGATACAGGTAAAGTTTTATTTGATAAAAACCCAAATGAAAAATTACCACCTGCTAGTATGACAAAGATTATGACAATGCTTTTAATTATGGAACAAGTTGAAAAAGGAAAACTAAAACTGACCGATAAAGTTAGAGCGAGCGAACATGCAGCTTCAATGGGTGGATCGCAAATCTTTTTAGAACCTGGGGAAGAGATGACTCTAAATGAGATGTTAAAGGGTATTGCAATTGCATCTGGAAATGACGCATCTGTTGCAGTAGCCGAGCATATCGCAGGTTCAGAAGAAGGATTTGTAAATATGATGAACAAAAAGGCGAAAGATCTAGGGCTGAAAAATACACATTTTCAAAACCCGACAGGTCTTCCGGCTAAAGACCATTATTCCACAGCAAATGATATGGCTATAATGGCGAGAGAATTGATGAAGTATCCACTTATTCGTAAATACACAGGTAAGTACGAAGATTATTTACGTGAAGATACGGATAAAAAGTTTTGGCTCGTTAATACGAATAAGCTAGTACGTTTTTATCCTGGCGTAGATGGAGTAAAAACAGGTTTTACGACAGAAGCGAAATATTGTTTAACAGCATCGGCTCAAAAAAATGGCATGCGTGTCATTTCAGTTGTCATGGGAGCACCAACATCAAAAGAACGGAACAACCAAGTGACGAAGCTTCTTGACTATGCATTTGGACAATATACGACAAAGAAATTGTATACGCGCGGCGAAAAAATTAAGACAGTTCAAGTAGGGAAAGGGAAAAAAGAAAAAGTAGATTTAGTTGCATCAGATAATGTTTCTCTTCTTATGAAGAAGGGCGAGAATATGGACAAGGTAAAACAAGAAGTAATTGCTGAAAAGAAAGTAAAAGCACCGATTAAAAAAGGTGACGCGCTTGGTACACTTGTTATTAAAAAAGATAAAGATGTTTTATTAAAACAAACAATTGTAGCAAAAGAAGATGTTGCTGCAGCGAGCTGGTGGGAGTTATTTAAAAGAAGTTTTGGGATGTTTTCAACATCAAAATAGCGGCAAATATTTTGCCGCTTTTCTATTCGTATGTAAGTGAATAATGCTGAAAGGTTTCACTTTATGACGAAATAGTTCTTCTTTTGTCAGCAGGAAGGATTCTTATTTTGTATCACGAAAATCTTTATGTATGTGAAAAAGTAAAGTTTGAGCATAAGGAGGAAATCGTGTGAGTCTTTCCATGCAATTAGAAGTGAAACGTGACGTCCTATGTGTGAGACTAGAGGGTGAATTAGATCATCATACGGCTGAAGAGTTGCGAACGAAAGTAACAGATATGATTGAGACACATGGTGTTCATCATATTGTTTTGAGCCTAGAGAACTTATCGTTTATGGATAGTTCTGGTCTAGGTGTTATATTAGGCCGATATAAACACGTAAAGGGATTAGGTGGAGAAATGGTTGTTTGTGCAATTTCACCGCCTGTTAAGCGTTTATTTGAAATGTCGGGCTTATTCAAAATCGTTCGCTTAGAAGAAAGTGAAGCGCACGCGCTCGCGACGTTGGGGGTGGCATAGATGAGAAATGAAATGAACCTTCAATTTTCAGCATTAAGTCAAAATGAATCGTTCGCTCGCGTTACAGTGGCGGCTTTCATTGCACAACTAGATCCAACGATGGAAGAATTAACGGAGATTAAAACAGTTGTGTCAGAAGCGGTTACAAATGCAATTATTCATGGATACGAAGGAAATGCAGAAGGTATTGTTTATATTTCTGTAATTTTGGAAGAAGCAATGGTGAAACTCACGATTCGAGATGAAGGGATTGGAATCTTTAACTTAGATGAAGCGAGACAACCCCTTTTTACAACTAAACCTGAATTAGAGCGTTCCGGAATGGGATTTACTATCATGGAAAATTTTATGGATGAAGTAGAAGTTATTTCAAACGAATCTTTCGGGACAACAATCCATTTGACAAAATACTTATCAAATAGTAACGCTCTATGCAATTAAGGAGAATAGCCTATGGACATAGAGGTCAAAAATGAGAAGAAGAAACCTCAGTTAAAGGACCACGAGCTAAAAGCGTTAATTCAAAAAAGTCAAGATGGAGATCAACAGGCAAGAGATACAATCGTTCAAAGTAATATGCGTCTTGTTTGGTCGGTTGTACAGCGGTTTCTTAATCGAGGATACGAACCAGACGATCTATTTCAAATTGGATGTATTGGGCTCTTAAAATCGGTAGATAAATTTGATTTATCTTTCGACGTGAAATTTTCAACATATGCAGTTCCCATGATTATTGGAGAGATACAACGTTTTTTACGTGATGATGGATCAGTGAAAGTTAGTAGGTCTTTAAAAGAAACAGGGAACAAAATTCGAAAGATGAGAGATGAGCTTTCGAAAGAGTTCGGAAGGGCTCCAACGATTAATGAAGTGGCAGAGGCACTAGAACTAACGCCAGAGGAAGTTGTTCTAGCGCAAGAAGCGAGCCGTGCTCCTTCATCTATACATGAAACTGTATATGAAAACGACGGCGATCCAATCACTATTTTAGATCAAATTGCAGATCAATCTGAAACGAAATGGTTCGATAAAATTGCTTTAAAAGAAGCGATTAGAGAACTAGATGAACGAGAGCGCTTAATTGTATACTTGCGTTACTATAAAGATCAAACACAGTCAGAAGTAGCAGAGCGCATAGGCATTTCACAAGTACAAGTTTCAAGACTTGAAAAGAAAATATTAAAACAGATGAAAGATCGAATAGACGAATAATTGTCTATTCGATTTTTTTATGCCGTTAATAGGAGAGAGATGTTAATTTTCGAAAAAATTAACAGAATTTATTGATAATTTAGTCAATTTAAAATATAATCCAAGTATGAACTTGTCATAAAGGGGGAAGGAAACATGGAAACGAGGCAACAATGGGGAACGAGAGCTGGATTTATTTTCGCAGCGGTCGGATCTGCCGTTGGATTAGGAAACATATGGCGTTTTCCTTATACAGCGTATGAAAATGGAGGAGGAGCATTCTTTTTACCGTACTTATTTGCATTATTAACGACTGGTATTTCATTGTTAGCGTTTGAGTTTGCCCTTGGTCATCGTCATCGTGGTTCAGCACCACTTACATTTTTCCGTATTAGCCCGCGTGCCGAATTTATTGGATGGTGGCAAATGTGCGTAACATTTATCGTTTCAACATATTATGCAGTGATTATTGCTTGGTCTATATCGTATACATACTTTGCAATTACTGGAGCATGGGGAAAAGACACGCAATCATTTTTATTTAAAGAGTACTTACATGTTGCAGATAAGCCAGGACAATTTGGAGGACTTGTACCGGAAGTATTAATTCCGTTAGCTCTCGTTTGGATTATTGTGCTTGGCGTTGCATTTAAAGGAGTTAAAAAAGGAATCGAAGTGGTTAACCGTATATTTATTCCTTTATTAGTTGTTATGTTCCTTATTATCGTCGTTCGTGCAGTGACGATGGAAGGTGCTATGCAAGGACTAGATGCATTCTTTAAACCAGATTGGAGTCGTATTTTTGATGGGAAAGTATGGCTTGCTGCTTATGGTCAAATATTCTTTAGTTTATCTTTAGCATTTGGAATTATGATTACTTATTCTAGTTATTTACCGAAAAACTCGGATACAACAAATAATGCCTTTATTACTGGATTTGCAAACTCAGGATTTGAATTATTAGCAGGTATTGGGGTCTTTGCAGCTCTTGGGTTTATGGCAAATAATATGGGAGTACCGGTTGATAAAGTAGCAAGTGCTGGCGTTGGGCTTGCGTTCGTAGTGTTTCCGCAAATTATTAATGAATTACCGATGTCACCGTTGTTTGGTGTATTATTTTTCTTATCGTTAACGGTTGCTGGAATCACATCACTTATTTCACTCGCGGAAGTATGCTTTGCTGCTGTGTCTGAAAAATTCAGTTTAAGTCGGGAAAAAACCATTGGAATTATGGGAACCCTTCTCGTGTTAGTTTCTCTTGCTTTTGCAACACGTGGTGGGCTTATGTTCTTAGATGTTGTCGACTATTTCGCTAATAATTTCGGATTAATTACAATTGCACTTGCGGAAGTAGTGACGATAGGGCTCATTTTACGTCGTTTACCAGTTTATCAAAATCATGCAAACTTTGTATCTGACATTAAATTAGGAACGTTTTGGAGAGTGAGTTTACTCGTTATTACTCCGCTTATGTTAGGGTATATGCTAATTGATGGTACAATCCAAAATATTAAAAAGAACTACGGAGATTATCCGACTGAGTTTGTTGTAACGTATGGTTGGTCGATAGCAGTAGCCTTCCTTATTGTTGCGCTAATTATTAGTCTAAAGAAATGGGATGCACAAATACATTCGGATTCTGCAAAGCTTGAAAAAGAATGGAAAGATCGAGGTGTTTCATAATGAGTGGATCAGCGATTATGATGATGGTTATTGGAATCGTAGTCATTTGGGGAGGGCTTGCATTAAGTATTGCAAACTTATTTAAGAAAAAGGCATAAGTAAAAACATCTGTACCGAAATGGTGCAGATGTTTTTTTATGAAAAAATTGTATTAGAAAAAAATTCAATAACCATACTACAACTACGAGGAAGAGTGAAGGGGTGAATGAAAGTTGGAACAAACGATTTATATTAAAATGCGCAATCGTTTAAAAGTTTCTCCTACTTATGAAGTAAAGCTGGGTGATGTTGCTCAACTTGCCGGAGATTCTTCCGTAGTTGAGTTGTTACAAAATGAGATAGTTTACAAAATAACAGTGCATGATAAGACTCATGTTGTAATTGATGTTATGAAAGTAATTGAGATTATTCAACAGAAAGCATCTCATGTACAAATTAATTTACTCGGTTCTGGACAAACTCTTGTTGAAATTATATATGAAAAAAAGAAGGCACAACCAATTTTTTTCGGACTTGTATGGTTGTTACTTTTCATTGGAGCGGCCCTTGCGATCATTTATTTCCATGAAGATGTAAGTATGCAACAAGTACATCAACGGTTATATTACATGATTACTGGAGAATTTAATGCGCAACCACTTTTATTTCAAATTCCTTATTCTTTAGGCCTTGGCTTAGGAATGGTTTTATTCTTTAATCATGTATTTCAAAAACGAATTAATGAAGAGCCAAGTCCGCTAGAAGTTGAGATGTTTCAATACCAACAGTCACTTGATCAATATGTAATCGTTAATGAAAACAAGGATAATATGAAACAACTTACCGATGATTGAGTCTGGATTTGTTATTTTAATTGGTTTAGCTGGAGGGATTGCGGTAGGTAGCGGATATGTCGCATTTTTAGCTGTACTTGGTATAATCCCCCGTTTAGCTCAATTAACGAGAAGTGGAAAGCATATTCAATATTTTGAGTGGGCGGTCATTGCAGGTACGTTAACAGGGGCTTGGTGCAGTTTGAAAAATATTACATTTCAAACGTCGCAATATTGGCTCGTTATATTAGGGATATTTTGTGGCACGTTCATCGGAATGCTTGCTGCGGCATTAACAGAGGTGTTAAATGTTCTACCTATTTTAGCGAAACGAGTAGGGGTAGAGGGGAAGATTATTGTTTTACTCGTTGCTCTTGTACTTGGGAAAGTAATAGGGTCGTTGTTTCACTGGATTTATTTCGTAAGGTAGGAGGCAGTATATAAATGACAAGTCAGAAATTGAAGGATGATTACATAAATAAAGTGAAGAAGTATCATCCAAAGCCAAACTATTTACTAAATTGTATCAAAGCATTTCTTGTAGGTGGACTCATTTGCACAGTTGGAGAAGTATTGATGAAATTGTATATACATTATTTTCACTTCAGTGAACAAGAGGCAGGAAACCCAACTGTTGCAACTCTTGTTTTAGTATCAGCGATTTTAACAGGATGTGGTGTATATGATAAAATCGGTCAATTTGCTGGAGCAGGATCAGCGGTACCGGTAACAGGATTTGCAAATTCTATGGCGAGCGCTGCCTTAGAACATAAGAGCGAAGGGGTTGTTCTAGGGATTGCTACAAATATGTTTAAATTGGCAGGAAGTGTGATTGTATTTGGAGTTGTTGGTGCATATATCATTGGGTTAATAAGGTATACCTTTAAAATTTTTATGTCTTAAAGGAGGGGCTAGTATGAGGTTGACCGGAAAACAAACGTGGGTATTTCAAAATGATATATATGTAAATGCAACGGGCACTGCTGTCGGTCCGAAAGAAGCTGAGGGCCCTCTTGGAAAAAAATTTGATATTTCATATGATGACTTACATTGTGGAGAGGAAAATTGGGAGCTCGCCGAACGCAGATTAATGTCGGACTCAATTCAACAAGCAGTGCAAAAAGGGAATATAAAAACATCGCAAATTGATTTCTTTTTAGCGGGAGATTTATTAAATCAAACAGTGACAGCGAATTATGTTGCGCGTAAGTGGGGTATTCCTTTTTTAGGAATGTTTAGCGCTTGTGCGACGTCTATGGAGACTTTAGCAGTTGGCTCAGCTTTTATAGACGGTGGATTTGCAAATCGTGTCTTAGCTACAGTAAGTAGTCATAATGCAACGGCTGAAAGACAATTTCGCTATCCAACAGAGTACGGTGGACAAAAGCCAGGGACAGCAAATTCAACTGTGACTGGTGCAGGATCTATATTAATTAGTAATGAAAAAAGTGCAATTAAAATTACGGCGGCTACAATCGGAAAAGTGCAAGATTTAGGAATCACAAATCCTTTGGACATGGGGGCAGCGATGGCTCCAGCAGCAGCTCATACAATTCAACAGCATTTTGAAGATTTGAGAAGAAGTGCTAATGACTATGATTTGATTGTTACGGGTGATTTATCAGCTGTTGGGACGCCGATTGCGAAACAACTTTTACTTGAGGAAGGTTATGATCTTGGGCATATATACAATGATTGTGGATTGATGATTTATGAATCAAGTCAAGAAGAAGTGTTTGCAGGTGGTAGTGGTTGCGCTTGTTCAGCGGTTGTCACATATGGTCATTTATTACACGAGATGCAAAAAGGGAATTTACAACGAATTTTTGTCGTTGCGACTGGTGCATTATTAAGCCCGATGATGATGCAACAGAAAGAGACGATTCCAACAATTGCACATGGTGTTGTATTTGAGAGAGTTAAAGGAGAGTGAATTGTGGACTTTATATACGCATTTCTTGTAGGTGGAGCTATTTGTGTAATTGGGCAACTATTGTTAGATTTCGCAAAGTTAACACCAGCTCATTTAATGGCAACTTTTGTAGTCATCGGAGCAATATTAGATGGATTTGGCTTGTACGATAAACTAATAAAGTTTGCAGGTGCTGGAGCCACAGTCCCTATTACAAGTTTTGGACATTCACTATTGCACGGAGCAATGCATGCAGCAGAAAAACATGGATATTTAGGAATTGGTATTGGCATGTTTAGTTTAACGTCTGCGGGCATTTCCGCAGCGATATTGTTTTCATTTTTTATAGCACTTATATGTAAACCGAAAGGATAAATCAAATGAGACGAAGGGTTGTTTTGGTCACAGATGGAGATGAATATGCAAAGCGGACAATTGAGCTTTTAACGAAGGAATTTGGGGGTAGGTGTATTTCAGCATCACAAAGTAATCCAACCAAATTGACAGGGAAAAAAGTTGTTGAGCTTATTATGCAAACGCCATATGACCCTGTATTTGTCATGTTTGATGACAGTGGATTTATTGGAGAAGGATCTGGTGAAAAGGCTTTAAAATATGTGGCTACCCATAAACAAATTGATGTGCTTGGCATTTTAGCAGTAGCGTCTAATACGCATCATTGGGAATGGGCACGCGTAGATGTAAATGTAGATCGGAACGGGAACTTAACCGAATATGGTGTGGATAAATTTGGACTTCCAGATGGTGAAATTGGCAGAATTAGCGGAGATACAATTTATTGTTTAGACGATTTGAATGTTCCTGTCATCGTTGGAATTGGTGATATTGGTAAGATGTGTGGAAATGATGAATGGGAGAGAGGATCACCAATTACAAAAAAAGCAATTCAATTAATTTTGGAAAGGAGTGGATTTTATGACGAAGCCTAAAAAAGTGGATATCCCAATTTCATCTTTCATAAGTGATAATGAAAATTACTTAAAGCAAACAGCTGGACTGGGTGTTACATACGATGTTGGCATTCGTAAATTTCAAATTTTAAATAAAGAAATTGGTGTGTTGTTTGTAAATGGACTCTGTGATACGAATTATATTATCCCTATTTTAGAAGAAGCGGTGGATACAAATGAAATAAGGGATGTAGAAGAAGATACAGTGAAGCTTCTAGAGAATCGTTTAATTCATCAACAAGTAAGTAAAGTGAAAACGATGGATGAGGTAATGCTCCAAGTATTATCAGGACTCATCGTTATATTTGTGGAAGGTGAAACGGAAGCGTTCGCAATAGATGTTCGTAGTTATCCAGGGCGGACTCCGACAGAACCAGATACAGAAAAGGTTGTACGTGGTGCAAGGGATGGGTTTGTTGAAAATATCGTTGTAAATACAGCGTTAATTCGTAGAAGAATACGTGACCCACGTCTTCGAAATGAAATGATTAGAGTAGGAGATAGATCGCAAACGGATATTTGTATTACGTATGTACAAGATGTTGCAAATCCGGATTTAGTTAAGATTATAAAACAAGAATTAAATAACATCGATGTCGATGGAATTACGATGGCTGATAAAACAGTGGAAGAATTTGTTGTAAAGCAAAGCTATAACCCATTCCCACTTATTCGATATACAGAAAGACCAGATGTAGCAGCAAATCATTTATTAGAAGGACATGTGTTAGTACTAGTAGATACATCACCGAGTGCTATGATTACTCCAACAACATATTTCCACCACTTACAGCATGCAGAAGAGTTTAGACAAAATCCGGCTGTCGGGACATTTTTACGCTGGGTACGCTTTTTAGGTGTCTTATTCTCCTTATTTTTACTACCGTTTTGGTTAGTGTTTGTATTTGACCCAACTCTTTTACCAGAAAATCTTGCTTTCATCGGACCGACTAAGATGACGCATTTACCAATTTTATTACAGGTAATAATGGCAGAGGTCGGACTTGAATTTTTAAGGATGGCAGCCATTCATACTCCAACGCCGTTATCGTCTGCAGCAGGATTAATTTCCGCCATATTAATTGGTCAAATAGCAATCGATGTAGGTTTGTTTGTACCAGAAGTTATTTTGTATGTTGCGGTTTCTATGATCGGTGCATATGCAACACCGAGTTATGAATTAGGACTCGGAAATAAGGTTGGAAAATTGTTTGTTATTATTTTGACAGGTCTCTTTCAGGAGATGGGATTTGTAATTGGTATGACGATATTAATTTTATTTTTAACGTCTATAAAAAGTTTACAAACACCTTATTTATGGCCGTTTTTACCATTTGATTGGGGCGCGTTAACAAAAATTTTACTCCGTCCAACGATGTCTAGTTTAAAAGTACGACCAAGTATTGTAAGACCTCAAAATGTAAAAAGACAAAAATAAACGGGATTATACACCCGTTTATTTTTTTTTAGCAAAAATTTATTATTTTTTAACAAAAATCAAACATTTTTTGTGTACACTTAGAGTAGATATTGTGTATGGAAGGGGAAGAGGACATGATTAAATTATTTGTAAGTGATTTAGATGACACGCTCGTTTACGATGTGAATCATATGCAAAAAGAAGATGAACGTGCGCTGTGTTGGTTAGCTGAGAAAGGGACAAATATTTGTTTTGCCTCTGGCCGTTTTACACACAGAATTGATGAAGTTGTAAAAAGGTTTTCATTCCCATATTACACAACTGGCTTAAATGGAGCGACAATGTTACTTCCGGATGGGAATTTATTTCATGAATCGAGTTTTGAAAATACGGTTGCCCAGGAAATATATCGATATATACATAAAAAAGGACTAGCGGATATTGTTTGTGGAAATGAGCAGCGATATACAAAAAGGAAGAATGAACATCACCATAATTTTGAAGCGTATATGGGCGTGCATATTGCTGAAATTGAAGCGTTAGAAGAAGAGTTTGGTAAGACTGTACACCCTGCAAAATTGTTTGTTTTTGGAGAAGAAGAGAAAATTGTAACGTTAGATCAAGAGCTACGAAATACGTTTCAAGGCGAAGCGGAAGTTTTTATATCAGGTAAACGCTATGTTGATATTATGCCAAGAGGGGTGAGTAAGGGGAGTGCTCTAAAGCGATTAATGGACCATTTGCAAATTGAAGCAAATGAAGTTGCTTGTATTGGAGATTCTTTCAATGATATTTCTATGTTTGAAGTAACCCCGCATTCATTTACTCTTCATCATGCCCATCCATATGTAAAGGAGAAAGCAAATCATATAGTGCGTTCGGTTGAAGAGGCTGTTATGAAATTACCGTTACTTGTATAAAAAAGAAGCCCGTCACTGACGGGCTTCTTTTTACTTGAATAAAGATTTAACAAAATCAATGATACTTGAGAAGAAATCTTTCACTTTATCTAGAAAACTTTGTCCTTCTTCAGAACCTAAGAAGGCAGAAACGTGTTCTTTTGCTTTGTTTAATTGACTACCAACTTGATTCCAATCAATATTAAGATTTTTCATTTTATCAAATAACGATACTAAGTTATCTAACTGTTCATCTGTCAATGTAATGCCGAGTTGATCAGCGATTTTTTTAATTAATGAACGTAAATCTTCTGTTGTTTTTGGCTGTTCTTTTGCAATTTCTTCTTTAATTTTTGCAACAAGTTGAACTGCTTTTTCTTCACCAATTTTATCACCAAGCTGGGCTGTTTGTACCATTTCTTCATTCGCTACTTTTTTAACTTCTTCAGGAATTTGTTTATTGGACGCAGTTTCGTATGCTTTCATTAATCCAGTTAAAGCTGCAGTTCCTGAAACTTTAAAAGGTGCAGTAATTTGAATTTCTGCATCTTTTACACCTGCTGTAATCAAAGCGTTAGTGTACATTGCATCTGTTACCCAGTTAATGTTCTTTGATCGTACAATAAGACCAGATCCTGGTTTTGTGTATGTAATCATAGAAGAAGAAATTGCTCTCGTACCAATTTGTGCTTTTGGAACAATGCCTTCTAGAAATTTATGTTCTTCCGCATTAGATACAGTAATAATTGTAGCATCTTTCGGTGCTTTCATTTCTTTTAACAGATCTTGTTTTTGTTGTTCAGATAAGTTCTCTCCTAATGTAACAATTGATTCTCCCTCGATGATGTCTGCAAACGAAGCTGTTGGCATCATAAATACCGTTACAGCTAATAGCAGAGCTAGTAATTTCGTTTTCACGAAAAATCGCTCCCTTTCTCTTTCTAAAATTTTCGGGCAACAAAGTTATTATAGTATATATTTCTTATTTGTCACCTGACTTTTTCCACATTTCAAAAAAGAAGTATCTAGATTGTCGGATTCTTTTTGTTTCTAGTCATGAATGTGGTAATATAGTGCTGAGATAGTTGAAAGGAGACATATACGTATGAAAACTTTAGGATACATATTAATGGAAAACGGTGAAAAAATCGACTTGGAATTTTTCCCAGAAGAAGCACCAAAAACAGTAGAAAACTTTAAAAAATTAGCAGAGCAAGGATTTTATGACGGTGTTACATTCCACCGTGTTATTCCTGGCTTCGTAAGCCAAGGTGGAGACCCAACAGGTACAGGTGCAGGTGGCCCAGGTTACTCTATTCCATGTGAAACTGATGGAAACCCTCATAGACACCTTGTAGGATCACTTTCTATGGCTCACGCTGGCCGTAACACAGGCGGTAGCCAATTCTTTATCGTTCATGAGCCACAGCCACATTTAGATGGTGTTCATACTGTATTCGGTAAAGCAACAAGCGGTATTGAAACAGTATTAAAAATGCGTCAAGGCGATGTAATGAAAGAAGTTAAAGTTTGGGAAGAATAAGGTAAGGAAAAAGAGAGCTTTTGCTCTCTTTTTTATTTTTAATGAAATCGAGTACTTCTTCTACAGCTCATCATACAAGTAGTGTTGTTGCTAAAATATATTGCTTGTGAGAACAAACCTTTAACAAATTACATAGAATACATTACATTACATTATATGTTTCAACAAATATTTTTTGTTATATTAATTTTGCTAGAATTGTGCTGCTTTAGAGTAACTATGAATGAAGTGATGTTGAATGATATGTTTCTTTCCATTCCATATAAAATTTTCTTTTTTTAACTCTATTTATTAAAGGAATAGTGCTGAAACATAGATTTGACTTTCTTCTTTTCGCTTTGTATGATTATCAAGTTGTTTTAGACTCTTCTCACTCTGTTGAAAATATTGTAAAATGAATGTGATATGAAAAGAGTGATTGAGGGGATTACTAGTTTGTAACTTTTGTAAGAAGGGATAAGGGTTATGTTAATTCGTTTTAAAAAAAGTTATGAAAAAATTGCAATGGGGCTTCTTTCGTTTATGCCAACTGAAAAAGATGTGAAAACATTACAATTGACAATGAAAGAATATGAAGCAAAAGATGATTGGCAATTGTATTTGTGGAAAGAAAATGAAGATTTTGTTGGAATAATGGGGATTGTAAAAAAAGAGAATCATGTATTAGAAATTCAGCATTTGAGTGTGAACCCGTCTCACCGTCATGTGGGGATTGGGACGAAGATGGTTCAAGAGTTAAAGAGTAAATTTCTTGAGTTTACAATTTGCGGAAATGAGCAAACGGCAAGTTTTTGCGAAAAATGTAAAGGGCTAGAACAAAATATACATTCGTGAAAGCAGAGATAAGTAGTTTATTATCTCTGCTTTCTTTTTTGTAATTGTTCGTATCGTTCAGTAATGACCTCTGTGCGATCACGCAAAGTGTGCTTGTTTATAATATATTCACCTGGGATAGCATTCAAGTCTTTCCAAGAGAGGTTTTGTTTTTGACATAACTCTATGCACTGCTTCTCTAACAATGGATCTGATAAGGGTAAAAATAAAGGTACAAAACGTTCTTTTTTATGGATAGATTGCAATCTTTCATTGAGCAAGGAAAGAAGTTGTACTTGATTAATTCCTAAACGTTGTAAAGGCACACCGCTTTTTTCTAAAATTGTGATTGCGCTTTTCATCATTTTTGTGGAACCATTCCAGTTAGCACGTCTTTGGTGGTATAAAGAAACTGCAATTTGAATGAGACCAACTAAGTAATGATCTCGATTACCTCTTGGTTTTGTCTTCCAGTACTCTTCTAGTATTTCGTGACATTCAAAATAGTCATAATCTCCATGGAAATGAATTAAAAATTGTATGTATTCGGTAGGATACATGTTTTTTCGCCCCTATCTAACGGTTATACATATAAGTGTATCATAGAAATATGAACAATAAACGACTAGGAGGTTTCCCCCTAGCCGTTATTGTTCATATTAGCAGAAGCAAGCTGCTCCTACAATAATTAGTAAAATAAACAGTACAACAAGTAATGCGAACCCACCGCTAAAACCACAATCAACGTGACCCATAGTTTTTTGACCTCCTACATTGTTCTTACTACACTGTTATCATATGAAGTGGTGCGCATGATGACATAGGCATTGGTCTATTTTTAATTAAATTTCTTAAAAAGGTTGGATAGAACATGAGTATGCTCTATACTTATGTTGTTATAGAAAAAATGTGGTGGGATGCTTTGTGCAATATAATTTTAAAGTAGAGGCTTTTGAAGGGCCTTTGGATCTATTGTTACATTTAATACATCGTTATGAAATTGATATATATAATATTCCTGTAGCAGATATTACAGAGCAATATTTATCTTATGTGCATACGATGAAAGAACTTCAATTAGATGTTGCAAGTGAGTATTTAGTAATGGCCGCAACGTTATTACAAATTAAAAGTAAGATGTTGTTGCCGAAACATGAAGAAGATGTACTTGATAACGGTGATGATTTTATAGATGATCCTCGTCAAGAATTGATGGAGAGGTTAATTGAATATAAGAAATATAAGCAAGTTGCTACTGAGTTAAAAGAAAGAGAACAAGAAAGAGCACAGCTATATACACGTCCGCCAATTGACTTTACATCGTTGGAACAAGAAGAGGAGACAAGTTTACCTCTTGATGTTACGTTATATGATATGCTAGCAGCATTTCAAAAATTAATGCGCCGTAAAAAGGCAAAAAAACCTGTAACAACACGTATTACTCGTCAAGAAATACCAATTGAACAACGAATGACTGATATTTTAAAGCAGTTAAAAATAAAGGGTGGTCGCCAAAGTTTTTATGATTTGTTTGTTGATGATGAACGTGAAATAATGGTTGTAACATTTTTAGCAGTTCTGGAACTTATGAAAAATCAACAAATCACAATTGAGCAAGAACATAATTTTGATGAAATTTTCGTATCAAGCTCTAATAAATCTGCATAGAGCAAGTATGTGAAAATGGGATAGAAACATTTTATCTCATGCTATGTTTTAATGTATCGTTTGGAACAAGAGAAAAAGTATTGAACCGAACGCATTGATTGTGATTCGGTTTTTTGATGTGTATTTTTATGGAAAAATAGAAGGAAGGAGCTCGTGAAATGGATAGGAAAGAACAAAAGTCAATTATTGAAGGCCTTTTATTTGTTTCTGGTGATGAAGGGATTTATCCAGAACAAATAGCGAAAGTTCTTGAAATTGAAATGAATGAAGTAATTAATATTTTAGAAGAAATGCAACAAGAATGTGAAGGTGCAAACCGTGGTTTGCAAATTGTACAGTATGCAAAAGTATATCGTTTTGCTACAAAGAAAGAACATGCTTCATATTATCAAAAATTAATGGATACACCAACAGCTGCTTCGCTTTCGCAAGCTGCCCTCGAAACGTTAGCGATTGTTGCATATCGTCAACCAATCACAAGGACTGAGATGGAAGAGATTAGAGGAGTTAAAACCGATAAGGCGTTACAAACGTTGGTTTCCCATTTACTTATAAAAGAAATGGGAAGAGCAGAAGGACCAGGGCGGCCTATTTTATATGGAACAACAAAAGAATTTTTGGACACATTTGGATTGAAAACATTAGATGATTTACCACCGCTTTCTGAAGAGAATGAACAAATGAATGAAGCTGATTTATTCTTCGGTTCCTTACAAGAGATATCGAAATAAAAGCTTAGCATTTTGCTAAGCTTTTTTTGTATATCAATTATTTACAGTGCCATACTAAATGAAAAAAGGAGACGAGTTATGAGAGGTATGCGGATTATTCTATTATTAGCTTCTGTTTTATTATGTTTTTCTTTAAATAGCGCATCAGCTAAAAGGTATATGATGTCTATTCATACTACGTCTCCTTTACATATGCATCGGCAACATCTTAGTAAAATGAAAGTGAGCTTTTTAAAAGTGGGGCAAGGTGACGCAACACTTATTATAATGCCAAATGGACAAACAATGTTAATTGATGGAGGACCTTATGAAGCAGGAGAGGTTATTATTCAGAAATTAATTGAGAAAGGGATTAATCATTTAGATGTAATTGTCAGTACGCATCCCGATATGGATCATATAGGGGGGTTAATTCCAATTGTAGAGCAAATGCCGGTATCGCTTATATTAGATAGTGGAAAAACATATAGTTCTCTTACTTATCATACGTATCGGAATAATATTAAAAAAAGAGGGATACCTTTCGTTTCAGTAAAGGAAGGACAATATATACCGCTGGATCCACATGTTTCTATACAAGTATTAAACAACGGGAAATCAAAAGATGAAAATAATGAATCCTCAATTGTTTTAAAGGTACGATATGGAAAAGCGGATTTTTTATTAATGGGTGACGCGGATGTACGGACAGAAAATGAAATATTAAAACAATTTGATGTGCATGCAGATGTTTTGAAAGTGGGGCATCACGGCTCATATACTTCAACAAGTGAAACGTTTATAAAAAAAGTGGAACCGCAGTTTGCTATTCTGTCGTACGGGAGTAGTAATCCGTATGGACATCCTCATCAAAGTGTAGTAAAGCGCTTGAAAAGGCACGGTATAATGGTATATAGAACAAATAAACGTACAGTAGAAATAGAAACAGATGGTGAACATGTTATGTTAAAATCTAGCGGGTTAATGCCATTGTTGAAGTGATTTCTATATTAGGGGTGGATACTGTCCCTTTTTGGAAAAATGAATAATATATATTATAATTATAAGGGACGTAAGAAATTTCCTTTTCTGTTGAATAAAAAGGAAATTTCATTAGAATGTATAGACAACTACTCGTGCATATATTAAGATGGAACTAGGCGAATAAGGTAATAATAACAAGTAGGTATTTCATGGGAAAGGATCGATGAAAATGAAAACGCAAATTGTCATCAATGCCAAAATTTACACAGGTCAAGAAATAGTGGAAAACGGATTTATTCGTTACGCAGAAACCATTAAAGAAATTGGTTTGATGGCTCAATATGTACCACAAGAAAATGAAACTGTTTTTGATGCTACAGGGAAGATTGTAATTCCAGGTATGATCGATGTTCATATTCATGGTGGATACGATATTGATGCGATGGATGCAAATAGCGATGGGTTAGTAACTCTAGGTAAAGAAATGTTAAAAGAAGGGGTTACAACTTACTTCCCAACAACAATGACACAAGCTCCAGAGGCAATTGAAGCAGCGCTAACTGCTGCGAAAGAAGCAAAAGAAAAAGGAGCGCATTTCGAATATATTCACTTAGAAGGACCTTATGTTTCAAAGAAACGTGCAGGTGCACAACCACTTGAACATATCGTTCCTGCAAATATTGAGCAATTTAAACAATGGCAAGAAGAAAGTGGGAATTTAATTAAATTAGTAACATATGCACCAGAAGAAGAGGGAGCATTAGAGTTTGAACAATATCTTGCTGAAACTGGTGTAGTTGGCACAATGGGGCATACAGATGCAATTGATGCACAACTAAAAAATAGAAAGATTACACATGCGACACATTTATACAATCAAATGCGTGGATTACATCACCGTGAACCAGGAGTTGTTGGTCATGTGTTATTAAATCCAGATGTAATGGTTGAAGTAATTACAGATGGTATTCATATTCACCCTGATATGGTGAAATTAGCATATAAGTTAAAAGGACCGAAAAAAGTAAGTGTTATTACTGACGCAATGCGTGCAAAAGGTCTTGAAGATGGATTATATGAGCTTGGCGGACAGCCAGTACATGTAAAAGATGGTAGTGCTCGATTAGAAGATGGAACGTTAGCTGGTAGTATCCTAAAAATGGATCAAGCTTTCCGAAATGTAATTGAATTTACAGGTTGTTCAATCGAAGATGCAGTACTGATGACATCAGTTAACCAAGCAGAAGAGTTTGGATTAAATAATAAAGGTGCATTAGCGGTAGGAAAAGATGCAGACTTTGTTGTGATGAATGAAGATTTACATGTATATGATACGGTTCGTTTAGGAATTCATATGAAGGAAGGGAAGTAATTAAATGAATATTCTTGTTGTAAAAACTCCAGAAGAATTAGCAGAAGCAGGTTATAAATTAATTGAAGAAGTTGTAAAAACAAAAGAAAATCCAACATTAGGAATGGCTACAGGAAGCTCTCCATTAGGTATTTATGCAGAAATACGAAAAAATAAACTTGATACAAGCCGTGTAACCACTGTAAACTTAGATGAGTACGTAAATTTACCACATGAAGATAAAAACAGCTATCACTATTTCATGCAAGAACAGTTGTTTGATCATCTTCCATTTAAACAAACTTATGTACCAAACGGGATGGCAAGTGATTTAGAGGAAGAGTGCAAACGTTACGAGAGCATTCTAGCTGCTAACCCAGTTGACCTACAGATTCTTGGAATCGGTGAAAACGGTCACATCGGATTTAATGAGCCAGGAACACCGTTTAATTCTCCAACAAACATTGTTGAATTAACAGAATCTACACGCCAAGCAAACCTTCGCTTCTTCGAAAAAGAAGAAGATGTGCCAACTCATGCGATTACAATGGGAATTGGAAGCATTATGAAAGCGAAACAAGTTCTACTTGTTGCGATGGGTTCTAAAAAGGCAGAAGCTGTTAAAGAATTATTGCAAGGTGAATATAGTGAAGAGTGTCCGGCTACAGTTTTACAACGTCATCCGAATGTAACCGTAATCGCTGATCAAGAAGCTCTATCTTTATGCAGTGAGGCGATTGCTGATGAACATCGACAAGTATTCACCATTTCCGATCTATTATCAGATTCAAGAGTGGGTGAAACAGCTAATTGAGGACGGCGAATGGAAGCCGGGAGATAAAATCCCATCTGAGAATGAACTTTGTGATAAGTTCGAAGTGAGTCGTATGACAATCAGACAGGCGATTAATAATTTAGTGGAACAAGGCTATTTATATCGGAAGCGTGGAATTGGAACATTTGTCCAACTTCCGAAAGTGGAACAAAAGTTGCAAGGAATGACGGGATTCACAGAAGACATGATTTCTCGTGGAATGAATCCAAGTAGTCAATTACTTAGTTTCCGCCTAGTTCCAGCTACTGCTAAAATAGCAGACCGGTTAAGAATACAGGAGGGGGAATCGGTTTATGAAGTGAGGCGTATTCGCTTAGCTGATGATGAACCGATTGCTTTTGAGACGACATATTTGTCGCCAGCTCTTGTAAAAGATATTAACGAAGAGATATTGCAACAATCTTTATATGAACATTTAGAGAAAAAACTGGGCTTTAAACTTGTTAGCGCTACTCAGTCAATTGAAGCTTCCGTTGCGACGGAAAATGAAGCTGAACATCTGCATATTCCTAAAAAGGCGCCTGTACTTGTCATGCGTCAATGGTCATATTCAGAAGGTGAGGTACCGCTAGAGTACGTGAAATGTATTTATCGTGGAGATCGTTATAAATTTATTACGAATATCGCACGTAACAAATAGTATATTTCAGTTTGTGAAGTACAGTGGAATTGAAAATGGTTAACATGTAAAGAAATAAAAATACGACTCATCCTTATAAGGAATGAGTCGTATTTTTATTATGAGTAATTACGTGGTTAACAGCATCTTTGACGTGATTTACTACATAGTGAGCGTGATTTTTTACTGCATCATCTGCTTGCGACATAGCAAAACTGTGAGGAGTTAAAGAAAACATAGGAATGTCATTATAAGAATCCCCTATACAAGCAATTTCCTCAGGTTTTATTTGAAACTCATTTAATAAAACAGAAATGGCAGAGCCTTTACTAACATTTGGTGGCATTACATCTAAACATTGTTCTGCAGAGATGAAAGTACTAACTTTCCCGTGGAATTTTTCATCAATTTTTTTCTGAAGGAGTTGTAAGTTCTCCTTTGTTCCACCGACAGAAATTTTATTTGGGAAAATTGTATCATCAATTTTCTGTAGTAAGTTTGGTTCTTCAACAGAAGTCATAGTTACCTGTTGTTCAAGTTCTTGAATAAAAGGTGTTTTCTCTTCAATGTAATAATTATGTTCATCACTTACATAACGGAAATAAGGATCTTCATTCGTCATAGCTAACAAATCGGGAAGTATGCTGGAATCAAAAGTTGCAGATAATAGTTGTTTATTTTCATGTGTATATACAAAAACACCATTTACACTAATACGATGAAAATTTGTATTTACAGCTTTCATTAAGTCTGCAATTTCATTATCAAGTCTTCCGGAAGCGAAGCAAAGAATAACATTTTGCTCGGCAAGGCTGCGCAGTGCCGCAACATCTTGTTCGTCAATAAGACCTCCGTGTTGCATCATTGTACCATCGATATCACTTACAAACATTTTAATCATGCTGTTATCCCCTTTCTATGTACAGTTGCTCTTACATTATACGCATCATATATAAACATGTCTAAAAAATGAATTTTTATTAAATGGCAGATGTTTTACATTGACGACAAAGAAGAATATTCTGTAACATAAAAGTAGGCTATTTAAGTACGAGGGTGGTGTTATATGAGTAATTATCTAGAAATTAAAAAAGTTTTAAATAATAATGTCATCATTGCTAGCCATCCGGAACACGAGGAAGTAGTAGTGATTGGTAAAGGAATTGGATTTGGGAAAAAAGCGAAAGATGTCTTGGAGCAAGAACAAATCGAAAAAATGTTTGTCTTAAAAAATGAACGTGATCGTGAACAGTACAAATTATTAGTGCCGCATATTAGTGAAAAATTAATTGAATTGATGAACGATATTATGCTGTACATTCAAGGGAAAGCGAAATCTCCACTAAATGAACATATTCATATTGCGTTAACAGATCATATTTCATTTGCGATTAAAAGGTTAAAACAAGGACTTACAATTGATAACCCTTTTTTAGTTGAAACAAAAATGCTCTATCCAGAGGAATATGAAATTGCGGAAGGTGTTGTAGAACTTTTAAATTCTCGTTTGCAAATTGCATTGCCTGAAGGAGAAATTGGTTTTATTGCACTTCACATTTACAGTTCGCTTACAAATTCTGATTTATCTTCAGTTAATCAAAACTCCCGTCTCATTGCACAACTTGTATCTTTAATTGAGACAAACTTACAAATTACATTAGATCAAGAGAGCATTCATTATTTACGTCTTATTCGTCATCTTCAATATGCTATTGAGAGGGTGAAAAAAGGAGAAAAAGTAGAGGAATCACAAAGTTTTGCTGATTTATTAAAGGCCGAGTATCCAGTTTGCTATAACTTGGCTTGGAAGCTAGTTAAGGTCATGCAAAAAGAGTTGCAACTACCTGTATATGAAGCTGAAAGTATTTATTTAACGATGCACTTGCAACGCTTAGTAAAGGCAGAGCATGTGTAAAAAGTTATATATTTTTGTCTAAAATGAAAACGTTAAAAAAAATGATTGAATCGCTTACAATAGTTATGTATAATAACTATTGCAAAGTTATACAAATTTCGACAAACACATTAAGGTGAGTAACGAAAACGTTTGCCTTAATTATAGTGAACTTATACGTAAACCTATTTTTGACACGTGTTACTGATTCGATCAGGCATGAGTGGAGAAAAGTAAGGAATGTAAGCTAGAGAAAGGGATATACTACCCTTTGTATAGCTATCGTTCTATCTTTTTTTCCTCATGTCTTTTTGGCGTTTGTCGGAAGGTATCAATATAGATAAGAGAGGAAGGGTTTCCATGTTTAAGAAGATCTTTGGTGTTCTTCAAAAAGTCGGGAAAGCGTTAATGCTTCCAGTAGCGATTTTACCGGCGGCAGGTATTTTACTTGGATTTGGTAATGCATTTCAAAATCCACAGTTAACAAATGTTATTCCTGCTTTAAAAGCAGATTGGTTCGTAATGGTTGCAAAAATTATGGAACAATCTGGTGATATTATTTTCGCTAACCTTGCATTATTATTCGCAGTTGGGGTAGCAATTGGTTTAGCTGGTGGAGACGGAGTAGCTGGTTTAGCAGCATTCGTCGGCTACTTAATTATGAACAAAACGATGAGTGTGTTCTTAGAAGTAGATAAGCTAGTGAAAGTAACAAGTTCTGGAGCAGACCCAGTAAAAATTGGATTTGCAGATCCAGCGTATGCAAACGTATTAGGTATTCCAACGCTACAAACAGGAGTATTTGGTGGTATTATCGTCGGGATAGTAGCGGCATATTGCTATAATAAATACTTCAACATTGAATTACCATCATACTTAGGTTTCTTTGCAGGTAAGCGTTTCGTACCGATTGCAACTGCAACATTCTCTTTAATAGTAGGTATTATCATGTGCTTCATTTGGCCATACATTCAAGGTGGCTTAAACACGTTCTCACATCAAATGATTGATGCAAATAGAACAATCGCAGCATTTATATTCGGTTTAATTGAACGTTCATTAATTCCATTTGGATTACATCACATTTTCTATTCACCGTTCTGGTTCGAATTCGGTCAGTATACAAATGCAGCTGGCGAATTAATCCGTGGTGACCAAAAAATCTTTATGGCACAGTTAAAAGACGGTGTAGAATTAACAGCAGGTACATTTACAACTGGTAAGTATCCGTTCATGATGTTTGGTCTTCCAGCAGCAGCTTTAGCAATGTACCATGAAGCACGTCCAGAAAATAAAAAATTAGCAGCAGGTATTTTAGGTTCTGCAGCATTAACATCTTTCTTAACAGGTATTACAGAGCCACTTGAATTTTCATTCTTATTCGTAGCGCCAGTATTATTCGGAATTCACGCTGTATTTGCTGGTCTATCATTTATGACAATGCAAATTTTAGGTGTTAAAATTGGTATGACATTCTCTGGTGGTTTAATTGACTTCCTATTATTCGGTGTACTACCAGGCCGTACAGCATGGTGGTGGGTAATTATTGTTGGTCTTGTACTAGCAGTTATTTACTACTTCGGATTCCGCTTTGCAATTCGTAAATGGAATCTAAAAACACCTGGTCGTGAAGTGGCAAATGCAAATGACGGCGCAGGAAAAGCAGAAGCAGGCGAACTTCCTCGTGAAGTATTAGTAGCACTTGGTGGTAAAGAAAACATTGCTTCTTTAGATGCTTGTATTACTCGTTTACGTGTTCAAGTTAACGAACAAAAGAATGTAAACAAAGACCGCTTAAAAGAACTTGGAGCAGCTGGTGTACTTGAAGTTGGAAATAACATTCAAGCTATTTTCGGACCGAAATCTGACACATTAAAATCACAAATTCATGATATTATGTCAGGCCGTACACCTCATGTTGAAAAAGAAGAACCTGTAAAAGTGGAAGAAACTCCTCAAAAAGTTGATGAAAATGAAACAATTGTATCACCAATTGAAGGGAAAATCTTACCGATTACAGAAGTGCCTGACCAAGTATTCTCAGGAAAAATGATGGGAGATGGATTTGCAATTGAGCCAACTGAAGGAACAGTAGTTTCTCCAGTTAATGGTGAGATTGTCAATGTATTCCCTACAAAACATGCAATTGGTATTCAATCTGAAGGCGGAAAAGAAATTTTAATCCACTTTGGTATTGATACTGTAAAATTAAATGGTGAAGGTTTTGAAGCGCTTGTAGCACAAGGCGACAAGGTGAAACAAGGCCAACCATTATTAAAAGTAGATCTTGCATTTGTAAAAGAAAATGCACCATCTATCATTACACCAATTGTCTTTACAAACTTACAACAAGGGCAACAAGTCGAATTGAAAAAAGATGGAAATGTTAAGAAGGGCGAAACCGCTATTATTGACATTCAGTAGGAATTTGACGCAAAATGTTTATAATTATAATAGGCGATGTGGTTGACCGAACATCGCCTATTATATACAATAGATGGTGTAGTACTCACGTCTATACAACTAAAAAATACTGTAATTTAAAGGAGATAAATTATCATGGAAAAAATCTTTAAAGTAACTAGCGACTCAGGAATTCATGCTCGTCCAGCAACTCTACTTGTAAACACTGCAAGCAAATTCGGTTCTGACATTAACTTAGAGTATAACGGAAAGAACGTTAATTTAAAATCAATCATGGGCGTTATGTCTTTAGGCATTCAACAAAACGCAGAAATTAAAATCACTGCAAATGGTGATGATGCAGCTCAAGCACTAGCAGCTATCGAAGAAACTATGAAAAACGAAGGATTAGGAGAATAATGACTCTTAATATTCAAGGGATCGCTGCATCAAGTGGGATTGCTATTGCAAAGGCTTTCAGACTTGAAAATCCTGAATTTAACATCGAAAAGAAATCAATTACAAACGAAGCTGCAGAAATTGCACGCTTAGACGCTGCGCTTGAGAAAGCAAAAACTGAATTAGAAGCTATTAAAGACCACGCATTTGCTGAACTAGGTGCTGACAAAGCTGCGATCTTTGAAGCACATTTATTAGTGTTAAATGATCCAGAACTAGTAAACCCAGTAAAAGATAAAGTAAATAGCGAAAAAGTAAATGCTGAATTTGCAATGGATGAAGTTGCATCAATGTTTATTTCTATGTTTGAAAACATGGATAACGAATATATGAAAGAACGTGCTGCGGACATTCGTGACGTAACAAAACGCGTTCTTGCACATTTACTAGGAATTAACTTCTCAAATCCTGGTACAATTTCTGAAGAGGTAATTATCATTGCTGAAGATTTAACACCATCTGATACAGCTCAGTTAAACCGTAAGTATGCAAAAGGTTTTACTACTGATATCGGTGGACGTACATCTCACTCTGCAATTATGGCTCGTTCTATGGAAATTCCAGCTGTTGTTGGTACGAAAGTTGTTATGGAAAAAATCCAAAACGGCGATATCGTTATCATTGACGGTTTAGATGGAGAAGTAATTGTAAACCCATCAGAAGAAACTCTTCGTTCGTTTGAAGAAAAGAAAGCGAAATTTGAAGAGCAAAAAGCTGAATGGGCAAAATTAAAAGACCAAGCTACTGTAACAAGTGACGGACATCACGTTGAGCTTGTTGCAAATATCGGAACACCAAATGATGTACAAGGTATTATCGATAATGGCGGAGAAGGCGTTGGCTTATACCGTACAGAATTCTTATACATGGGCCGTGACAATCTTCCAACAGAAGAAGAGCAGTTCGAAGCGTATAAAGCAGTTCTTGAAGGTGTAAAAGAGGGTCAACCAGTCGTTGTTCGTACACTTGATATCGGTGGAGATAAAGAGCTTCCATACTTACATTTACCAAAAGAAATGAACCCATTCTTAGGATACCGTGCAATTCGCTTATGTCTTGATGAGCAAGATGTGTTCCGTACACAACTTCGTGCATTACTTCGTGCTAGCGTATACGGTAACTTAAAAATTATGTTCCCAATGATTGCAACTCTTGATGAGTTCCGTCAAGCGAAAGCAATTTTATTAGAAGAGAAAGCGAAACTTGTAGAAGCGGGTACAACTGTTTCTGATTCTATTGAAGTTGGTATGATGGTTGAAATCCCAGCTTCAGCAGTATTAGCAGATCAATTTGCGAAAGAAGTTGACTTCTTCTCTATTGGAACAAATGATTTAATCCAATACACAATGGCTGCAGACCGTATGAACGAACAAGTATCTTACTTATACCAACCATATAACCCATCTATTTTACGTCTTGTAAAAATGGTTATCGATGCTGCTCATAAAGAAGGCAAATGGGCTGGTATGTGTGGTGAGATGGCGGGCGATTCACTTGCTATTCCATTATTATTAGGATTAGGTTTAGATGAGTTCAGTATGAGTGCAACATCTATTCTTCCTGCAAGAACACAACTAAGCAAGTTGTCAAAAACAGAAATGGAAACATTAGCAGAAAAAGCATTAATGATGTCAACTGCTGAAGAAGTTGTTGAACTAGTTAAAAGCATATAAGTAATAAAAAAACCTGAGTCGATTGAAATCGGTCTCAGGTTTTTTCTATGAGAAAAGTAAATCTTATTTTCTTACTAGAGGATAAGGTACAGAATTAGATAGCGATAGCAACGATATCAGATGGGCATACACGTAAAATACCAGTAAAAGTATTTCGGTTTTGATTGTGCTTATCATCTTTGTTGTTATCTTTATTGTCTTTGTCATTGTTATTACGAGCTAAAGCAGAGAAAAGAGCAACACCGTTACAGAAACCTTCAAAAATTACATTGTTGAAAGATCCAACACCTTTAACGCTTAATAGAGAAAGCTCTGTTCCAACTGAAATGCTAGCAAGTACGTTACATACAGCTGGTTGTTGTGGCTTAACCTCTCTCTCCTTCTCACGATGGTCGCGCTCTCTTTCATGATGATGACAGTCTCTAAAGTTATCACAGCATCCAAATGATCCAAACATAATCCTCATCACCCCCTTCACACTTATAATCTATGTAAGTTCGGTAGTAAGTGACTGGACAGAGAGTGGAATTTTTTCTAGGGGATTTTCTCATTTTAAATGACTAGCTGGGTGTTTAGTATGGAATGATGTTTAAAATAGGGGTAATATAACAAAAAAATGTAAAAACCACCGAAATAAATGAAATGGGTAGCCTTTACACTTTTTTACTTTTATATAAAACGATGATATATACAGGAAGAGCTAGGAGTAGTGGTACAATGGATCGTGCAGTATGTTTTTCTGATTCTAATTGGAATGCTTCTTCTTTTGGGAATTGTAAAATGGAGATGTTTGCGGCATCACCAATAAAATATAGAAGCAGTACAGTTACTATGTAGCATAAAAGTGCGATAAAGCTTCCGTATGAACTCAATGAAAATCCCTCTCTTGTTATCTATTTGTTATCATTGTATCACAATTGTAACAAAAATACACGGGTATATTTCAACACCTTAACAAAATTCGACACGAAACGTCACGTTTACTTATGAGGAGGGAATAGAATATACTTTTCCATAAGTATAAATGTCGAATGATTTGTAGTAATATTACAAAAGTATGACAGGAAATAAAAAAACGAAGGCAACGTAGTTACCTTCGTTTTTTATTATTTTGCCCACTCGCTCACTTGCTCTACGCTCATACGTGGTGCAGGGTGGCCTTTTAAAGTTGATTCGCCAATTGTAATAAGCATAATTGGAACGTAACGAGATGAAACGTTAAATTCGTCTGTCAGTGCTTGTGGATTAAAGCCACCAATAGCACAAGTGTCCCAACCAGTCGCTTTAGCTGCAAGCATAAGTTGCATTGCTGCTAAAGATGCATTTGAAAAGGCAGCATCTCTTGAGAATTGTTCACGAGCATATGCAGATTCAATATTTTTAGCTAAGCGTTCTTTTGCTTCTTCTTTCATAAATCCTTGTTCTACAATTGGACCATATACTGGCTCAACATTTTTATAAGCTTCTAAATCACCTAAAATAGCGACTACTGCAGAAGCATCAAGAATTTGTTGTTGGTTATAAGCTATCGGGTGTAATCGTTTTTGTACATCTTCACCTTGAAAAACAAGGAATTTCCAGTGTTGTAAGTTCCAAGCGGAAGGTGCTTGTGCTGCGGCTTTTAAAATCTCGTGTAATTCTGTAGATGAGATTTCTTTATTTGGGTTGAATGCACGTGTAGATGTGCGTTCATATAGAACGTTAAAAAAGTTGTCGTTTGTCATTATATATCCTCCAAATTGCATATAAAATTATCGGGAAAACGCAATATATATTACTTACATTTTGTAAGTTATCGAATTTAAGAATATAATATCTTTATTTTAATTGTCAAGTTTTAAGAAATAAGCTAGGGCATTCATACAAACGATATAATTCCTATAATCATACACTAAAAAAGGAATTTATAGAGTGAAAAGGGAAGATAACATTCTCAATTAGCTTGTTAATATGTATCTCTCACAAATTAAAGTTTATTGGGTAATAGTCTTTTAAAAATGTTTGTGAGGAATTCAGTAGAACAAGATATATGAAGTGAGTGAAGACTAGTGATGAACATACTACATTTTTTATTAGAGAATACGGTTTTCCAAAATGTGTTACAAGATTTGCAGTTAAATGTCCTTTATATAGAAAATGGATGTAAACATCAACAAACGATAGAAAATATTCATCCAAAATGTATGTTTATAGCAAATAGTTTTGAAGAGGGCGAATTATTATTTCAAAGAACGAAACCGCACATTATAATTATGTATGTAACAGATTATTCTCAAATAAAATATATAAAGAATATGTATACCTTGCAAAGTACATTTATTGTCATTTGGGATCAACAAATAACAAAAGAATTTACAGATGTACTCGCATTAGGAATACGTAATATTGTAATAGCCCCTGTAACTCCGCAAGCAGTGTTAGAAGAAGTGAATAAGAGTTTGTATCAACTTTCTTTAGTAAGGCAAGTTAGTTTGCAACAGGAACTGCTTCAAACGATGTTTGATTTTCAAAATGATTTATTATTTATAGTAGAAGATGATGAAATTGTTGATTGTAATACAAATTTTTTAACGTTTTTCGGATATGAAAATTTGTTTGCCTATCGTGAGCAACATTTAGTATTTGCTGAACATTTTATTAGAGAAAATGGATACTACTCGACGACGCATGATATAACATGGCTAGACGATACTTTATCAAGCGGTAGAAGAATTAAGATGTTAAATTATGAAGGGACAGTATCTACTTTTCTATTACGTGCGACACCATTGCCAGAAGATTTATCAAGATTTATTGTAAAGTGCACGGAAATTACAGAATTAGATGAAATCTATCAAGAACAAGAAAGACTTGCTATGATAGATTCATTAACAGAGATTTATAATCGTTTAAAGTTTCAACAAATACTAGAGGTAGAATGGGAAAAGGTAATACGTACTGATGAGAAAATAGCAATTATTTTATTTGATATAGATAATTTTAAAACAGTTAATGACACATATGGTCATGATTTTGGCGATTTGGCATTAATACAACTTGCAGAGCTTATGAAATCTAAAGTGGAGCAGCAACATGTATTTGCAAGATGGGGAGGAGAAGAATTCATTATATTAGTGACAAATACAGTAGAAAAGGAAGCATTTCAAGTTGCGGAGTCATTACGATTCTTCATTGAAACAAAGCAATTCACTGGAATTTCAAAGTTAACAGCTAGTTTTGGAGTTGCGTTATATGAACAAGGAACTACAAGAGAAGAATTAATGCAACGAGCGGACATTGCATTATATGAAGCGAAAAAAAATGGGAAGAATCAAGTATGTGTGTATAGAAAAGAAAAAATGTAATTTTTCGCAACAAATTGTTGCGATTTTTTTTTATTGTTTGATAATAGAATAGGGGGACAATTTTTAGCTAAGGAATTATGGAGGATCAATATGATAAAAAAAGTAATGGTCATGGCTTCACTGTCTGCTATAGTTGGCGGTGGGGTATACTATTTTCTTGTTAGCCCCAATATAAAGGAAAACACTGTATTAACAACTAAAGTGAATCCTACTATTGAATCGGAAGTACAAGGGAATATAGAAGAAAAAGAAGAGCAACAAATTGATTATGCTAGCATATCTCAAAAATTAGATCAATATTTAGTCGGAAAGCAATTCAATGGAACAGTTTTGGTAACAGATAAAGAGCATGTTATTTTGAATAAAGGATATGGGTATGCTGATGTTCAAAATAAAATTGAAAATACGCCTCAGACAAAATATCGTATCGGTTCTATTACGAAAACAGTGGTTGCCACATCTATTTTACAGTTGCAAGAACAAGGGAAATTGAATATTCAAGATAATGTAAATAAATATATTCCTTCATTTCCAGAGAATAAAAATATTACGCTATATCATTTATTAACGCATACCTCTGGTTTACCTGAACACGAAAAAGGCAATGTTAATGCTGCTTCCCGTTTACAGTTAATTAATTGGATTGGACGTCAAAATTTAGAATTTCCTGCAGGAACAGGTTGGAGATATACAGATTATAATTATATGGTGCTTGCTTATATAATAGAACATATATCGAAAAAACCTTTAGGAGATTACATAAAAGAAAATATATTTGTAAAAGCAGATATGTATGAATCCGGCATGGGAAATATGGTGCCTGGAGATAAAAATTTTACAAAGGGTTATGTGAAAAAAAATCAAGAGCTTGTACCAGCACAAAAGCTAGGCATGGATTGGCTATATGGTTGTGGTGAGATGTATACGACAGTTGGAGATATGAAGAAATTAGACGAAGCAATTATAAATGGAAAACTTCTTTCTGAACAAAGTATACAAACAATGTTTTCACCTTCAGCGGAACGGAAATATGCATTTAGTTTTTATATATATCCAGATTATTTTCATAATCATGGTGTATTATCTGGTTGGAACACTTTCAATAATTTTAATAAAGAAAAAGGAACTTTTGTTATGTTATTTTCAAATGTGAAAAATAGTATGGATGATGACTTTAATAAAGAGTTCCGAAAGATGGTAAATGATTTATTAGAACAAAGGGGATGAGAAAATGGAACATAAAACTTTATCAATAGGTTTCATTGGTATTGGCGTAATGGGAAAAAGCATGGTTTATCACTTAATGCAGGATGGTCATAAAGTATATGTATATAATAGAACGAAGGCAAAAACAAATTCTTTAGTGCAAGATGGTGCACATTGGTGTGATACGCCAAAAGAGTTAGTGAAGCAAGTTGATATTGTAATGACAATGGTTGGATATCCACATGATGTAGAAGAAGTGTATTTTGGTATAGAAGGAATTATAGAACATGCAAAAGAAGGTACGATAGCAATTGACTTTACGACATCTACACCTACTTTAGCAAAACGTATTAATAAAGTTGCAAAAAGCAAAAAAATATATACGTTAGATGCACCTGTCTCAGGAGGAGATGTTGGCGCGAAAGAAGCAAAACTCGCAATTATGGTAGGTGGAGAGAAAGAAATATATGATAGATGCTTACCTTTACTTGAAAAGTTAGGAACAAACATTCAATTACAAGGACCGGCTGGGAGTGGACAACATACAAAAATGTGCAATCAAATTGCGATTGCTTCCAATATGATTGGAGTATGTGAGGCTGTTGCTTACGCGAAGAAGACTGGACTGAATCCAGATAAAGTGTTAGAGAGTATTTCAACAGGGGCAGCAGGTAGCTGGTCATTAAGTAATTTAGCTCCTCGAATGTTAAAAGGAGACTTTGAGCCAGGATTTTATGTAAAGCATTTTATGAAAGATATGAAAATTGCTTTAGAGGAAGCAGAAAAATTACAATTACCAGTTCCAGGCTTAAGTTTGGCGAAAGAATTGTATGAAGAGTTAATTAAGGGTGGCGAAGAAAATAGTGGAACACAAGTATTATATAAAAAATATATAAGGGGGTAAACGAGGTGGACTTTCAAAAGTTTGATGAGATGATTGATACTTTACAGCGAGCTACTTGTATGCAAATCAATGAAAAACAAAAAGAAGCTTTTAAACAAAAATATGATTTTGAACCAGAATTTGAATATGGAAGAGATGAGAAGGGGCATTATGTAATTCGAACCTCAAAAAAGATGTTAGAAGAAATGGAGTTTTATTTGGCATTGAAATATGATCGTGATGGAGTGGATCTTTATATGCAAGCTGAGATTGATGGTATATTTCATGTATCTGTTAGCTATGGTGAAGATGCCCTACATCTACAAGAATTGTTTCAATTTCTAGAAGAAAATAAATAAAAGTCCTCATTTGAGGACTTTTATTTATTTAGTCATCTTTAATTTTTATAATTATAAGTTAGAAGCACGGCGGCATCGTTCAACCGGGAACGGGATAATTTGTGCGATGTGATTAGGACCAAATTGTTTTGTACGAGCATGGCGTATTATATAAAAAGCACACAGAATTGAAACAGGAATAGCGCCGAATAAACCAAATAATAAAGCGCTTACACAAGATGCGACAAATCCTAAAACACCAATTTCTAACTCTTCCATAATAGCTCCTAAAATAACAGGAAATGCTCCACATGTAACTCCAAGTATAAGTGCGATAAGTAAGCTCATGATTATCCCCCTCTGTTTGCGATATTCTTTTCCTTCTTAGTTAATTGTAGTATATCACATATAAAACAGAATTTTCAGAAAAAATTCAATAAATGTTCAAAAAATGTACTTGAAAAAATCAAGGTGTTAAATTTGTGATGAAATGGTACTTTCAAGTAAATAAAAAATCAGGCTTATTTCAAAATGAAATAAGCCTGTTCCATAGGAGGATGTATATATGTAGAGTGAATAAAAGTTTGGAAAAGGGGATCCAAGTCCTTTTATTCAACTAACTACCTTAATAGATTGGAACCCAGCCTTCAGTTGTAACAAAAATACGAATAGCTACAACTTGGCGATCATCTTGCAAAGTAAAATAATGTCTTGCATTTTCAGGAACAGATATGAGATCACCTGGCTCAAGTTCAACGTCAAAGAATGTTCCGTCTTTTCCTTCAATGGCAAAGATGCCATGACCACTAACAATAAAGCGAACTTCATCATCAGTATGATGGTGTTCTTTTTGAAAATTAATTAATAGTTCGTCAAGGTTAGGTGTGCTATTTGAAAGTGAAATTACATCATGCGCTTTATAACCTCGGCGTGCTGAAACATCAGCAATTTCTTTTGAAAACACAGCTAATATTTCAGCTTTGTTTTCATCTGTTAAAGAATAATTTTCATTTAAATGAGTAGGAAGTTTAGAAATATTCCATTTCTCATATAAAACGCCTTCCTTTTGTAGAAATTTAGATACTTCCACTTCATTTTCAATGCGAGTATTTACTTCATGAATACGAATTTGCGCCATTAGAAACGCCTCCTTGAATTGATAATAGTTTTATATGAAATTGGAATAGAAACTCATAAGCTTCTAATCTCTTCTTTGCATCAAAGCTATCTCGGCCCCATACGGTAATACCGTGGTTACGAATCAATATTGCTCCCGAATCTCCTTGTATATGCTTTCGGAAGTTTTCTCCAAGTGTTGGGATATGGGCATGGTTTTCAATAATAGGAATTTGAATTGTTGCACCTTCTTCCCAAATATCGAGAGCTTTAATAATTTCTTGATTTTGAAGTGTGACTGCATCACTATATAAATTTGTGATGACATTATTATCAGTTGTATGAACATGAAGTACACACCCGGCATTCGTATTGTTATAAATGTGTGTATGCAATATTGTTTCTGCTGAAGGGCGTAATTCAGTCTCTAAAACGGGAACTCCTACATGATCTACTAATAGAAAATCATCTGGAGTGGTTTTTGTTTTATCTTTACCGCTTGCTGTAATAAGAAAAGTAAGTGGTTCATGACTAACCTTTATAGAAATATTACCACTTGTTGCCGGGAACCAATTTCGTGTTGTTAATTCTTTTTTTATCTCGCTCAAGTCATACCATTGACGAAAAAGTTGTTTCATAATTTCACCTCCAACAAAAGTTTTAATTCAGCTTGCACATCTTGAAATGTTTCAAACGGTGTATAAGCAATATGATTTTCTTCACACTTTGTAATAAGAAAATCGCGAGCGAATACTTTATCCGCTTGTTTCGCGGCTTGTAAATCAGTAATAGAATCTCCAATTACAATATGAAAGTCATTTGTATCACTTAATTTACGGATTAATGATGATTTACATAATCCGCAATGATTTTGGCAATGATCATCACAAGAATGAGGCCATTTAACTGTAATAAACTCTGCTGAAAAGTCTGTTTCATTACAATAAATTTGCTCTTTTGGAATGATTCCTTGTAAGAGTGGATAGACGAAGAAATCCATTCCACCTGATATCACGTAAAAAGAAATGTTATTTTTCTTTACGAATTGTATAAACTCATGAAAACCACTACGGATTTCAGCAGTTTCTATTAAAAATTGAATAATATCATCGTGCAGATTAGTAGGTATTAATTGAAATAATTGAGAAACACCTTCTTGAATGGATAGTTCTTGTGATAAAATTTTATTCTTTACTTCTTCGGCTTCTGGTGGTGCGAATTTTTCCATAATGGACATAATGTTATCATTATTTGTAATCGTGCCATCGAAATCACAAAATACTTGAATACTCATAGTTTCACCTCATGAGAGGGATTTCCCCATATTTGTAGTGCACTATGCAAATTTATGTCGTCTACTTCATGGAGCGGTTTATTTTGCAAAGTAGCATCAATTGCAGTACGGAAAGCTTTACCCCCGCCTTGCGCTCCATTTGGATGTCCGTGTATCCCGCCACCAGCATTAATAACAACATCTTTACCGAAATCTCGTACAATAAAGGGAACGAAACCAGGATGAATACCAGCAGACGGAACAGAAAAGCTCTTCTTGAAAAATGCATCGTCTTCAGTTAAATATTTTGAGATAGCAAGAGCCTCCTCTTTTTCTAGCGCAACACTTCCGTATGGAGATGGGAATAATGAAAAGTCAGCCCCAGCATAACGTAGTAGCTTTCCAAGTAATAATGGAGATGAAACTCCATATAACTTGGATGCTGAATAAGCACCACTTACAGCAGGATGTACCATAATAGGAACTGGGATTTCATCATCTTCTGCAAGTGATTGTAGTACATCTAGTCCGTAAGCAAATGCGTTAAATAATAGAATATCAGCTCCAGCTTCTACTGCACGTTTTGCATTTTCTTTTAAATCAAAAGTTCGTCCTGTTAAATTTACGGCATATAACGTTTTATGTCCGTATGTTTCGTAGACAGATTGTAAAACTTCTTTTCCGGATACAATGCGTTTCGTAAGTGGTGTTAATGCATTTTCAAATAATATTTCATCATCTTTTACTATATCTACACCACCAATTGCTTGATCGCGTAATTGTGTTTTTAAATACCCAATGTTTCGTCCAATCATTCCTTTAAAAATACTCATTAAAAGGGGACGATCATGCACTTGTAAAAGATTTCGAATACCATCTATCCCGAATTTTGGACCAGGAAAATATTTTTTTAACTCGTCTGAAAAAGTTAAGTCAATTAATTTTACTTCGCCATCAAGTGATAGCTTTCCAAATGTAGTCGTTAAAATCGCTGGTAAATCTGGACTGAAGTTTAATAGCGGATATTCGATTTTAATAATTCCGCGTTTTACTTTTTTACGTAAATACGAATTGGTATGTTCATGTTCAGCTAATTCCTCAACATGAATGACGTTACCTTTATGCTGCTTTAATTGTTCTTGCAATAAATGTGGCAAATGAGTCCAAGAGCCAATTGTTAAACCGAGTGCAATTTGTTCCGCCTTTTTTTCTAAGTGATGTGAATCATCATGAATTAAATATGTCGCTATAATTCCGCTCATTGTTATAACCTCCTAGTTAAATAAAAAAACCTCTCAGCTAAGGAGAGGTTTTTTTACAACCAGCTCCTTATCTGTCAGCGTAATGCTGCGAGAATTAGCACCGTGTCTACAATTGTAGATCGGTTGCCGGGTTTCGTCGGGCTCGTCCCTCCACCTGCTCTTGATAAGAAGTATTTAGAAATGTTTAAATTTTTAAGATAACTGAATTTTGTCAGATATTTTTTATGTTGTCAATTACTTTTTGAAAAAATTCAAATTATCAATTCGATTAATGGCTTCTCGTAATCTATCTTCTGTATGCAAGAGACCAACGCGGACATATCCTTCGCCATGCTCACCAAATCCAACACCAGGAGCAACTGCAACATGTGCTTTTTCTAGTAAAATATCAGAAAATTGCTCAGAGGTATATCCTTTTGGAACAGGAAGCCATGCAAAGAATGACCCTGTTGGAATGTCTACATTCCAACCAATTGAGTGACAAGCTGAAATAAGAGCGTTTCGTCGAGATTCGTAACTATTTACAAGGTCTATTACGCAAGACTGTGAACTTAATAGTGCTTCGCGGGCAGCATCTTGAACTGCACCAAAAATACTAACATACATATGATCTTGTAATAAGTTAATGGTTTCAATGACACTTTCATTTCCTACTGCAAAAGCGATACGCCATCCAGCCATATTGAAAGTTTTCGATAGAGTGTAAATTTCAATACCTGTATTTTTAGCACCGTCTGCTTGTAAGAAACTCACGGGCTTTTGACCATCAAATCCAATAGCGCCGTAAGCAAAATCGTGAACAACTAATATATTATGTTCATTAGCAAAGTTAATGGTTGTATCAAAAAAATCTTTTGATGCAGTAGCACCGGTCGGATTATTTGGATAGTTTAAAAACATTAATTTTGCACGCTCGGCAATAGAGTCATCGATTTTCGTATAATCTGGTAAAAAATTATTTTCTGCAATAAGCGGCATTGTTTCAAATTGTGCTTTTGCTAAAGCAACTCCTGATAAATAATCTGGATAGCCTGGATCTGGAACGAGAATAGTATCACCAGGGTTTGTAAAACAAACTGGTAACTCTACTAATCCAGCCTTTCCGCCAAACAAAATAGCAACTTCTGTTTTTGGATTTACTACTACATCATATTCACGTTGATAGAATGTTGCCACGGCTTCTTTTAAACTTTCATGTCCGCGAAATGGCGGATATTTATGATGAATGGTCTTTTCTGCAGCATCTTGTAAAGCTTTTACGATATGCTGCGGTGTTGGTTGATCTGGATTACCTTGACCTAGATTAATAACATCGTGACCAGCTGCTACGACTTTGTTAACTTTTGCAACAAGTGAAGCGAAAAATTGTGTCGGCAATGATGTTACTATCTCAGAAGGTTGAAATAATTTCATACTTTCCACCTCTTTTGAAAGTTGTTACAATTCTAGTGACAAATGATATAATCTTTCCAATATTTTGTAAAGAAAAAATAAGAATGGGGCTGACAAAATGAAAGTCGCATGTATTCAAATGGATATTGTTTTTGGAGATGTAGAAAAAAATATTGAGAATGCTAAAAATAAAATAAGCGAAGCTATGAAGGAAAGGCCAGATGTTATCGTCTTACCAGAATTATGGACAACAGGATATGATTTAACAAGACTTTCTGAAATTGCAGATAGGGATGGATTGGAAACGAAAGAAAAGTTAAAAGAATGGTCGAAACAATATGGTGTACATATTGTTGGTGGTTCCATAGCGAAGCAAACGGAACAAGGTGTTACAAATACAATGTATGTTGTAAACAAGGAAGGAGAACTAGTTAATGAATATAGTAAAGTACATTTATTTCAGCTTATGGATGAACATAAATATTTAATAGCTGGTAATGGTACGGGCGAATTTAAGCTAGATGATGTTGAATGCGCTGGAACAATTTGTTATGATATTCGTTTTCCAGAGTGGATGCGTGTCCATACTGTTAAAGGGGCAAAAGTATTATTTGTTGTAGCTGAATGGCCATTAGTTCGTTTAGCACATTGGCGTTTGCTATTGCAAGCAAGAGCAGTTGAAAATCAGTGTTATGTTGTTGCTTGTAATAGAGCAGGAAAGGATCCGAATAATGTGTTTGCAGGTCATTCTTTAATTGTGGATCCTTGGGGTGAAGTTGTAGTAGAGGCGAATGAAGAGGAATCAATTTTATTTGGAGAGCTTGTATTCGAGAAAATTAAAGAAGTACGTAAAGGAATTCCAGTTTTTGCGGATCGTCGTCCAGAATTATACAAATAAAATGTTGACAAGTGATTTTTATTCTTGGTATAGTCTTCAACATAAAGTTAAAAATTCAAAAAATTATATAACTCTTATCAAGAGCAGGTGGAGGGATTTGGCCCGATGAAGCCCAGCAACCGACCGTAATACCATTGTGAAATGGGGCGTTTATTACGCCAAAAGGCACGGTGCTAATTCCAGCAGAAAGTAAAACTTTCTGGCAGATAAGAGGGGAGAAGATAAACTTCAAACCTCTTTCTTAGTGAAAAGAGGTTTTTCTGTGTTAGAAAAACCTCTGAATTTAAAAAGGGGGAGAAGACGATGGGATATTATTCATTAACAGAAATAACAGCTGTACAATATGCGAAAGATCATGGCTATTTTGAAGCGAAGGCAAATGTCATTTGTCATGAAATTGGAGATGGAAACTTAAATTACGTGTTCAAATTAGATGATGGTGAGAAGTCTATTATAATAAAACAGGCACTGCCATATGCGAAAGTAGTTGGTGAAAGCTGGCCATTGTCTATAAAAAGAGCAACGATTGAAAGCAAGGCATTACAAATTTTTGCGCAGTATGTACCGGATTATGTTCCAGTAGTGTACAGTCATGATGAAGAGTTAGCGATAACGGTAATAGAAGACTTATCAAGACTAACAATTACAAGAAAAGGATTAATAGACGGAGAAGAATATCCGCTTTTATCCCAGCATATCGGCCGTTTTCTAGCACATGTTTTATTTTATACTTCAGATTTTGGTTTACAGTCAGAAGAGAAGAGGGTACTAGAAGGTACCTTTGTAAATCCGGACCTTTGTAAAATTACAGAGGATTTAGTGTTTACAGATCCGTTTGGACATTATGATACAAATGATTATGAGCCAGATTTACAGCTCGTGGTTGATGAACTTTGGAGTGATAAAACTTTAAAACTAAAAGTAGCACAATATAAATATAAGTTCTTAACAAGAAAAGAAACTCTTATTCATGGTGATTTACATACTGGTAGTATTTTTTCGTCACCTTCTGAAACGAAAGTGATTGATCCAGAATTTGCGACATATGGCCCATTTGGATTTGACATAGGTCAATTTATTGCAAATCTATTATTAAATGCTTTATCTAGAGAAGAAGAAAAAAGAAGTGTACTATTTTTCCATATAGAAAAGACGTGGAGTTATTTTGTAGAAACTTTTACAAAGTTATGGATTGGAGAAGGTATAGAAGCATATACGAAAGAAAAACAATGGTTACCAATTATTTTGCAAAATATCTTTACTGATGCAGTTGGATTTGCCGGATGTGAACTAATTCGTAGAACAATTGGTTTAGCTCATGTAGCAGATTTAGATGAAATAGAAAATAAAGAAACAAGAATTCAAGCTAAGAAACAAGCGCTATCCTTAGGAAAAGAACTAATAAAATATGAATCTAAAAGTGCTGATATTCAACTGTTTCGAACATTATTTCAACAGACAGTTTCAAGGGGTGTAAAAGCATGAGTACAATCGTTACTGTTCCGAGATCTGTAAGTTGGAAAGGTGATGCAATTGCGGTATTAAATCAAACGAAATTGCCACATAGCACAGAATACAAAACATTAACGACTATTGAAGAGGTTTGGAAAAGTATCATAATGTTAGAAGTACGCGGAGCGCCTGCAATTGGAATTGTAGCTGCATTTGGCTTGGCGCTTGCAGCGAAAAAATATAATACTTTACATATCGAAGAATTTCAAAAGAAGTTTAATAGAGACTGTAACTATTTAGGGACATCACGCCCAACGGCAGTCAATTTATTTTGGGCAATTGATCGTATGAGAGAATCTATTCGAGAGATTACTACAATAAAAGAAGCACAAAAAATATTAGAAGAAGAAGCGCTTCGTATTCAACAGGAAGATGAAAAGGTGTGTCGAAATATTGGGGAATATGCGTTAACATGTTTTAAAGATGGCGATAATATTTTAACAATCTGTAACGCTGGAAGTATCGCAACTGCCAGATATGGAACTGCATTAGCTCCCTTTTATATTGGAAAAGAGAAAGGTGTGCGTTTACATGCATATGCGTGTGAAACGAGGCCAGTTTTACAAGGTGGCCGTTTAACGACGTGGGAATTGAAGCAAGCAAATATTGATGTGACCCTTATTACAGATAATACTGCAGCTCATGCTATTCAAACGAAAGAAATAAACGCGATTATTGTGGGGGCGGATCGAATTGTCGCAAATGGAGATACAGCCAATAAAATAGGGACAATGAATTTAGCTATTTTAGCAAAGCACTTTAATATCCCATTTTACGTTGCTGCTCCACTGTCAACATTTGATGTTACGAAAGAAACTGGAGCCGAAATTATTATTGAAGAAAGAGATGAAACAGAAGTTACGAAAATCTTTGGAAAACAAGTAGCACCAATTGGAACAAATGTTTATAACCCTGCATTTGACGTAACGCCGAATGAATTAATTACAGGTATTATTACTGAGAAAGGGATTTTACGTGGAGACTATAAAAAAGAAATTCTGACATTATTTGAAAGACAAGCTGAAATTTAATAGCTTGTTTTTTTATGCCTAAATGGTCCATTATTCCTTATTTATATAGTGAAAGGAGGAGAGAAAGATGGAAGAATGGATCAGAATGATAGGTAATGTAGGGTTTCCAATTGTTGTAACATTATATTTACTTCACCGTATTGAAAGTAAATTAGATGGGGTAATTGTTGCAATTGAGAAACTCCCGCGGCAATTACTAAAGTACGAAGATCCTCGCGATAAAAAATAAAGTTTGCTCTTCTTGAGCAAACTTTATTTTTTATTGAGCAGTATAACCACCATCGATAATGACAGCTTGACCAGTTATACCTTTAGCTTTTTCACTCGCTAAAAACATAGCATAATCAGCGATTTCTTGTACTTGTAATAAGCGTTTTTGTGGTACAAGTGGATAAATAACATCTTCTAAAACATTTTCAAGTGGTACATTTCGTGTAGTAGCTAAGTCTTGTAGTTGATTACGTACAAGAGGGGTATCGACATAACCAGGGCAAAGGGCATTAACAGTAATACCATGCGTAGCGCCTTCTAAAGCGGCAACTTTTGTTAATCCAATTACGCCATGTTTTGCACTATTGTAGGCAGCTTTTCCAGCAAACCCGACAAGGCCGTTAATAGAAGCGACATTAATAATGCGACCATATTTTTGTTGTTTCATAATCGGAAAGGCATGCTTAATTGCGATAAACGGAGCAATTTGCATAATTTGAATTAGTAGCTCGAACTTTTCAGTTGGAAAGTCTTCAATGGGTGAAACGTGTTGCATTCCTGCGTTGTTAATTAATATATCTAATGAACCGAAATGATCAACTGTTTGAGAAATTGCTGCTGTAATTTCCTCTTCAGATGTAACGTCACATTTTAAACCGATAGCTTGAAAATCTTCATTTTGTAATTGTTCAGCAGCTTCTTTTGCACGTTCTTCAAGCCGATCGGTAATCACAACTTTTGCACCTTCTTTTGCAAAAGCCTTTCCCATTTCATAACCAATACCACTCGCAGCACCAGTTAAAAAGACAACTCGATTTGTAACCATGATGAAAAACATCCCTTCATAATAAAGTTTTCATAGTGCACTATTTAGAGAGGCTACAATGAAATTCCTGCAAACATTTGGAAAAAATATCGTTAGCTATCTTGTTTTGCAAAATAGTCTTTGCTATACTATTTTGTAAAGCAAGATACTTACGCTTATCTATCTTGTAAAACAAGATAGTAGGAGGATTTAAATTATGTCGACAAGTCAAATGCTGAAAGGGATTTTAGAAGGATGCTTACTTGCTATTATTTCTGAAGGCGAAATATACGGTTATGAAATGAGTGAAAAGCTAGCGAAGTATGGTTTTACAATGGCGAGTGAGGGAAGTATTTATCCGTTATTAATACGAATGCAAAAAGAAGGACTAATAACAAGCGTAATGAAGGAATCTCCATCTGGTCCAAAGAGAAAATATTATACATTAACAGAAAAAGGCGAGGAAGCACTTGATGAATTTATGGATCGCTGGGAAACGATGCAAAGTAGTGTAGAACGTCTACTTGAAGGGAAGGGGGGGAAAAATAATGCTATCAAATGAAGCACGAAAGTTTTTATTAGATATGAGATTATTTTTGACGGCAAAGAGTGTAAAAGAAAGTGATATTGAAAACTTTTTAGAAGATGCAGAGTTGCATTTAATAGAAGGTGAGAGTAAGGGGAAGAGTGTAGAAGATATTTTCGGAAGCTCACCGAAAGAATATGCAAATGAACTTGTAAAGGTAATGGAAAAGGATAGATGGGAAACGTGGAAGCAAATTGGTTTTACAGTAATGAATATCGTATCATTTTGGATTATTGCTTCTATCTTAATAGTGAATAACGGAATGTTACAGATTTCACTTATTCAGTGTATCGGTTATAGTTTTTCATTTATTTTAGTTGTTATAGGTCCTAATTTTCTACTTCGCAAAATGACCTTCGTAACAAGCTTTACAAAAACATGGTTTTCTATGTGGTCTCTAGTTATGATTACTCCAATGTTTTTATTAGGAGCTGTTACGATATTAGATGTGATATATCCGACAAAAATGCTCACATTCACCGAAGTGCAAAGTTATATAGTGGCTGGTGGGATTTTTATCATCACAGTAGCTATAAATATATATTTTGAAGGATGGTTTAAAAATTTATATTTAATCATTCCACTTTCAATTATGTTAGTGTTTAAAACATTTACATCGGAAGATCTCGTGCCAATGTTATTTCAAATTATATGTTTATATGGAAGTTTATTTATTTTAATTTTCGTTGAAATTATGATGAAGACGAATAGAAGAGAAGCGGTTTAATAAGGGAGGGATTATTATGAAGATTTCTAAAGAAGGGGAAAAGTTTTTAATCGATACGAAAGTGTATTTAATAACAAAAGGAATTAAAGAAGAAGATGTGGACGCCTTTCTAGAAGATGCAGAGCTTCATTTAATAGAAGGTGAGAAAGAGGGAAAGACGGTAAGTGATATATTTGGTGATTCACCAAAAGAGTATGCGGAAGAATTAGCGAAAGAGATGGAGAAGGATAAAAGCGGGAGTATAAAAAGTATCTTAGGAATGATAATTGGGATAGGTGGATATTGGTTACTTACAAATATTTTATTTGGAAATCCGAATCAACAATTTACATTAACAAATGTACAGTTAATTGGTTATCCAATCGTTTTAATTATTACGATTATTGGAACGATTGTTGCGTTTAGAATTTCTTCTTTTAAAAGTAAATTAGTAGAGTTTGGAATTATTTATGTAATAGTGATGATACCTATTTTATTATTGGTGTTATTAATGTTTATGAATAAATGGTATGGGACGCCAATTTTACAATTGTCGACAATGCAGACATATATATTAGCAGTAACTATATTTTTATTACTTCTTATTGGTGAAGTATATGTTCTTGGTTGGATAGGTGTTGTGGTACTAATTGTTCCTCTTGCAATTATGTTCTTATTTAAAGACTTAGAAGAAAGAAATGTATTTTGGGGAATTGCAAAGATCTTACTTATGTATGGAAGTATATATGGATTAATGAGATGGTCTTTAAAAATTGAAGAAAGAAAAAGTGTGAACTAGAAGTTCAATAAAAAGCGGCTGCTCTGGATATATCAAAAATTATTTCCAAAGAAATATTATATAGGGATTTTTAGAGGGATTACATTTATATTTAGTTGTCTATTTTTATTTCTAGCAGCCGGGATTTGGTTTTTTGATCGGAATAAATTGTTTTAAACAGTAACATGAGGGTTACTGTTTTTTTCTTTGTAATAAAGAGCTTTGTAAAGAGAGGGCTTTTTGTTCTGCAGTTAATAAGGAATGAATATGAACGTTTTCTGGACGAGGGACTATCGGATACATAAGATTTGTTGGAGAAGGATGGTGCTCCGAGCCGGTTGGAGAATGAGGATCTGCATGAGTAAGTTTTCCATGAACACGTCTTGTAAATAAAATATGACCGATTTCGTGAGCGAGCGTATATATATTTTTCATAGGGGCAGCCGAATTTGTTAAAACAATATAGCCGGTAAGTTGCTGTTGTTTTGCTAAAGAGTAAGCGCAGGCAATTACTGCTGTTTCTTTGAAATAATCACTGCCAATATAACAAATATAAAGGTCGCATTCAGGAGCTTCATTTACACATGTTTGGAAAAAGGATGCCAACTTTTCTTGACTTTGAATGGAATTTCTATAACTGATTTCACGGTCAAAAAAACGGAAAAGTTCATTTAATACAATTACTTCTTGAATTTGAAATGTAATGGGGTGCCAAATTGATTCTGCAACAGCTAAATCTTTTGCGATGCGGTCATCAGAAATATCGGCGCCGGGAGTAATGCAAATACATATATTGACGTATGGATCCATAAGGAACACCTCAAATGAAAAAGTTCTTCCTATAATATATGTGGGAAAAAGATGTCATGTATGGATAAACGCCTTCTTTATTGAATATATAGATGACAAGTCGAAAAAATTTCATAGTTCTATAACATGGTGTGGTCGTCTTTTTGATATAGTAAAGGAAAGGGGGAGAATATATGTATACATTAAAAATCGTTTCAGACAGAGAAGCACTTTATCAATTTGCGAGTTATGTAAGAGTTGTACAAGGGGTTGAAGATGTATATGTAGAGGTAGGAGAACCTTTATATGAACATCCTTTAATGAAGTTTTATGTACATATTAAGCTGAAAGAAACATATGAGCAGCATAAAGCGTTACAGGAAATAGCAAGATTAGTAGAATTGGGGCGTTTTACATATGTCCATTATCGTAATGATGAAATTGAGGAAGCTTTTGAAGCTGTAAAATATGAAAGTTTTAAGAAATAAAGGTGAAAAAAAGGAGGCGAAAGCTTCTTTTTTTCTTTAAAATTACATGAACAAAAAGAGAAAAATTTTGTTATGATAAGGGAGGTTAGGGAAAGGGGGATTTACATATGGGGTATATTGAAGAGTTACGCAAAGTCGTTGGTACAAGGCCGCTTATTCTCGTAGGATCAGCAATCATTATATTAAATGATAATCAAGAAGTATTGCTTCAATATCGTTCAGATACATATAATTGGGGTGTACCTGGTGGGGCGATGGAACTGGGCGAAACGACAGAAGAAACTGCACGTAGAGAGTTATTTGAGGAAACGGGGTTAACTGCAAAAATAATGCAATTTCTTGGTGTTCTATCAGGAAAAGAAGTATATTTCCGTTATCCGAATGGCGATGAAATTTTCAATGTCATTCATCTGTATCAGGCACATCATGTGAGTGGGGAATTAAAGCTCGATCATGAAGGGTTGAAACTCCGATATTTTCCAGTAGATAAGTTGCCAAAATTGAATGAAACGACAGAGAAAATTTTACAAAAGTTTTTATATGCACTGACAGAATAGAAGGTTAATTCCTTCTATTTTTATTATATGAAATATTTTGATTTTTTAGTATGTTTATAGTATGATAGTTATAGATATACATCTTATGGAAGTTCACCTAAAAACTTACTAGGGTACATAAGAGAGGGGCAAGTACAAAATGCATAATGTTGTTATTACAGCTGCAGTTCGTTCGCCAATTGGAACTTTTGGAGGAGCGCTAAAAAATGTAACGCCAGTAGAATTAGCTGTTCCTGTACTTCAGGAAGCTGTAAAACGAGGCGGGGTAGAACCACATGAAGTTGATGAAGTAATTTTAGGTCATTGTATTCAAAGAACTGATGAAGCAAATACGGCGAGAACAGCTGCATTAGCGGCAGGATTTCCTGACACAGTTACGGGATATACAATCCAACGTCAATGTTCTTCAGGTATGCAAGCAATTATGTCAGCTGCAATGCAAATCCAATTAGGTGTAAGTGATGTTGTTGTTGCAGGTGGAGTAGAAGCGATGAGTTCGAGCCCTTATGCATTGAAACAGCACCGCTGGGGACAACGTCTACAGCACGGAGAAATTCGTGACACGGTGTGGGAAGTGTTAGAAGATCCGATTCACCATATTATGATGGGTGAAACAGCGGAAAATTTAGTTGAACAATATGAAATTACAAGAGAGGAACAAGATGAAGTTGCTCTTCGCAGTCATACATTGGCACTGAAGGCAATCGAGTCTGGATATTTTGACGATCAAATTGTTCCTATTACAATAAAAGAACGTAGAAAAGAAGTAGTATTTTCGCAGGATGAGCATCCACGTGCAGATATTACAGCGGAAAAATTAGCAGGGTTAAAACCAGCATTCCGTAAAGATGGATCTGTAACTGCAGGTAATGCATCTGGCCTGAATGACGGAAGTGCAGTTCTAGTATTAATGAGCGAAGAAAAAGCGAAAGAAAAAGGCTTACAACCGTTAGCTAGAATTGTTGGATATTCAGTAGCTGGAGTAGACCCGAAAATTATGGGTATTGGACCAGCACCAGCAATCCGAAAAGGATTAGAGAAAGTAGATTGGTCATTAGAAGATGCAGATTTACTTGAAATTAATGAAGCTTTCGCGGCTCAATATTTAGCTGTAGAGAAAGAGTTAGGCTTAGACCGTGAAAAAGTGAACGTAAACGGTAGTGGCGTAGGACTTGGGCATCCAATTGGTTGTACAGGGGCTCGTATTACAGTAAGTTTAATTCACGAATTAAAAAGACGTGGTTTAGAAAAAGGAATTGCCTCTTTATGCGTTGGTGGCGGTATCGGGGTTGCCTTATTTATAGAAGCACTATAAAAAAGAAGCAGCTATTGCTGCTTCTTTTTTTACGACTTAAATAGATGATGGAATAATCGATCGCGATTTTCAAAGAAAAGTTTCGTCGTTTGGTAATGCTCAGTTTCTTCTAATGTGGATTCGTGAATTCCCTCTTGTGTTAAAGAGTATATAGTAGATTCAGGGTAAGCCATTAAAATAGGAGAATGCGTCGCAATAACAAATTGTGAACCTTGTTCCGCTAGCTCATGCATTCGAATGAGCATGGAAAGTTGTCTCATCGGTGATAAAGCTGCCTCAGGCTCATCTAAAATGTATAAACCTTGTCCTGAAAAACGGTTCATAAATAAGGAAAAGAATGATTCACCGTGAGATTGTTCGTGTAGTGAAACGCCGCCGTAAGATTTTATAGCATCTATTTCATCAATATAAGAAGCAACGTTATAAAATGATTCAGCGCGAAGAAAGAAACCGTCGTTTGGTGTATTGAAACTTTTGGAAATTCGAAGGTATTCATGTAAAGATGAATGTGAATCGTTTGTGCTAAAGCGGAAATTCTTCGTTCCACCTTCTGCATTAAAACCTAACGCAATTGCAATTCCTTCAAGTAATGTTGATTTACCTGTTCCGTTTTCTCCAATAATGAATGTTACATTTGGATGGAAAGCTAGTGACTGTAATGTTCGAATAGCGGGTAAACAGTAAGGATATGCGGAAAAACTAGGGATATTTTCTTTTTTTAATGTGACATTTTGTAAAAAGGGTACGTCAATCAATATATAAACCTCAATTCATAACGGATTTTGAATTTAAAAAGGCAGCAAATAAAAGTGTTAATGACACCTGAATCCCTTCTTGTTTTTTGAATATTTTATGTGGATTATATCATTTAAACTATCATATTCCAATGTGAAAATAAATATTGCATGAAGATCCATTCTCTCGTTATGATATATGGTATTCTATTGAAAATGTGAGAAGGAGTTAAAGTATGCCGTTTACATTTGCACATCCAGCAGCAGTTCTTCCTTTTGCGAAAAAGCATTCTAAACATATTTCAGTAACGGCTCTTATATTAGGTAGTATGGCGCCTGACTTTGAATATTTTTTACACTTTAGACCCTATGGTGTTATTGGCCATACATGGCTTGGGTTCTTATATTTAAATTTACCGCTTGTATTTCTACTCGCATACATATATCATTACATTTTAAAAAAGCCGTTTATAACGCATTTGCCTAAACCGTTTGCTGGTTATTATTCATATGCAATAGATGAGAGGTGGGGGCTACATACCTGGAAAGAATTCTTTGTATTTTGCTATTCTGCATTATTCGGTATGCTCACGCATGTCGTTTGGGATGCATTTACTCATAATACAGGCTATTTCGTTATGAAAATACCATTGTTACAAATTGAATTACGCAGTATTCCATTGTATAAATATATGCAACATGGGAGTACATGTGTTGGCTTATTATTGCTATTATACGTACTATGGAAGTATAAAGATGAAACAGGGAAAGATATGATTGTAGCTTTAGAAAAAAGAAAGTATTGGGTTTCTATAATCATTGTGACAGCTTTTATATTTATCGTGCATGCGTTCTTAGATCCTTATTTTCATATTTTCCAAATTGGAGGTATAATAGTATCTGGACTGACAAGTTCATTTTGTGGAATTGTCATTGTTTCTATAGTTTACAAAGCAAGGGACTAATTTTATATTCATGAATGATAGCGTTAGGAGAAATGAAATGATGAAAGCATGGAAAAGTATTTTTGTTTTATGTAGTTTTCTTCTTATGTTAAGTGGTTGCTTCCATCAAGAAGAAAAGAAAGCTGAACCGAAGAAGAAAGAATCTATTCCTGAAACGAAAGAATATGGTGGGCGTGAGCTGAAAAAAGTAGGACAAAAAGTGAAAGAAACAGGATGGGGTACTTTCAAGTTAGAGCAGATGCATTCTGTGAATCAAACATTTGAAGTAGCGCCAATGAAAATTTACGTACAAGATGTGAAAGTAATCTCTTTATCACAAATGAGTGAAAAGGCAAAAAATACATTGAAAGTATACACGGCACTAACTCCTGAAGAAGTAAAACGTAGATTAGGGGATAAAGTAAGCCAAGAAGATGCAGAATTATATGCATCGCTAAGTGGAACAGAGATTAGTAATACAATTCGTTACGTTGAGATTACATATAAAGTGGAGAATAGCGGAAATAAAAATATGCAATTTTTCTCTATGAATGATGTTATGATTAATGGTAAGCAACATTTTAAAGTAGCCACTCAAAACTTTTTATATGACGAAGATACGTTAGTTGGTACAAAAAATGTATCAAGAGAAGACTATAAGCCTGGTGAAACAAGAGATGGTATTATTGGTTTAATACTTGACGATGGAAAAGACAAGGTAAAGGATATTCAGTTTACAACTGATGATTTACTTGCAGGAGATTCAGAAACACAAGATGTTGTAAAAGAGCCACAAACGTTTAACATCTCACTAAAATAATGTAAGACAAAACAGTCAGCATTCAAATATTATGCTGACTGTTTTTTTATTTCTTTTATGTATAAATCTACATTTTGAAAAGGCACCTTAATTTTAAACGCATCTTTTTGTTCATTAAATTGCTTTTCATTGTAGGGACCGAAACGTTTATTGTGCTTTACGTCAATAATCCAATAATGTTCACTTTTTCTATTTGCAATTGCTGCGTCAGGGTTATTTGGATCTGATTTTTCCTCAGTTTGTTTTGCAATAATGTATTTATCATCCCAAGCAATGTCTGTAATTTTTGCAGGGATGTATTGTGTGGCATATACAGCATCTTGCGAGGGGAAAAGTTCAAATGCATTTCCAGAAGTACGTATGAGTTCGTATTCATCGTTAACCGTATAAGTTAAGTGACTTGTGTTTCCTGCACAACCAGTTAATAGGAAGGCGACGAATAGGATTATCCATTTTTTCAATATGGGAACCTCCTTTATAATGCTATTGTAACAAATTGTACAAGAAAAGTAAGAGAAACGCTAGTTTACAATGTTTTTTAGAAGTGGTACGATGAGACGGGTAAAGAAGGAAATGAAGGAGTCGACATAAAATGAAGTTAAAGATGCATCGTCCAGCGCTTGTAATGAATCGCATAGGTGCTTCCCTAATTGACATGTTTTTAATCTCGGTTATGTATGGTGCAGTAGTAGCTATTATGACCGGAAACTATAGTGCTATGTTTAAGCGCTTTAATATAAGCTTAGGTGATTTTAGATATGATTTCGCAGTAGTTTTCATATTAATGGCGATATATTTTATTGTATTACCCTTTCTTTGGAACGGTGTAACTCTTGGTAAAAAGGTAACGAGAATAAAATTAATTTCATTGAAGAGTGAAAAGCTAACGTTGCAAACATTAATTATAAGATTTTTTGTAGTGTTATTACCGAACGTATTGCTATTAGGAATTCCATTAATATGTAATGTATATATGATGTTGTTCCGCAAAGATAATTGTGGTTTTCAGGATTTAATGACAAAAACGAAAGTAATAAGTCTTGTATAATGAAAAAAGACCTTTTTATATATAAAAGGGTCTTTTTGATTTTATAAGTATATTGGGAATGTTTACAGTAAGGAAAAGCTAAAATATGTCATTTCTATTTATAATTGATTGAAAATTAAGGAAATTGTATAATGATTAAAAATAATATCTTTATTAAGCTATATTGGAGCTGAGTAAAATTTCACTTTATATAATAAGGGGGAAGTTAAAATGACAGGAGGTAGCATAATTTTTTGGGGTATTCTCATTTTTATCGGTCTAGTTTTTGATCAGCGTAATAGTAAGAAAAAAGAAGGATAAAAAGTAAGCGTTCACAAATAAAATAGCGATTTTTCTTGCTTGCAGATTATTCTTATAAAGGAGTATACTGAATGACGGTAAGACTTATAGAAGGGGTAATGAAAATGAAGCTTGCAGGAAAAGTTGCTATCGTAACTGGCGGTGGCATCGGTATTGGACGTAATACAGCTCTTTTGTTGGCTAAACAAGGCGCAAAAGTTATTGTGACGGACATTGATCAAGAGAGTGGACAAGCAACAGTGGAGGAAATTATGAATCTAGGCGGAGAAGCACTTTTTGTATCCTATGATATGGGAAAGCAAGGAGATTGGCAACGCGTTATTAGCATTACTTTGAATGCATTCAGTCGCATTGATATGCTTTTTCAAAATGCTGGTTTATATAAAATAGATTCTATTTTTTCTCGCCAACAAGAGAACGATTCCAATGTACTTTGTATTAATGACGTTTGGATAGAGATAAAACAATTAACGTCATCTTTTATGAAACAGCAAGAAGAAGTGGTGCTTAGTGATTTACCGATTTTCGGCATTATTAGCACGAAAGGACAATCATTTCATACAGTAGAAGCCCTAGTATAATAATGAAAACCGCCCTCAATATATGTGGACGGTTTTTTTGTATGTGTATAGTAAAGATAAATTTTTTAGCGAATACGTTGTTCAGTTTGGTTATCAAAGAAATGCGCTTTATTCATATCAAATGCTAATTTAATTTGGTCACCAGGTGAAAACGTATGTCTTGCATCTACACGTGCTGCAAAATCTTGATTTCCAAGTTTCATATATAAAATGGATTCAGCACCTAATAATTCAGCGACTTCAATTTTTGTTGTGAAGGCAGTAGATTGCGAAGCTTCTAAAAATAGTAGTTCATCATGAATGTCCTCTGGGCGAATACCTAAAACAATTTCCTTATTTACATAGCCTTGTTCACGTAGCATCTTCATTTTTCCTTCAGATACTTTAATTTTTATAGTATTATCTATAACGAAATCGGTTTCAGTCAATTTACCACGGAAGAAATTCATCGCTGGTGAGCCGATAAATCCACCCACGAAAATGTTTTCTGGTGTTTCGTATACTTCTTTTGGAGTTCCAATTTGTTGGATTTTTCCATCCTTCATAACGACAAGACGCGAAGCCATAGTCATTGCTTCTGTTTGGTCATGTGTTACATAAATTGTTGTTGTTCCCAGGCGATGATGTAGCTTAGAAATTTCTGAGCGCATTGCAACACGGAGTTTAGCATCTAAGTTTGATAATGGTTCATCCATTAAGAAAACTTTTGCATCTCGAACGATTGCTCTACCTAACGCAACACGTTGGCGCTGTCCACCTGATAATGCTTTCGGTTTTCTATCTAAATATTGTTCAAGTCCTAAAATTTTTGCTGCATCTTTCACACGACGATCGATTTCATCTTTTGGTATTTTTCGAAGTTTTAATCCAAATGCCATATTATCATATACACTCATATGTGGATAAAGAGCGTAGTTTTGGAATACCATTGCGATATCTCGATCTTTTGGAGGAACATCATTCATTAGTTTACCATCAATTGAAAACTCGCCTTTTGAAATATCTTCAAGTCCAGCTACCATTCGTAATGTTGTAGATTTTCCGCATCCAGAAGGACCGACAAATACGATAAATTCTTTATCTTGAATGTGTAAATTAAAATCAGTTACAGCTGTTACGTTATTATCATATATCTTATAAATGTTTTCTAATTTAAGTTCTGCCATGGTATTTCCCCCTAGAAATAATTATGCAAACGTTTTCTTTGAGTTCATTATAAACGAATAGATTCAAAAAATAAATAAAAAAATAAAACGTTTTCATTTATTGGAGAGTTATTAGTAATTTTCATATGTTTTCTTAGAAAAAGAACAATAAAAATTGTAAGCGCTATTTTAAATTGAGATAGAATCTGTTATCATTCATTAATGAAAACGTTTGCGCCTTAAAAAAGAGAAAAATGAATGAAATGGGGTAGCATAATGGAAAAACAATGGTGGAAAGAAAGCGTAGTATATCAAATTTATCCTCGTAGCTTTATGGATAGTAACGGTGATGGTATAGGAGATCTTCAAGGGATTATTTCAAAGCTAGATTACTTAAAAGAATTAGGGATTGATGTGATTTGGTTATCACCAGTCTATGAATCTCCAAATGATGATAATGGTTATGATATAAGCGATTATTGTAAAATTATGAACGAGTTCGGAACAATGGAAGATTGGGATGAGCTATTACATGAAATGCATGAACGCAATATGAAACTGATGATGGATTTAGTTGTTAATCATACATCTGATGAACATAATTGGTTTATTGAATCACGTAAATCAAAAGATAATAAATATAGAGATTACTATATATGGCGTCCTGGAAAAGAAGGGAAAGAACCGAACAACTGGGGAGCTGCTTTTAGTGGATCTGCATGGCAGTATGATGAAATAACGGATGAATATTATTTACATCTGTTTTCTAAAAAACAGCCAGATTTAAACTGGGATAATGAAAAGGTAAGACAAGATGTTTATGAGATGATGAAGTTTTGGTTAGAAAAAGGAATTGATGGATTCCGCATGGATGTTATCAATTTTATATCTAAAGAAGAAGGGCTACCAGCTGTTGAAACAGATGAAGATGGTTATGTTTCAGGTCATAAACATTTTATGAACGGTCCAAACATTCATAAATATTTACATGAAATGCATGAAGAAGTATTATCGCATTATGATATTATGACGGTTGGTGAGATGCCAGGTGTAACGACAGAAGAAGCCCAACTGTATACTGGAGAAGAACGAAAAGAGTTGCAAATGGTATTCCAATTTGAACATATGGATTTAGATTCAGGAGAAGGTGGAAAGTGGGATGTAAAACCATGCTCACTTCTTACTTTAAAAGAGAATTTAACAAAGTGGCAAAAAGCATTAGAGCATACAGGATGGAATAGCCTTTATTGGAATAATCATGATCAGCCTCGCGTTGTATCTCGTTTTGGTAATGATGGAATGTATCGCATTGAATCAGCAAAAATGTTAGCGACAGTTCTTCATATGATGAAAGGAACGCCATATATTTATCAAGGAGAAGAAATCGGAATGACGAATGTCCGATTTGAGTCGATTAATGAATATCGAGATATTGAAACGTTAAATATGTATAAAGAAAAAGTGATAGACCATGGTGAAGATATAGAAAAAGTAATGGAATCTATTTATATAAAGGGCCGTGATAATGCTAGAACTCCGATGCAGTGGAATGATCAGAATCACGCTGGATTTACAAAAGGTGAACCTTGGATTACTGTAAATCCTAACTATAAAGAGATTAATGTGAAACAAGCAATTCAAGATGAAGGTTCAATTTTTTATTACTATAAGAAATTAATTGAACTACGCAAAAATAATGAAATAGTTGTATATGGATCATATGATTTAATATTAGATAATGACCCTTCTATTTTTGCTTATGTAAGAACATATAGAGATGAAAAACTACTTGTCATTGCAAACTTTACTGCGGATGAAAGTGTATTTGAAATGCCTAAGGATATTGGTTATAGTGAATCAGAGTTATTTATACACAATTACGATGTAGAAATCGGATCGATAGATAACATTCCATTACGTCCGTATGAAGCGATAGTATTCAAATTGAAATAAGAAAAAGCCTTATGCCACTTCAAACTTGGCATAAGGCTTTTTGGATTACCATTTTAATATGGAGAATCCATATGGAGGAAGTGTAACTTGTAATACACTTGCTTCCGCTGAAAATTCTTCGTTTGTATAAATGTTAATTATTTTCTTACCAGTAACATGAAGAGGGAGTGAAACTGTAACTTCACTATTAGTAGGGTTTAAAACGAAAAAGATAGTTTCATCCTCATATGTTTTCGTATAAGAAATATAATTATGTTCATCATTTGTTTCGATGAATTGAAAAGTACCATGTCCTCCAAATGCTTTATGTTCTTTACGTAATAAAATCAATGTTTGTATATGGGTAAATAATGCATGATCTTGTTCTTTAGTATCCCAAATCATACATTTACGGCAATCAGGGTCCATGCCGCCATCCATACCAATTTCATCCCCGTAATAAATACAAGGAGAGCCGATGAAAGAAAGATGGAATACATAGAGCAATTTCAACTTATTTTTATCTCCGTTGCATGTTGTTAAAATTCTTGGAGTATCATGGCTGTCTAATAAATGAAATGCTGCTTCATTTACATTCATAGAGTAGGAATGTAGAGATTCTGTAATTTGCTTCGTGAATTCACTTGCTTTAATGGAATCGTTAGCAAAGTAAGAAAGTAGAGCGTTTGTAACAGGATAACTCATGACAGCATCAAATTGATCGCCTTGTAGCCACGGAAGGGCATCGTGCCAAATTTCTCCCAAAATATATACTTCAGGATTTAGTGTCTTTATTTCAGTTCGGAATTCTCTCCAAAAGTTGTGATCGACTTCATTGGCGACATCAAGGCGCCAGCCATCTATATTGAATTCGCGTACCCAATAACGTCCTACTTCAAGTAAGTATTCTTTTACATCTGGATGAGCTGTATTTAATTTAGGCATATACGGTGTAAAGGCGAAAGTATCATAATTTGGAAGTGGTTCGGTTATAATCGGGAATTCATGAATGTGGAACCACTCTTTATATGCGGACTTCTCACCATTCTCTAGTACGTCTTGAAATTTCTCGAAAAAGTATCCACTATGATTAAACACAGCATCGAGCATTACTTTTATACCGTGCTTATGACATTCTTCAACGAGCTCTTTAAAAGTTTCTTTCGTCCCAAATTGTGGGTCAATTTCCATATAGTCAATTGTGTCATATTTATGGTTTGAATGAGCTTTGAAAATAGGTGTGAAATATATTCCGGAAATGCCAAGGTTAACAAGGTAATCAAGGTTTTGAATAACACCAGCAAAATCTCCTCCGAAAAAATTAGTTGTAGTTGGATTCGCACTTCCCCAAGGAAGGGTGTTTTCTGGATTCAGCGTACTATCGCCATTAGCGAATCGTTCAGGAAAAATCTGATACCAAATGGTGTCTTTAATCCAAGATGGTGCTTTGAATACATCATCTGCATGAATAAATGGAAAACAGAAAAAGTTACCAACATCATCATTTGGAATGCTAGAAAAAAATCCTCGCTCTGCATAAATAAGAGTGTCTGTTTCAGATTTTAATTCAAATCCATAACGTAAGCGCTTAAATTTCGGTTCGATTGCAATGGACCAATAATCAAATAATGCAGTAGAACCCGTTTTTTTCATGGGTGTACTTGATGATATCCATTTCCCGTCTTTCCATTCGTAAGGATCACCGTAAATAAGATCGGCGCATTGAACATCATCTCTCTTAGTACGTACTCGGATGTGAATTGTTTGTTCATCATAAGCGTATGCATAATTATCTTTCGGCCTATGATAAATGGCTTCTTTAAACATATAGAAAATCCCCTTTCAATATCTCTATACATAGTATTCCCTTAAGTGTAATAATAAAGCCTATATTGCAAACGATTGCCTTTCTCATAGCTTTAATATTGCTTATAAGAGTAGTATTCATTTCATATAAAGTCAATGTATAAAGAGTATAATGACATAATTTTTAAATTAATATTTGCAAAATGAATAAAAGAATGTATAATGATAGACAAATAGCGCAAACGTTTTCGTAAATTGAGATATTGTTTGCGCTTCAATTAAACTATTAAATGCAAACGTTTTCAGTTACTGAGGTACATAGACAATTTAGGGAGGTTTTTGGGATGAAGAAAGCATTATCATTATTAACGGTTTCAGCATTATCTATTGGTATGTTATCTGCATGTGGACCGAAAGATTCAGGGAAAAAAGAGGAAAGTAAAGCGAAAAAAGATTATGATCTTCTTGTTTGGGAAGATGATAAAAAAGGTGTTGGTTTAGAACCAGCAGTGAAAAGCTTTGAGGAAAAATATAAAGTAAAAGTAAAAGTTGTTGAAATGCAAATGACAGATCAAGTGAAGAAGTTACGCCTTGATGGGCCAGCGGGGACTGGACCAGATGTTGTAACATTGCCACACGATCAAATCGGAAATGCAGTAACAGAAGGTTTACTTTCTGAAGTGAAAGCAGATGATGCTGTAAAGAGTAAATTTACTGATTCATCAATAAAAGCACAGACATATAACGGAAAATTATATGGTTTACCAAAAGCAATTGAGACGCCAGTCTTTATTTACAATAAAAAACTAATGCCAAAAGCGCCAGAAACGATGGACGAGCTGTTTAACTTCTCAAAAGAATTTACGAAAGATGGCAAGTACGGATTTTTAGCATTAGGAGATAACTTCTACTTTGCTAATGCATTCATGGCAGGTATGGGCGGTTATGTATTTGGTGAAAAAGATGGAAAGCCAAATGCAAGTGATGTTGGATTAAATAATAGCGGAGCAGTACAAGGTGCTGAATATCTTCAAAAATGGTACAAAGAAAAATTATTCCCGAAAGGTATTATCGGTGAATCAGGTGGGCCTGCTGCTGATGGGTTATTCAATGAAGGAAAAGCAGCATCTATCATGAATGGCCCATGGGCGTTCCAAGCAATGGAAAAGAACGGAATTGATTATGGCGTTGCTCCAATGCCGAAATTACCAAATGGTCAACCAATGAAAACGTTCGTTGGGGTTAAAGGGTGGCATGTAACTAGTTTCTCTAAACAAAATGATTTAGCTACAAAATTCACTGAGTGGGTAACAAATGAAGAAAACGCAAAAATTCGATTTGAAAAAACAAAAGAAATTCCTCCAGTAAAATCAGTAATGGAAGATCCAATTATTAAAGATAACGAAGCTGCAAAAGCAGTTGCAACGCAATCTGAAAATGGAATTCCAATGCCAAACATTCCAGAAATGCAAGAAGTTTGGAAACCAGCTGGAGATGCGCTTCAATTAGTTGTTACAGATAAAGAGGCACCAAAAGCGGCGCTTGATAGTGCAGTGAAACAAATTAAAGGTAATATTGAGGCAAATCATAACAAGAAAAAATAAGGTGAAATTCGTGCCTCTAATATGAGAGGCACGAATTCTCTCCCTTCCATGTAGGAAGAAAAAAGGGGGAAGGAACATGCAAACATCTATGGAACCAGCAAATGGGTTGAATCATTCTAAGCATAGGAAAATGGCAACCATGTTATCAATCATTCCAGGCGTGGGCCAAATGTATAATAAACAATTTGTAAAAGGTCTTATTTTTCTAGTATTAACAGGTTCATTTATTGTAGCCTTTGCTGATTTATTAAATATGGGATTATGGGGTATTGTAACGCTTGGTACAGAAGTTCCACGTGACCATTCTGTCTTTCTATTAGTAGAAGGAATCTTGGCCCTTATCGTTATCGCTTTTGGACTCGGCATATATGCATTTAACTTATATGATGCATACCAAAATGGAAAGAAACGTGATATCGGAACACCGTTAAATTCTGTAAAAGAGCAATACCGTAATTTGTTAGATCAAGGTTTTCCTTATTTAATGGTTTCACCAGGTTTTCTACTACTTATCTTTGTTGTCGTATTTCCAATCATCTTCGTAGTTTTAATTGGATTTACAAACTATGATTTATATCATTCTCCTCCAGCTAAATTAGTAGATTGGGTGGGCTTTAAAAACTTTATTGATATTTTCACTTTACCGATGTGGAGAGAGACATTTGTAAGTGTATTCTCTTGGACTGTCATTTGGACATTCGTTGCAACAACATTACAAGTTGCGCTTGGTATTTTCTTAGCGATTATCGTAAATCAGCCCGGTATTAAAGGAAAGGCGATTATTCGAACAATCTTTATTTTACCGTGGGCTGTTCCAGCATTCGTATCTATTCTTGTGTTCTCTGGTATGTTTAATGAAACATTCGGAGCGATTAACAATCAAGTATTAGCTTTATTCGGAATTGAAAAGATTGCTTGGATGACAGATCCATTTTGGGCGAAGATTGCTTTAATTATGATTCAAACGTGGCTTGGGTTCCCGTTTATCTTTGCGATGACAACAGGTATACTGCAATCGATTCCGGGAGAATTATATGAAGCGGCTACAGTAGATGGAGCGACAGCTTGGCAACAGTTTCGTAAAATTACATTGCCACTAGTGTTATACGCAACAGCGCCAATATTAATTACGCAATATACGTTTAACTTTAATAACTTTAGTATCATCTATCTATTTAACGGTGGAGGTCCTGCTGTAGCTGGACAAGACGCAGGTGGAACGGATATTTTAATTTCATGGATTTATAAGTTAACGATGACTTCAGCGCAGTACGGAAAAGCAGCAGCTCTTACAATGATATTATCGTTAATCGTTATTACAGTTGCGTTATGGCAATTTAAGAGAACAAAATCATTCCAAGAAGAGGATATGATGTAAATGAATATTAAAAGACAGAAGATGTTACGTCTCTCATTAAGTTATTTAGTTATTTTCGTAATGTGTGCCATCATTTTCTATCCGTTATTATGGATTATTGGCTCATCGTTTAATCCGGGTGATAGTTTATCTGGATCAAGTATTATTCCACAAAATGCAACGTTAGATCATTATCGTAAGTTATTAGATCTAGAGAATAGTAATTACTTACTATGGTATAAAAACACATTAAAAGTAAGTGTTTTAACGATGATTTTCTCAGTGTTAGCAATTAGCTTTACTGCTTATGCATTTTCGAGATATCGTTTTGTTGGAAGAAAAAATGGTTTATTAACATTTTTAATTCTGCAAATGATTCCAAACTTTGCAGCGTTAATTGCTCTATACGTATTAGCTCAATTAACAGGATTAATTGATACACATCTTGCATTAATTTTAATTTATGTAGGCGGGGCCATTCCGATGAATACATGGCTTATGAAAGGGTATTTTGATACGATTCCGAAAGAACTGGATGAATCAGCTCGTATGGATGGAGCAGGACATTTTCGTATTTTTTGGCAAATCATTATGCCACTTGCAAAGCCAATCGTAGCGGTTGTAGCGTTATTTACTTTCATTGGTCCGTTTACAGATTTCATTTTAGCGAGTATTATTTTGCGAACGCCAGAAAATTATACTTTAGCAGTTGGATTATATGAAATGGTTGCGAAAAAATTCGGTAATGAATTTACAACGTTTGCAGCGGGTTCTGTGTTAATTGCAATCCCAATTTCAATTTTATTCCTATCACTACAAAAATACTTTATTTCTGGTTTAACAGCTGGAGGTACAAAAGGATGAAAAATGGGACATTACGTCCCATTTCTCTTTTCATCTCCCTATAAATAAGTTTATAGGGAGATGAAAAGAGATTTGACATCACATGTGAAAAGAAGTGAAATAAATAGTATATTATAGTATAGGAAAAAATAGCTATATCCCTTACAATACATGAAGAGGGAGAATAGGATTAGTTTTGCAAGATATAAGAAATGAAAGTTTATGACTTGCAATGAGTGCGAGATAAAATATATGAAAAATGGCAGAGAAATGAGAGGAGGGGATTTTTATGACAGTTACAATTAAAGATGTGGCGAAGCAAGCGAATGTTGCACCATCAACAGTTTCTCGTGTAATTGCTGATAATCCAAGTATAAGTGAAAAGACAAAGCGCCGTGTTAGGAAAGTGATGAGTGAATTAGGGTATCATCCCAATTTAAATGCGAGAAATCTTGCGAACCAAACGACGAAGACACTTGGTCTTGTTATGCCAAGTTCTGCAAGTAAAGCTTTTCAAAATCCATTTTTCCCAGAAGTTATAAGAGGGATTAGTTCATTTGCACACGTAGAAGGTTATGCGCTTTACATGTCGACAGGTGAAACGGAAGAAGAAATTTTTAATGGTGTCGTAAAGATGGTACAGGGACGCCAAATTGGTGGCATTATTCTTTTATATTCAAGAGAGAATGATCGGATTATTCAATATTTACATGAACAAAATTTCCCGTTTGTTTTAATAGGAAAACCATATGATCGAAAAGATGAAATTACATATGTAGATAATGACAATTATACAGCTGCAAGAGAAGTGGCAGAATATTTAATTTCATTAGGGCATAAGCAAATCGCGTTCATTGGTGGTGGATCAGATTTACTTGTAACGAGAGATCGTTTAGCTGGTATGAGTGATGCCTTGAAATTAGCAGACATTGTATTACCAAAAGAATATATTTTACATTTTGATTTTTCGAGGGAAAGTGGTCAACAAGCCGTTGAGGAATTAATGGGACTGCAGGAACCGCCGACGGCAATTATGGCAACGGATGACTTAATTGGACTTGGTGTGTTAAGTGCTCTTTCTAAAAAAGGATTCGTTGTACCGAAGGATGTTTCTATTGTAAGCTTTAATAATGCTTTATTATCAGAAATTGCAAGCCCTCCACTTTCAACAGTTGATGTGAATATTTATCAGCTAGGATATGAGGCAGCAAAAGCATTAGTTGATAAAGTAGAGAATGCAGAATCCACTGCAAAGTGTATCATTATTCCTCATAAATTACTAAAACGTCAAACTTGTGATCATTATGCATAAAAAAAGCTAAGAGTTTAACTCTTAGCTTTTTTCTTTAAAAAGGCTTCTAATCGGTCGCAGCCTTCTTTTAAAGTTTCGATACTATACGCATAGGACAAGCGAAGGTAGCCTTCACCGTATTCAGAGAATGCTGTTCCAGGAACTACAGCTAGTCCTGCTTCTTTAACAAGATTAAGTGCAAAATCAAATGATGAAGATGTCAAATGACCAACATATGGGAATAAATAAAATGCACCTGTTGGCTTTTCAACTGTTAATCCCATTTGAGTGAGTCTATTATATACGTAATCACGGCGTTTTTTATATTGGTGGCGCATCATTTTAGGTGCGTCTTTAGCCGCTGTTAATGCTTCAATTGCAGCGTATTGAGCGATTGAAGTAGCGCACGTTACGTTGTACTGATGAACTTTTAATATGTGTCCTGCTAAATAGCTTGGTGCAAATAAAAGTCCAACACGCCAGCCGGTCATAGAATGTGATTTAGATAAACCGTTAATGACAATTGTCTTTTCACGCATTTCTGGGAAATGGGCGATAGATGTATGCTTTTGTTCATATACAAGCTCGCTATAAATTTCATCTGAAAGGACGAAAATATTTTTATCTTTTAAAACATCTACAATATCTTTTAATTCTTCGGTGGATAAAGTTACACCAGTTGGGTTAGAAGGATACGGTAGTACGATACATCTTGTTTTTTCTGTAATAGCATTTTTAAGCGCTTCAGCTGTTAAACGAAATCCAGTTTCACGAACATCTACAAAAATAGGCGTTGCACCGCATAATCGAATAATAGGTTCGTAGCCTGGATAAATAGGAGCAGGTAAAATTACTTCTGTTCCTGGCTCTAAAATCGTTCGGAATGCAACATCAATTGCTTCGCTAGCACCGATTGTAACGATGGTTTCGTTTTCAGGTGAATAATGTAAATCGTAGTTATCTTTTACGAAGTTACAAGCTGCCTTGCGTAATTCTAGTAAACCAGCGTTATGTGTATAGCTTGTATAGTTTTCTGTAATAGCCCGTTTAGCCGCTTCTTTCACGAGAGAAGGTGTAGGGAAATCGGGTTGTCCAATTGTTAAAGAAATCAAATTATCATAGTTTTGAATCATGTTAGAGAATTGACGGATTCCAGAAATTTGGATGTCCTTCACTCTAGGGTTAATGAATTGTTCCATTGTATCTCCCTTTCTTCCGTTTGAAAATTAAGTTCATTTTATCATATTTTCTATGATTACGCTTTGTATATGTTATTTAGAAAGAGAGAGAAAAGAGAAAAAAAGCCGCTATAAGCGACTTTTTAATATCCGTATTCCCAATCTATTTCATCTTCATTCCAGAGTACAGAGGATACCTTGCCAAGGTGAACAACTGATTCGTTCACAGCACATGTGCAGTTTTCTTCTCCCGCTTTATGCTGTAACTCTTCATATACTGATTTTTCAACATTTTCTAGAACAACCAAATTTTCTTCTTTTAAAACAAGCGTAGTACCCGCCATATTTATCTTCCTCCTACTAAAGTAATGATCACTTATTTGTAAACATAGATAGTATGGATTATATGCTGTATTTTGCTATAGTTGTCCGTCTAAAAAAGTATTTTTATATTTTCTTTGTAATCCGTATTCATTGTATACTGCATGAAGGAAATTTGGTACAGGGTTTACAATCATTTCGAAAATCTGTAACAATTATTATGAGCTGTTAACAAAGAATTAACAAATATGTTAAGAAAAATCAAAATTTTAAAACAAATACACCTATAAAATGATATAATCATATCAAAATACATATAGGGGATGAGAGGTTATGGAGCTTATCCGTGATTTGTTGATTCAAATTGCCATCATAATTTTGCCACTATTTTTATATGAAGCGATTCGTTTAAATCGCTATCAAGAAATGCCTCCGAAGCCAAATCGTTACTTTATTATGTTTTTATCTAGCGTTACGCTCATTCTCTCCATGACATACTCTATTTGTTTTGGCAATGTGTGTGGGTATAACTTTCACCCCATTCCAATTGTCAGTGGTTTTTTATATGGTGGGATTGTTGGTTTAATCCCAGCGGTTATTTTTGTTGCATATGAATGGTTACTAAAGGGAATGAGCTTTCTTCCAGTTTTAGAAGTAATATTTCTATTGATAGTTCCGCTATTTTTATCAAAGAAATGGTCTCTTTTTTCAAAGGATAAGAAATTAATTTTAGCATTTATGATTTCATCATTTTATGTGCTTGTTTCTTTAGTATTAGGCATGATTAATGTTCTTTTGGAAACAGGATTTACACCGTATATTTCGCAAATATATAGCGGATTTATATTTGCCTCGCTTATCATGGTCATGACAATGGTATTTCAGGTGTATTTAACTGAATATTTAAATGAAAATGCATTGCTACGTACAGAGATGCAAAAATCAGAAAAACTTAATATTGTAAGTGAATTAGCAGCAAGTGTGGCACATGAAGTTCGCAATCCCCTTACTGTTGTTCGTGGATTTATCCAATTGCTAGAAAGCACGGAAGATGTGAAGAATAAGGATTATATGCGTCTCGTATTAGCTGAATTGGATCGGGCGGAACAAATTATTTCAGATTACTTAAATTTAGCAAGGCCGCAAATTGAGAAAAAAGAACACATTTGTTTATCAGCCCAATTAATAGAAATGACCACTCTTATGTCGTCATTTGCAGCGATGCAAGGTGTATATTTACAAGTTGAAATTTCAGAAAGTCTTTATACGATTGGTGATAAGACAAAATTGAAGCAAGCTATTATGAATGTTGTTAAAAATGGTATTGAAGCAATTCAAGGAAATAAAGGATATTTAAAAGTAACAGCTATTCAAAAAGACGAAACAATCATAATAAGAGTTAAAGATAGTGGTGTTGGTATGACGAAAGAACAGTTAGCAAGGCTGGGGCAACCATATTATTCTTTAAAAGAAAAAGGAACAGGATTAGGGCTTATGGTAACATTTAGTATTTTACAAGCGCATAATGGTACATTGGAATATAAGAGTGAGAGCGGAAAAGGCACTGAAGCAATTATTATATTACCAGCTGTACAAAATAAGGAATAAAAGTTACCGATGGAAGGTAACTTTTTATTTTATATTGTTTATTCGTTTGTTTTTTCTTGTTTTGCTCGGCTAAATAAACTTTTAAATGATTGAAAGAAGCTTTGCTCTTTTGAGGCAGCAACCATTCTTTTTGTTTCTTGAATTTCTCGAATAACTTGCATAAGCTGTGCATCACGGTTACTATCCTTGTTATAAATTTGACTAACAAGTTTATTCATTTTTTCTTCCTGTTTGGATTCTCGTTTATACATATGATTCATTAATAAGTCCATCTTTTCTTTTTGCAATGCATCTGTTTGAGCGGCGTGATCGACTAACTCTTGAAGCATTTTTTCTTGAGAGCCTTCTTTTACATAAACTTGTTGCATCAATTCGTCTAGTTTCTCATCCTTTAAACGATTTTGTGTAATTAGAGTAGAATTTTGATGAATAATTGCTTCATTTAATTGAGCGAGCATTTCAAGTTTTAACATGAACTCCTCAAAGTTACGCCCATCTTCTTTTTCTTTCGGTTGTATTTCTTGTTTATCTTGTATAACTGGTACAGGTGGGGCCTCTTTTTCTTTTAAAATAATTGGTATCGTTTCTGAAATATCTTCTTGCAGTGTAGCAGCTCTTTCATGAATAGATTTCAATAGTTTTAAATCATCCAGCTTATAAATACGAGCATCAGCTGTTTTGGAAATCATATAACCATGTTCCTCTAACAGTTGACTATATTTGCGAACTATATGTTTTGGGATGCCTGTTTTATTCGTGACATCTTTCGTTTTATAGGTAGCTTCCATAATATTTCCTCCCCAAAAAGTATCGTATATATCATTTCAATCTTTTATGAGGACTTCCTTTGAAAAAGAATGTCGGAAGGTTATTAGTTTTCTACAGCATTAGTGAAAAGATGAAGAAAAATGAGAGTTTTTGGCGGAATAGCGAAGAAGAGCTGCAATAATGTCTGAAAACATATACAGAAGAAGTTTGTTATAATAACGGAGGAAAAGAAACTGGTAGAAACATGGAGGTATACATGAAGCAATTAAAAGGTATTATCATTTCAATTATCGCAATTCTGTCTATTTTAGTAGCAGTTTATGAAGTACTTGTGCCAGAGGAAACAAGTGTAAAGAAAACGAATACGTATGATCAAGTGTTAGAATTTCCGAAAGAACGTTATCCAGAGACAGGAAAACATATTACGGATGCTATAAAAGAAGGGCATTCAGAAGTTTGTACAATCGATCGTGGTGGTGCTGCAGATAGAAGGAAATTGTCGTTAGCACCATATCCATCAAAAAAAGGGTATGATCGTGATGAATGGCCAATGGCGATGTGCAAGGAAGGCGGAAAAGGAGCACATATTGAATATATAAGTCCGGCGGATAACCGCGGAGCAGGCTCTTGGGTAGGGAATAAGTTAGATAAATACCCAGATGGTACGCGAGTAAAATTTGAAGTGAAGTAGTAGTTGTATATTTCATAATGAAGGAGAAGGGGAACTATGGAGTTAACGATTTCTTATTCGCAATTAATGTTGATGAACTATGACGGTGAGCAGCCTTATGTAGATTGGACTGATGAAGATTTTGAAAGAGGTTATGCTAAGGCAGATGGAACTGTTATTTTTGAAGCGCTTTCTGATTATACTTGTGAAGTGAAAGTGACCCCAGGGAAACATATTGAAAAAGAAGAAGTAGTTAGAACGATTACGGTTCCTTTTACAGTTGAAAATGAAAGTATCGTTATAACGAGTATTCTTTCTAATAAATTTCAAATACCTATTCCAAATGGTGAGTATACAGTTGTATTACAAGCAATTCCTCTTGAAGAGCCAACGGATGATGAATTATATAAAATACAATACGAATTCTTTTTTGAAAGTAAAGAATAAAAAATGGGTTATCCTGAGAAAAGGATAACCCATTTTTGTTATGCGTTTGTTTTTAAAAGGGAACGAGCATCTTTCGCTGCTTGCACCATATGTTCTAAAGCTGGAATAACTTCTTCTGTTCTTCTCGTTTTTAAACCACAATCAGGATTAATCCAGAAATATTTAGGATCACATACTTGTAAAGATTGTTCTACGATTTTATACATTTCATCTTTACTCGGTACACGTGGGCTATGAATATCATATACACCTAGGCCGATGCCTTTTTCATATGTTGTATGTTTTAAAGTATCAATAAATTCTCCGTGACTTCTTGATGTTTCGATAGAAATTACATCTGCATCTAATGCGCGAATCGCGTCAACAATATCTTCGAAGTTACTGTAACACATATGAGTATGAATTTGTGTTTCATTTGCTACAGAAGAAGTTGCTAAAAGGAAGGATTGTACTGCCCATGTAATATAAGCATCCCAATCTTTTTCTTTTAGTGGCATTCCTTCACGAAGTGCGGGCTCATCGACTTGGATTACTCTAATTCCGGAAGATTCAAGTAGTTCAATTTCGTGACGAAGAGCTAGTGCAATTTGATACGAAACTTCTTTTCTTGGAATATCATTTCGAACGAAGGACCAATTTAAAATTGTAACAGGTCCGGTTAACATTCCTTTTACAACTTTCTCCGTTAAGCTTTGTGCATAAACTGTTTCCTTAATAGTCATGCCGTTAATAAAGGCTACATCACCATAAATAACAGGTGGTTTTACGCAGCGGGAACCGTAAGATTGTACCCAACCGTTTTTAGTGAATGAGAAACCAGCAAGGCGCTCACCAAAATATTCGACCATGTCAGTTCTTTCAAATTCACCATGTACAAGGACATCAAGACCAATTTCTTCTTGGTAACGAATCCATTTTTCTGTCTCTTTTTCAATAAATTGTTCATATTGTTCATTTGAAATAACGCCGTTACGCCATTCTTTTCGCGTTTGACGAACTTCAGTTGTTTGCGGGAAGCTACCAATGGTCGTTGTTGGTAATAGCGGTAACTCCAGGGCAACTTGCTGTAATTCGTATCGTTTTTTAAATGGAAGAGGGCGTGAAAAATCTTCTTCTTTTAGTGCTGTTCGTGCTGCTTTGACATCTTCTCGGTTACGTGCAGCAGATGAACGAATTGTATGATGTACGTTTCGATATGTTTCCAGCTCATTACTAATGCTTTCTGTACCTTGAGTGAGAGCGGAATGAATAAGAACTAACTCTTCTAATTTTTGATTTGCAAATGCTAACGCATCAAACAGCTCAGTCGATAAGTGAGTTTCTTCTGTTTTATCGATTGGTGTATGCAATAAGCTACAAGAAGGCTGAACGATGATATCTTTCGTTTGGACTTGTTTTTGTAACGTTGTAAATAGCTCAAGGACTTCATCAAGGTCAGCTCTCCAAATGTTACGGCCATCTATACAACCGACAGCTAAAGTTTTATCAGCTGGGAATCCATATTTTGAAATAGCATTTAAATTACCTTCTTTACCATGAATGAAATCTAATCCAATACCGGATACCGGGAATGTAATAATTTCTTCATAGTTTTCTTCTACGCTATCAAAATATGTTTGTAAAAGAAGAGTCGCATTTGGAACTTCTTTACGAATAGCTTCATAAATTTCTTTTGCTTGTTGAACTTCTTCTTTCGTTAAAGAAGCAAAAATCGGTTCATCAACTTGAATGGCTGGTGCACCAGCTGCATGTAGTTCTGAAAGCAGTTGTACGTATGGTGCAACTAACTGTTTTAAAATAGTAGCAAATTGCTCTTGTGTATAGCCTTTAGCTAATTTCAAAAAAGTATATGGTCCTAAAATAACAGGTTTGCCATCTACGCCTAATTCTTGTTTTGCCTCTTCGTATAAGCGAAGTGGACGATTATCTTTTAAAGAGATTTGTAATCCCTCTTCATATTCAGGAACGATATAATGATAGTTTGTGTTAAACCATTTTGTCATTTCGGAAGCTACGTGATCTTTAGAGCCACGCGCCATTGCGAAATATACATCAAGGTAAGATGTAAACTCAGAAAAACGTGATGGGATAAATCCTAGCATATAAGCGGTATCCAAAACGTGATCGTAATATGTAAAGTCGCCAATTGGAATGAGTTCAATCCCTTTTTCTTGCTGTACTTTTACGTGTTGAAGGCGGATTTCTTTCATTGTTGTTAAAAATTGTTCTTCATTGATTTTATTGGACCAAAAAGCTTCTAATGTTTTTTTCCACTCTCGTTGTAATCCGATACGTGGATAACCTAAGTTACTTGTTTGAATTGCCATTTCAAATTCCTCCCTAATTAAAAGTAAGCACTTCCGTTTACTAGGAAATACCTATAACAAAAAGTATAAAGGCATAGAAAATAAGCCTTCCTTTTTGTTTTAACACCTCATCATCATCCGTGAATCTATCAGTGTTGTTAAAACAGGCAGGTCTCCTGACTTATGCTTCATATAATTTCTTTCACCTTCCCGTTTTCACAGTGGCACTAAAAAGAAATCTCAGCATTTACAGTGGCGGGACCGTGTTGGAGTTTCACCAAGCTTCCCTTTTAAACACGAAACGAAACTTTCGTGTACCTATTTTCCTTTTGAAAGGAATTTAACAAGCGATATGATATTGAAACAAATTCTAACACAATTTTTGGAATTTTGTCTACTGTTTTAAAATAAGAAAATTCAAAAGTTTTTATTTCTTATTATTATGACTTTTTATTCTGGATTAACTAATAATATTACAGTATAAAAAGAGAAATTGAGCTATGAAAGAAGTAGGATGTCTTCTTTCATAGCTCAATTTTCATCTATAGCAACTTCTGAAAGTCGGCCTGCTATAGCATCTTTAAGGAGGGTGTTTAGCCATTGTAATTCAACTGTAATATGCTCAATTACACTTTGCAGAATATATAGTTGTGCACGTGAAACCTTTCCTTTATTACAATCATATATCGTTTGCATAGTATGTAAATATTGAAGAGTATCGTTTTTCTTTTTTTCTAAAATAGGAACTAATTCGTGATCATTGCTAAAGTGAGCGAAAGATAAGGCTGAATAAATAGGTTTATATATTTGGTTTTTGGCTTCGAATTGTTTTAATAGTAAAGTGTGAAATAGTTTTTTACCTTCTTCTGTTATATGAAAAATCGTTTTGTCAGGTCGATTTGTGTCTTTAATTACATTTGTAATATGAATTGCGCCTTGCTTTTCTAATTGCTCGAAGGCGTAATAAAGTGATCCTTTAGCATATTTAATGTAACAATCCATTTGTCGTTCTTTCATAATATGCTGCACTTCATATGGATGTTTATCTCCTTCGAGTAGCAAGCCGAGAATGACTAATTTCATGCTCATGCTGTCTCAACTCCTGTATATAAAAACTTTATCCCGCATTAACTGCCCGTAAAAGCCCGATTGGTGAGGGCTAATAATCAGTGGGGGGATGCCCCCACTGATTAAAGTTTCACTTTATACATATTATAAACGGCATATCCTTTTTCATAAAGGGATATGCCGCTTCTTTTTTATATTAACTAACTTGCTTTTGTTTTTCTTTCTTTTTAGGACCTGTAAAGAGGCGTTCATTTCCCATAAGTAAAATACAAATAATACTTAGTACAGCCGGGATGAGTGCCCAGAAGAATGTGTTCGCAATAGATGTAGCGAGAGCTTCTTTAATACCCGCTAATATTTCAGCAGGAATTTTGGCGGTAGCGCCTGGTGATAATAAGAAACTTGTGTCTCCGCCTTTTGGAGCTAATTTTGCTAGTTCAGGGGGGAATACAGAGTTTAGTTTATCTGTAAAAATATGATTTTGAATTGTACCGAAAATCGTTACACCAAGAGTCATACCGAGTGATCGGAAGAATGAGTTTGTTGATGTCGCCGAACCACGGTCCCGCATTTCCAACTTGTGAATAGAGGACATACTTAATACTGAGAATGAGAAGCCAACACCAAGCCCAGCGAGAATCATAAATAGTGTTACGAGTAAACGAGGTGTGTCCATTGTTAAAGTACTTAATAAATAAATACCAAGAACGAAGAAGACACCAGATACCATCATAATGTTACGATAGCTTGTTCGAGAAGCTAATTGTCCTCCTGTTTGACTTCCAATTACAGAACCGACCATCATTGGTGTTAAAATTAATCCAGCATTAGAGGCGGAACCTCCAAGAACGCCTTGAATGAAGATTGGAATATAAACTGTACAGATAATAAAAGCGGCACCATAGAAAAAGGCAACTCCTTGACTAGCTGCGAATAAAGGTTTTTTAAATAGATGAAACGAAATAATAGGCTCGGTTGCTTTTCGTTCTACAAAGAAGAAAATAATAAGCGTAATAACTACTGTTGTAAATAAGCCAATAATTACAGTGGAATTCCAGGCATATTCCTTACCACCAAGTTCTAATGCAAACATTAAGCAAACAATACTTATGACAAGTGTAATAGCACCAGCCCAATCAATTTTTTGTTTTCTAAATTCTAGAGACTCACTGTAGTATTTAGTAATGAAGAAAAAGGAGATAAGTCCTAATGGAATATTGATATAGAAGACCCAATGCCAACTTATATAGTCTGTAATATAAGCACCTAATAAAGGACCGAATACACTAGATGTCCCGAAAACAGCACCGAATAGTCCTGTCATCTTCCCGCGTTTTTCTGGTGGGAAGATATCATACATAATTGTGAAGGCGATAGGCATAAGGGCACCACCACCGATACCTTGAATAGCTCTATAAATACTTAATTGCTCAATACTTGAAGCTGTTCCGCAAAGCGCAGAACCGAATAAGAAAAGAATGAGGCCCCCAATATAAAAACGTTTCCGTCCGTACATATCAGAAAGTTTCCCGAAGATAGGCATCCCTGCCATTGTTGCTACCATATAAGCTGATGTGACCCAAACGAACTTATCAAATCCTCCTAGGTCTCCAACAATTGTTGCCATTGCGGTTGCAACGATTGTATTATCCATTGCGGCCATTAATATACCAAGCAGTAAACCAGCAACAACAAATTTTGTCTTGTTGGTGTCTTTTTTTAATGGTTGAGTTTCCAAATATAACCCTCCTTTAGAAATAAGTAAACTATATTAAGTTTTGAGTGCAGTGGATAAAAATTTAAATGTATAGTTGATTTTAATTTCTTTTCCATAAGTGCACTAATATGCCATAAAGAATATTATAGTCAAATTTGACTATAAGGCAAACTTTTTCTTCCGCCAAAATATTCTTTCATATGAGTGGAGAGCAAGTGAGCCATACTGAATATTGCCATAAAGTAAATTGTAAAAAATTTTCATTAAGAACACCTTCTGTTAATAGATCAAAAATGGTTTTTTCTTCATATTGTCGAATAGGATAAAAGGAAGAGAAATATTAAACATTGCTTGTAGCAAACTTTAGTAATCTGGGGAATTCATTGTGTGTATGGTACATCTGAAATGAGGTGAATATATATTATGAAAATATGGGGAAGAATTTCGGATACAGGAAAGTATTCAATACCGCTACAACCAGTATTGTGGATTGACGGATCGAAAAAGGAAAACGAACCTCCTCAAATAGCCGTTACATTACAAATTGGTAGTATGTATACAGAACAATTTTCGTATGAATTGACCTATGATGTAAACGACATACTTATTATGCGAATTGAAGTGGAAAATAAAGGGTTAGAAATGATTTCGAGAGTTGTTGTAAGTCATATGATTCGAGATTACTTTGCTTATATTCCTAATTCTTTAAAAGTTGATAAGGGGATAAGTGAGTTTTTATTCCAGCTTGTAAGATGGCGAATTGATGATTTGTTACCAAATGAGAAGGTGGAACTACGTTGTAAAATAAAAGCTAATAAAGATAAAGCTCTTAAACAAGTATTCTTTCAGGCTACATATACATTTCAAGACAAAGAGGTATCATATGGCCCATTGCAAACAAATGAAGTTGTTGTGCGTCAATGATAAAAAGGAACCTGTACAAAAGGTTCCTTTTTTAGTGAAGGTTGTGTTTTTTGAGTATTTTCTTTTGCTCCACTCCTTTTTTTCCTACATAGTTATTTTTGTAGCCAAAGTATAGAATAAATAAAAATGAAACAACATTAACAATAGCGTCGATTTGATCGTTTGTAATAAAGTGTATGCCGAAAGAGGTAAATAATAATTTTAATGATAATAGAAAACCAGCTAGTAAACGCATAGCATCTGATAGATTCTCTTTTTGTAGCATATAGATTACTCCTTTCTATAAAAGTTATATATTATATATATGAAATAGAGTAGAAAAGGTATACAAGCTTAAGCGGAAATGTACATTGGATATGTACATTTTTTATTTTGTAGAAAAACATTATTGATATAGAAACATATATTGGTATAAAAGGGGGAAAAGTATGAAACATAAAGGGAAAATTAGTGGATTATTGCTTGGTAATACTGTGGCAGTTACAGAATGGATTGCACTTCAGGATGTAATTGCAAAACTAGATTCACGATCATTTTATACCGTCTTTATTATTTATATATTGCAAATGATACTAAGTTATTATTTTGGACATTGGTACGATAAAAGAGCGAGCGAGCGTATGGATGTGGAAGTAGGAGGAATGGCAAGCAACGATTTTGTTGTTGATTTTTTTGGGAAAGTAGCTGCTTTATCTGAAAGAGATTCTCGTAATATTACAGTGTACATTCTTTCTGTAAAAGAATGGGAAGGATTAAAAGACACGTTGCAAGAAAAAAAATTGGGAGTGTTAGTACAAAAATTAGAGAATACCATTGTAAAGACAATTCGGAAGGGCGATGTTGTTACAAAGTGGGATGAAAATAAGTATGTTATTGTAGCAATTGATAATGGTCATGAAACATCAACAATAACAAAACGATTAATGAAAAATATTGAAAGTGAAATAGAAGGGGATTTACTCAGTGTCACTCTTTTATTTGGAGCAGCTAGCTATCCAGTAGAAGGAAAAACGTTTGAAGAACTGTTGAGAAAGTCGCAAAATCAATTGTACCAGTATAGAAATTTGCAAGAAAATGAGTGAAGCTTTGATTTGAAGATATATGATAGGAAGATGTTTTGTTTGTAACATTTTTTTGACTTTTATTACAAAAAACGCCACGTTTGTAATAAAAGTCTTTAAAAATATATGAAATAAGCATATAATTATGATGGTAATGCCAATGCAATTTGCACAGTGTGTTTTATTTTAAAAGTGTAGAGGAAAGCAAGCTCTACACTTTTCCTTTTTAGGAAATGAAAAGAATATTTGTAAGTTGTTGCGAGACATCGATTGTACTGTGTAAAATGAACAAAGAGATTAATTGATAAAAAGCTGGAAAGGGAATGATAGACGTGAGAGCGGAGTAATCACCTTTTATCAGGTGAATTATTATAGTCTTATTAAGACTGAGGTGAAATTCCGTGGACATTAAAGTAATACATAGTGTGAACAGGCCTTAAAAAACACGAAGTAGTATACTTAAAGATGGATATGGAATTGCTAAATAATTCAAAAAGAAGAATGTAATATCAAGTAATAATTTGTACAAACAATATTAATGATCTTCGTAAAAAAGATGCGAGTGTATAGAACAATTACATATTTTATAACTTTTTTATATTACACGATGGTCGTTTATAAGTAGGAGGAAGAGATGTTGAAATATAGTAAATTAGCAATTGTAACTGCATTATCAATGATTTTATTAGCCGGTTGTTTCGGTCCGAAACCAGAAGAAGAATTATATGTAGCGTTTGAAAACGCTGCTAAACAAGAAAAAACAATGTTTGAAGATGCAAAAAAACTTGAGACTTTAGAGAAAGAAGGACAAGAATTATATAACCAAATTGTGCAAGAAGGAAAAGATAATAATCAAACTGTTAAAGAAAAACTGAATCAAGCAGTGAAAAATACAACTGAACGAGAAAAAGTGCTTACAAAAGAAAAAGAAGTTTTAAATAAAGCGCAAGAAGAAGTGAAGTCAGCTGATAAGTATGTGAAGAAAATTGAAGATAAGAAATTGAAAGATCAAGCTGATAAAGTGAAAAGCACGTATGAGAAACGACACGATTCATTTAATAAAATGTATGACAGCTATGACAAATCTTTAAAACAAGAAAAAGAGTTATATACAATGTTACAAGATAAAGGTACTAAATTAAAAGATATTAGTGAAAAAGTAAAAGTAGTAAATCAGTCTTATAAGGATATTGAGTCAGAAAAAGATAAATTTAATGAATTCACAAAGTCTTATAATACAGAAAAAGTAGCTTTTTATAAACAAGCAAATATTAAAATTAAAGAAGAGAAAAAATAAAACAGTTTGGCCAAGTGTAGGCCAAACTGTTTTATTTTTTTGTATAAGTACGACTATACCATGGAACAGGTTCACTTAATTTTTTTTCTTGTTTTAATGCTTCAGGACCAATATAATCTTGAAGTGTTTTTTTTGCTACTGTTAATGATAAGGTTGTTTTCGGATTTCGATAGGAGGATTCAAGATGACCAAGATGCGGTAGAATTCGAAAATCTTCTTTCGTAGGAGGGATGTGGAAAAAATAATCGCCTAAACGTATAAGGACATCAGATTGTTGTTGGCTAAAACGTGGGTTTCTAGAAAAATGTAATCCTTCTTTAATTGCTTTTTTTTCAGCAATCAAACGTTCTAAAGCTGTCTTTTTTAACCAGTATAAATATTTAGGATTAGTAGCTGCTTTAGCATGACGATTCACAACGAAAATAGATTGAGCTAGTCGATTAATAGAATGTTGATTTTGTAATTGAGATTGTGGTTGTGAAGGTTTCATATTGAATCTCCTTTCAATTTTTCATTATTATACCATAAATAAAATAGGTATTTATTATACGCAAAAAGTGATTGTATATATTTTCAATATTAAAGCAATATTGTTACAAAAAACAACTATTTTGTATAATAGTAATAGAATATGTTTTTGAAATTTGATAATGAAAGAGTGAGAAGTTTGAAAGAAATATTAAAACAACAGTATGCCATTATAGATATTGGATCTAATACAATGCGTTTAGTTATTTATGAAAAGCAAAATGGAGGTTATTATAAAGAGATTGAAAATACGAAAGTTGTTGCGAGGTTAAGGAATTACTTAATTGATGGTGTGTTGAATGAAGAGGGAATAGAAGTATTATTACAGACATTATTTCAATTTCAAGAAAGTACAAGATTCCATCAGTTGCATCATGTACTTTGTGTTGCAACAGCAACAATTAGACAGTCGGAGAATCAAGAGGAAATTAAAAAGCTTGTTGAAGGACAAACAGACTTTACTCTTAGAGTATTATCAGAGTATGAGGAAGCGCGTTACGGATACTTGGCGGTTATGAATTCTACATCGTTTTCAGAAGGAATAACGGTAGATATTGGTGGGGGAAGTACGGAAGTTACATACTTTAGAAATAGAGAGATTTTAGAGTACCATAGTTTTCCTTTTGGGGCACTTTCTTTAAAGCAACAATTTATTAAAGGTGATATTCCTATTAAAGATGAGTTAGAGGGAATGCAACAGTATTTAGAGTCTCAATTTCGAACGTTACCATGGTTAATCAATAAGAAATTGCCTCTTATTGCAATTGGTGGTAGTGCTAGGAACTTAGTAAAAATCCATCAGAATTTAATATGTTATCCTATAGCAGGATTACATTTATACAAGATGAAAGAAGAAGATATTGAAAGTGTAAAAGAGGAATTAGAAAAATTGTCGTTCATAGAACTTCAGAAATTGGAAGGATTGGCAAAAGATCGAGCAGATACGATTATTCCAGCGGTTGAAGTATTTCATACACTTGTTAATGTTATAGAGGCACCGGCATTTGTATTAAGTAGAAAAGGGTTAAGAGAAGGTGTTTTCTATGAAGAGTTGACAAAAGATTTGGGGATTTCATATTATCCGAACGTAGTTGAAGAAAGTTTGCATTTACTATCATATGAATACGAAATGGACATGGAATTTGTTATTCAACTTATTAAACATGGAAGACTAATTTGCAAACAACTTGAGGAAATAGGGCTTATTTCTATGTCAGTAAAAGACTGGGAAGTGTTCCATCAAGCAGCGAAAGTATTTAATATAGGCAAATATATAGACGAAGAAGCGAGTCGTTTACATACGTTTTATTTATTAGCGAATAAGACAATTGATGGCATGATGCATAAAGATAGAGTGAGGTTAGCACTTATTGCATCTTATAAATCAAAAATGCTATTTAAACAACATTTATCTCCATTTGAAGGTTGGTTTGATAAAAGTGAACAAAAAAAAATCCGCCTATTAGGAGCTGTTTTACAATTTTCAGCTGCTTTAAATGTAAGGCAACGATCGCTTGTTGATACCATATCTATAACAGAAAGCGAAGAGGGATTAACGTTTAAAGTTTTATGTGAACAGTCTGCATTAGCAGAAAAAGTGCAAGCTGAAAAACAAAAAAAACAGTTAGAAAGAGTATTAAAAACGAATATTAATTTATTATTTGAATTAAAACATTAGGTTGTACGGATGTCTTTACGAAAAATTTACACTTTGTAATATTGTAATTTGATAAAATGAAATTAACTAAATTATAGTAAAAAAGTTTCAAGGGGAAGTGTGAAGAGAATGGAATTATCGAAGGGGAATGCAGTAGATTTAAATGATACAGCTTATTACAATAATCGAGAGTTAAGCTGGCTAGCATTTAATGAACGTGTACTACAAGAAGCGCAAGATGGAAATAATCCACTTTTGGAAAGATTGAAATTCATTAGTATTTTTAGTTCGAATTTAGATGAATTCTTTATGGTACGTGTAGCGGGATTAAAGGATCAAGTGAGTGCTGGATTTAATCAGCCAGAAAATAAAGCTGGCTTAACACCAAAAAAGCAATTAAATAAAATTGCGATAAAAGCCCATGCACTAATGACAGTACAATATGATACATTTAAAAATTATGTATTACCAGCGCTTGAGTTAGAGGGAATTGAACGTTTAACATTCAATGATTTGACGAAAGAGCAGCGAGAATTTATAGAAGAGTATTTTGACGAGCAAATTTTCCCGGTGTTAACTCCTGTAGCTATTGATGCATATCGCCCATTTCCAATGTTATTAAACAAAAGTTTGAATTTGGCTACTCTTTTATATGATGAGAAGCAAGCGGAAGAAGAAAACAGGACGAAGTTAGGGATTGTACAAGTTCCTTCATTACTTGAGCGCTTCATAATTTTACCGAGCGAAGGGCAAAAGCATAAATTTATTTTATTAGAAGACGTAATTAGTAGCTTTACTCATAAATTATTTACGGGATATACAGTATCATCTGTTACTCGTTTCCGTATTACACGCAATGCAGATTTAACGATTCATGAAGAAGGTGCGAGAGATTTATTAAAGGTAATTGAAAAAGAATTAAAAAAGCGTAAGTGGGGGGCTGCTGTTCGTTTAGAAGTTGGGAAAGAACACATTGATGAAAGAGTATTAGCGTTATTATATGAGGTTCTGGAAGTAAAAGATGAAGATGTATATATAATGGATGGTCCATTAGATTTAACATGTTTGTTTTCTTTATATAAAAAACTAGCTCCTTTATATGAACATCTTGTATATCCGGCTCTTATTCCGCAACCGCCTCAAGATTTAGGTGATGAAGAAGATGTATTTGAAAAAGCAATTGAGCATGATATTTTATTACATCATCCTTTTGAATCATTTCAGCCGGTAGTTGATTTTGTCCGTGATGCGGCAGACGATCCGAATGTACTTGCGATTAAACAAACGTTATATCGTGTAAGTGGTGATTCACCGATTATTCAGGCGTTAAAAATAGCGGCTGAAAAGGGAAAACAAGTGACGGTATTAGTTGAATTAAAGGCAAGGTTTGATGAAGAAAACAATGTTCATTGGGCTAAAGAATTGGAACAGGCAGGCTGTCATGTTATTTACGGTGTAAGTCACTTGAAAACTCATAGTAAAATTACGTTAGTTGTAAGAAGAAAAAACGGAAAAATCGAAAGGTTCGTACATCTCGGAACTGGAAATTATAATGATGCAACAGCGAAGTTATATACTGATTTTGGATATATTACATCAAGAAAAGATTTTGGGGTTGATGCAACCAATTTCTTTAATTATTTAAGTGGTTATACAACAAAGCCACATTTTCATCATTTATCGGTTGCTCCATTTGATATAAGAGAGCAGTTTATGGATTTAATAGATGAAGAAATCCGTTATCATAGACAATATGGAAATGGATATATTATCGCTAAGATGAATTCATTAACAGATAAACCGTTAATAAAAAAAATGTACGAAGCATCGCAAGCTGGAGTAAAGGTAGAGCTCATTGTTCGAGGAACATGTTGTTTAAGACCTGGTATTCCAAATGTAAGTGAAAATATTCGTGTAGTTAGTGTTGTGGGAAGATATTTAGAACATAGCCGTATTTATTATTTCCATCATAATGGAGAGGAGAAAATATATTTATCTTCAGCTGATTGGATGACGCGAAATATGGAGAAGCGAGTGGAAATATCTTTCCCGATATTAGATATTGAAATGAAGGCACGAATTAAGGCGATTTTACAGCTTACATTAGCTGATAATGTGAAGACACGTGAACAAAATAAAGATGGTGATTACTATTATGTTATTAATGGTAGTACAGAAGAAATTGATAGCCAAGTGAAGTTGTTTAAGATGGCGTATCAAAATACAGACGCTGAATAATGAAAAAAGTAAAAACCTCTTATGTCCATAAGAGGTTTTTACTTTTTTCTACTCATATGCTCCAAAAATGGAAGGATGGGTAGAAACAATAGTTTTATTATAAGCGTGTAATGAGGTGGCTCGTTGAGAGAATAACATTTGAAAGAATCGTTATTTTAACTTAGTAATAGTATGGTTGCTGACATGGTCCACCGTAACAAGGATAAGGTGCTGGCGGCGGGAAAGGTGGTGGATAAGGTGGATAAAATGGTCGAGGGCCGAAAGCTAATGCTCCGCCGAGCAATCCACCAGCAATTCCAGCTAGAAAGGGAACGCCAAAAAACGGGAAGAAGCGTGAGTCGCCTACTGGACCAATAGGTGCTGAACGGACTGGAATTGGTTGATAATATGGATACATGAACATACCTCCTTTATTGGACTCACTTTTATCATATGGTAAACAAAACGTGGATGAGCGCGTACAAGAAAGGATATGTAAGAAAATAGGCGAATTATTACGAATGTTGGAGTGTAAAAATTGTGATTTCAGGTTTTGACATAAAACGAAATGGAACACGTGTTCTTCCGAGGCCTCGATTGACATAGAGGGTTAAATCCTGCATCGTATAGAAGCCTTCAATATAGTCTTTGGCGAGTGATGGTGTAATAATAGCTCCTAAAAAAGGGATTTGTACTTGTCCGCCATGGCTATGACCAGAAAGTTGCAAGTTGATTGGATATTTGGAAATTTGCGGTGCGATATCTGGCTCGTGAACAAGAACGATGTTATAAGTATTTTGCCGTGCATGTTGTAATGTTTTCTCTATTTTTGGTTTGCCTAGTAGTATATCATCGAGACCGAAAATAGAAATTTCACTATTATCCATTAGACGAATTCTTTTTTCACTATTGAGCAATAGTTCAAATTCTGATTCACGCATGATGTGCTCATAGTATTCAGTTCCATATCCACCGTGATCATGGTTACCATAAATAGCGAATTTACCAAAGGGGGCTTGTATATTTTTTAAAATGGATGCGACGAAAGGAGTGTCAGTATACGTTTGATAATTATCAATGAGATCTCCAGTAAAAAGGACAATATCTGGATTTACAGCATTAATTTTAGAAACAACTTGAGATAAATGCTGGAGCGAGAAATAGTATCCGAGATGTAAATCGCTGAATTGAAGAATTTTCATACCATGAAAACTTTTTGGGATGAGTTGTGATTTTAATGTGTGCTGTGTAAAAGAAATGAAATGGGGCTCTATATATTTAGCATAGTAGTATCCGATGCTACTGGTTATAAATGAATAGAGACAAGTACGCATACCAATTTTCAAAAAAGTTCTTCTTGTAATATGCTTCATAAAAATATGAGTATACCTCAAGGTTTTTATTCCATTTATAGGCTACTCAAATCTCCTTTCAGTTTATTTAAAAATATACTTTACATAATAAAAAATTAGTATAGATTACGAAAAAAAATGAATGAAAAGAAAGTTCTTTACGTTAAAATATCAGAAAACTTTAAAAATATAAAGATTTCTATTAAATAAAGTGATAAAATGAATATGTATTCATTTTTTGGAGGGGATGTATGTGAAAGAAAAGGTAGTTATTATAACAGGTGGATCGAGTGGAATGGGAAAAGGAATGGCGACTCGTTTTACAAAAGAAGGGGCACGAGTTGTTATTACAGGACGTACGAAGGAAAAACTAGAGGAAACGAAGTTGGAAATTGAACAATTTCCAGGGCAAGTATTACCTGTACAAATGGATGTAAGAAATACGGATGACATTCAGAAAATGATTGAACAGATTGATGAGAAGTTTGGTCGAATTGATGTTTTAATAAATAATGCAGCTGGAAACTTTATTTGTCCAGCAGAAGATTTATCCGTGAATGGTTGGAATTCAGTCATTAATATTGTATTAAACGGTACATTTTACTGTAGCCATGCTGTTGGAAAATATTGGATTGAAAAAGGGATAAAAGGGAATATCATTAACATGGTAGCAACATATGCATGGGATGCTGGTCCAGGAGTTATTCATTCGGCTGCAGCGAAGGCAGGAGTATTAGCGATGACGAAGACGCTCGCTGTTGAGTGGGGACGTAAATATGGAATACGAGTTAACGCTATCGCGCCAGGACCAATTGAACGTACGGGCGGTGCTGATAAATTATGGATTTCAGAAGAAATGGCTAAGCGTACGATACAAAGTGTTCCTCTTGGAAGGCTGGGTACGCCAGAAGAAATCGCTGGTCTAGCTTATTATTTATGTTCAGATGAAGCTGCGTACATAAATGGAACTTGCATGACAATGGATGGAGGACAACATTTACATCAATATCCATTTTAAAAGGGATAAAAAAATGAATGTTTGATTCATTTTTTATGGTTAAATGTGACGGAATTGTGACATATGAAAGAAAAGTGTTTACAAGAGGTCATATATACGTTATATTTAAGACCTCTTTTTTCTTCATAGTAGAATTGCTAATTCCCCTTAGCATTTTACCCCTCTAATCCCTTCAGGAAAACTGAAGGGATTTTTTATTATTTTTCCGTAAATATCATGTTATAATTTTTGAAAAGTAAAGGGAGGGAAGCACGTTGATAGATGCATTAGATGTAATGAGTAACTTGGATAAAGTCCTTCCTTATTATCAAGCTATTTTTAGTGCTGATGAGCATACTGTAATTGGATACGAAGTAGTAGGACGTATTCAAACAGAAGAGGGCATACAAAGTTTAGCTTCTTTCTTTCACGATGATTCAATTCCAAGTGAATTTCAACTGGAAGCGGATAATATTATAGTAGAAAAAGCTTTAAATCGTTATTTAGAAAGCGATCAAAAATTATTATTATTTATACATCGGAATGCTAATGTATTAATGAATGATGATGATGAAAGCTTGCTTCAACTTTTATTGAGGTATGAAGAACAAGGTTTAAATTTAAAACAAATTGTTTTAGAGATTACAGAGCATGAATGTAAAGAAGATATAGAGCAATTTAATCATTTGCTTATGTATTATCGTACATATGGTATTCAAATTTCAATTAATAAAGTCGGAACGGGCACAAGTAATTTAGAGCGTATTAGCGTGTTAGCACCTGATATTTTAAAAGTAGATTTAACGAACTTAAGGCAAACAGCACTTTTACAATCTTATCAAGATATTTTATATTCTTTATCATTACTTGCTAGAAGAATTGGTGCAACTTTGTTATATGAAGAAATAGATGCTTTTTATCAACTGCAATATGCTTGGAAGAACGGCGGAAGATATTATCAAGGTAATTATTTGAAAGAATGTTTACCTGATTTTATTGAAACGAATGTTTTGAAAGAGCGACTTGGTAATGAATGTCATCAGTTTATTCAGCATGAAAAGAAGAAGTTACAAAAAATTTATAATTTAACAGAGATGTTACGCGATCGCATTGGCGATGTTTTATCAAAACAAAAAAAGAATGAAGATATAAATGATTGGTTATTACAATTTAGTCAAAGTGTATCACAGTGTAGTTTTCGTATATTTATTTGTAATGAAGATGGTTTCCAGCAATCAGGAAATGTTATGAAAAAAGATGGAGAATGGATTGTGATGCCGGATTATTATATGAAGAACTGGAGTTGGCGTCCGTATTTTCTCGAGAATATCATGAAAATGCGTTTTGAGAATAAGGCGAGGCTTTCAGATTTATATGCAGATATTGAAACGGGAGAAATGGTACGAACATTTTCTTTCCCGATTGATGATGACAACTTTTTATTTATAGATTTATCTTATGAATATTTATATGAAGAAGATGTTTTATTTTAATGCACGAAGAGATTCGTGCATTTTTTGTTTGTTTTTATCATAAATTGGTAATAGTGAAAATGGTGATGAAAATGCTGTCTATCGTTGTAAAGATTTTACGAACGAAACCTGTCCTTTCTTTGCATAATCATTGTTACAATGAATACTACAAAGACAAGTTCTTTTAAAAGGAAGGTGAAAAAATGAGGAAATATGGAATATGGCTTGTTCTATTTGTATGTGTTGCCTTTCTAGTTGGTTATAGTGTTACGACTGTTTTAGGAAAAGAGGAAGTGGAAGTCGATCGGAAAGAAGTATTTACAACGATACAAAAAGGCTATGAAACCCAATTTTCAATTCGTGGGAAGAATTTGCCGATGAATAAGATGATAGAGATGTTATCACCGTATTTTACAGATAATTTCCTTCAAGTATTTACAGATGAAAATAGCAGAAGTGATAAACAAAGTGGTGAATATTTACTTCCGGCAAAAGAAGCACCGTTTTCTTTTAATTCAGAAACGAAAATGTCGTATGATGAAGAACATAAAAATTTATATGTATATGAGCGGACAAAAAGTGGACAATATCAAATTGTAACATTGAAAAGGGATCAAGATAAATGGAAGTTAGCAGGATATCATGAAAGTCAGGAACTTTTAACTGAAATAAAAAGGTTGCAACAATTATAAAGTGAAACTTTTAATCAGTGGGAGGGATTACTCTTCCATCTAACTTCTTTGCTGTAGCTAAATTTTGGGTGGGAGTTTTATTACCTACAAATAGCGGGATAAGAATAGGAATAGGTATTTACCTATTCCTATTCTATATTGAGTAGTTTTTGTAACTTTTCAATTTGAAAACCTGCAACTACTTCGCCATCAATTACGACTGTTGGAGTTGAATAAGAATCATAGTCGTTTAAAAGACGATTGCGAGCAGCAGCGTCTTTTTTTACGTCAAATTCTTCATATGCAACGTTATTATGCTTCAAAAATTCTTTTACAATAACACATGGCGGACAATCGGGTTGTGTATAAACCTCAATTTTTTTCATTGTAATTCCTCCTTTTTTCTGTTTTTTATTATATTCTTCCAATATAAAAACCGCAATAAAGAAGGGGAAATATGTTCTTTCTGTTTTTTCCTTCGCATTTCGACAAATTTTTAGTTGAGTTTCTGGCCAATAACCTTTATCCTAGAGTGTGGAACATTTTTTCTGTTATGACGGATAGAATGAGTATAGCTGTAAAACCTATTGGTAGGAAGATCAGAGAAAGGAGAGATTTCATGTCTCTACTCCAAGGAATTTTAACTCGACTTGTTAGTCTACAAGAACAAGCTGAAAGCGGTGAAGTAGCACAACGCTATTTTGAAGTGAACGGTGAGCGCAAATGTAGCGTGAAATTTTTCGATAAAAGTGAAATGTATGAGTTAGAAGTGTATCAACAAGGTGAAAAACCTCAAGTGTATCAATTCGATAATATCGACATGGTTGCAATTGAGATTTACGATATCATTTCTTGATACATATAAAAAAGGTACTGCCACATGGCAGTACCTTTTTTAGTTCTATTACTTTCCGGCGTAATGTATAGAAGTTTTTTATTTTTCCTACAATGGTATTAAAATGAAAATTTAATCCGTGCAAGTTTGCTTATCCATGTGGATAATTAGTCCCGTCAACCGGCTGAATATGTGAAGCTAAATTTCTCACAATCGCTGGGTTCTGCAAATAGCGGGGGAAATATAACTAGGAGGTTATCATATGGAACGTTTACCAGTTGTGATTTGTCCTAATTGTCAAAGTTCTGCTGAGATTATTCATGTATTAACGGCTCAATCTAATCAAAATGTAATTTATACGTGCCAAGTTTGTCGCTTTATAATTCGAAATATTGAAACGAATAAAGGATAGGAAGTTATAATTTTAGTTTTTGTCCCATACAATGAGAATACAAAAAGTCTGTCTAATTGAAAGGACGTGACTCTATGGACGGTGCACATAAATTTTACAATGTTTCAGAGAGACATTTAAATTTCGATATGGTTTTTAACCGTATTTGTAGTTTCATTGAAAAGGATCCACGAAATTTATATCGATTATCCATTGGGACAGACTCGCAAGCCCATCAAAAGGATACGAGGTTTATTACAGCAATCCATATTCATCGTGTTGGAAAAGGTGCCTGGGGTTGTTTACACCATAGATCAGTAAAAGATAAGCCAACAACCTTACGTGAGAAAATATATTTAGAAACACAGTTTAGTCAAGAAATCGCATGTCTATTTACGCCTACTCATATACAAACAATATGGGAGTTATTGCACCCTTATGCTCAAGATGGGGCTGGATTCATAATGGAAATTCATTTAGACATTGGGAATGATGGTTTAACAAAAGAATTTATTTTAGATATGACAGAAAAAATTCGAGCGATGGGATTAACTGCAAAAATTAAGCCGGATGCTTATGCGGCATTTAGCTATGCAAATCGATATACGAAATGATTTTTTGTCTATTTACGATTGCTACATATCTTTTAGTAAAAACTGAATATTACATCTATTAAATAGGTTGAATTTTTTATATAATAAGAGTAACGATGCGAGTGTAAGGAGAGGGGTATATGCAAAGGGAAGTTGTTTTAACGAAGGAAGAAGAAAGTTTGCTACTAGATATTTTATTTCAGCAAAATTATGCAAGTGAAATTTTAGCTGTGGAACTTACAGATATTGAGAATGGTTTGAAACAGACAGATGTGATGCAATATAAAAAAATCACAAGGTTATTTTACAGATTAAAAAATAAAGGGTATTAAGCGCTACCGGAATGGTAGTCTTTTTTTTGTACTGTATGCTAAAATAGCTGTGTGATTGTATTTTTATTAAAATAAATTTAGGACAAAATAATAATATGAAAACGCTGTCATAAAATGTGAATAGAGTTGTGAACATAAGCAGGAAAAAGGGAAAATGGGGGATGTAATATGATTAGTATTCCGAAAGACGAATTTCAACAAATTCTTGTGAAGGATTTAATGATTTCATCGGAAAAAGTAGCTCATGTCCAAATTGGAAATAGTTTAGAACATGCTTTACTCGTTCTTGTGAAATCTGGATATTCGGCGATACCTGTCTTAGATCCAATGTATAAACTACATGGTTTGATTAGTACTGCCATGATATTAGATGGTATGTTAGGATTAGAGCGTATTGAGTTTGAAAGACTTGATGATATGAAAGTAGAGCAGGTGATGAAGGAAGATATACCTGTTCTTAAATTAGAAGATTCATTTGCAAAAGCTTTAGAAATGACAATTGATCATCCTTTTATTTGTGCTGTTAATGAAGAAGGCTATTTTGAGGGGATTTTAACACGTCGGGCTATTTTAAAATTGTTGAATAAGAAAGTAAGGCAACATAATCGATAACGTGAGAAAAGTGACTTCATAGAAACGAAGAAGTCACTTTTTTTTTCGTGCATATCACTTGTGTATGTATTATATTTAAAAAGACATAAAACATAAGGAAGTTTGCGCTCGGAAATTGTATTTTCTGAATGAAAGCATTCGGCTAAATTAAGGATGAAAAGCTTATTGAAATAAGGTGTATGGAAGCTAAGGAAAGAGGGAGAAAGTTGCAAATTGATGATTTTCAAATGATGGTTGTGTTAGCTCAGGAATCAAATATGAGAAAAGCGGCGGAACGTTTATTTGTTTCCCAACCTGCGCTGAGTCAACGATTACAATCTATGGAGAAACAATGGGGAATGAAGTTTTTTATTCGCTCACAAAAAGGATTGACAATTACACCTGAAGGGGAAAAAGTAGCAAATTATGCTAAAGAAATGTTGCAAAGGGAAGAAGATATAAAAAGTGAGCTAGCTGTTTTTAGAACGGAAACTCATGGAACGTTAAAAATAGCTGTTGCATCAGTTATTGGTCAATATTGGCTCCCTCCTGTTTTGAAAAAGTTTGTGCATAAATATCCTTCTGTAAAGATATCGCTGTTTACTGGATGGAGTAGTGAAGTGCAAAAGCAGTTTTATGAAGGAGACGTTCATGTTGCTATACTGAGGGGAACACAAGAATATAAAGGTCAGAAGCAACAATTATTTGAAGATGAACTGTATTTAGTTGATAAAGAAATAAAAGATATTTCGATGTTAAAAGAAACAAATAGGCCGTTCATTCAATTTAAAAGTGATTCGACTTATTATGGACAAATACAAAATTGGTGGTATGGTTTATTTTCTAATCCGCCTAAGCGAACGATTGTAGTTGACCAAATTGAAACATGTAAACAACTTGTTTTAAATGGTATAGGTTATGCCCTTTTACCTTCTACTGTTTTAAAGGAAGTACAGGAAAATATGTATAAAACACCTGTTCAACTGACGAGAGAAACATGGTTGTTAACAAGTGACTCGGCAAGGCAGTTGAAACAAGTACAAGCATTTTTAGAAATTATAGAAGAAATTCAAAGAGAAAAATAAGATTATTATCTTGCTACTCGCTCTTCCGTTTGGTAGAGTAACATTATAAATGGATTTAGGAGGCAACAAGAATGAAAATGATGGACGCTAACGAAATTATTTCGTTTATTCAAAAAAGTGAAAAGAAAACTCCTGTAAAGGTATACATAAAAGGGGATTTAAAAGAAGTAACATTCCCTGAAACAGTACAAGCATTTGTGAATAAAAAATCAGGTGTATTATTCGGAGAATGGTCTGAAATTAAGACAATTCTTGATGAGAATAATAAGCACATCGTTGACTACGTTGTAGAAAACGATCGTCGTAATTCTGCAATCCCAATGCTTGATTTAAAAGGTATTAAAGCTCGCATCGAGCCAGGTGCTATTATTCGTGACCATGTTGAAATTGGTGACAACGCTGTAATTATGATGAATGCAACAATTAACATTGGTGCTGTAATTGGTGAAGGTTCTATGATCGACATGAACGCAGTACTTGGTGGACGTGCAACAGTCGGTAAAAACTGTCACGTAGGTGCAGGTGCTGTACTTGCAGGTGTTATTGAGCCACCTTCTGCAAAACCAGTTATCGTTGAAGATGATGTAGTAATCGGTGCAAACGTAGTTGTTTTAGAGGGTGTTACAGTAGGTAAAGGTGCAGTTGTGGCAGCGGGAGCTGTTGTAACAGAAGATGTGCCTCCATACACAGTTGTTGCAGGTACTCCAGCACGTGTAATTAAAGAAATTGATGAGAAGACAAAAGCAAAAACAGAAATTAAACAAGAGCTTCGTCAATTAAACCCAGAGAAATAAAAAGTAAAAAAGCGTAAGAGCGTAAATGGGCTCTTACGCTTTTTATAGATAGAGGTGCAAAAATGACAGTAAGCAAATTTGTCCAAATTCGTAGAGATCTACATAGAATTCCAGAAATCGGATTTAAGGAATGGAAAACGCAACAGTATATTTTAGATTATATAGGAACACTTTCTCATGAATTTGTGGAAGTGAAGACATGGAAAACGGGTGTAATCGTTAAAGTAAATGGAAAAAAACCCGAAAAAATAATAGGTTATCGTGCAGATATAGACGGTTTACCAATTACAGAGGAAACTGGATACAAGTTTGCTTCTATTCATGAAGGAATGATGCATGCATGTGGCCATGATGTACATACAGCGATCGGTTTAGGCCTTCTAACGAAAGCTGTGAGCGAAAGAATAGATGATGACCTTGTATTTCTATTCCAGCCAGCAGAAGAAGGACCAGGCGGTGCTCTTCCTATGTTAGAAAGTGAAGAGTTAAAAGAATGGAAACCAAATATAATTCTTGGTCTTCATATTGCACCAGAATACGCTGTAGGGACAATTGCAACGAAAGAAGGACTGTTATTTGCCAATACTTCAGAATTATATATTGATTTAAAAGGAAAAGGTGGCCATGCTGCCTATCCGCATACTGCAAATGACATGATTGTTGCAGCGAGTCATCTTGTTACACAGCTTCAATCTGTTATTAGTCGCAATGTAAATCCTCTTGATAGTGCAGTAATTACAATCGGGAAAATTACAGGTGGTACGGTTCAAAATATTATTGCAGAAAAATCTCGTTTAGAAGGAACGATTCGAACATTATCAGTGGAATCAATGAAGCGTGTGAAAAGCAGAATTGAGGCAATTGTTGCAGGTATCGAAGCTTCTTTCCAGTGTGAGGCGATTATAGATTACGGAGCAATGTATCATCAAGTATATAACCATGAAGAGTTAACGAGAGAGTTTATGCAATTTGTACATAAACAAACTGATATGAATGTTATTACATGTACTGAGGCAATGACAGGTGAAGATTTTGGTTATATGCTTCGAGAAATCCCTGGATTTATGTTTTGGCTTGGAGTAAATTCAGAATATGGTTTACATCATGCAAAATTAAAACCAGACGAAGAAGTGATTGAAAAGGCAATTACATTTCTAAGCCAATATGTAAAGTGGAAAGGGAATAGAAAATAAAACTTCCGCTTTCATGAAGGTTCCAAAAAACTTTTTGTTTTGAGGTGTAAGTAACGCTCGTATAGATTGATTTTAGACATTTACATACAAATAAAAGAATTAAAGTTAATTGTACTGTTTTAATAATGAGCAGGGGGTTTTAGCCACTGCTCATTATTAATTATCTGACTAACTTATATATGTTTACTTTTAGTATGAAAAGTGTGTAAAATCAATGTGAAACATAGAAAAAAGGGTGGGGAATTACGTGCAAATTAGCAGTGCGATTTTATGTTTCGTCTTATATGCGTATGTTATTATTGCGGCGGTTTATTTTGGGATAAGTTTTTATGCCTATCGTCTAGTAGATAATAATGAATATGACGAAACATACAAATGGGTAAAGAGATATTTATCACCTGTACTAGAAATTATGAATGGGTTTGTGCTCTTTTTATTTATTGGATTAATTGCTTTCTCAACGAGTTTAGTAGGGAATAAAACTACGTTATTTGTATTGGGTATCATTATTTTTATGTTGTTAGGAATAAGGATTGGTAATACGGTCTTTTGGAATGAAAGAAAAGTAGATGGTTGGACGGGAATGTTAATTCCGTGCATGTTAGCTGCAATCGTGACAAATATAGAGCATGAATATTATCAATTACATTTTTGGCTCATTATCGTTTTAACAATTCTTTCTGTTTTGTATATAAGCACAGTAGTACTAACATATATTGCACATGAAAAAGGAGACGTTAAAGGCACTCGTTTCTTTAGAGGACGGGCATTATTTTGGAGTGTGCCGACGATGGCAGTTATCGCGCTTATTGCGATATTAGTAAATGGATATCAATTTTTTAATTGGCAACTATTTTTAGAAAACTGGTGGATCTTTATCTTTTCATTTATTGCTTTTTTAGGTGCAACGCATTATTTATTCCATCAACATCATTACATATGGGCATTATTATTTGCCTTCACACAGCTTCTATTTGCCTTTTTTGGTCAAGAAACATTATTATTCGTTTTTGAAACATTTAGTTCGTTTGGAAATATATTTGTATTTGCTATGTTACTTGTTGGTATCGCTTTTTACTTGCAACAATATTTTTATATACAAAAACAAAAATAAGAGCTAATTACAGTTTTTGTGACGCATATAAAGTGTGTTACACTGAAAATAAATAGTACTTGAAGTTATTGGAGGAATTCCTGTGGGTGAGAAAGAAAAAGAATTTGCTGTCATTGGACTTGGTCGCTTTGGTGGAAGTATTTGCCGAGAACTAGCTCAATTAGGTATGGAAGTAATGGCAATCGATTCAGACGAGGATAAAATTAATGAATTTGCAAATATAGCTTCGCATGCTGTAATTGCAGATTCAACAGATGAGATGGTATTAAAAAGCCTCGGTATTCGAAATTTTGATCACGTAGTCGTTGCTATTGGAGATAATTTAAATTCAAGTATTTTAACGACTTTGATTTTGAAAGAGCTGGGTGTAAAAAATATTACTGTAAAAGCTCAAAATGATTATCATGAAAAAGTGTTAAGTAAAATAGGTGCAGATCATATTGTGCATCCAGAACGTGATATGGGAAAAAGGATTGCTAATAATATTGCATCAAGCAATGTGTTAGACTACCTTGAGCTTTCAGATGAGCATAGTATTGTAGAGATTATTGCGAATAAAAAAATTGATGGGCACTCTTTAATTGAATTAGATATTCGTGCGAAGTTTGGATTGAATATTGTAGCAATTAAACGAGGTAAAGAAGTTATCGTATCCCCTCGAGCTACGGAGAGTATTCAAGCAGGAGATATATTAATTGTCATTGGTCATGACGATGAAGTGGATCGATTTAAACACTTTTTAAGATAAGAGAAAAGAAAAGGACAATGCCTTCATGGCATTGTCCTTTTTCTTATATTTCCATAATGATTGGTAAAATCATTGGACGGCGTTTCGTTTTCTCATATAGGAATGGAGCTAATGTGTCTGTAATTTCATTTTTAATTTCAGACCATTGTGTTGTTTTACGCTCCATTACTTTTTCTAAATGAGTTGTAATTAATGTTTGTGCATCATTGATTAAATCGCTGCTTTCACGCATGTAAACGAAACCGCGTGAGATGATATCAGGTCCTGCTGCAACTTTAAATTCTTTCATATCAATGCTTACAACTACAATTACAAGTCCTTCTTCAGAAAGGATACGACGATCTCGTAATACGATATTGCCAATATCTCCAATACCGTTTCCATCAATGTAGACCGAACCAGATGGGATTTTTCCAGCTACGCTAGCTTCATCCGAACGTAAAGCAAGAACATCGCCATTATCCATAATGAAGCAATTTTCTTCAGGGATGCCACAATCATTTGCTATGTTCATGTGCATACGTTGCATACGATATTCACCATGAATTGGCATGAAGTACTTCGGTTTAATTAGACGTAACATTAACTTTTGTTCTTCTTGTCCACCGTGTCCACTTGTATGGATATTTGAAAGTTTACCGTGAATTACATCAGCGCCAGCGCGGTACAACATGTTAATTGTACGACTTACGCTAATTGTATTTCCTGGAATTGGTGAAGAAGAGAAAACAACTGTATCTCCAGGAATAATTTGAATTTGGCGGTGTGTACCGTTTGCAATACGTGAAAGTGCTGCCATCGGTTCACCTTGACTACCTGTACATAAAATAACAACTTTATTAGCTGGTAAGCGGTTTAGTTGAGATGCATCTATGAATGTATCTTTCGGGCAACGAATATAACCAAGGTTTTGTCCAATTTCAATCGCTGCTTCCATACTTCGACCAAACACAGCTACTTTACGGTTGTTTTCAACAGCAGCTTCAACAACTTGTTGTAAGCGGTGAATATTTGATGCAAAGGTTGCGAATATAATCCGTCCTTCTACTTTACGGAAAATGTCTTGAATGCTATCACCAACGCGACGCTCAGACATAGTAAAGTTTGGAACTTCACTGTTCGTACTATCAGATAATAGACATAGTACGCCATCTTTACCGATTTCAGCCATTTTCGTTAAATCAGCTGGTTCACCAACTGGTGTGAAGTCAAATTTGAAGTCACCTGTATGAACAACTTGACCTTGAGGTGTTTTCACAACAACGCCGTACGAATCTGGAATACTGTGAGTTGTACGGAAGAAGGATACAGACGTTTTTTTGAATTTAATAACGTCATCTTCTTGAATCTCGTAAAGTTTTGCTTTACGAAGTAAGCCGTGTTCTTCTAATTTGTTTTTGATGAGCGCAATTGCTAATTTTCCACCGTAAATTGGAATGTTCACTTGACGTAATAGGTAAGGGATTCCACCGATATGATCTTCGTGACCATGTGTAATGAATAACCCTTTAATTTTATCTTCGTTTCGCACAAAATAAGTGTAGTCTGGTATTACATAATCGATTCCGAGAAGTTCGTCCTCTGGAAATTTAATTCCAGCATCAATTATAATAATTTCATCCTGAAATTGAACAGCGTATGTATTTTTACCGATTTCACCAAGCCCACCGAGAGCAAATACAGCAACTTGGTCGTTTTTTAGAAATTTCATATCGCTATACGATTTCCGCTAATGTTAAATCAGCGTTTTCTTTTTCATATTCAAGATGAGCGCCAGTAACAGACTGAACAAACTCGATATTATATGCGAACTTATTTAATTTTGTACGAACATCCTTTTCAGACGTAGCCTCTAAATATAAAACTTTTGTATTTTCACGTACTGGAACCTCAGTTAATTTTTCTTGATAAAATACTTTAAAAATCATTTGGAAAACCTCTCCTTGTCTATGTTTTGCATTATCTGTTACTTATTATAAAGCAAACAGTCACGATTTTCATGTTTTTTCGAATGAGAATGAAGAAAAAGCCCTAAATGGGCATAATTTAAGCGATTGTCTTTTTACGGACTAGACCGTTTAAATAACGCTTGATCTTTTTCTTCAGCTTCTTCAGCATGATTACTCCTTCCTTTCCTTATTTTAAACATGCCTATTACTAGTGAAAACTCTATCTCTGATATAAGAGATAGGACAAAAGTGAATGGTGAATCTTGTCCTTTCCCATACAGTGAAAGTTATTCTATAGTAACGATTAGTAGCCGTTAGTTATAGGTATAGTATGAGGAAGAATGGAAAAGAAAATTCATCCGAACAAGTATCCACATGTTTTACTAATATATATATATGCAAAGTTTACAAATAAGGTCAGAAAGGGAACGCTTTCTTCACAGATGTTTAATATGTTATACTTTTTTTTAGAATTTGAAAAGTGATATTCAAAATAGGAATATAGAGTGCCAGAAAGGATTTTGACAAATGAATGATAAAATTGTCTTTTTTGATATTGATGGAACGTTATTAGATCATGATAAAAAAATTCCACAATCTACACGAGATGCAGTAAAACAGTTACAAGAGAAAGGTGTACATGTAGCAATTGCGACAGGGCGCGCGCCATTTATGTTCGAAGATATTCGCAAGGAACTTGATATACATAATTATGTTAGTTTTAATGGACAATATGTTGTCTTTGAAGATGAGGTAATATTTGATAATCCGTTACATCCAGATGCTTTACATAAGTTTACTCAGTTTGCAAAACAAGAAGGATATCCACTTGTATACCTTGACCATCAAGATATGAGAGCATCAGTGGAATATCATGATTATGTGAAAGAAGGCTTCGGAAGCTTAAACTTTGAGCATCCAGCATATGAGCCTAATTTTTATGAGGAACGTAATATTTATCAAACACTACTTTTTTGTGAAGTAAATGAAGAGGAAAAGTTTATTAATCATTATCCAGATTTTCATTTTATTCGTTGGCATGCATATTCAATGGACATCATTCCTAATGGTGGTTCTAAGGCAAAAGGAATTGAGAAATATATTGAAAAGTTAGGTTTTAATCGTGATCAAGTGTATGCATTCGGAGATGGCTTAAATGATTTAGAAATGATCGAAGCTGTTGGCACAGGTATTGTGATGGGAAATGGCCATGAAGACTTAAAAAAACTTGCAAATCATGTGACAAAGGATGTTAGTGAAGACGGTATATATCATGGACTAAAGTGGGCTGGATTGCTGTAAGTGAATATGGAACCCATTTCATAATAAAAAGGCGGAAGTTAACTTCCGCCTTTTTATTATCGCTCTAGAGGTTTGGAATCATCAGGAGCGGCAAAAGGATTTTCTTTATTAATATGGTCATAGAACATAACTCCATTTAAATGGTCAATCTCGTGCTGGAATACGATTGCTGGTAAACCTTTTAAACGTAATTTTACTTCTTCTCCGTTAATAGAAGTTGCTTTTACTGTAATTCTTGTATAACGAGGAACATAACCAGGTACTTCGCGGTCTACAGATAGACAGCCTTCACCACCCTGTAAATATGTACGTTCAACAGAATGGCTAATGATTTTTGGATTGAATAATGCATGGCTATATAATGTACCGTCCGCATCGGTTACATGAACTGCAATCATTTTTTTTGAAACACCGATTTGCGGAGCCGCTAATCCGATTCCAGGGCGTAAACTATATTTTTCAGCCATTTCAGGATCTTGGCTATTTATTACGAATTCAATCATTTCTTTTAAGGTAGTTGTATCTTCTTCGCTTGCCGGTAATGACACCTCTTCTGCAACGTTGCGCAAAATAGGATCTCCTTCGCGAATAACATCTTTCATTGTAAGCATATGTAATCTCTCCTTTCCTCTTTAGTCTACCAAAGGAGATGGAAAAAGTCATCGGCAAGAAAGGGAAGGCATTTTGGAAATCGTTCTATTATAGAGTATTTATGTATGTGATAAACAGAAAAAGACGGCAAAGCCGTCTTTTTCTTTCCATAGTTGTTTCGTTTTACATTAGCGAATGCAAGCAGCACCAACGATAATTAAAAGAATAAACAACACAACGATTAAGGCGAAGCCGCGTCCAGACCCGCCACAAGAACCGCCATAACCGTAGGAAGGATATGAACAAGTTGGATAGCAATATGAGTATCCGTACATGAGATGACCTCCTTTATCATTTCCCGCTAATACTGCGGTTACTATAATGTATGGAAGAGAGGGTGGAAATGTATAGGTATTTACCTAAAAAAGGAAGAGTAGTTTGTATATTTTTGTTACGAAGAGAGAAAAACTAAAGAGAATTAAATCGTTTACATATTATTCTAAGAGAAAAAATAAGTGAAAAAGGGAATAATATAACAGTAGGTCAATGCTTACTAATACAGATGTAAAAAATAAAAACACGTTTGTGTAGTAGAAACCTGCATATTATTTATAAAAAAACGTATTCAAAGTAATTGACATCGTAATTAGAATAGTTGTAAACTAAAAAACGTGATCAAGATTGTATTAATATGTTTCTGAAAAAACATTAGTACAGATTGTTAGGTACACAAAATTATTCTCAACCGACAGACAAACATGTTGGTTTACATCGTTGCGCTTTTTAAACTGGAAAATAGCCAGTGAAAGCGTTTCAGAATATGGTTCAAGAGAGGAAGAGGTGAACGGAATGGGTACTAAAACAAAAAAGACCCTATTTAATGTTGATGAGCAAATGAAAGCTATCGCAGCTCAATTTGAAACATTACAAATTTTAAATGAAAACGGTGAAGTTGTGAATGAAGCAGCTATGCCTGAATTATCTGATGATCAATTAAAAGAATTAATGCGTCGTATGGTGTATACTCGCGTATTAGATCAACGTTCTATTTCTTTAAACCGTCAAGGACGTTTAGGTTTCTACGCACCTACAGCTGGACAAGAAGCTTCTCAATTAGCAAGTCATTTCGCACTTGAAGCAGAAGATTTCATCTTACCAGGATACCGTGATGTACCACAATTAGTATGGCACGGATTACCATTATACCAAGCATTCTTATTCTCTCGTGGACACTTCATGGGTAACCAAATGCCTGAGAATGTAAATGCATTAGCTCCACAAATCATTATCGGTGCGCAAATCATCCAAACTGCTGGTGTTGCGTTAGGTATGAAACTACGTGGTAAAAAATCTGTTGCAATTACTTACACTGGTGACGGTGGTGCTTCACAAGGTGACTTCTACGAAGGTATGAACTTTGCAGGTGCATTTAAAGCTCCAGCAATCTTCGTTGTTCAAAACAACCGTTATGCAATCTCTACTCCAGTAGAAAAGCAATCTGCAGCTAAAACTGTAGCACAAAAAGCAGTAGCAGCAGGTATTTACGGAATTCAAGTAGACGGTATGGATCCACTAGCTGTATACGCAGCGACTGCTTTCGCTCGTGAGCGCGCAGTAAATGGCGAAGGCCCTACTTTAATCGAGACTTTAACATTCCGTTACGGTCCACATACAATGGCTGGTGATGACCCAACTCGTTACCGTACAAAAGATATCGAAAACGAATGGGAACAAAAAGACCCAATCGTACGCTTCCGTAAGTTCTTAGAAGCTAAAGGCCTATGGTCTCAAGAAGTTGAAGAGACAGTAATCGAAGAAGCAAAAGAAGATATCAAACAAGCAATTGCTAAGGCTGACCAAGCTCCAAAACAAAAAGTAACTGATTTAATGGAAATCATGTACGAAAAAATGCCTTACAACTTAGCTGAACAATATGAAATCTACAAAGAAAAGGAGTCGAAGTAAGCCATGGCTCAAATGACAATGATTCAAGCAATCACTGATGCTTTACGCGTTGAAATGAAAAATGACCCTAACGTACTTGTATTTGGTGAAGACGTTGGTGTAAACGGCGGTGTATTCCGTGCTACTGAAGGTTTACAAGCTGAATTTGGTGAAGATCGTGTAATGGATACTCCACTTGCAGAGTCTGGTATTGGTGGACTTGCAGTTGGTCTTGCACTTGAAGGATTCCGTCCAGTTCCAGAAATCCAATTCTTCGGTTTCGTTTATGAAGTAATGGATTCAATTTCTGGTCAATTAGCTCGTATGCGTTACCGTTCTGGTGGACGTTGGACTGCTCCAGTAACAGTTCGTTCTCCATTCGGTGGTGGTGTTCATACTCCTGAACTACATGCTGATAGCTTAGAAGGATTAGTGGCTCAACAACCTGGTCTAAAAGTTGTTATTCCATCTACTCCATACGACGCTAAAGGTCTTTTAATCTCTGCGATTCGTGACAACGATCCAGTTATCTACTTAGAGCATATGAAATTGTACCGTTCATTCCGTCAAGAGGTACCAGAAGGTGATTACACAATTGATTTAGGCAAAGCTGATATCAAACGTGAAGGTACAGATGTATCTGTTATCGCTTATGGCGCTATGGTTCACGCTGCATTAAAAGCTGCTGAAGAACTTGAAAAAGAAGGTATCTCTTTAGAGGTTGTTGACTTACGTACAGTTCAACCATTAGATATCGAAACAATCATCGCTTCTGTTGAAAAAACAGGTCGCGTAGTTGTAGTTCAAGAAGCTCAAAAACAAGCTGGTATTGCAGCTAACGTTGTAGCGGAAATTAACGACCGTGCAATCTTAAACTTAGAAGCTCCAGTTGTACGTGTTGCAGCTGCTGATACAGTATTCCCATTCTCTCAAGCAGAGAGCGTATGGTTACCAAACCACAAAGATATTGTTGAAGCTGTAAACAAAGTAATGAACTTCTAATTTTTAGCTTTTCATGTGCAAAAGAAATCAGCACATGCTGGTTTCTTTTGTACATATTCCATAATAATGAAATGAATCAGGGGGCTGAATTCCGTGGCATTTGAATTTAAACTACCAGATATCGGTGAAGGTATCCACGAAGGTGAAATCGTAAAATGGTTTATTAAACCAGGCGATGAAGTAAACGAAGACGATGTACTTCTTGAAGTACAAAATGATAAAGCAGTAGTAGAAATCCCTTCTCCTGTTAAAGGTAAAGTACTTGAAGTACTTGTAGAAGAAGGAACAGTTGCAATCGTAGGAGATACATTAATTAAATTTGATGCTCCTGGATACGAAAACCTTAAATTTAAAGGTGACGATCATGATGAAGCTCCAAAAGCTGAAGAAGCAGCAGTAGAAGCTCCAGCAGCGGAAGCTACTCCAGCAGCAACTGCAGAAGTAGTAAATGAGCGCGTAATCGCTATGCCATCTGTTCGTAAATACGCTCGTGAAAAAGGTGTAGACATTCATAAAGTATCTGGTACTGGTAAGAATGGCCGTATCGTAAAAGCTGACATCGATGCATTTGCAAATGGTGGACAAACTGTAGCAGCAACTGAGGCTCCAGCAGCAGTAGAAGCTACTCCAGCAGCAGCGAAAGAAGAAGCACCAAAAGCACAACCAATCCCAGCTGGTGAATATCCAGAAACTCGTGAGAAAATGAGTGGTATCCGTAAAGCGATTGCGAAAGCAATGGTTAACTCTAAACACACAGCTCCTCACGTAACATTAATGGACGAAGTAGATGTAACAGAACTTGTTGCTCACCGTAAGAAGTTCAAAGCAGTAGCAGCTGACAAAGGTATTAAATTAACTTACCTTCCGTACGTTGTTAAAGCTTTAACATCTGCATTACGTGAATACCCAATGTTAAACACTTCTTTAGATGATGCATCTCAAGAAGTAGTTCATAAACATTACTTCAACATCGGTATCGCAGCTGATACAGACAAAGGTCTATTAGTACCAGTTGTTAAAGATACAGATCGTAAGTCTATCTTCACAATTTCTAACGAGATCAATGATCTTGCTGGTAAAGCACGTGAAGGTCGTCTAGCTCCAGCTGAAATGAAAGGTGCTTCTTGCACAATTACAAACATTGGTTCTGCAGGTGGACAATGGTTCACTCCAGTTATCAACCACCCAGAAGTAGCAATCCTTGGTATCGGCCGTATCGCTGAAAAACCAGTTGTGAAAAACGGTGAGATTGTTGCAGCTCCAGTATTAGCATTATCTCTAAGCTTTGACCATCGTTTAATTGACGGTGCAACTGCTCAAAAAGCGTTAAACCAAATTAAACGTCTATTGAATGACCCACAATTATTAGTAATGGAGGCGTAATAACAATGGTAGTAGGAGATTTCCCAATTGAATTAGATACAGTCGTTGTTGGTGCAGGTCCTGGTGGATACGTTGCGGCAATTCGTGCAGCACAATTAGGTCAAAAGGTAGCAATCATTGAAAAAGCTAACCTTGGTGGCGTATGCTTAAACGTTGGATGTATTCCTTCAAAAGCGTTAATCAATGCAGGTCATCGTTATGAGAATGCAATGCATTCTGATGACATGGGTATTACTGCAGAAAACGTAAAAGTTGACTTTACAAAAGTTCAAGAATGGAAAAACGGCGTAGTTAAGAAATTAACTGGCGGTGTTGAAGGCCTTCTTAAAGGTAACAAAGTTGAAATCATTCGCGGTGAAGCTTACTTCGTAGATGCTAATACATTACGCGTTATGACTGAAGATGCAGCTCAAACTTATACGTTTAAAAATGCTGTTCTTGCAACTGGTTCTACACCAATCGAAATTCCAGGATTCAAATACTCTAAACGTGTTATCAACTCTACAGGTGCTTTAAGCTTACCTGAAATTCCTAAAAAACTTGTTGTAATCGGCGGCGGTTACATCGGTATGGAATTAGGTACTGCATATGCTAACTTCGGTACAGAAGTTACTGTAGTAGAAGCTGGCGACGAAATCTTAGCTGGTTTCGAAAAAGCTATGAGCTCTGTTGTTAAACGTGCTCTACAGAAAAAAGGTAACGTAAATATCCATACAAAAGCTATGGCTAAAGGCGTTGAAGAAACAGAAACTGGCGTAAAAGTTAGCTTTGAAGTTAACGGTGAAATCCAAACTGTAGAAGCAGATTACGTATTAGTAACTGTAGGTCGTCGTCCAAACACTCAAGAAATCGGTCTTGAGCAAGTTGGAGTTAAAATGACTGACCGCGGCATCATCGAAATCGATGAGCAATGTCGTACAAATGTACCAAACATCTATGCAATCGGTGATATCGTTCCTGGACCACCATTAGCTCACAAAGCTTCTTACGAAGGTAAAGTAGCTGTAGAAGCAATTAGTGGCCATGCATCAGCTATCGATTACATCGGAATCCCTGCAGTATGCTTCACTGATCCAGAATTAGCATCTGTTGGTTACACTAAAAAACAAGCTGAAGAAGCTGGAATGACTGTAACTGTATCTAAGTTCCCATTCGCTGCTAACGGTCGTGCATTATCATTAAACAGCACTGACGGTTTCCTACAACTTGTAACACGTAAAGAAGATGGTCTTCTTGTAGGTGCTCAAGTTGCAGGTGCAGGTGCTTCTGATATTATCTCTGAGATTGGTTTAGCTATCGAAGCTGGAATGACAGCTGAAGATATCGCTCAAACAATCCATGCTCACCCAACATTAGGTGAAATCACAATGGAAGCAGCTGAAGTTGCTCTTGGAATGCCAATTCACATTGTAAAATAATTAAGTAATGTAAATAGCCCCTCTCTTATTGTAAGAGAGGGGCTATTTTTATTTTCATCAAATGACCTGCAAGGTCTTTAAACGTACTTGTCGAATGAATATATAATACTTTAACAAATGATTCAGGCGTAACTTACTTCAAAGGTAATGTATATCATCCTATAATATGTAATTGATTCAAACTTAACCCCATATATTAATAAAATAGAGCATGTCAAAGGAGAAGGTTCCATGAAAATATTACATGTTATATTTTATCATTTACTACTATGGAGTGGCTTTTCCACTGTATTAACATTATCGAATGGTGATAAGTTTCATTATAAAGTTATTCTTTTTTTCGTATTCCTATATCTAGCCTATGTAATAGCATATTTTGTATTGCACGTGAGAAAGCAAGCTTTATTTCTTACATGTTCAAATTGTATACTATTTTTAATCATATTATCTATTTTTTAAATTAGCGTTTATAAAAATACATTGTTCTTCCATTAAATAATTGTAACTCTCCTTCTAATTTCTTCGCTAAAAAACGGCAAAATTCATTTGCTTTCCCTTTGTCACCAAATGTTGCATTAGGTGGTAAAGAAACTTGGATGAAAGATTGTTCATTTTCTATACCAACACCAATATAAATTGAGTCATAGCGGTCGTGATTGGATTGAAGTTTTAATGTTGTTGTAGATGTATCTAAAATTTCATAAGGAAAAGCGGTATTTGTATACGTGTAATTAATTTGGGCACCAGTTTTAGAAGTAACTGTTTTATAATAATGAAAAAGTTGTTTTATATCATCTATTGAAACTGATTGTTGGTTGGATTTAGGTACAAGCGTAATAAAGGCGTGTTGCATATAAGTTCCCCCTAACTTAGTAGAATACTATCATTCTACATCCTACTGAATTTTTTGACAATTAAAAGGAGTATTACATGTTTTGTTTAATATACTAGTAATGAAACGTGATATAGAAAGGTGGAAACCAATGTTTGAAAAATTGTATGATGAGCATGAAAGTGTGAAGGTACGATTTTTAGGGTTTATGACACATGATACACGTTATGATTTTGGTGTTATTTATACAAATATGTTTTTTGGAAAGCCGCTCATTGTTTGTATGCAAACAGGAAGGTCTACTTTACTCGGACGAGATGATGTAGAGAATGTTCAATATATACAGGAGATTTTTAAATTAGGATCAGAAGAGGAAGCAAAGGAGTTAGCTCAATTTTTCAAATTTCTAGTTCCGTCAACTTCTTTACATGCGGAATATGAAGAATAATTAATGTGAAACAGTCGTACTTATAAATATGGCTGTTTTTTCATTTGAATATTGCATACTAATTTAAATTGAAAATATTTAATGTGTTATACTAAAAACCTATTGACGTAAAAAGTATAACATATTAAAATAAAGACAGAAAGTTAAGCGGTTACAAAAAGTTTTTGGGATTATAAACTTAGGGGGAAATGAAAAATGGGAACAATCGTATGTCAAGATTGTGAAGGTACAATTGCACACTTCGAAGATGAGAAAGTAACAGTACTTTACGGGAAATGTGGATCTTGCGGATGTGATCACACAGAGCATACAAAAGCCCAATAATTGAGAGGAAATGGACAGCTAAAAGTTTTTAGGACCATAAACTTAGGGGGAAATGAAAATGGGAACAATCGTATGCCAAGTATGTGAAGGAACAATCGGACATTTTGAAGATGAGAAAACGACAGTACTTTACGGAAAATGTGGAACAAATTGTGACTGTGCTAGAAAAGATAATGCGAAAGCTTAATGATAAATAAATAGATTACTATTAAAACTCAGGGGGAAATGAAAATGGGAACAATCGTATGCCAAGTATGTGAAGGAACAATTGGACATTTTGAAGATGAAAAATCAACAGTACTATACGGGAAATGTGGATCTCATTGCGAATGTGACCATAAAGAACATACAAAAGCTTAATAATAAGAAAAAGCGCCTACATGTGTAGGCGCTTTTTTAATAAATTGTAGTTGTATGACCAACTGTTGCAACGATTGCATCATCCCTAATCGGAATAAAGCTTATGGAGGTCTGTGGTGTACTAGAAGAAGCGTATTGGCTCATTATACGACTATCGATACGGGTAATAGTATCGGTCAAGAAAGCTGAAATAAAAGCGTAAGGAACTCGTCGTTCATTTAATGAATAAATAATTTCTTCTTTTGTTTTTACACCTACGCCATGTCCGTAAAAAAAGAAATTTCCTAAATAGATTGTGTTTTCTCCTTGCCACTCAATCGTAGCTGGATTCACTTGTGGGTTTTTAAAGTAAACGAGGTCACCTGGAACAAGATCGCCACCGTTTTTTGTTATGAGTCTTAGATCTTGATCGTAGTCCCATGTGTAAAGTAAAAGGTTTGCAAATAGACGATTGAAAGTTTCTTCCTCATACAATGATAGTAAAGCTTTATAAAAAATAATGATCATAGCGGTTGCGCATTCAGTTCCATATAGTTTTCCGTTTTTGAAAATATCTTGTATGGCAATAGAAGGTGGTATGTTTGGAAGAAGCTCGAATCCTCCAAGGGATGTTCTTTTCCAATACTGGGGGTTGCAAAAGGATTGTTGAAATGTACGAAACTGAAAACCACTTTGAAAAAGCTCTAGTGAAGAGATAATAATATTAACTCGTAAATTGAGATCAAAGCTGAGTTCATCAGCTGTTCGGAAGGAATAAACTTCTTGATTTCCTGCCATTATTGATAAAATTTGTTGTTTCTCTGCTGCAAATGGCTCATATTCATTTGTAATATAAGGATGTACAATAGAACGGCCTATTACAATCATAATAGTATCCCCACCTATACGTTACATTCTTTAGTATCGTATGAAGAAAAGGAGAAAAGGTGAAAAAAAAGCCTATCAACTGATAGGCTTGTACTCTTTAATAACACGTAATGTTTGTAATGTCATATCTTCAGGACCTTGTACAGGTAAACCTGCTTCTAAGTTTTTACGAATATACTCTAAGTTTTCTTGTGTAATAATTTCCCCCGGAGTAAAGATTGGAATCCCTGGCGGATAAACCATAACAAAATCAGCTATAATACGCCCCGCTGCATTTTCAAATGGAATGACTTCTGTTTCCGAATAAAAAGCATCTCGGGGAGAAAGTGCTAGCACTGGAATTTCTGGAATCTCTACTTGTACTTGAACACCTTTATCTGCCCTATTTCTAAATGTTGCTGCTAAATCTTGTAATGCTGCAATAAGTGTATTTGTATCACTTTCTGTATCTCCCAAAGTGATAAGACATAGTATGTTGTATAGATCTGAGAGTTCTACTTCAATGTTATATTGCTCTCTAAGCCATACTTCAGCTTGGTGGCCGGTAATACCTAAATCTTTTACAGATACAATTATCTTTGTAGGATCATAGTTAAAGGTAGCATCTGTACCTAACATTTCTTTTCCAGGACAGTAAAGATGCTCAATAGAATTTATAGCATCACGAACATGTTCAGCTAATTGTATTGTTTGTTCTATGAGTGCTGTTCCTTCTGTAGCAAGACGTTTTCTCGCAACATCAAGGGATGCTAACAAGATGTAAGAAGTTGATGTAGTCGTAAGCATGCTAATAATAGATTGGACATGTTTTACATTCACCAAGCCTTCTTTCACATTAAGAATAGAACTTTGAGTTAAAGAGCCTCCTAATTTGTGAACACTTGTTGCTGCCATATCTGCCCCAGCTTGCATCGCTGACATCGGCAATTCATCGTGAAAATGAATATGAACACCATGAGCCTCGTCAACTAGTACAGGGATGTCATAAGAATGTGCTAATTGTACAATCTGTTCTAAGTCTGCAGCAAACCCAAAGTACGTTGGGTTAATAACAAGTAAGCCCTTTGCATCTGAGTGCTCTTCAAGTGCTTTTTTGACAGATTGAATTGTGATTCCATGAGAAATACCGAGCTTCGGATCGATTTCAGGATGCATGAAAATTGGTTTTGCACCTGAGAAAATAATAGCTGACATTACTGATTTATGCACGTTTCGTGGTACTAGGATTTTGTCACCAGGACCGCAAACGCTCATCACCATTGTCATAATAGCGCCACTTGTACCTTGAATAGAAAAGAAAGTATGATCTGCACCGAATGCAGCGGCTGCTAAATCCTGTGCTTCTTTAATCATACCTTTTGGATGATGTAAATCATCGAGTGGCGCAATATTAATTAAATCAATTGCTAATGCATTATGCCCAATAAATTCGCGAAATGTAGGATCCATGCCCTGTCCTTTTTTATGACCAGGAATATGGAATTGAATTGGATTTCGCTTACTGTGCTCAACTAAAGCGGTAAACAATGGTGTTTCGTATTGGGACAATCTATACACCCCTTCTTCTTCATAATATTTAGTATAATTTGTTTTATATAATCCTGCTCTAAAAAAGTTTAGTCTTTTTTAGAATAAGGCTTGTTTTTCTGCCATTCAAAAAATCGTTTTTGAGATGGTAGCTTCACTTTATTTTCTATAAAACAAAAGCATTATATCACCAATAATTATAGATGTATAGAAAAAAATGTTTTTAAGGTGAGTATGTTTAATAGTTAGCCTCAACTAATGAATAGAGGAAGACAATTCCATTAAAATGAATAAATAGTGTATAATGCAGAGTGGCTATAATGAAGAATAAAATATTCTCTTTAAGATAGCATAATGAAACAAGAAGAAATGATAAATGAGGTGCGAAATGGAATATCAATATCCGTTAGATTATGATTGGTCAAATGAGGAAATGGTTACAATTGTTAAGTTTTATGAAGCGATTGAGAAAGCTTATGAAAAAGGGATTGTAAGAGAAGAATTAATGGGTTTATATCGTCGTTTTAAAGAGATTGTTCCATCGAAAGCAGAAGAAAAGAAAATTGATAAAGAATTTCAAGAAGTAAGTGGATACTCTATATATCGTGCTATTCAAAGGGCAAAAGAAGTCGAAGAACAAAAGCTTGTAAAAATGTAAAAAATATTTTGAAAAATAAAAACTGAAGTGATATAATGTGATAACAACTAAAAACGGACAATATAAATTGTCCGTTTTCTACTATCGATTACAAAGTGCATATAAAGGAAGGAGTGATTGCATCGTAGATTCAATCTTAGCAAGGAATTGTTCGTTGGTCATTGCTGAAAACTCCTCTGGTGATATATGAATACCAACTAATAATTCTGCTTTTTTTACAGTAGCTAGTCGTTCAATCATCTTTTGTAAGTCTTCGGTTTCAAGTGTTTTATGTAATTTCACACTTGGTTTAGTATGGTCAATGGACCAAACGAAGTCATTTGGAATATTTGTTTTTAAATCATTTAAATGTTCTAAGAAGGCATGAGCCGTCTCAACTTTTTGTGGACACTCATAGATTAAACCAAAGTATATGAAGGCATGAGTACCCCATAAGCCGATTTGGAAATGCGGTAGCATTTTATATCCTCGTTTATTTGTTGAAAAAGCAACCCAAGTATCGTTTGGTGGATTGACTTTGCGGCGTGCGTGTTTTGCAACATGATAAAAAAAGTTCTCATCAGTTTGTTTGGATAAGTATTCTGCAAATTGTTCCCCTAAAGCTTCTAGCTTAGGATGAATGTTCGTTTTAATTGCACTCATTCGTTCTTCGAGACCATCAACTGTAAAGACATCAAAATCAGTTGACTTGAATGTTTGTATTGTCATGATTGTTCCTCCAACTCCTATTTTGCTTTTATTTTAGCATAGCTTGTACTATTCATAAAAAAAACAGCACAAAAAAATTTAAATAAAAAAATATAATTTTGTTGCATAGATGATTTATCCAACATAGTATAGTATAAAACAAAAAATCAGAAAATTGAATTAATTCTAGTCCGAGGGCAGACGAATATTGGGAGGAGGCAAATAATATGAGACAGGTGATTAATGCGTTAAAGAGAACAGATGCTGAAAAGAGAATACCGGTGCTACGTTTGGAGCTAGATTATGAATTAGCAACTTTATATGATGCGATGATGGAAGATGATAAACAGAAAAAAGAAGAGTGTGTACAAAAGTTAGAAGTGTTAAGACTTGAAATGATTCGTTTAGAAGCGTAATAATAGTATATGTATAAAAAATTAGTTGGTGCGAACCTTATAAAGGGTTCGTTTTTTCTGTGAACAGTATAGATCGGAGTGTTTAAACATGCAAGAAGTATGGAAAGACATTGATGCACACGCCAAACGGTGGATTCGGGATGCAGGAGAGCATTTAATGGCATCAATGAAAAAAGCACTTATTATAGAAACAAAATCAAATGCAGCTGACTTAGTTACAAATATGGACCGAGAGATAGAACAGTTTTTAATTGGGAAAATTAAAGAAACATTCCCGAATCATAGTATTTTAGGAGAAGAGGGTTATGGAGACGAGATAACGTCTTCTGACGGGGTTGTTTGGTTAATTGATCCAATTGACGGCACGATGAACTTTGTTCATCAAAAAAGAAATTTTGCGATTTCAATTGGGATTTATGAGAACGGTATCGGAAAGATTGGACTTATATATGATCCAGTGCATGATGAACTATATCATGCAGTCAAGGGATCTGGAGCTTTTTGTAATGATATATCAATTCCTCCATTGAAAAAAGGAACTGTAGAGGAAGGTATTGTAGCTTTAAATGCGATATGGCTTACAGATAATCCATTGCTTAATATGGAAAGTATGATGGCACTTGTTAAGAAAGCAAGGGGCACAAGATCATATGGCTGTGCAGCGTTAGAGATGGTATACGTTGCAACAGGAAGAATAGATGCATATATAACGCCGAGATTATCACCATGGGATTTTGGCGGAGGACAGATAATTGTAGAAGAAGTTGGAGGTAAGGTGACGACATTCTCTGGAGCGCCACTTTCTATCATAGAGAAGAGCAGTGTGTTAGTTGCAAAACCAGGAGTGTATGAAGAAGTGTTATCGTTTATATGAGAGCAACAAAAAAAGTAAGAGGCTGTGTATAAGCTTCTTACTTTTTAGCGTTATTGTGATTTGCGCATTTTTCTTTTTGTTACAAAACCGTATCCAACTGTAACAAATGTGCCGATAATGCAAATAATAATACCGATTGGACTATTTTCAGCAATCATAATGCCGATACCGATTAAGAAAATAACACCGATAATTGCAGTTAATAAAAAGCGATATTGAATGTGTTCCATTTCTTCACCCTCCAATCTCATTTTACTTTCACAAAAGTAAGAATACAACTATATTTTCATTCTTGCTTTTATTTTAATTGCTATTGTATCCCCTTCGCTCTTATAATAGAGAAGGATTAAAAAGACATTAGGAGTTGGACATGTTGAAAAAACGACAAGATTTACGTAATATAGCAATTATTGCCCACGTTGACCATGGTAAAACAACACTTGTTGACCAGTTATTACGTCAAGCGGGGACTTTCCGTGCGAACGAACACGTTGAAGAACGCGCAATGGATTCAAATGATCTAGAAAGAGAACGCGGTATTACAATTTTAGCGAAAAATACAGCGATTCACTATGAAGATAAAAGAATTAACATTTTAGATACACCTGGTCACGCTGACTTCGGTGGAGAAGTAGAACGTATCATGAAAATGGTTGATGGTGTTTTACTTGTTGTTGATGCATATGAAGGTTGTATGCCACAAACACGATTTGTTTTAAAGAAAGCTCTTGAGCAAAACTTAACTCCAATCGTAGTTGTAAACAAAATTGACCGTGACTTCGCTCGTCCAGATGAAGTAGTTGATGAAGTAATCGACTTATTCATTGAGCTTGGTGCAAACGAAGATCAATTAGAGTTCCCAGTTGTATTTGCATCAGCAATGAACGGAACAGCAAGCTTAGATTCAAACCCAGCAAATCAAGAAGAGAATATGAAATCATTATTTGATACAATTATCGAACATATTCCAGCACCAATTGATAACAGCGAAGAGCCACTTCAATTCCAAGTAGCACTTCTTGATTACAACGACTACGTTGGACGTATTGGAGTTGGTCGCGTATTCCGCGGTACAATGAAGGTTGGACAACAAGTTGCTTTAATGAAAGTAGACGGAAGCGTGAAGCAATTCCGCGTAACGAAATTATTCGGTTACATGGGATTAAAACGACAAGAAATTGAAGAAGCAAAAGCAGGGGACTTAGTAGCCGTTTCTGGTATGGAAGACATTAACGTAGGTGAAACAGTATGTCCAGTTGAACATCAAGATGCGTTACCATTATTACGTATTGATGAGCCAACACTACAAATGACGTTCCTTGTAAATAATAGCCCATTTGCAGGTCGTGAAGGTAAATACATTACATCTCGTAAAATTGAAGAGCGTCTTCGTTCACAATTAGAAACAGATGTAAGTTTACGTGTAGATAATACAGATTCTCCTGATGCGTGGATCGTATCTGGACGTGGGGAACTACATTTATCTATCTTAATTGAAAACATGCGTCGTGAAGGTTATGAATTACAAGTATCTAAGCCAGAAGTAATCATTAAAGAAGTTGATGGCGTAAGATGTGAGCCTGTAGAGCGTGTACAAATCGATGTACCTGAAGAATACACTGGTTCTATTATGGAATCTATGGGTGCACGTAAAGGTGAAATGTTAGATATGGTGAATAACGGAAACGGTCAAGTTCGCCTTACTTTCATGGTTCCAGCACGTGGTTTAATTGGTTACACAACAGAATTCTTAACATTAACTCGTGGTTACGGTATTTTAAACCATACATTCGATTGCTACCAACCAGTACACGCTGGACAAGTTGGTGGACGTCGTCAAGGTGTTCTAGTTTCACTTGAAACAGGAAAAGCATCACAATACGGTATTATGCAAGTTGAAGACCGTGGTGTAATCTTCGTTGAACCAGGTACAGAAGTATATGCTGGTATGATTGTAGGAGAACACACTCGTGAGAACGACTTAACAGTTAACGTTGTGAAAATGAAACAACAAACTAACATTCGTTCTGCGACGAAAGATCAAACTTCAACAATGAAGAAACCACGCCTAATGACTTTAGAAGAATCATTAGAGTACTTAAACGATGACGAGTTCTGTGAAGTAACTCCAGAATCAATTCGTCTACGTAAAAAGATTCTTGATAAGAGTGAGCGCGAAAGAGCTGCTAAGAAAAAGAAATCTGTTGAAGCGTAAAAATAAAAAAACAACGACCTTTATAAAGGTCGTTGTTTTTTTATTTTGTTTATTTTTTAGAATATTTACTCATTTTTGTGGACAGTATTTTTTTTGCGAGTTACTCTTGTATTAAGTATATAAAGAAAATTGCATTTTACTGCTAGGGGGGAAGAGTGTGTTAGAAAGGATGTCTTTTTTTGCAAAATTGTGTAAGGTAGATGAAAATCCAGAGTTAGGAATGTGGTTACTTTATGGGACGATTATTATATTAAGTGGTCTCGTTTATAATTTAGGATTTGCTAGAAAGTTGTCTGTACTAAAAAATATTGTGATATACATATCATTAGCAATTGGATGTACAGTATTAACCTTTTTTGCTGTGTTTTTACCTGTTGGAGAAGGACTAGTTGTAGCGGCAATTGTACTTGGAATTTATAGATTGCGTTTGCGTCAAGCGAAACAACAAAAAGCAGGCTGAGGAAGGGGAGTTTTCATGCGTTCAGTACAAGATGCACTATATAATTGGTTAACAATTAAAACAGTTGCGGAAGCACGTCCAAATGATAGTGCTGCAAAAGAAACATATTTGTTATTTCAAAATATGATATATGAAGAACATAAATTAAGAAATGTGGAAGTCGAAAAGAACGAGGAAATGTATTTAATTACATATGAAATAAATGGAGAACGGAAATCTGCAAGGTTTCCGTTAGAAGCCATTGATTGTTTTTTGGATCAGATGAATCGTGAACCAGAAAAATATAAATAAGTCCTTATCTATATGAGTAAGGACTTATTTACATTTTACCAATCATCTTCGATTTTTTTATCACGATATAATCGGAAATTACCACTTGCATGACGTTCCATTGTACGCTCTGCAATTCGTTCCGAACATTCCATGCACATATATGTATGAATAGGGCGATTACGCAGTTTTTTTGCCATAGGATTTTCATCATCTAACATATCTTTTTTATCACAAATCATACATTTGACTCTCATTTCGTCACCTCAATACGAATTCTATCAGTATAAGTATATCATGGAAGTATAATGTTTTTGAATAATAGCGGGAAAAAATAATATTTTCGCAATTCAAAAAATAAGTTATGATAAGGATATACCAAGTATGTTTGGAGGTGAAAATATGGCGAATGTAGTAGAGCCTACCTTAACAGAGGATTTAGTACAAACGTTGCGTAAAGAGTGTATTGTTATGATAGCAACGACAGATTTCGAAAAACAAGTTCCTAACGTAAGTGCTATTTCTTGGGTGTATGCAGTGAGTAAAACTAGTATTCGATTTGCAGTAGATCAACGTTCACGTATTGTGGAAAATATACGTCATAATACAGGTGTGGTATTGACTATAATGGCGAATGAATCCGTATTTTCTATAAGTGGTGCAAGTGAAATTTTGACAGATAGAATGGAAGGTATTTCTCTAAAATTAACTGTAATAGAAGTAAATGTGCAAGAAGTGCGTGATGTTATGTTTTATGGAGCGAAACTTGCAATTGAACCAACATATGAAAAAACTTATGATCTTCGGGCAGCGAAAAAGCTGGATAATGAAGTGTTAGTAGGGATAAGAGAATTATAAAGGTGCTAAATAGGAAATTCGTTTATTCACTTTTGTAATCGGTTATTGTGATTTAACGTTAATAATTATAATAAAAAGTAATATATTGAATAGAAATGAATAAAGAATAAATAAAAGGTTTAATGACTATGATTTTCGATTCTACCTCGTTTACACGGTACATATAATTATAACAATGGTTCGTCCATATTTTATGGATGAAACCCTTGTTCTACAAATTTAAAAGTGGAGTCAGGGGGTAACAGGTTGGATAAAATTTATGTGTTAGATACGAATGTACTTTTGCAGGATCCTTTATCTATTTTTTCATTTGAAACCAATGAAGTAGTGATTCCAGCAGTTGTATTAGAAGAGGTTGATTCGAAAAAACGTTATATGGATGAAGTAGGACGAAACGCTCGTTATGTATCTAAGTTAATAGATAAATTTCGTGAAATAGGAAAGCTGCATGAAAGTATCCCGCTAGAAAACGGCGGAACATTTCGTATTGAATTGAACCATCGTTCATTTGTGCAACTACAAGATATTTTTGTAGAAAAAACAAATGATAATCGAATTTTAGCTGTAGCAAAAAATCTATCTTTAGAAGAACAGGAAAAAGAGGACGGGAAGTCTGTTATTTTAGTAAGTAAAGATGTACTCGTAAGGGTAAAAGCTGATGCAATTGGTTTGAAGGCTGAAGATTATTTAAGTGATCGCGTAATTGAAGTAGAAAATATATATTCTGGCTTTTTAGAAGGATATATATCAAAAGAACAATTGGATTATTTTTATGAGAAAGGTGAATTGCCTCTATCTGAAATTGCGAATCATCCTTTTTACCCAAATCAATTTGTAGTAATGAAAGATGCATTGGGAGGCTCTAGTTCTGCGCTTGGCATTGTGGATCACTTAGGTAAAAAGGTAAAGAAACTTATTTTTCACAATGAACAAGTGTGGGGGATACGACCACGAAACGTGCAGCAAATTATGGGATTAGAATTGTTGCTTCGTGAAGATATTCCGCTTGTAACGTTAACGGGGAAAGCCGGCACAGGAAAAACGTTACTTGCGTTAGCTTCGGGACTTATGCAAACAGAAGACTTAGGATTATATAAAAAATTACTTGTGGCAAGACCAATTGTTCCAGTCGGAAAAGATATCGGTTATTTACCAGGAGAAAAAGAAGAAAAGTTAAGACCATGGATGCAGCCAATTTTTGATAACCTAGAGTATTTATTTAATACGAAAAAGCCAGGAGAGTTAGATGCTATTTTAGCTGGAATGGGTTCGATTGAAGTAGAAGCCCTTACTTATATACGCGGGAGAAGTATTCCAGATCAGTTCATTATCATTGACGAAGCACAAAATTTAACAAAGCATGAAGTGAAAACAATATTAACTAGGGTAGGGGAAAAGAGTAAGATTGTATTGATGGGAGATCCTCAGCAAATTGATCACCCATATTTAGATGAATATAATAATGGCTTAACGTATGTTGTAGAGAAGTTTAAAGAACAGCGTATTAGTGGTCATGTGAAGTTTGTTAAAGGGGAGCGATCTAATTTAGCTCAACTAGCAGCAGATTTATTGTAAAAAGGAGTGAGCTTAAGCTCACTCCTTTTCTTTAAATAATTGTAAATTTACGGATGTTACGGATTGGATTTTGTCTATTAGATCCATCATTGTAATATAGATGAACAGGTCCATCCTCTTTTAATGGCTTCCCTTCTTTTGAAAAACCAAGAATAGCATTTTCGACAGTTTCTAATGGAAGTATTAATGTTTGTTCTACTGTTTCAATTTCAACTTGCGTAGCGTCCTCTAAAATTTCAGCGTTAGCAAGGAATGGATGAAGTGGTATACCAAATGTTCCAGTAATCAGCTGTTCTTTTTTATATTTCTTCACACTTTGCTGTATTGGGGGAAAAGCGGCACCATCACGGATTTCGCGATCCCAATGTTCTGAAGTGTTTTTTAAATAAGTTTCTAGTTCAGACGTGTTTTCTCTAGTTTCATCAAAGTAAGTTGTCAAATCTACTTTTCGATCATCAAAGATCCAAACAGTTGGATCAATAGTAATTGGAAAACGTACTTTTCCGTTAATAAATAAAATTTCGCTCATTGTTGTTCCCCCATTTGTGTTATACTCCCACTTTTCAGTATAATAGTATTAGACACTGTTGTCACAAAAAATGTTTCTATTGCAATTTATTAAAACTATCGCTAATATTAATAGATAGGATATAGGAGAGTAGGACGGAAACGGAGGGAATCAATTTGGCGTCTGAGACAGTAGCAAATCATCAGGAAAAGGCACTAGCCCTTCTACAAGCGGATGCAGAGAAGATTTTAAGACTTATTAAGGTGCAAATGGACCATCTTACAATGCCGCAATGTCCATTATATGAAGAAGTGTTAGACACACAAATGTTTGGACTATCCCGCGAGGTCGATTTTGCAGTTCGCCTTGGTCTTATTGCAGAAGAACAAGGGAAAGCAATGTTAGGTGAGCTCGAACGTGAGTTATCTGCACTTCATGAAGCGTTTACAAACAAACAACAATAACGGGTTCAAATAAGGGGGCTCAAACTAAATTAGTTTGAGCTTTTTATTTGTATAATAAAGCAGGAAGAATCAATGTACATATGGAATACAACAATAATTAAATTGAAACAGAAAGAGGAAATGAAATGAAAAAAGTATGGAAATCAATGGATTATTCATTATTACTTCCTCTTGTTATCTTATGTGTGCTGGGAGTAATAATGGTATATAGTTCTAGTTCCATTGTTGCGATTTCGAGGCATAACTGGCCGGCAAATTACTTTTTTAAAAAACAATTAATAACTTTAGCTATCGGAACGGTATTGTTAGTGATTGTAGCTTCGTTACCTTATAAGTTTTGGAGGAAACGAATAATTTTATCGGCGATGGGGCTAGGGAGTATTGCTTTACTAGCAGCAGCCTTGATTTTTGGTAAGGAAATAAATGGTGCAAAAGGTTGGATATTAGGTATACAGCCCGCTGAATTTGTTAAACTATCGATTATTATTATATTAGCTCGCTTTTTTGCAAGGAGACAAGAGACAAATACACCTGTTTTTAAAGGGTCGGGACTTACACTTGGTTTTGTTGGAATGGCAATGTTTTTAATTTTAAAGCAAAATGATTTAGGTACCGATTTGTTAATTGCAGCAACAGTAGGGATTATGTTTCTTTGTTCAGGAGTACGGATTAATTTATGGATTAAACGAATTGTTTTAACTTCTATAGTATGGATTCCAGCTCTATATTTTTTGGCTAATTATAAATTAAGTGGATACCAAAAGGCACGTTTTTCAGTTTTCCTTGATCCATTCAATGATCCTCAAAATGATGGATTCCAATTAGTAAATTCTTTTATTGGAATTGCTTCAGGAGGGCTTAATGGTAGAGGATTAGGAAATAGTGTGCAAAAATATGGATATTTACCAGAACCGCAAACAGATTTTATTATGGCTATTATATCTGAAGAATTAGGTTTTATTGGTGTAGCTATTATTTTAATTTGCTTGCTACTTATTATTATTCGTTCATTCAGGATTGCTCAAAAATGTAACGATCCTTTTGGAAGTTTAATTGCAATCGGAATTGCAAGTTTAATAGGAGTACAAACTTTTGTTAATGTTGGTGGTATGTCTGGATTAATACCGCTTACGGGAGTACCTTTACCGTTTATTAGTTATGGCGGGAGTTCCTTAATAGCTAATCTACTTGCAATGGGAATACTACTCAATATTGCTAGTCACGTGAAACGACAAGAGAAACAACAGAATGGTGTAATGAAAGAAAGAGAACAAAATGGACCACATCTTGTAGTTGTAAAATAAAAACACATTGTGCTTAGAGCATGATGTGTTTTTTATTTTTAAGTAGTTTTAAATGTGATGTATTAATATATCTTTCAGTTAAAAAATATATCACATTAAGTTTAATGTGATATACAATTAAGTTGTTAGAAAAGGAGGAGGTATGCTATACTATTTTTGTGAAACAAATTGTACAGAAAACTTATCATTTGTTAAAAAATAAGGTATGATGGATAAAAATAAAGTGAAGCTTTCTAAGTATAATATAATGTGGAAAGTGAAGAACTTCACGCTTTTTAAGGTGTGTATATATTTTATCTCTAGAGTGGTAGGAAAGTAGAGGGGGAAAATCATGACAAAGCTGCAACGTATTCAAAAAGTATTGGTAGCTAACCGTGGAGAGATTGCAATTCGTGTGTTTCGAGCTTGTTCGGAACTAGGATTAAAAACAGTTGCAATCTATTCTAAAGAGGATAGTGGTTCTTATCATCGCTATAAAGCCGATGAGTCCTATTTAGTTGGGGAAGGAAAAAAACCAATTGATGCTTATCTAGATATTGAAGGCATTATTGAGATTGCAAAAAGTAATCATGTAGATGCAATCCACCCTGGATATGGTTTCTTGTCAGAAAATATTCAATTCGCGAAACGTTGCGAAGAAGAAGGAATTATCTTTATCGGTCCAAAAAGTAAGCATTTAGATATGTTTGGAGATAAAGTGAAAGCAAGAACACAAGCGCAGCTAGCACAAATTCCAGTTATACCTGGTAGTGATGGTCCAGTAGATTCATTAGAAGAAGTCGAAAAATTTGCTGAAAAGTATGATTACCCGATTATTATTAAAGCGTCCCTTGGTGGTGGCGGTCGTGGTATGCGTATTGTGCGTACTAGTGAGGAATTAGGAGAATCATATAATCGAGCGAAATCAGAAGCGAAAGCAGCCTTTGGTAATGATGAAGTTTACGTCGAAAAATTCGTTGAAAAACCTAAACATATAGAAGTACAAATTTTAGCAGATGAAGAAGGTAATGTTGTTCATTTATACGAGCGTGACTGTTCTGTACAACGTCGTCATCAAAAAGTTGTAGAAATAGCACCGAGTGTATCACTTTCAGATGATTTGCGTCAGCGTATTTGTGATGCTGCTGTGAAGTTAACGAAAAATGTAAACTATTTAAATGCAGGAACAGTAGAATTCCTTGTAAAAGATGATGAGTTTTACTTTATTGAAGTAAATCCACGTGTTCAAGTAGAACATACGATTACAGAAATGATTACAGGAGTAGATATCGTTCAATCACAAATTTTAATAGCTGATGGACATTCATTACATAGCAAAATGGTAGGTGTGCCGAAGCAAGAGGAAGTAGTTGTGCATGGATTTGCAATTCAATCTCGTGTAACGACTGAAGATCCGCTAAATAATTTTATGCCGGATACAGGAAAAATTATGGCGTATCGATCAGGCGGTGGTTTTGGTGTGCGTCTTGATACAGGAAATAGCTTCCAAGGTGCAGTTATTACACCGTACTACGATTCTTTACTTGTAAAAGTTACAACTTGGGCACTTACTTTTGAGCAAGCTGCTGCAAAAATGGAACGTAACTTAAAAGAATTCCGTATTCGTGGTATTAAAACAAATATTCCATTCTTAGAGAATGTAGTAAAACATAAAAACTTCTTATCAGGGGAATATGATACGTCGTTTATTGACGCGTCACCGGAACTGTTCTTGTTCCCGAAACGTAAAGACCGTGGAACAAAAATGTTAAATTATATTGGCACAGTAACAGTAAATGGTTTCCCAGGAGTAGGGAAAAAAGAAAAACCAATATTCCCAGATGCTCGTATTCCATGTTTAAAACATTCAGAGCCAATTCAAAATGGAACGAAACAAATTTTGGACGAGCGTGGAGCAGACGGATTAGTAAAATGGGTACAGGATCAAAAACGTGTACTTTTAACGGATACAACATTCCGTGATGCACACCAGTCATTACTTGCAACTCGTATTCGTACAAAAGATTTACATCAAATTGCGGAGCCAACAGCGAGAATGTTACCGAACCTATTCTCAGCGGAAATGTGGGGCGGTGCAACGTTTGATGTTGCGTATCGTTTCTTAAAAGAAGATCCATGGGAACGATTACTAGATCTTCGTGAAAAAATGCCGAACGTGTTATTCCAAATGTTACTTCGTTCTTCAAACGCAGTTGGATACAAAAACTATCCAGATAATTTAATCCAAAAATTTGTGGAATGTTCTGCTCAAGCTGGCATTGATGTATTCCGTATTTTTGATAGCTTAAACTGGGTGGAAGGCATGAGAGTTGCAATTGATGCTGTACGAGACACTGGTAAAATTGCAGAAGCAACAATGTGCTACACAGGAGATATTCATGATCCACTGCGTAGTAAATATGATTTAAATTACTATAAAAATTTAGCAAAAGAGTTAGAAGCATCAGGAGCTCATATTTTAGGTATTAAAGATATGGCGGGCTTACTAAAACCAAATGCAGCATATGATTTAGTTTCTGCATTAAAAGAGACAGTGTCGATTCCAATTCATCTGCACACGCACGATACGAGTGGAAATGGTATATTAACGTATACCAAGGCAATTGAAGCAGGTGTTGATATCGTCGATGTAGCAGTGAGTTCTATGGCTGGTCAAACGTCACAACCAAGTGCGAACACGCTATACTATGCGTTAGGCGGAAACGAAAGACAACCAGATGTTAATATAGATTCTTTAGAAAAACTATCTCATTATTGGGAAGATGTACGCAAATACTATGCACCGTTTGAAAGTGGTATGAATGCGCCTCATACAGAGGTATATATGCATGAAATGCCGGGTGGGCAGTATAGTAATCTTCAGCAACAAGCGAAAGCGGTTGGTTTAGGAGATCGTTTCGATGAAGTGAAAGTAATGTACCGCCGTGTGAATGACATGTTTGGAGATATTGTAAAAGTAACGCCATCATCAAAAGTTGTTGGTGATATGGCATTATTTATGGTTCAAAACCATCTGACAGAACAGGATGTTTTAGAGCGTGGGCATGCGATGGACTTCCCAGGGTCTGTTGTTGAAATGTTCTCGGGTGATTTAGGTCAACCGTACGGTGGTTTCCCGAAAGAATTACAAAAGATTATTTTAAAAGGAAAAGAGCCATTAACAGTAAGACCAGGTGAATTACTAGAGCCAGTAGACTTTGAAGCGTTAAAAGAAGAATTATTCCATAAAATTGGACGCGAAGTAACGATTTTTGATGTAGTTGCATATGCTTTATATCCAAAAGTATTTATGGACTATGAAAAAGTTGCTGAACTTTATGGAAATGTATCTGTACTTGATACACCGACGTTCTTCTATGGTATGAGACTAGGTGAAGAAATTGATGTAGAAATTGAACAGGGTAAGACATTGATGGTTAAACTTGTATCAATTGGAGAACCACAGCCGGATGGACACCGTGTTCTTTACTTGGAATTTAACGGTCAACCACGTGAAATTATCGTGAAAGACGAGAGTGTAAAAGCAACAGTTGCACAACGTGTGAAAGGAAATCGTGAGAATCCAAATCATATTAGTGCAACGATGCCAGGAACGGTAATTAAAGTAGTTGTAAAAGAAGGCGATGAAGTGAAAAAAGGCGATTCTATGGCAATTACAGAAGCGATGAAAATGGAAACGACAGTTCAAGCGCCGTTTAATGGTAAAGTGAAAAAAGTATATGTTAACGATGGTGATGCAATTCAAACAGGTGATTTACTTATTGAATTAGATCACTAAAATAAGAAAAGAGCTGTGTAAATACAGCTCTTTTCTTATTGCAAAAAATCCCTTGCCGAATTGGCAAGGGATTTTAGTTTTAAATTATTTTGTTTGTTTAGAAGTTGATTCGGCTTCTTTTGCATTCACTTTACTTCTTGTTCCTAACATAACTAAATAGCATAGTACGGCAAACAAGCAAGAAATGAATAGAGAATGTAACAATGCCATTGCTAAACTAGCGTTTGTAAATACAACTAAAACTCCTACTACAGCTTGAAGTGTAACAAGGATAAATGAAATGATCCATCCCCAATATACTACAGGTTGCTGTTTGTAATGGCGGATAGCGAGAATCATCGCGTATAGTATCCAAGCGAAAATTAACATCGCTGCAACTCTATGGCCCATTTGAACCCATTCATGTAGTTGAGTTGGCATAGGTCTGTTTTTGCTACATAAAGGAAAGTCTGGACAGGCTAAGCTAGCTCGTTCGTGACGTACTAAAGCGCCTGTGTAGACGACGATATAACTGTAAATTGTTACACCATAAATATGAAATTTCATTTTTTTGTCCATAATAAGTGAACGTGCATCAAATTTTTGGTCAATTTCAAAGATAAGACACGTTAATAAAATGACAGAAGCAAATGAAATTAAGGAAATACCGAAATGGATAGCAAGTACAGCTGGCATTTGTCCCCAAACAACTGCTGCTGCTCCCATTAATGCTTGTGCAACTAAAAATACGAAGGATAAAATTGCTAACGTTTTTGTTTCACGCACATGTTTATAATATTTCCAGGACAAAATACAAAGGAGTGTGACAAGAATTCCAGCTGATCCGGATGTTAATCGGTGGCTAAGTTCAATAATAGTTTCCATTGATAAATTAGATGGAACAAATTCACCGTTACAAAGTGGCCATGATTTACCACAACCTTGACCAGAACCTGTTTTTGTAACTAAAGCGCCTCCTAATAAAACTATTAATAAATCAAGGCTTGTAATGACTGCTAACCATTTAATAAAGCGTTGCAATCTCTTTCACCATCTTTCTGCTATGAAGTTATTGCGAAATATTTTCATTCCATTATGTATAGAATAAAACGCGCTAGTTCCTATGATATATAAAAAATAATAAAATAGCAAAGAAATGGAGGGGGAAGGAAAGGGAGAGAAAATAGGTGTAAAAACAGGGTTCACAAGGAAAAAATTGGTTGGAAAATAGGCTATTTTGAAAAGAAATGGGGAGAATACGTGTTAAATAGGACAAAATAGTTTATTATAGAAGGTAACATCATGTTATGATAAGGACAAGTCAGAATGAAGTTTTTTATATTCGACACAAAAAGTTCATGTTTTCTTCACAAAATGTTCGGGAAATATGATTTAATATATTGGAGTATGGGCGTAGATTAGTAGTAGAATGGGTTAACAATGTTTCTACTGTAATAATATTGCTATATAGAAGCGAATTATTTCATTTGAAATAGGCGCAAAAAGAAAGATGAAAGTTTTAAGAGGGGGTTAGAGTGATGAACCATGCAACAAGTGAGCTGCATGATGAGTCCGCTGTTACAAGTGTACCGGAAACAACTCGGTTACAAGATTTATCAGCACTCGTTAAAATGGGGATTGTAAACTCAAATACACTTACTGTATTTACAGGATTTTGGTTGGCATTACACTTTAATGGATTAAGTGTGATGGACAATCTGGATAAGCTATTTTTTACAATCGTTGGTTCAGGATTAATTATGGCGGGGGTATGTTGTTTAAATAACTACATCGATAGAGACATCGATCCGTTAATGGAAAGAACAAAGACACGTCCAACGGTTACTGGAAAGTATAAACCAGGATTTGCACTTACATTTGGACTAGTTATATTACTTCTTGGATTTGTATTCTTATTATTAACAACACCAATGGCAGTTTTAATGGGATTTATTGGTGCTTTCACATATGTTGTCCTATATACTTTATGGACAAAGAGAAAGTATACACTAAATACTGTTGTAGGTAGTATATCTGGAGCAGTTCCACCTTTAATTGGATGGGCAGCAATCGATCCATCTTTAGGTCATCCAATTGCTTGGATGTTATTTTTAATTATGTTTATTTGGCAAATCCCACATTTCCTTGCATTAGCGATGAAACGTGTTGATGAATATCGAAATGCAGGAATTCCAATGCTTCCTGTAGTTCATGGATTTGAAATTACGAAACGCCAAATTATGATTTGGACAGTATGTTTATTACCACTACCATTTTATATGAGTGGACTAGGGATAACATTTATGGTAATTGCAACACTGCTTAACATCGGATGGATCGTTTTAGGATTTTATGGCTTCCGTAAGAAAGATGACATCAAATGGTCCGTGCAAATGTTTGTTTATTCCCTAAATTATTTAACAATCTTATTTGTATCAATGATTGTAGTTACATTCTTCTAAGACAACGACATAATTGGATTTCTTTACGTTGAGATTTACTTTACTTAACTATAAAGTACAATCTAATTCACAAGGAAAGTGGGGGTTGTTTGTATGAAGAAACAGTGGCGACTGCTTTCGTTCGTTTCACTGCTGGCTTTACTGTTAGGGGGATGCGGTAAAGCCTTTCAATCTACTTTAATTCCGCAAGGAGAAGTAGCAAAAATGCAATATGATTTACTTCTACTGGCGAGTGCAATCATGGTAGGAGTAGTGCTAGTAGTTACTATTATTTTCTTGTATGTAATTGTGCGTTTCCGCCAAAAGAAAGGCCAGGAAGATCATATTCCAGAGCAAGTTGAAGGGAATCACAAGCTAGAAATTATATGGACAGTTATTCCGATTATTCTTTTACTAATCTTAGCTGTTCCAACGGTTACATATACATTCAAACTTGCTGATGTAAGTGCGATGGAGAAAAAGAATATTGATAAAGATACTATCGTTGTTGATGTAACAGCGAATCTTTATTGGTGGGAATTTTCTTACAAATCAGAAAAGATAGTAACTTCGCAAGATTTGGTCATCCCCACAGGTAAGAAAGTGTATTTAAATTTGAAGGGTGCCGATATTAAACACTCATTTTGGGTTCCATCTTTAGCAGGGAAAATGGATACAAATACAGACAATGTGAACAAAATGTGGTTAAAGGCAGATAAATCGGGCACTTATAATGGTTTTTGTACCGAATTTTGCGGTCCATCACATTCTTTAATGCAATTTAAAGTGAAAGCTTTAGATGAAAGCGAGTACAAAAAATGGCTTGCTGATATGAAGAAGATTGATGGGAAGAAAGAAGTAGCTTCAACAAAGGCGCAAGAGGGCCAAGAAATATTTAATAAAAGCTGTATTGGTTGTCACGCAGTTGGATCTAATGATAGTAGACCACCTTCCGCTCGTATCGCACCAAACTTAGCAAACTTTGCGGATCGCGATATGGTTGCCGGTATTGCCGAAAACAATGAAGAAAACTTAAAAAAATGGCTGAAAGATCCTGAAAATATGAAGCCAGGAAACAAAATGACTGGCAAATATGGCAACTTAACGGATGATCAAATTGATGCATTAAATGCATACTTACAAACGTTAAAAGTTGAAAAGTAAAGAGGGATTATTCGCGAAGGGGAGGTTGAAAACGTGAGTTCTGTAGCAAAAAAACAGGGGATGGGTGCTGTCATATGGGATTATTTAACGACAGTAGACCATAAAAAGATTGCCATTCTCTATTTAATTGCAGGTGGATTGTTTTTTGTAATAGGCGGAATAGAAGCTCTATTTATTCGCCTTCAATTAGCGATTCCTAACAACGCTTTTCTTGTTGGGGATGCTTATAATCAAGTATTAACGATGCACGGTACAACAATGATTTTCCTCGCAGCTATGCCACTCGTGTTTGCATTTATGAACGCCGCTGTACCACTTCAAATTGGTGCACGTGATGTTGCGTTCCCGTTTTTGAATTCACTTGGATTTTGGTTATTTTTCTTTGGTGGAGTATTTTTAAATTTAAGTTGGTTTTTAGGTGGAGCACCTGATGCAGGATGGACATCTTATGCATCTTTAGCTTTAGCCTCTAAAGGTCATGGGGTTGATTTCTATGTACTTGGCTTGCAAATTTCAGGTATTGGTACATTAATTGGAGGTATCAACTTCCTTGTAACCATTATTAATATGCGTGCGCCAGGGATGACGTATATGCGTATGCCGATGTTTACATGGACGACATTTGTAACATCTTCGCTTATATTATTTGCTTTTCCGCCGTTAACTGTAGGATTAGGACTTTTAATGTTAGATCGCTTATTTGGAACAAGTTTCTTTAATCCAGCGCTGGGCGGGAATACAATTATATGGGAGCATTTATTCTGGATTTTTGGTCATCCAGAGGTATACATTCTTATACTTCCAGCTTTCGGAATATTCTCGGAAATCTTCGCGACATTTTCGAAAAAACGATTATTCGGTTATTCGTCGATGGTGTTTGCGACAGTATTAATTGGATTTTTAGGATTTATGGTATGGGCTCACCATATGTTTACAGTTGGGCTTGGTCCAGTTGCAAATGCTATTTTCTCAGTTGCAACAATGGCGATTGCAGTTCCGACCGGTATTAAAATATTCAACTGGCTCTTTACAATGTGGGGCGGAAGTATTCGCTTCACGACACCAATGATGTGGGCAGTAGCTTTCATTCCATCATTCGTAATGGGTGGAGTTACAGGGGTTATGCTAGCATCTGCACCAGCTGATTATCAATTTCATGATAACTATTTCGTAGTAGCGCATTTTCATTATGTAATCGTTGGCGGTGTTGTATTTGGTTTACTTGCAGGAGCTCATTATTATTGGCCACTGATGTTTAATAAAGTATTAAATGAAACATTAGGAAAGATAACGTTTTGGCTATTCTTTATCGGCTTCCATTTAACGTTCTTTATTCAGCATTTCCTTGGCTTGATTGGTATGCCGCGTCGTTACTACACATATCTTGAAGGGCAAGGGTTGGAAATGGGGAATATGATTAGTTCTATCGGAGCGGTATTTATGGCTCTTGGAACGATTGTTCTTTTATTCAATGTAATTAAAACGACAGTATCAAAAGAAAAAGCTGGTCGTGATCCGTGGGATGCACGTACATTAGAATGGACAATGCCGGCACCGACACCAGAATATAACTTTAAACAATTACCATTTGTTCGCGGATTAGATCCGTTTTGGATTGAAAAACGTGAAGGTAATAAAGAGATGACAGCAGCGGAACCAGTTGGTGATATTCATATGCCAAATCCTTCGTTTTCACCATTTGTCATTTCTTTCGGATTGTTTATAGCGGCATTTGGTGCGATGTATATGCAGGGCGGAAAAGATAAGTTTTGGTTATTAGTAGCAATTATTGGTTTAATCATTACATTTGGCGCAATGTTCCTACGTTCAGTAATCGATGATCATGGATATCATATTCATAAAGAAGATTTAGATGATAAGGGGGGCAAGGCATAATGCATGTAGATGAAAAATTAACGAATGAAACATTTCCAGCAGAGCCTGAAAAAGCAACCCTTGAAGGGAAAAATAAGTTTGTCGGTTTTTGGTTATTTCTTGGAGGCGAAACAGTGTTGTTCGCTTCCTTATTTGGCACATATTTAGCGTTAAAGAATTCTACAAATGGTGGACCAACATCTCAAGAGATGTTCCAAATGCCACTCGTTTTTATTATGACGATGCTTTTATTAACGAGTAGCTTAACGAGTGTATATGCGATGTATCACATGAAAAACTTTAACTTTAAGAAAATGCAACTTTGGTTACTAGTAACTGTATTGCTAGGTTTAGGGTTTTTAGGGTTTGAGATATATGAGTTTTATCATTATACACATGAATTTAAGCATACTATGAGAAGTAGTGCCTTTGGCTCTGCGTTTTATGCTCTTGTTGGTACACATGGACTCCACGTATTGTTTGGGTTATGTTGGATTTTAACATTAATCTTTAGAAATGCGAAGAGAGGTCTAAATTTATACAATGCACCGAAGTTTTATGTTGCATCGATTTATTGGCACTTTATTGACGTAGTTTGGGTGTTTATTTTCACTGTAGTATATTTAATGGGAATGGTGGGATAAACAATGGCGATAAAGCAAACGAATAATCCTAAAGTTGATCTTGTTTATCGGAAGAGAAAAAGTGCGGAGGAAATGAGGCATCAAGTTATTACGTTTGCATTAATGATTTTTTTAACATTAGTTGCATTTGTAGCGGTGGCGTATCCAAAAACTTTTAGTCCGACTTTCTCTGTACCGTTTATTTTACTATTAGCAGTGGTACAAGTAATTTTTCAATTGTATTATTTTATGCATATGAGTCATAAAGGACATGAAGCAGCAAGTTTCTTTCTTTACTCTGGTCTGCTAATAGGGTTAATTACAATTTTAGCTTTTATGACAATCGTGTGGATTTGAAAAGTGAAAAATAAGGGAGCTTGTGTTGTCACAGCTCCCTCTTCATATTATGAGATAACCTTACGAAGGTCGGTGTGAAAATGAGTAACTTGTGGATATTTGGTTTTCAGGCTTTATGGAGTCCAATCTTTTTATTATTTATGCTTTCGATTCTTATTGGGTACTTCTTAATTATTGGGCCATATAGAATGCGATTTGAAAATGCGACGAAGGTAAGTAAGAAGCAAATTTTTTATTTTACGACTGGTATTGTTCTTTTGTATTTTGTAAAGGGAGGGCCTATTGATTTAATTGGCCATATTATATTTAGTGCTCATATGTTTGAAATGGCAGTCATGTATATTGCGGTTCCACCGTTACTGTTGCTTGGTATACCAATTTGGTTATATCGTTATATTACTTCTTTTAAGTTCGTTCAAGTTATATTAAAGGCATTTGCTAAACCACTTATTGCGTTGTTTGTATTTAACGGCCTGTTTTCTTTTTATCATTTACCAGTTGTTTTTGATACAGTAAAACAAAGTCAAATAGCTCATCCTATTTGTCTCGCTATATTGTTTTTTACAGCAATCATGATGTGGTGGCCGATGTTAAATCCATTACCAGAATATCAAACATTAAGTGATATAAAGAAACTTGGTTATATGTTTGCTAACGGCATATTATTAACGCCTGCTTGTGCGTTAATCATTTTTGCAACAGCCCCTCTATTTGCAACGTATACGGATCCGGCTGCTTGGATGAAAGCGATGGAACTATGTGTACCAGCGGGTACTTTATCTGATTTAAATATAACGGGACCAGAATTTCTGCACTGGATGCCAGTCGTACAAGACCAGCAAACTGGTGGTATCATAATGAAAATTGTCCAGGAAATAGTGTACGGTACAATTATAGGTTATGTATTCTTTAGATGGGCACGTAGAGAACGTGAAAAGGATAAGGAGCAGTTGCAACAATTGCCGCCATATTTACAGACTAAGTAAAAAAGTGTATGGGATTCCATACGCTTTTTTACTTAGTCACTTTAAAAAGATTGAATTTTCTAACTATTAATGTTAAGTTAGTGTAGGCGCGTACTAAAAGTGGATATAAAATTTACTACTAGTTTTCATGCGTAATAATTCCATGTGTAGTGCAAGTTTTTTAGAGAGTTACAAATATATATTGTTATATTTAATAAATACGAACTATTTTAAGGGGGAGTTTAAATGGGTAGTAGTGGAAGTATGGTAAAGCCGATTAGTGTTTTTTTGACAGCACTAATTCAATATCCAGTACCAGTAGTAGAGTCACGTGCAGACATTGATAAACAAATTCAACAAATCATAAAAACAATTCATTCGACCAAATCAGGTTACCCTGGATTAGAATTGATAGTATTTCCTGAATATAGTACACAAGGGCTAAATACAAAAAAATGGACTACAGAAGAATTTTTATGTACAGTGCCTGGGCCGGAAACAGACTTATTTGCTGAGGCATGTAAAGAATCTAAAGTATATGGTGTTTTTTCAATAATGGAGAAAAATCCTGATGGTGGAGAGCCATATAATACCGCAGTTATTATTGATCCACAAGGTGAGATGATTTTGAAGTATCGTAAGCTAAATCCTTGGGTGCCAGTCGAGCCTTGGAAAGCTGGAGATTTAGGCTTACCTGTTTGTGATGGACCTGGAGGAAGTAAATTAGCTGTTTGTATTTGTCATGATGGTATGTTCCCTGAAGTAGCTCGTGAAGCGGCCTATAAAGGTGCAAATGTCTTAATTCGTATTTCTGGATATAGTACACAAGTTAGTGAACAATGGATGCTAACCAATCGTTCAAATGCATGGCAGAATTTAATGTATACATTGTCGGTAAACTTAGCGGGTTATGATGGTGTATTTTATTACTTTGGTGAAGGACAAGTATGTAATTTTGATGGGACTACTTTAGTACAGGGACATCGAAATCCTTGGGAGATTGTTACTGCTGAAGTATATCCAGAACTAGCAGATCAAGCTAGATTAGGATGGGGATTGGAAAATAATATATATAATCTAGGTTCAAGAGGATATGTAGCAACTCCTGGTGGGGTGAAAGAAAATCCATATACGTTTGTAAAAGATTTAGCTGAAGGTAAATATAAGGTTCCTTGGGAAGAGGAGATTAAAGTAAAAGATGGATCTATTTATGGATATCCAGTAAAAAAAACGATTCATTCTTAGGGAAGGGAAATAAAACAAGCGCATCATATTGATGCGCTTATTTTTGTTAATCAATAATTTGAAATTCTTTTAACTCTTTTTCGACATTTTGTAGGAGTTGTTCGCTTTTTTGAAGTACATTCGTTGGGAAAGTCTCATCATCACCATATTCAACGCCGTGAGGATAATAATGTTTTCCTAATAAGGGGGGAAGTAGTTTTACTTCAGCATGTCTACTGCCAATGTCACCTTCAATAGCAACTCCTTGTACTCGTAAATAATAAACATCCTTTAATATTTCAAATTTATAATCGTATGTAACCCGTTCATAATCCCACTGTCCAGCAAGTACGAAGTGGTTGTTTTCCATGATTTCAGTTAAAAGAGTTAATTCAACGACGGCTCCATTAAATTTCGTATTTGTAAATTGCATATAATACCTCCTTTTTTAATGTTACACCATTATTTTTATAATAGTATGAATAATAAGAAAGTGCAATTCATATTGAGAGAAAAGGGATAATCCAGACTTTTTTCACAAAAATATGATATAGTGAAAAGAGTACGGTACACACAAAAAGAAAGAAATGGATTTGTGTATATCTCAATTTTATGTTTTGTTCAGGAGGTATATCGTTTGAAGAAATTATTGCGTATCGTAATGATTACATTTTTAATTTTAGCTGTTGATTTATACGGGAAATTACTCGTTTCACAATATATATTAACCCCATCTCAATCAAAGCAAGAAAATAAAATTGTGAAAAAGAAAAAGCAAATGAAGGAAGACTCCCCAGATACTGTTTTAAATATGATTGGTGAAGACTCTGAAAACTTATTAGCGAAGTGGGGAGAACCCTCTCGAATAGAGCCATCTGCATACGGATATGAATGGTGGGTATACAACCAGGATTTAACTCAGTATGTTCAATTTGGAGTTTCTGAACGTAAAGTTGTAACGGCGTACGCAGCTGGTGAACAAGTTAAGGTTCTACCTTATTATATAAATGAAAAATATGAAGAAGTATATAAAAAAAGTCCGCTTTCGCATGAAATTTCATTAAAAAGAGGGAAAAATAGTTATCAATTTGAGCTATCTGATACCGAAGTCATGGAACAACCGTTAATACCTGTAGAAGATGGATGGGCGCAATTGTATTTTGATCAATTTACACATGAGCTTGTTGGTGTTCGTTATATGGATGATGAAACTTTATTACGCCAAAGACCGTATCAGCTCGTTTATTCAGGTGAATTAATAGCAGAACAACCATTGACTCCGGAAAAAATAAAACAAGTAGAAAATGGGAATATGCAACAAATTTTTGATTTAACAAATATCATTCGAAGTCGTCATAAATTACCATTACTAACATGGGATCAGGAAACAGCAGATGTTGCTGTTGGTCACAGTAAAGATATGAAAGACAATAATTATTTTTCTCATGACTCACCTACATTAGGTACGCTAGGAGATCGTTTGCAGCGCGGGAAAGTAGGATTTCAACTTGCTGGTGAGAACATAGCGGCGCAACATAGTGATGGAATTGCGGCAGTGCAAGGGTGGTTAAATAGTGAGGGGCATAGAAAGAATTTATTAAATGAACAATTTACAGGATTAGGTGTTGGTGTATACGATAAATTTTATACACAAAACTTTATTCGAAAATAAAGCGAAACTGTAAGCGGTGGGGTGTTACATCACCAAATTAGTTACTTCGTATTCACTGAATTGTAGGTGGGAATCTGACCGTATGCAAATAGGAGAAAAAAAGGTGCATGAATCGTCTAAAAATAGGCGAACCATGCGCCTTTTTTTTCTTACTATATAGTAGATATACATGGAGAGGTGAGGATTATGCCAACAACAAAAGGACCGTTACATCCATCGGTTCAACAGTTTAAAGAATTTGTAAACCATCACCCTAAAATGGTTCATGAGGTTAGAAGTGGTCACAAAACATGGCAACAATTTTATGAAGAATGGTACTTACTTGGTGAAGAGGACCCAATATGGGCAACGTATAGACCGGATGGAGCGCCTGCGTTTTCTTCGGTAAAAGAAAATAAAAAAGAAAAAGATAATCGAACTGAAGAGGAAAAAACTGCTGATGTGATGGGGCAAATGCTTTCTTTTTTTAAAAAGTTGGACGTGGAACAAATGCAGAACCATTTAGCTAATGTGACGAGTGCAATTGGGAGCGTGCAACAAGTTATTCAGCAATTTCAAGGTAACCGTACGCAGCAAGAGCAAAGTACTTCAGAAAATAACCCGTTTTTCTTTCAAAAGGATTAGGGGGAAAGATGATGAGAGCAGAAATTATGGAGTTTATAAAGGCTGATGAGGATTTATCTCGCTATATTAGAGAACAACCATACTGGTATAGAAAATTAACACGAAATCCTGAAGAAAAAGAGGCTTTTGAGTTAGCGGCGATGCAACATTTCAAAAAAACAATACCAGATAAAGTGGAAAAGTTTCAAAATCAATTGGCCGTTGCTTCGATTATGATTGATATGTTTCAGTATATGAAGCAACAAAATGCAACCTAATTGGAAGTGAAAAATATGTCCGTCATGCAGAACTTTTGTTACAATAGAGATTGATTATTTAAAAAGGAGTTGCAGCATGACGGAAATTTGTTTAGTACGACATGGACAAACTGATTGGAATTTTCAAGAAATTATTCAGGGACGAGAAGATATTCCGCTTAATGAAGTTGGTAAGAAGCAAGCGAGTCAAAGTGCAGCTGCTTTACAAAAAGAAACGTGGGATATCATTATAAGTAGCCCGTTAATTAGAGCGCAAGAAACGGCTAATGAAATTGCAAAGGCAGCTGGATTACAATCGATTTTATTAGATGAGCGATTTGTTGAACGGAATTTTGGGGAAGCTTCAGGGAAGCCGGTTGCGGCTGTTAGAGAGTTGATTGCTGAAGGTAAAGTAGAAGGTATGGAGCGAGATGAAGAGATTGTAGCTCGTTGCTTTGCTGCTTTAGAAGATGTTGCGACAACTCATTTTGGCAAACGTATTATTATTGTTGCTCACTCACACGCGATAAAAGCGATTTTACATGCCATTGAACCAGATGAAATTACATTTAAGACACCATTAAAAAATGCGTGCATTAGTTATGTGAAACAAAATAGTGGAAAATGGGATGTTCTTAAATATAATATAGCGGAACATATTAATGTATAAGTGTGTACGGATATAGTGTAAAAATAGTTTCATTATATCTTTCTTTTGAGTAAGTCACTTCAATTAGTAGTTCTAATCTAAATGTGGTATGATGGATACTCGGAGGTGTCTCTCATGATTGTAGCGACGCTAGAAAGCGTATTAATATTAGATAAGGCAGAGCAGCTTGCAAAAGCGATTATCTGTTCAGATATAGCAGAAGATTATCGTAAGTATTATAGAGAATTACATGAAGATATGGAACTTCAGAAGCTAATTCAGCAATTTACAGCGATGAAAGAACGGTATGAGGAAGTACAGCGTTTTGGAAAATACCATCCTGACTATACTACCGTTTCGATGAAAATGAGAGAATTAAAGCGTTCTGTGGACTTACATGATAAGGTTGCAGCTTTTAAAAGAGCAGAAACTGCTTTGCAGAAGTTATTAGACGAAGTTAGTGTAGCAATCGGTTCGGAAGTGTCTGCTTCCATTAAAGTGCCAACAGGAAATCCATTCTTTGATGCTGGTGGCTGTGGTGGAGGTTGTGGTACTGGCGGAGGTTGTGGTTGTAAAAAAACGGGGTGATGTACCCCGTTTTTTAGAAGTTGGAAGAAAACGTATACAGAGTTTGTCCTGTAATGTTATAAATTTCTGATCGGTTTTCATAGAATATAAAATATATGTTTTTAAAAGGAGAAGATGGAGAAGATTATGTTCGGGCAACGACAAAGTATGATTGTTTATTTACATTCATTGAAACATGCCAAGATTTTAAGGAAATATGGTAACATACATTACATATCAAAACGATTAAAATATGCTGTAGTATATTGTGATATGGAACAAATTGAGCATATGATGCATAAGTTGAACAAACTTCCTTTTGTGAAAAAGATAGAACAGTCGTATCGCCCGTATTTAAAAACGGAATTTGAAAATTCCCGTCCTGATCGAGCAAAAGAATACGATTATAGCTAATAGAAAAAATCCCCTGCTAAATTTAGCGGGGGATTTTTCACTTGAAATAACGTGTTATTTCATCGGAGGAATGAAATTGTTCATTCGTAAAATACCAATTAAATGATTAAAAAATAGTTCTTTTTCTGGGAAAGTTGTAGATGGTTTTACAGTAAAGGTAGCCACTTTTTTCCCAAGTTGTTCTGCCGTTTCTTCAAATAAAATGACACGTTTACTTTTTTTATTTTCAAATACAGGAATGCCTTCACGACATATGTATAATGGTTGGAAATCACCAGTAGTAGTTGGTTTTAATATTACAACAAGCGAACACACTTTTTTATCGTTTTTTATCGTTTCAAATTGTAACATATGTGCTATACGTTCTTGATTTGTTTTGGCAATTTCAAGTAATTCATATAAATCAGAGTAGCCTTCTCCAAGTTCTATAAAGCGTTGAATCATATCTTTTCCTCCTCTTTCTTTTACTGTACCATTTCACTTTTTAAATGAAAAGCACACAAAGAAAAAAAACCCTGCATAGCAGGGCCCTTCTTATACTAGCATGTACTAGTAAGAAGGCAAAGGGAGAGGAGAAACCGGAGGAAGAACTTATGGGGAAACGTAAGTCTTCTCCGCGGTTGGCAACAACATCGAAGGTGATGTTGTTATAATTATTTATGTCCAATCTAAATGAAGATATACATAATGAAATTAAATTTTATGTTGGGCTTTTTATTTTTCTTTTTTTTATTTTGTGATAGGATAAAAAAGATAAAGTGGAACTAATATACATATTGGGTTCATATTAGTGAATGATGAGATGAATATATATAAATAACGAGAGGTTATTTAAGGCCGAGTTTTCCTATAGTTAGGTGAATGTGGTTTGTTAGCGGTTACCGAAGTGGAAATGGCTTTCAATAATCCCTCGATAGATTGAAATAAAGGTAGTGACAACAGATGAGAGTAGTTTCAGGAAAATGTAAAGGACACCCACTTAAAGCGGTTCCTGGTAATACAACACGTCCAACGACAGATAAAGTAAAAGAATCTATTTTTAATATGATAGGTCCTTATTTTGATGGTGGTATCGCCCTTGATTTATTTGGTGGTAGCGGTGGTCTTGGAATTGAAGCTTTGAGCAGAGGGATCGATAAAGCAATTTTTGTTGATCGGGATAGTAAAGCGATAAAAGTAATTCATCAAAATTTAGAAAGTTGTAGAATACAGGAACAAGCTGAAGTATATCGAAATGATGCGGAACGTGCAGTAAAGGCGTTAATAAAACGTGAAATGTCATTCGATCTTATATTAATAGATCCTCCATATAAAGAGCAAAAAATTGTATCTTTAATTAGTGTAATGGATCAACATGGATTGCTGCATAGTGATGGATTAATTATGGCAGAGCATGGTAATGATGTGGTTTTACCTAATTCAATAGGTAGGCTTGTAAAAGTACGAGCTGAGAATTATGGGATTACTGCAATATCGATTTATAAGTATGAAGGTGAGGGGACAGAATGACAAGTATAGCTATTTCTTCAGGAAGTTTTGATCCAATTACCCTTGGGCATCTGGATATTATTAAAAGGGGAGCAAAAGTATTTGATGAAGTGTACGTAGTCGTTTTAAACAATTCATCAAAAAAACCATTCTTCTCAGTTGAAGAGCGATTAGAACTAATTCGAGAAGCGACAAAGGATATCCCGAATGTAAAAGTAGATTCGCATAGTGGGCTATTAGTAGAGTATGCAAAGATGCGTAATGCAAATGCAATATTACGTGGTTTACGAGCAGTTTCTGATTTTGAATATGAGATGCAAATTACTTCTATGAATCGAAAATTAGATGAAAATATTGAAACATTTTTTATTATGACAAACAACCAATATTCATTTTTAAGTTCGAGTATTGTGAAAGAAGTTGCGAGGTATGGAGGAAGTGTAGTAGATCTTGTACCTCCTATTGTAGAGCGTGCTTTAAAAGAAAAGTTTCAAACCCCGTTAAAGTGAACGGGGTTTTTCTTTATACGTGCGCAAAAATAATAAAATTACATATAAGTATAGACAAAATAATGTGAAAATTGGTCCGTAATGTATAAAAGATGTCCAAATTTCATGTAGTATAGAAGGGTGCTTGGATAAAAATACAGGAATATCTTGTGGCATAGGTGAGAAAGAACTCACTTTCTCATAAAACGGTGTCCAAAATACAAATGTAAAAATAGGGGCAAGGATACTTTGAATAATTCGTGCGAAAAAATAGGGTTTAAATCGGATATCTGTTTCAGCTAATATGCTAGCAATTTGTGCCTGAATAGAAAGACCGCTAAATGCTAAAATGAAGCTTGTTACCATAGCTTGTTGTAAGAGCGGTGTTTCATTTATTTGACTAATCATTTGGCTTCCGAGTGTCATTTCGAAAATACCTGATAATATAGGGATACTAAAATCTGTACTTAGTTGGAAGAATGATAAAATATATTGCATAATAAAAGAAAGAGCTGCTGTAATGTGGAATACAGTAATCATTTTATTTAACACAGAGAATAAAATAATAAATCCACCAATCATAAGTAATGTTTGAATAGAAGAAACAATAGCATCCCCAAGTAATTTACCAATTGGTCTTTTTTCTTGTAAGCGCGTCTCGTGGAGAATTAAAAAAGGGTTTTGAAAACGACGTTTTTTTGTAGTGTGTGTATTATTTTTGTAAGCGGTATTATCGCCGTGAAAACGCATAATTAATCCGACAGCAAAGTTACTGAAATAATGGGCAGCGGCTAATATAATTCCTAATTTCGGATTATTAAAAAAACCGATAGAAACAGCACCGAAAATAAAAAGTGGATTAGAAGAATTTGTGAAAGAAACGAGGCGCTCCGCTTCAATCTGAGTTAAAAGATTGCTTTTTCGTAGTCTAGCGCTTAATTTGGCGCCTGCAGGGAAACCAGAAGCCATTCCCATCGCCCAAACAAATCCGCCTATCCCTGGAACGCGAAAAAGTGGGCGCATGAGTGGTTCTAATATAACGCCAATAAATTTTACAACACCGATACTAATTAGAAGTTCCGCAATGATGAAAAACGGTAGTAGTGAAGGGAATACAACTTCCCACCATATATTTAACCCGCGAATAGAAGCTTGCAAAGCGGCTTGGGGGTGGAGTACAAGAGAAAAGGTTAAAAATAGCGTTGATATGGTAAGGAAAGCGGTTTTCCATTTTTCATACATGTAAGTAAATCCCCCTTTGTCCCAAAAAACGTTCATTTCAGTATACGTGGATACGTAGTGAATTTAGACCATAAGTATGAAAAAGGAATGAAAAAAATTAAAGGGTGAGAAAAATGAAAGAACCAAAGATTGGTTTAGCACTTGGGTCTGGAGGAGCGAAAGGGTTTGCTCATATTGGTGTAATAAAGGTTTTAAGGGAAGCGGGTATCCCTATTCACATGATTGCAGGAAGTAGTATGGGGGCGTTAATAGGTACGTTTTATGCGGCAAGTAGTAACGTTGAAAGATTGTATAAATTGGCATCTGTTTTTAAGCGGAAGTATTATTTAGATTTCACGGTACCGAAAATGGGATTTATTGCTGGAAAACGTGTCAAAGATATGATTAAAATGTTTACATATAATAAAAATTTAGAAGAGTTAGATATCCCGACGGCTGTTGTGGCTACTGACATATTGAAGGGGGAAAAAGTGGTTTTTACAAGTGGGCCAGTTGCAGATGCGGTGAGGGCTAGCATATCTGTTCCTGGAGTGTTTGTACCAGAAAAAATAGATGGACGATTATTAGTGGATGGTGGAGTCATTGATCGCATCCCAGTATCGGTTGTGAAAGAGTTAGGGGCCGATATTGTTATCGCTGTTGATGTATCTCCAATTAAGGTGAATGGCGATGTTACGTCCATTTATGACGTAATCATGCAAAGTATTGAAATTATGCAGCATGAGCTTGTAATGAATCGGCAAATTGCATCGGATTTAATGATGCGACCAGCTGTAGAGCAATTTAGTTCACGTGCTTTTACAAACATTGAAGATATTATTCGAGTTGGAGAAGTAGAAGCAGAAAAACATGTTTCAAATATTTATTTATTAATTGAGCAGTGGAAGGAGAAACATAATGTTTAAGCGTTTTCGGTTTATATATGCAATCTTAATAGGGGTTATATTGGCGATGTTACTTGTTTACGTACGTTTACCGTATTATGTAACAAAACCAGGAATGGCTGCCAAATTAGAGCCTTACGTTCAAGTTGAGGGTGGAACGAAAGAATCTGGTGATTTTATGCTTGTTACGGTTTCAATGGGACCAGCAAATGTGGTGAATTTAATAGCGGCACAGTTTAATAAATATACACATATTTCGAAAGCGGAAGAAATATTGCAAAAAGGTGAGAGTGATGAAGAATATCAATTTCGCCAAAATTATGCGATGAAAGATTCACAAAATGCAGCAATTTATAATGCATATAAACGTGCAAATCGCTCAGTATCTTTTGAAAATAAAGGTGTATTAGTTGCTGGTGTGGCAAAAGGAATGCCGTCAGAAGGAAAGCTTAAGCTTGGTGATGTTATTATAGCTGTTGATGGAAAAACTTTTGAAAAGACGGAGCAATTTATTGAATATATGACTGGAAAAAAAGAAAGCGATGCTGTAAGTATTGAGTACATGAGAAATGGAAAACAATTGAAAGAGAATTTAAATGTAAAGACGATTCCTAATGGGAATGGACGTGTCGGTATAGGTGTTTCTATCGTTACGGAAAGAGAATTAGTGGTCGATCCGAAAGTGAAAATTAATTCTCATGAAATTGGTGGACCATCTGCAGGTTTAATGTTCACATTAGAAATATATAATCAACTTGTGGAAGAAGACTTAACCAAAGGACATGAAATAGCTGGAACAGGTACAATTAATGAAAAAGGAGAAGTGGGCCCGATTGGTGGTATAAATCAAAAAGTGGTGGCTGCTAGCGATGCCGGGGCTGAAGTGTTCTTTGCGCCAAATGAAAAAGGTGCGGAGAAATCGAACTATAAAGATGCACTTGAGACTGCAAAGGATATTAAAACAAAAATGAAAATTGTACCAGTAGATACGCTGGATGATGCGTTAACATATTTAGAAAAGATGGATAAGGAAAAACCTCTCTGAAATAGAGAGGTTTTTTTATAGGAATTTTGTAGATGTTTCATCATAGCGAATAGGATGGTGTGTTATATCCTGTTTTAATAGTTGCGTGCGTAACGGTTCGTGCATGATGGAGAAATATACAGAGTTTGCTTTTTTCTCTATATCTAAAGCGGCATGGTCAAATGTTTTTGTATGAGTAAGGATTGGAAGTTCGATTTTTTTCTTGTTTTTTGAAAGATAAGTTTGTCCTTTTTGTGACATGCCTAGCAGGCGAATATATGGTGCGTGTTGTTCTATATTTGCGCTACGTATTTCCTCTTTTGTTGTGTTTGTTAAAATGTGTGTACAAGCTCTTTGTAATCTAGTCCATGTATAACGTTTTGTTTTTAATGCTTCCATGAATGAATAGAAGGAGGAACTGTTTTGTATTTTTGATAAAATACGATGCTCTAAACCTTCTTCTATTTCATATATATGTCGTAAGTCCCCTGGAGACATCGTCATGAGTTTATATTTGAAAAATGAAAAGTATTGTTCCCAATTATGTAATATCCCGTAGTTTTGTTTGTAATTTGCTAAAAGCGAAGTGGTTGCCTGTGGGAGAAAAGGTTCAATTGCTGTAAATAATCCTTCTTCGCTAAAGAGTTGTTTTCGGATGCTTGTCGCGCTTGCAATATGTTGGTCACTAAATGTTTCATCATGATAATGAGCGGCAAATCTTTTTATAGTTTGAGCTTGTATAGAGCTATTTTGTGACAGGATTGCTTTCATATATTGGAAGCCTAAAATATTATTTGGTTGTGACATATCTATGTTTTTTTCGGATGTTAAAATGTGTGAGAAAGCATCCGATGTTGCTTTTGCATAACTATTACCAGCGCCCATGAATTGTTTTACAAGGCAGTTAAAAGTCTCTTCTTCGTTTTTTTGTACGGAGATGGTATTATAAAAATTTTCGATTTGTCCATCCTCACTACCGAAACAAATTTCAGAAACACGTAGAGCATTTAAAATGGAAATAGCACCATTTGCGAAGGTTTCAGCCTTTTGTGTTGCAAAGACGTATGGAAGCTCTACAACAAGGTCTACGCCGTTTGCTAAGGCCATTTTAGTGCGATACCATTTGGAAATGAGTGAGGGCTCACCACGCTGTAAAAAAGGACCACTCATAACGGCAATTATTATATCCGATTGTGTTAACTTTTTTGTCTGTTGCACATGATAAAGATGACCGTTATGAAAAGGGTTATATTCAACAACAATACCACCAGCTTTTATGGTAATCTCTCCTTTCGATGTAGCATCTTTTTGAAAAACGTGATACTCTATATATTATTTACTATGATGACTTCATTATAGTGTAAAGAAAAAACATTGACAAATATAAAATGGCTAGCTATAATTTTGTTTGTTGCCTTGAGGTGATATGATATGAAATGGTCCATCCATCAATTGAATAAATTGAGAAATAAAGGATTGACATTGGATGAGATGGTAGATGTAAGTGAGCTAAAAGAGGTCGAGAAAGATATTCGTGAAATTAATCCTGTTCATGTAACGGGAAGAGTTGATTTTGGCTCCGGTAAGTTTACGTTTCATCTACATATAACTGGAAGCATGGTTTTACCATGTTCTCGCTCTTTAGTAGATGTGACATTACCATTTGACATTAAAACAACTGAGGTGTTCCAAACTTCACAAGAAGAATTTGAAACTGAAGCTGAAATTCACTCTTTAGAAGGAGAAGTACTTGACTTACTGCCCGTAATCAAGGAAAATATACTTTTGGAGATTCCAATGCAAATTTTCAGTGATGATGTTTCTGGTGGAGCACCGACGCAAGGTCAAGACTGGCAAGTGATTTCGGAAGAAGACAAAGAAAAGACTGTTGATCCAAGATTGGCAGGACTTGCAAAGTTTTTTGACAAATAATCGGAAGACTGGTTCAGGCCTTCATATGAAAATAACTATTTCTTTTAAGGAGGTGGGAAGAATGGCTGTACCTTTTAGAAGAACTTCTAAAACAGTAAAAAGAAAGCGTCGTACGCATTTCAAATTATCAGTACCTGGTATGGTAGAGTGCCCAAGCTGTGGTGAAGCGAAATTAGCTCACCGTGTATGTAAAGCATGCGGTACTTACAAAGGTAAAGAAGTAATCAGCAAGTAATTGCGGGAAAATAAACGCAGAAGATATCTTCTGCGTTTATTTTTTTTGTCTTAATCTTTAGTTGTTGTATTCTATCTTTTCTAGTAACTGCATATGCTTAATAAAAAATGCATAGGGAGGACTAGAGAGATGGCGACAACAAGACAAGATGCTTGGACTGATGATGAAGATTTGCTTCTGGCAGAAGTAGTACTCCGGCATATTCGAGAAGGTGGAACACAACTTTCTGCCTTTAAGGAAGTGGGAAAAAATTTATCTCGTACACCAGCAGCATGTGGGTTTAGATGGAATTCTTACGTAAGAAAGCAATTTAAAGAACGTATTGAGGAAGCAAAGCAACTTCGTAAAGTAGAAAATTATGAAGTGAAAGAGACAAAGGTGTTAGAACCTACGTCAATTACGTTGAATGATGTTATTAATTTCTTGCAAAATTATAAAGATGAAAACTCTTTAACGGTGTTGCAACAACAAGTTGAATCATTACAAACAGAAAGAGAGCGTCTTCTGGAGCGGTTATCAGTATATGAAGAAGAGTATAGAACATTACTTGATTATATCGATCAAAAAAGAAGTGTAATGGTAGCGGAAAGAAACAATGCTCGCTCGAATGAGAAGTTAGAGAAGCTTAAGAAATAAAAAAACAGCTGTTATACAGCTGTTTTTTTATTTCTTAAGCTGATTCTTCGTTTGTAACCGCATTCAAATTTGCTTCTGGATGCCAAATATAAAAATCTCCATCAGTTACTGATACGGGGTTGAAATTTAATTTATCCCAAAAACCAGCTGAATGAATACGTGCTATCGTTTTAATAGGGAATTGCATTTGTTTCGCATGATTTACAAGCATTTGCCCGAATCCTTGTTTTTGAAAAGTTGGTAATACTTCAAGTTTATAAAGTTCGAGGTAGGAACCTGTAATTTCGAATGGTTCTCCGCCATTTCTTTTCATATATAGACTCATACGTGCAATTAGTGATCCACCGTAATAAATACCGTAAAATGGAGATTCACTGTCGTTTTCAATAATGTTTGCTTGTAATTCTTCCAGCATAGATAGTTCCTGGGCTCCGCACCCTTTAAATTTTTTGAATTCATCTAACGTTTTATAATTGATGAGCAAGCGCTCAACTTTTGGGAATCCCATTACATCACATCCTTTTCTTGTCTCGTTGAATGCAGAAAAGTAAAAATATTTACAATAATATTATAACTCATTTTTTTATTTTTATGAAGAAGATAGTATATTTCTTTTTTTATTTTTTTGAGGATTTGCTAAACTAAGAGTAGAAGTGTATTAATAGGTAGTACATACATAGTGAAAAATGAGAGTGTATTTGTTGGGCAAAGGACAGCGGAATTATAGGGCGTGCTCATGTGCTTTAAAAAGATATAAAGGGGGGAAGGCAAGGGCACTTAATGTGAATTCCTTGTGTGAAAATGAAAATTGGAATTGTCGGACCAGGTGCTATTGGTCTATTGTATACATTTTATTTACAAAAAAATAACCAAGATGTTACGTTGTTTACTAGGACGGCTAAGCAGGCGGAAGAATTGAAGGAAACAGGTGTAACTTGTATTAGAGATGGAAGATGTGAAACAGTATATCCATCTGTTTTACCGATAGAAAGTATGGTAGCGCAAAATTTAGATTATATATTTGTTGCTGTGAAGCAATATCATATAGATGACATACTACCGTTTGTGGAAGGGGCATCATCATTAATCTTTTTGCAAAACGGAATGTCGCATCTTCAAAAGATGCTGAACATAGGGAGTGAAAATATAGCTGTTGGTATTGTAGAACATGGTGCGAAAAAAGAGGGAGGGCATATCGTTCATCATACTGGGATAGGGGTAACAAAATTTGGAGTGGTTTGTGGTCAATCTATACATTTTAAAAAAATATTCAATTATTTTCCTGTTGCTTATTTTCCAGTTCAAATAGAAACGGATTGGGAAGAGATTATGCACAAAAAATTAGTAGTAAATGTATGTATCAATCCGTTGACAGCATTATTGGGAGTTAAGAATGGTGAATTAATCACGAATCGTTTTTTTTATCAAATGATGGAGCAAGTGTTCCAGGAGGTCGCATTTCTTATTAGAGGAGAAAAAGAAATGATATGGCAAATGGTACGAAATGTGTGTGAAGGAACGTCTCGTAATACATCCTCTATGTTAGCGGATGTAAGAGCGAATAGACAGACGGAAATTAATGCGATTGTTGGATATGTATTAGAAGAAGCTAAGAAACAGCAACGAACAGCTCCGACACTTCAATTTTTGTTCGATGCAATAAAAGGTTTAGAAACAAGAGTATAAGTGTTATTCTTTGCTTTTACGTGAAACATTGACTACAATGTGGATTGGTGAGAGAACTGGATACGAAAGGAAGAATTATATGGAGATAAAAGAAATCTCTGTTCCGCAACAAGGTGTTGTAGCGGACTATATGAACGGTAAAAAAGAGATACAGTCATGTTTTGATTATGTGTTAACAGAAGATGCTTTTAAACAACGTTTACATGATTTGCGTGAAAGGGAGTTTTTCCGCCAAGATTTAGTAGCGCATTTATTAGAATATAATACAAAATTACAAGCGGGAGAATCTACAATTCAAAATGTAAAAGCGCTTGGAGATGAAAATACATATGTTGTTATAGCTGGACAACAAGCGGGGTTATTAACTGGACCGCTTTATACAATTCATAAAGTTATTTCAATTTTACAGCTTGCAAAGGAAAAGGAAGTAAGTTTAGGAGTTAAAGTTGTCCCTGTCTTCTGGATTGCGGGTGAAGACCATGATATGGATGAGATTAACCATACTTTTGTAGCGAAAAATAAAAAGTTGAAAAAAACAATTTTTTATGACCGTAATCCGAAAAAGGCGAGTGCTTCTGAGTCTGAACTTTCTGTTGAAGATTGTAGAAATTGGATTGAAGAGATTTTTAAAACATACCCAGAAACAAATTTTACGAAGGATGTATTAAAATTTGTTGATGATGCTTTGAAAAAATCGAATACGTATGTAGATTTCTTTGCTCATCTTATTACGAAAATCTTTGCTAATTCTGGTTTAATCCTTGTTGATTCACATCATCCTGAATTAAGAAAGTTAGAAATTCCATTTTTTAAGCGAGTTATAAGTAAGTATAAAGAGGTACAAGAGGGCCTTCGAAATCAGCAGGAAGTAATTAAAGAACTAGGATACAAACCGATTATTGAAACGAAGTCTCATGCAGTGCATATATTCATGGAAATAAATAATGAACGAGTATTGCTTGAAGAGCATCAAGGTAAGTTTGTTGGAAAGGATGGGGCGCATTCCTTTTCATACGAAGAGTTGATTGAAGAGATGGAGAGAAATCCGGCGCGTTTTAGTAATAACGTTGTAACACGTCCTCTTATGCAAGAGTATGTATTTCCTACGCTCGCATTTATTGGAGGTCCAGGAGAATTAGCTTATTGGAGTGAATTACAACAAGTATTCCATACTGTCGGTTTTCAAATGCCACCTGTCGTTCCTCGTCTTACAATTACTTATATGGAGAGAGATATAGCGACAGATTTATTTGATTTGCAATTGAGAGAAAGTGATCCATTTTTAAATGATGTCGATAAATTGCGTGAAAACTGGTTGTCCAATCAAATAGAGGAACCGATTGATGATCATTTTGAAAAGGCGAAAAAAGAAATTGCTGATATTCATACATCTTTACAGCAATTTGTAAAGAAAATAGAGCCAGGGTTAGGTGCGTTTGCAGGGAAAAACGAATTGAAAATTAATGAACAAATTGAATTGCTGGAAAGAATGTTGAAAAGAAATGTTGAGAAAAAGTATGAGGTTCAGCTAAATAAATTCCGTCGTATACAATTCGCACTTCGTCCATTAGGTGCACCACAAGAACGTGTGTGGAATGTATGTTATTATTTAAATCAGTTTGGTTTGGATTTCGTTGATCGTGTAATGGAAAACCCTTTTTCTTGGGACGGAAAACATCATGTTATAAAACTATAAAATCTTGCTCTTTGGAGCAGGATTTTATTTTTATTCCGTTGAATTTACTGTGAAGTGATTCTTTTCTGAATTATCAATCAAAAAATGTTGGATATGGTAATTGTGCTGGATACTTAAATATATGACAAAATAGCACAAAATGTAAACGTATTATTCGTTTTTTCGACAGTTTTTTATTTAAATTCCCGCAAAAGATGATAAAATTTAGTATATAATAAAAGAAAATAGCGATTTGTATAGTATGTTGCCTTTGTTGGTAAGTTAAATGAGTCGTTCTTTCGTATTATTTCATTCTCTAAGCGTGAAATATGTGTTTAGAGGAAGGGATACATTCAACATAATTAATTGGAAAAAGAGTAGGTGCAACAATGTTTAAACACGTAACAGTGCTTTTAAAGGAAACAGTAGACGGCTTAGATATAAAGCCAGATGGTACATATGTAGATTGTACACTGGGGGGAGGAGGACATAGTTCTTATTTATTATCCCAATTAACTGAAGGTGGAAAATTAATAGCGTTTGATCAAGATGAGATAGCGATTCAAAACGCGAAAGAAAAGTTCTCTTCATACGGTGAACAGTTTATAACAGTAAAGAGTAACTTCCGTTATTTAGCTGAAAAACTGCAGGAAATAGGTATAACAGAAGTAGACGGTATTTTATTTGATTTAGGTGTTTCATCCCCACAATTAGATACACCAGAACGAGGCTTTAGTTATCATCATGATGCACCGCTAGATATGCGGATGGATCAAGATGCCCCATTAACAGCGTATGATGTTGTAAATAGCTGGTCATATGAACAACTTGTAAGGATTTTCTTCCAATACGGTGAAGAAAAATTTTCAAAACAAATTGCAAGAAAAATTGAAGCTTATCGTGAGAATAAAGCTATTGAAACGACAGGAGAATTAGTAGAGCTAATTAAAGAAGGTATTCCGGCTCCAGCTCGTAGAACGGGTGGGCATCCTGCTAAGCGAGTGTTTCAGGCAATTCGTATAGCTGTAAATGATGAATTAAAAGTATTTGAAGAAGCATTGGAATCTGCTATTGAGATGGTTAAGCCAGGTGGAAGGGTTAGTGTTATAACATTCCATTCATTAGAAGATCGTATTTGTAAAACAACGTTTAAGCGAAATAGTACAACGCCACAATTGCCGCCAGGATTACCGATTATTCCTGATGAATTTAAGCCGAAATTAAAGCTTATTACAAGAAAACCGATTTTACCTTCTGATATAGAGCTAGAAGAAAATAATCGTGCGCGTTCTGCGAAGTTGAGAATCGCTGAAAAACGATAAAAGGGAGAGAGAGGTATGACTAATTTAGCTGTAAAGTACAAACAACAAGCGCAAGAAGAGGTGCAAATTCAAACGCCCCCACAGCAGATGGCTAAGCCGAAGGTTAAAGCGAAAATTACAAGAATCGAAAAACTGTTGTATGTAGCGTTTATTGGCTTTTTATTGTATGCCTGTGTCGCGTTTATTGGAAATAAAGCAGGCCTTTATCAAGTTAATGTAGAAGCAGCGACGATAGAAGAAAAAATTGTACAGCAGCAAAAAGAAAATCAAGAATTACAAGCTGAAGTAGAGAAGTTAAGTCGCTATGAACGAATCGCTGAAGTTGCAAAAAAACACGGGCTAGAAATTAATGCGAATAATGTGAAAGGCCTCAAATAAGGCAATAGGTGTGAAGGAACGATGAAGAAGAATATGACTAAATTTCATACCAATAAGGGAGCAGGTTATTTTATGATATTTTTCCTCCTGCTCTTTTTGCTGTTATTAGCCCGATTTTTTTACATACAATCAACAGGAACAGTTCATAATCAGGATTTAGATGCACTTGCTAAACAAAAGCATAGTAAAAAAGGAGTTCTTGAAGCGAACCGAGGAACTATTTATGATCAAAACGGTCATGTGTTAGCGCAAGACGCAAACTCTTATAAAATAGTAGCTGCGCTAAAAGGAGCTAACTCTGTTGAGAATAAAGAAGATACTGCAAAGAAAATTGCAGGAGTACTTGGAAAAGGCGAAGAGGATATTTTAGCTTCTTTAAATAAGGAAGGTAGAAGTCAAGTCGAATTTGGAACGTTAGGTAAGGATTTGACGAAAGAAAAGAAGGAACAAATAGAAGCGTTGAAGTTGCCGGGAATATCTTTTATTACAGAAAATGCAAGGGTGTATCCAAACGGTGATTTTGCATCTTACGTTATAGGTCATGCAAAACCAAATGAGAATGGAACCTCGGTAGGTCAATTTGGCATAGAGAAAAGCTTGGATAAATACTTAAGTGCTTCCAATGGAGAAGTAGCATATACAGGTGATCGTAAAGGTGTGTCCCTTGATGGTGGAAAAGTTAATGTAAAGGCACCTAAAAATGGAGATAACGCGTATTTGACAATTGATCAACGTGTCCAAAGTTATTTAGAAGATGCGATGAAAGCAGCAAGTAAGCAATATGAGCCAGAAAGTTTAATAGGGATTGTTGCAGATCCGAAAACCGGAAAAATATTAGCGATGTCTACTAAACCTAGTTATGACCCTAATGATCGCCAAATTAAATATTTCTTCAATGACGCAATTGCCAATGCATTTGAACCTGGATCAACAATGAAAATTTTCACGTTAGCGGCAGCTATTAATGAAGGTGTGTACAAAGGACAAGATTATTATCAATCTGGGACATATCAAGTCGGAAATAGGAAAATAAAAGATCATAACGGCGGTGCTGGTTGGGGCTCTATCACGTTTGATGAAGGGGTAGAGCGTTCTTCAAACGTAGCGTTTGCAATTTTAGGAGATCAAAAACTTGGTCCAGAACGTTTCCGAAAATATATTCATAGTTTTGGATTAGATGAAAAAACGAACATTGATTTATCAGATGAAGGATCGAATACAATTTTATTTGATCAGCAAATACAGCAAGTGACAACAGCTTTTGGACAAGGTTCCACTGTAACACCAATTCAGCTTGTACAAGCTGCAACGGCCATTGCAAATGATGGAAAAATGATGAAACCTTATGCAATTGATAAAATTGTAGACCCAATAACAGACAAAGTAAAATTAGAACATAAGCCAGAAGAAGTAGGAAAACCTGTTACAAAGGAAACAGCAGCGCAAGTAAGACAGTTATTAGAACGTGTTGTTACATCTCCGAAAGGTACAGGGACAGCTTATAAAATTGATGGATATTCAGTTGGTGGTAAAACAGGTACAGCGCAAATTCCGGATGGAAAAGGGGGCTATATGACAGGAAGACAGAATTATATATTCTCATTCTTAGGTATGGCACCAATGGACGATCCACAACTTGTTGTGTATGTAGCTGTTAAACAGCCGAAATTAAAAGATGATGAGAACGGTGCACAACCTTTAGCTGATATTTTTAAATATGTAACAAAAAATAGTTTAGAGTATTTAAAGATTAAGCCAAATGAAGTGAAAGCTCCGAAAAAACATCTGAAAGAACAACAAACTACTGTTCCAGATGTAACTGGTAAAACGATGGCTGAAGCGGGGAAAGCGATTGATAAAGCAAAACTTCGTCCAATCGTACTAGGTGAAGGGAAAGTACAGCAACAAGTACCAAAAGCGACTGAACAAACATTAAAAGGCGACCGAGTCTTCTTGGTAGGAGATAAGCCTACAATGCCAAATATACAAGGATGGGCACTGCGTGATGTTATGAATTTAGCGAAGACATTACAGCTTAACTTGAAACCTTCTGGTACAGGATACGTAACAGAACAAAGTGTGGCGGAAGGAACATTATTACAACCTGGTACAGAATTAGGTGTCACACTCGTACCGCCACTCGAACCACAGCAAGAAGCAGAAAAGCCGTAATGGTAAAAGAGAATAAGTTCTAATTAAATAAGTACAAGCATATATTGGAACAAGCTAGGCGTAAGGGAGGCTTGTTCCGATATGCGTGTATCAAATGTAACAGTTAGAAAACGACTTATTTTTATACTTATATCAGGTATACTTATTTTCACTATTATCGATATTCGTCTTGGATATGTGCAATTTTTTCTTGGGAATATGTTAACGGATCGTGCGAAAGATTCATGGAGTCGTAATATTACTTTTGAACCCGAACGTGGGAAAATTTTAGACCGAAATGGTGTGGAACTTGCCACGAATAAAAGTGCTCCAACTGTCTTTGTTGTACCGAGGCAAATTGAAAAACCAGCAGAGACTGCAGAGAAGTTAGCTGCAGTATTAGGTGTGGAAAAAGATGAGATTTATAAAAGGATTACAAAAAAAGAATCAATTGTAAGGTTAGATAAAGGCGGAAGGAAAATATCACATGACAAAGCGAAAGAAGTACGAGGATTAAGTTTGAAGGGCGTGTATATCGCAGAGGATTCTATCCGGTACTATCCATTTGGAAACTTTTTATCACATGTATTAGGTTTTGCAGGTAGCGATAACCAAGGTCTTATGGGACTAGAGAAATATTATGATAAAGAGCTAAATGGGGACAAAGGTCATGTGCGTTTTTTTGCAGATGCGAAAGGACAAAGGATGCCTAATGTTGGTGATGATTTCAAAAAACCAGAAGCTGGTTTAAATTTAGGATTAACAATCGATGCGCGTATTACAAGGATTATGGAAAGAGAAATGAATATTGCGGAGTCAACTTATAATCCTGACGGTATGATTGCGATTGCAATGAATCCTAAAAATGGTGAAATTTTAGGCATGTCTAGTCGACCGAGTTTTGACCCAGCGGATTTTCAAAGTGTCTCTCCAGAAGTGTATAACAGAAATCTACCTGTATGGAGTACGTATGAGCCTGGTTCAACATTTAAGATCATTACATTAGCTGCAGCATTGAATGAAAATTTAGTAGACTTAGAGAAGGATACGTTTTATGATGATGGAGCAGCTGAAGTAGGTGGAGCTAGATTGAAATGCTGGAAAGCAGGAGGTCATGGCAGTCAAACGTTTTTAGAAGTCGTTCAAAACTCATGTAACCCGGGATTTATTGAACTTGGTGATCGCCTTGGTAAAGACCGATTATTTAAATACATTCGTAATTTTGGTTTTGGGCAGAAGACTGGAATTGACTTGCAAGGTGAAGGCAGTGGGATTTTATTTAATTTAGATAAAGTTGGTCCAGTAGAGCAAGCAACAACTTCATTCGGCCAAGGGGTTTCTGTTACACCGATTCAACAAGTAGCAGCTGTAGCGGCGGCTGTAAATGGTGGAACATTGTATCAGCCGTATATAGCTAAGGAGTTTATTGATCCGAAAAATAATCAAGTTGTTAGTAAAAAGACACCTGTTGAGAAAAGAAAAGTTATTTCCAAGGAAACTTCAGAAAAAGTTCGTTATGCATTAGAGAATGTTGTAGCGAAAGGTTCTGGTAAAGGTGCTTATATTGATGGGTATCGTGTAGGTGGAAAAACGGGTACTGCTCAAAAGGTGAAAGATGGTAAATATTTAGAGAATAATTATATAGTATCTTTTATCGGATTTGCTCCAGCGGATGATCCAGAGATTGTTGTGTATGTAGCTGTTGATAATCCAAAAGGGGTTACACAGTTTGGTGGAGTGGTAGCAGCTCCAATTGTCGGGAATATCCTTCGAGATGCGCTTCCTGTTATGGGAGTGAAACCGAGAAAAGAACAAGTTGAGAAAGAATATAAATGGGGCGATACACCAACTGTAGAAGTTCCGAATTTAATTGGAATGAAAAAGAAAGACTTACAAACACAACTCGTCGATTTGAAGCTTGATATAAGTGGAGATGGAGAGAAAGTAATTAAACAATCACCAGAAGCGGGAGCTAAAGTAAAAGAAGGCTCAAAAATTAGAATTTACTTCGGGAATTAAAGGTAACATAGTACGTTTTATGGTACAATTGGTGGAAGTGAGTTCTTTATAGAACAGTTACTTAATTTGAGACAGTAAGTGTCTCATTCATAAATAGGTCAGTAGCACTTACCTCCTTATATAGGAGGTAATGTGTTGCTTACTGAAAAAAGATAAATAAACAATGTAGAGAGGGTTTAGTGAAATGAAGTTGCATACACTTGTATCATGTTTGCATGATTTTCCAGTTGTTCCAAAAGAAAATCCAGAAATCACATCTATAGAAGCTGATTCACGTAAAGTGAAAGAGGGAAGCTTATTTGTATGTATGAAAGGATATACGGTTGATAGCCATGATTTTGCTAAGCAAGCAGCGGCACAAGGAGCGGCTGCTATTGTTGCGGAAAGACCAATTGATGTTGACGTTCCAGTTGTACTTGTGAAAAATACTTTTCGTTCGTTAGCGGTTTTAGCTGATTATTTTTATGGTCAACCGACACACAAGTTACATTTAATCGGAATTACAGGTACAAATGGAAAGACAACAACATCGCATATTATGGATGAGATTATGCGAGCACATGGTCATAAAACAGGGCTAATTGGAACGATTAATATGAAAATCGGTGATGAAACATTTGAGGTGAAAAATACAACACCAGATGCACTAACACTTCAACAGACGTTTTCAAAAATGGTTGAACAAGGTGTGGACAGCACGGTAATGGAGGTCTCGTCACATGCGTTAGATCTTGGTCGTGTACACGGATGTGATTACGATGTAGCGGTGTTTACGAATTTAACACAAGATCATTTAGACTATCATAAAACGATGGAAGAATATAAACATGCAAAAGGGTTACTATTTGCACAGCTTGGCAATAGTTATAATCATAATCGTGAAAAGTACGCTGTGCTGAATAGCGATGATAATGTAACAGAAGAGTATATGAGAAGTACTGCAGCAACAGTTGTAACATATGGTATTGATACAACAAGTGACATTATGGCAAAAAATATCGTTATGACGAGTGGCGGGACTACATTTACGCTTGTCACACCATATGAAAGTGTAAATGTTACGATGAAATTAATAGGTAAATTTAATGTATATAACGTACTTGCAGCAACAGCAGCAGGACTTGTTTCGGGTGTGAAATTAGAAACAATCATTGCTGTTATAAAGGAACTAGCTGGGGTTCCAGGGCGTTTTGAAGTTGTTGATGGAGGGCAAAATTATACAGTTATTGTTGATTACGCACATACGCCGGATAGTTTAGAAAATGTATTAAAAACTGCAAAACAATTTGCAAAAGGTGATGTGTATTGTATCGTTGGTTGTGGCGGCGATAGGGACCGGACGAAGAGACCGATAATGGCAAGTGTTGCAACAAAATATGCAACTCATGCAATTTACACATCAGATAATCCAAGAAGTGAAGATCCAGCGGTTATTTTAGATGATATGGTACATGGTGCACGTGGAAATAATTATGAAGTGATTATTGATAGAAAAGAAGCGATACACCATGCAATCGCTAAAGCGAAAGCAGATGATATCATTATTATTGCTGGTAAGGGTCATGAAACGTATCAAATTATTGGTAAAGAAGTTCATCATTTTGATGATCGTGAAGTTGCAAAAGAAGCAATTACAGGGCGTTTAAACAACGAAGAGTAACAACGTGAGAGGAGGACTACATGTGCTTGAGCAAGGTTTATTAGTAACGGCTGGGGTAGCATTCTTAATTTCTGTTGCCCTTTCGCCATTGTTTATTCCATTTTTAAGAAAATTAAAGTTCGGACAGAGTATTCGTGATGAGGGACCGAAGTCACATCAAAAAAAATCAGGGACACCGACAATGGGTGGTATCGTCATATACGTATCTATGATGGTAACTTCACTTATTATGGCGATTAAGTTTAATCATTTAGGTGCAGAGGTTTCGTTATTACTATTAGTGACATTTGGTTACGGATTGATCGGATTTTTAGATGACTACATAAAGGTAGTTAAGAAGAGAAATCTTGGTTTAACATCAAAACAAAAATTAGTAGGTCAGCTTGTTATTGCTATTGCATTCTTTTTAATTGGAAAAGGGCAAGCGTTCCACACATACATCATGATTCCAGGAACGGATGTTAAGTTTGAATTAGGTTGGGCGTATTTTGTACTTGTACTATTTATGCTTATTGGTGGATCGAATGCAGTTAACTTAACTGACGGTTTAGATGGTTTATTATCAGGAACAGCTGCTATTGCATTTGGAGCATTTAGTATTATTGCTGTGGCACAAGAGCAATTTGGAGTAGCGATATTCTGTATGGCAGTTGTAGGAGCTGTACTTGGATTTTTAGTATTCAATGCGAATCCAGCAAAAGTGTTTATGGGAGATACAGGTTCATTAGCTTTAGGTGGAGCCATTGCAGCTGTAGCGATTTTATTAAAACAAGAATTGCTACTTGTAATTATTGGCGGAGTATTCGTAATGGAAACTTTATCGGTTATCATTCAGGTCATTTCATTTAAAACAACAGGAAAACGTGTCTTTAAAATGAGTCCATTACACCATCATTATGAATTATGTGGTTGGTCAGAGTGGCGTGTTGTTGTGACGTTTTGGTCTGCAGGATTTTTATTAGCTGTGTTAGGAATTTATATCGGGGTGTGGATGTAATTGAAAACTGTAACTGAATTTCAAAATAAGAATATTCTTGTATTAGGCATTGCAAAAAGTGGTTATGCAGCAGCTACATTGTTACAAAAGTTAGGGGCAAATGTTATTGTAAATGACGGAAAGCCTTTAGCAGAGAATGTACTTGCTGCAGAATTACAAGCAAAAGGAATGGACGTTGTATGTGGTGGCCATCCTTTAGAATTATTAGAGAGAAATATTTCTCTTGTAGTAAAAAATCCAGGAATCCCGTATTCTAATCAAATACTAGTTGCTGCGAAAGAAAAGCAAATTCCGATTGTTACGGAAGTTGAATTAGCATATCGTATTTCAGAAGCACCATTTGTTGGGATTACGGGGTCTAACGGTAAAACGACGACGACAATGCTGACATTTGAAATGCTAAAAGAAGGACAAAAGCATCCTGTAATTGCAGGGAACATTGGAACTGTAGCGTGTGAAGTAGCACAGGATGCAAAAGAAAATGAAGTTGTAGTTACAGAACTTTCATCGTTTCAATTGATGGGAGTAGAATTGTTCCAACCTAAAATTGCTGCGTTTTTAAATTTATTTGAGGCCCACTTAGATTATCATGGGACGAAGAAAGAATATGGTTTAGCGAAAGCAAATATTTTTAAAAATCAAACAGAAAATGATTATAGTGTAATAAATGCGGATGATGCAGATGTGATGGCTTTGTCTGCGTATTCTAAAGGTCAAAAAATCCTGTTTTCGACAACGAAAGAAATTGAAGATGGCGCGTGTATAAAAGATAACGCTCTTTATTTCAAAGGTGAAAAAGTTGTTGAAGTAAGCGATATCGTTTTACCTGGTCAACATAATCTAGAAAATATTTTAGCTGCGATGAGTATTGCGAAATTATTAGGTACTTCTAATGAAGCAATTACGGTCGTGTTAAAACGTTTTACGGGTGTAAAACATCGTTTGGAATATGTAACAACGATTAACAACCGTAAGTTTTATAATGATTCAAAAGCAACGAATATGTTAGCGACTGAGAAAGCACTATCTGCGTTTACACAACCGATTGTGTTACTAGCAGGTGGGCTTGATCGAGGAAATGAATTCGATGATTTAATTCCGTATTTCAAAAATGTAAAAGCGATTGTAACATTTGGACAAACAGCTCCTAAACTAGTAAGAGCGGCAGAAAAAGCGGGATTAGATATAATTGAAAGTGTCGATACTTTAGATGAAGCAGTGGTGAAAGCTTATGTTCATTCTAAAGATGGTGATGTCGTTCTTCTTTCTCCAGCGTGTGCAAGCTGGGATCAATTTAAAACATTTGAAGAAAGAGGAGACATTTTTATACAAGCTGTGCATAAACTTATATAAAGTAAATCAAAACATCAGTAGGCTAACACCTACTGATGTTTTGTTACATAGGGCAAAAGGTTCTGCCTAAAGAGGTGGTGTTTGTGGGTAATGAAGAAAACGCCTGATTTTATTCTCATCATCGTAACACTTTCATTGTTGACAATCGGAATGATTATGGTTTATAGTGCGAGTGCAGTTTGGGCCTCTTATAAAATGGGGGACTCATTCTTTTTTGCAAAAAGACAATTACTGTTTGCGGGTCTTGGTGTAGTAGCTATGTTTTTTATTATGAAAATTGATTATTGGGTGTGGCGTACGTATTCAAAAGTGATTTTGCTAGTTTGCTTCATTCTTCTTATTCTCGTTCTTATTCCTGGAGTAGGTCTTGTTCGAGGAGGAGCACGAAGTTGGATTGGAATCGGTGCATTTTCGATTCAACCGTCAGAATTTATGAAGTTTGCGATGATTATTTTCTTGGCAAAGTTTTTAGCAGAACGGCAAAAATTGATTACATCTTTTAAACGTGGTTTATTACCGGCACTTACTTTTGTGTTTCTTGCTTTTGGGATGATTATGTTACAACCAGACCTTGGGACAGGAACGGTAATGGTTGGGACATGTATCATTATGATATTTATTTCGGGAGCGAGGGTCTTTCACTTTGCAATGTTTGGTTTGATTGGTGTAGCAGGATTTATAGGGTTAATTGCATCAGCACCGTATCGAATGAAACGCATTACATCATATTTAGATCCGTGGTCAGATCCGCTCGGAAGTGGATTTCAAATTATCCAATCATTACTCGCAATTGGACCTGGTGGATTATTTGGGCTTGGACTTGGACAAAGTAGACAAAAATTCCTTTATTTACCTGAACCACAAACTGACTTTATATTTGCAATCTTATCCGAGGAATTAGGTTTTATTGGCGGTTCATTTGTGTTATTATTATTTAGTCTATTATTATGGCGCGGGATTCGTATCGCATTAGGAGCGCCAGATTTATATGGTACGTTTTTAGCAGTAGGTATTGTGGCGATGATTGCGATTCAAGTAATGATTAATGTTGGTGTTGTAACAGGACTGATGCCTGTTACGGGTATTACCTTGCCGTTTTTAAGTTATGGTGGATCAAGTTTGACATTAATGTTAATGGCAGTAGGTGTATTATTAAATATAAGTCGCCATTCTCGCTACTAAACCCTGTTTATAAGACAGGGTTTTTCGTATGTGTGTAAAAATGCAATATGTATATAGAAATAAATATAATGGAAATAAGAAGCGGAGGAGTTAGTAGTGCGTGTATTAGTGAGTGGTGGGGGTACTGGTGGTCATATTTATCCAGCTCTTGCTTTAATTAGAGAAATAAAAAAGTTAAATCCAGAAGCAAGATTTTTATATATTGGTACGGAAAATGGACTAGAGAGTACAATCGTTCCAAAAGCAGGTGTACCATTTCAATCTATTGTTATAAGTGGATTTAAACGAAAAATATCATTAGATAATGTGAAAACAGTAATGCGTTTTCTAAAAGGTGTACAGGATAGTAAACGATATATTCGTCGTTTTAATCCTGATATCGTAATTGGAACGGGTGGCTATGTATGTGGGCCAGTTGTATACGCTGCAGCCAAATTAGGTATTCCAACTATTGTACACGAACAAAATAGTGTACCAGGTGTAACGAATAAATTTTTAAGCCGTTATGTAAATAAAGTTGCTGTTTGTTTTGAAGCAGCTATAGAGCATTTTCCAGAGTCAAAAGTGGTAATGACAGGTAATCCGCGGGCATCAGAGGTAATGGATCAAAATGGAATGAAAGGGAAACGTTCAGTTGGGCTTTCTCTTCCTAAAAAGTCTGTACTTATATTTGGTGGAAGTCGTGGGGCTAGACCGATTAACGATGCCTTCGTTGAAGCAATTGAACAGTTTGGGAACAAAAGCTACGAAATACTATATGTAACAGGTGAAGTACATTATGACAAAGTGATGGAAGCCGTTAAGCAAAAAGGGAACCCAAGCAATGTTATTATTAAGCCGTTCATTCATAATATGCCAGAGGTACTAACTGGTGTAGACCTTGTTGTTTCAAGGGCTGGGGCAACAACACTTGCAGAATTAACAGCGTTAGGAAAACCAAGTGTGTTAATACCGAGTCCGTATGTAACCAATAATCATCAGGAAAAGAATGCACGTTCAGTTGTTGATAAAGGAGCGGCAAAAATGTTACTTGAAAAAGATTTAACAGCTGAAACACTTATTCGTGATATTGATGAGATTTTATTAGATGCACAAACATTACAAAATATGAAGCTAGCTGCTAAGCAACTAGGTATTCCAGATGCAGCAAATAAGCTGTATGAAGTAATGAATAAGCTTGTAAAAAAATAAAGTGAGGCTTTAATCAGTGGGGAGTGATTCTCTCTCATTGATTATTACCCTTCACTAATCGGATATTTACGGGCATCCCGATTCCGCCTACTTTCTTTGTTTCTACCGAATTTTGATTTAGGAGTCGTACTGCCCGTAAATAGAGGGATAACGTTAGGTGAACGCCCTGCATATTATTGTCATAAGGAGACTTAATATGGGGGAGATTGTCTATGGAACAATTAGTAAATGAGCTTATAGAAGCAGACGTTGGTCGTGTTTTAGTTAACGAGTCGTTAGCACGTTATACAACTATGAAAATAGGTGGACCAGCGGATATTTTAATTGTGCCAAAGCATGTAGCCGGTATTGAAAAAACATTACAGTTAGTAAAGCAATACAAAACGAAGTGGACTGTAATTGGGCGCGGTTCAAACCTTCTTGTATCTGATCAAGGCATAGAAGGTGTTGTTATTCGTTTAGGAGAAGGATTAGATCACTTAGAGGTCGAAAAACATAAGGTAAGAGTTGGTAGTGGATATCCTCTTATTAAATTGTCAACTTTACTTAGTCGTCAAGGGTTAGCTGGATTGGAGTTTGCAAGCGGTATTCCAGGAAGTGTCGGTGGTGCAGTATATATGAATGCAGGTGCACATAAATCAGATATATCGAGTGTATTATCGAAGGCTCTCATTCTGTTTGAAGACGGTACAATTGACTGGTTAACGAATAGAGAACTGGAGTTTTCTTATCGGGCATCTGTATTGCAAACGAAACGTCCTGGTATTGTTTTAGAGGCAGAGTTTCAATTACAGGCGGGAAAACGTGAAGAAATTGTACGTAGCATGCAAAATAATAAAGATTACCGCCGTGAAACGCAACCATGGAATTATCCGTGTGCAGGAAGTGTATTTCGGAATCCAATCCCACATTTTGCAGGAGATTTAGTAGAAAAAGCAGGGCTTCGTGGTTATAGGATTGGTGGAGCTCAAATTTCTGAAATGCATGGCAATTTTATTGTTAATACCGGGGGAGCTTCAGCGCAAGATGTATTGTCCTTAATTGAATTAATAAAACATACAATTAAGGATAAATTTGATGTAGATATGCACACAGAAGTAGAAATCATTGGAAGATAACGGTTATTCATTCCGCTCATTATCATTTATGTTATAATAAGAAGATAAGAACGGCATGAGGAACATGCCGTTCTTTATGTTACATAGGGGGATCGTACATGAATAATAGTAAAGTGATTAAACTACAAGATCGTGTACCAAAATTGAAAAATCAAAAGAAAAAAAACAAAAAAAATGTTAATCATCGATTGATTTTATACATATCAATTTTATTTTTATTAGTGCTCTTTTTAATTTATTTTCGGTCTCCGCTTAGTAATATAAAAAAGATTAGTGTGTTTGGAAATCACTATATGACGGATGAACAAGTAATGAAGGATTCGGGCGTGACATATGATACAAGTTATTTCCGAGTGACAGCACATAAAGCTGAAGAAAACTTAACGAAGCGAAAAGAAATTAAAGCAGTAAATGTAAAAAAACGTTTTCCAAACAAGATTGATATTCATATCGAAGAATATTTAACGATTGGTTATATAAATAAAGAGGGAAAATTACAACCGTTATTAGAGAATGGAAAAACGCTTGATGTACTACCTAATGGAAAACTTCCTGTTGCAGCACCGATTTTTGAACCTTTTAAAGAAGAGAAAATGAAGGAGTTAATCACTGAACTAGAAAAATTAACACCAGCTATTTTAAAATCTATTTCGGAAATTCGCTATTCACCAACGAATGCGAATGAAGATCATCTTACTTTATATATGAATGAGGGTTATGAAGTGAGCACTACGATTCGAAATTTCGCAAAACGTATGGAAACCTATCCGCTTATTTTAAAAACAATTGAGCCAGGTAAGAAGGTATTAATTGACTTAGAAGTAGGTGCATATACGAAAGAATTAGGTGTGGAAGAAAAAAAAGAATAGAATGGTAGTTTTCGCTGGTTATAGCAGAAAAAACAGAACGAATGTTCTGTTATATGTATATGAATTTAGAAGAATGGTTCATTTGATGAAAAATATGTAAAAATTCTTAGATTCATACTAGTATTGGTACAAGTTTCACTTTTCTATGAGTACATCTTAGTGTAGACTTATACTTGGCGGTAAACTTTACACTCGAAATAGAATTATTTCAAGATAAGCAGTTATTCATAGTTTACTGCGATATTCTTAATTGAATGCTAAATAAAAATAAGAAAAATATAGGGTTAAAAAAGGGAAACGTATAAAGACGTTGAATATTTTTCTTATAAATAGTAAAGTTGCGATTGTTGTTCCATATATTGAGTTGTATGGTATAAATAAAGAAGGAGGTGCCAAAGAATGAACAGCAATGAAATATATGTTAGTCTTGACATCGGTACATCCAATGTTAAAGTCATCATTGGTGAAATGGTTAATGACAGCTTAAACATTATTGGTGTTGGAAATGTAAAATCAAATGGTTTAAAGAAGGGATCGATAGTTGATATAGATGAGACTGTTCGATCAATTAAAAAAGCAATTGAACAAGCTGAGCGCATGGTGGGAATCCACATTGAGCAAGTTGTAGTAGGTGTCAATGCAAACCAGGTACAGCTACTTCCTTGTCACGGAGTAGTCGCTGTTTCAAATGAAGATCGTGAAATCGGGAATGAAGATGTCTTACGCGTTCTAGATGCAGCACAAGTTGTGTCAATTGCTCCAGAACGTGAGTTTATTGATGTGGTACCTCGACAGTTCATCGTAGACGGTCTTGACGAGATTAACGATCCACGCGGGATGATCGGTGTAAGATTAGAAATGGAAGGTACACTTATTACAGGCTCGAGAACTTTACTACATAACCTACTTCGTTGTGTAGAAAAAGCAGGTCTTGAAATTGTTGATATTTGTCTTCAACCTTTAGCGGCTGCAACAGTTGCTATATCTTCAGATGAAAAAAATAGAGGAGTAGCCCTTGTTGATATGGGGGGAGGATCTACAACTTTATCTATTTTTAAAGATGGAGAGTTACAAGCGACGAGCGTATTACCATTAGGTGGAGACCATATAACGAAAGATATTGCGATTGGGTTGAAAACTTCAACAGAAAATGCAGATCAAATTAAGTTGAAATATGGACATGCTTTTTATGATACAGCATCTGAAGAAGAGATGTTTACGGTTCCTATTATGGGAAGCGACCAAACAGAACAATATTCTCAGTTGGAATTATCGGATATAATAGAGGCTCGTGTAGAGGAAATTTTAATGTTTGTTCAAGATGAAGTGCGTAAGTTAGGAGTAAAGCAAGTGGCTTCTGGTTATGTACTAACTGGCGGAATTGCTTCTATGCCAGGTGTTCTTGATCTTGCATATGATATTTTACATGAAAATGTTCGTGTAGCAACTCCTGATTATATTGGTGTGCGTGAGCCCCAATATACAAGTGGAGTTGGATTAATTAAACATTCTTATCAAAAAGCTAAATTACGTGGGAAAAATGTGCAGGAAAAGCAAGAGCATTTTGAACCAGTACCAGCACCAGCACCAACGCCGGTACAACAGCAACCCGCGAAACAAAAAACTCGTAATCAAAACAATAATAATCAAAATGATGACCGCATGATGTCAAAAGTAAAACGTGTATTCCGTTATTTATGGGATTAAAATTGGACACGAAAAATGAGGTTCTAGGGGGATTTCGACATGTTAGAGTTTGATACTACTCAAGATCAATTAGCGAATATAAAAGTTATCGGTGTCGGCGGTGGCGGAAACAATGCTGTAAACCGTATGATTGAACACGGTGTACAAGGTGTAGACTTTATCGCTGTGAACACTGATGCACAAGCATTAAATCTATCAAAAGCTGAAACAAAAATGCAAATTGGTGGAAAATTAACGCGTGGACTTGGTGCAGGTGCAAACCCTGAAGTAGGGAAAAAAGCTGCAGAAGAAAGTAAAGAACAGATCCAAGAAGCACTTCGTGGTGCGGATATGGTCTTCGTAACTGCTGGTATGGGCGGTGGAACTGGAACTGGTGCTGCTCCAGTTGTTGCTCAAGTTGCAAAAGAATTAGGTGCTTTAACAGTTGGTGTTGTAACACGTCCATTTACTTTTGAAGGACGTAAGCGTGCGACGCAAGCAGCATCTGGTATTGCAGCATTTAAAGAAAATGTAGATACTCTTATTGTAATTCCAAATGATCGCTTATTAGAGATTGTTGATAAAAATACGCCAATGTTAGAAGCATTCCGTGAAGCTGATAACGTATTACGTCAAGGTGTTCAAGGTATTTCGGATTTAATTGCAACGCCAGGTTTAATTAACTTAGACTTTGCAGACGTAAAGACAATTATGTCTAATAGAGGTTCTGCTTTAATGGGTATTGGTTCTGGTAACGGGGAAAATCGTGCTGCAGAAGCTGCGAAAAAAGCGATTTCAAGTCCATTACTAGAAACATCTATTGATGGAGCTCAAGGTGTTATCATGAACATTACGGGTGGCGCTAACTTAAGCTTATATGAAGTACAAGAAGCGGCAGATATCGTAGCTTCAGCTTCAGATCCAGAAGTAAATATGATCTTCGGTTCTGTTATTAACGAAGGATTAAAAGATGATATCGTTGTAACTGTAATTGCAACTGGTTTTGATGATAGCATTGCAACTCAACCACCAAAACCAATTATCCGTCCGAATGCGAACCACACGCAACAACAGCAACAACCAGTAGCTCAACCTTCAAAACAGCGTGAAGTAAAACGCGAAATGAAGCGTGAAGAGCCAGTTGTACATGAGCGTCATTCAGATTCAGATGATATCGATATTCCAGCATTTTTACGTAACCGTCGTAGACGATAAAAAAAGGAGCTTTCATGCTCCTTTTTTGTTTTTTAAATGGAAAAGACCTGCTAAGCAGGTCTTTTTTTATTTCGTATATTTCAATATATTTTGTTGGTGAAAATAAGAGTATATCATTCTATGAATTTGTACTTTTATTTTTTACCGACAGATTATGTCTAGAAATCACAAAATAACAAAAAAACACCTCCGCAAATTGACACACTTTCCTATTGGATATGCATTATACTAGTCTCAACTTGAAAAAAGAGGTGAATTGTTTGGTTGTTTACGCCGACGTTGTTTGGTTGTTAAACGCCTGCATTGATTTTCTTTTGCTTTTATTAACAGCTACCGTGTTAAAAAAGAAAATCAAAAGATGGAGGCTTGTGCTAGGGGCATTTATAGGTTCAACTATTGTTATTTTTGCCTTTACTCCTTTTGCTTCTATGATGACACATCCAATTATGAAACTACTGTACTCGTTACTTATTGTGTATACAGCATTTGGGTTTACAACATTTAGAAATTATGCACAAACTGTTTTTACTTTTTACTTTGTAACCTTTATGGTTGGCGGAGGATTAATTGGAACTCATTTCTTTTTGCAAACGAATGAAATGGTAAATGGATTGGTTCAATCTCAGTCAATTTCTTACGGTGATCCAATTAGTTGGTTATTTGTTATTTTTGGTTTTCCAGTAATTTATTATTTTTCTAAAAAGCGTATTGAAAGCGTAGAGGTCACGAAAATACACTATGATCAAATTGTGAAAGTAAAAATTCAATTAGCCGAAGAAGAACTAGAACTGGCAGGCCTTATTGACAGTGGGAACCAACTTTACGACCCATTAACCAAAACACCCGTTATGATTATGCATGTTTCATCATTAGAACATTGCTTACCATCTTGGTTAACAGAGCAAATTTATTCCAAAACAGAAATTCCTCAAATACCAGAAAATGATTCTGGTTGGGCGACCAAATTACGCTTAATTCCTTTCCGTGCAGTAGGAGTAGAGAGTCAATTTTTGTGGGCAATTAAGCCTGACAGTGTGCAAGTTGACCATGAAGGTAGTTCTATTGTTGTAAACAAAGTATTAATTGGATTAAATACACAACAGCTGTCTACTAATGGGGAGTATCAATGTATTGTGCATCCAAAAATGTTGATTTCACAAAAAATGGTGATCGCTTAATAATGAGAGGCGGGATAATATGATGAAATTAAAATTTTATTTAGTATACCTTTGGTATAAAGTATTGCTGAAATTAGGAATTAAGACCGATGAAATTTATTATATTGGTGGAAGCGAAGCGTTGCCACCACCGTTAACAAAAGAAGAAGAGGAAGTTCTTTTGAATAAATTGCCAAAAGGAGATCAGGCAGCAAGGTCATTACTCATTGAACGTAACTTAAGGCTCGTTGTATATATAGCAAGAAAGTTTGAAAATACAGGGATAAATATTGAAGATTTGATTAGTATAGGAACAATCGGCCTTATTAAAGCTGTAAATACATTTAATCCGGAAAAGAAAATAAAATTAGCAACATATGCATCTCGTTGTATAGAAAATGAAATTTTAATGCATTTACGTCGAAATAACAAAAATCGTTCGGAAGTTTCTTTTGATGAACCGCTAAACATTGATTGGGATGGGAATGAACTGTTATTGTCTGACGTGTTAGGTACAGATGATGATATTATTACAAAAGATTTAGAAGCTACTGTAGATCGTCACCTTTTAATGAAAGCATTACACCAATTAAATGATCGTGAAAAACAAATTATGGAACTTCGGTTTGGGCTTGCTGGAGGAGAGGAAAAGACGCAAAAAGATGTGGCTGATATGCTTGGGATTTCACAGTCATACATTTCGCGTTTAGAAAAAAGAATTATAAAAAGATTACGAAAAGAATTTAATAAAATGGTGTAAAGAATAAGACCAGCCGTTATGTAGGCTGGTCTTATTCTATTTAGTTGTATTAGGAAAGATAATTTAAATAACAAATCATGAAAAAACCACATGCATAAAATCCCCTTCAAAGGAAATACTTTACACTGTACAGCAACTCCCGATAGGAGGGAACACTTTGACGAGAAACAAAGTAGAAATTTGCGGTGTTGATACAGCTAAACTTCCAGTATTAAAAAATGAAGAGATGCGTAAATTATTTCGTGAAATGCAAAGTGGAGAGATAAGCGCAAGAGAAAAATTAGTGAATGGAAACTTACGTCTTGTACTGAGCGTCATCCAAAGATTTAATAACAGAGGAGAATATGTTGACGATTTATTTCAAGTTGGTTGCATCGGACTTATGAAATCAATTGATAATTTTGATTTAGGCCAAAATGTAAAATTTTCAACGTATGCTGTGCCGATGATTATTGGGGAAATACGCAGATATTTGCGTGATAATAATCCGATTCGCGTATCGCGCTCATTGCGAGATATTGCGTATAAAGCTTTGCAAGTAAGAGAAAAGTTGATTGCAGAAAATTCAAAAGAACCAACAGCAATGGATATTGCAAAAGTGCTAGAAGTAACTCATGAAGAGATAGTATTTGCTTTAGATGCGATTCAAGACCCAGTTTCATTATTTGAACCGATTTATAATGATGGAGGAGATCCTATCTTTGTTATGGATCAGTTAAGTGATGAAAAACAAAAGGACGAGCAGTGGGTTGAAGAATTAGCATTGAAAGAAGGAATGAAGCGTTTAAATGATAGAGAGAAAATGATTATTAGAAAACGTTTCTTCCAAGGAAAGACACAGATGGAAGTTGCAGAAGAAATTGGGATTTCGCAAGCGCAAGTATCACGTTTAGAGAAGTCAGCCATTAAACAAATGAATAAAACGATTCAAGGATAAGGTCTCACCAATTATGGTGAGACCTTTTTATATGTAATATAGTTTGTGCTCATAGTAGGGGATTAGTGTTCATATAATGAAACTAGTATGGTGTTTCGTATAGGTGGCTTCCTGTAAATATGAGAAACAGTTTCCAATTCGTCATATAAGGGAGAGGATAAAAATGGTGATACGAATTTCAGAGTTACAGATGAAGGATGTTATAAATATTTCAGATGGAAAAAGGATTGGGAATATTGGAGATATTGAAATTGATATGAACACAGGGAAAGTTTGTTCTGTTATTATTTCCAAACAGACACGTATGCTAGGTATTTTTGGAAAAGATGTTGAGATTGTAATTCCTTGGAAGGAAATTGTGAAGATTGGAGAGGATGTCATACTTGTAAGAGTAAATCCTGTTAATACTGTAACAGAATCAATACAAACACCGACAATTTCATAAAGAATATTACAAATTCCTCTTTTTTTTCTGTTAGGATTATGAAAAAATAAAAGTATGGTAAAATAGACAGGAAGTACCATGCTTTTTTCTGTTATTTTAATTAAAAGGAGCCGCTTTATTATGAGAGAACCATTTAAATATGTGGACGGTATACTGTATTTACAAGCGTGGAAAGAACTTGGAAACATTACTGCTGGATTTACGACAAAAGATGGTGGGATAAGTACGGGCTCCTTTCATACGATGAATTTAGGATTACATGTGAATGATATCGTGGAGAACGTTCATGAAAACAGACGCATTTTAGCAAATAAGTTACAAAAACCATTAGAAAACTGGATTTGCTCTGAACAAGTTCATGCTCATCATGTTGAAAAAGTAGGGCAACAGGAAAAGGGAAGTGGCGTCTATTCATATGAGGACGGCATTTCAAAAACAGATGGCATTTATACGAGTAATGAAGATGTTCTGTTAACGTCTTGTTACGCGGATTGTGTTCCGCTCTATTTTTATGCACCATCACATGGTATGATAGGACTTGCGCATGCTGGATGGAAAGGCACTGTACAAGAGATTGCAAAGGAAATGATTCAAAAGTGGGATGCAGAAGGTATTTCAAGTGATGAAATTCATGTTGCAATTGGGCCGTCGATCGGATCTTGTTGTTATGTTGTGGATGATCGTGTATTAACAGCAGCACAGGAAGTAGTTAGCGGTGCTGTTCCTCATCAAAAAATTTCTGACGGGCAGTACGCAATTAATTTAAAAGAAATTAATCGTATATTATGTGTACAAGCAGGCATAAAAGAAGAGCATATTGTAATGTCATCTCTTTGTACAAGCTGTGAAGAGCAACTATTTTTCTCTCATCGTCGTGATCAAGGTAAGACAGGAAGAATGTTGAGTTTCATAGGTTTTAAGGAGGAAGGAAGCAAGTGACAGTACAAGAAAATTTAGTAATTGTAAACGAAGCTATTAAAGAATCTTGCGCTCGAGCTGGACGTTCGTTGCAAGATATTAAACTTGTTGCAGTTACAAAAACTGTAGGGATTGAAAAAACAAACGAAGTAATTGAAGCTGGAATTATCGATTTAGGTGAAAATAGAAATGAAGGTTTCTTACAGAAATACGAGCATTTCGGTTCAAAAGTTAATTGGCACTTTATTGGCTCATTACAAACGAGAAAAGTAAAAGAAATTATTAATGAAATTGATTATTTACATTCGTTAGATCGTCTTTCCCTGGCGAAAGAAATTCAGAAACGTGCTGATAAGAAAGTAAAATGCTTTATTCAAGTGAAAACCTCATCTGAAGAATCGAAGCAAGGATTGGCAATAGAAGAGGTTGTTTCTTTTATTCAAAGTTTGCAAGAATTCGATAAAATTGAAGTGGTTGGACTAATGACGATGGCTCCATTTACAGAAGAAGAGGAAGAAATCAGACGCTGTTTTAAGGAATTACGTATGCTGCAAACAGAGGTGCAGGAGCTAGAGTTATTACATGCGCCATGTAAAGAATTATCAATGGGAATGTCCAACGATTACACGATTGCAATTGAAGAAGGGGCTACATATATTCGTTTGGGAACGATTTTAGTAGGAAAAGCGTAAAAGGAAGGAGAATCTTATTATGAGTTGGTCAAAAGTAAAATACTTCTTTTTTGATACACCGGAAGAAAAAGAAGCAGCTCAATATGGTTATGAAAAGGAGCAAACAGACATGAAAAAGCAGCAAGATCCACCAGAACAACAAGACGTTACGTTTCCGAAAGCACAACCGAAGCAAAATGTTGTTAGTATTGAAACAGCAAAACAATCTTCAAAAGTTGTTTTATTAGAACCACGCACATATTCGGAAGCGCAAGGGATTGCGGACCACTTAAAAGGTAGACGAGCTGTTGTAATTAATTTGCAGAGAATGTCTACTGATCAAGCGGTGCGTATCGTTGACTTTTTAAGTGGTACTGTATACGCTATAGGCGGGGACATTCAAAAAATAGGACCGAAAACATTTATGTGTACACCTGAAAATGTAGATATTGTTGGTGCAATTTCAGAGTTATTCGGTGAAGAAGAAGAAACAAATATAAAGAGGTGGTAATACGCCATGACAACAGTTTTTATAGTGTTAAGTTATGCTATCGAGATTTACTCGTGGGCACTTATTATTTACATTCTCCTATCATGGTTTCCTGGTGCAAAGGAATCATCTTTTGGAGAGTTCCTGGCACGTATTTGTGAACCGTATTTAGAACCATTCCGCCGCTTTATTCCGCCGCTTGGAATGATTGATATTTCTCCAATCGTTGCAATCTTTGCGTTGAAACTTGCTAAAACTGGTTTGTTCAGTTTATTAAGCTATTTCTTATAGTAAGAAGGTAAATACATGAGCATCTACGAACATTTTAGGCCTGATGAGGAGGTCTTTGTGGATAAAGTGCTAGAGTGGAAGCGAGCGGCGGAGTACCATCAAGTGAAGTTAACGGATTTTCTTGATCCTAGGCAACAACAAATTGTTTCTATGGTAATAGGACAAGGTGATGTTGCTGTGCAATTTGGTGGTGCAACGCCTAATGCAGAGCGTAAAAGAGCACTTATTTATCCAGACTATCTAGAATTAAATGAAGAAGAATTTCAAGTAGAAGTATTAGAAATTGACTATCCTTCCAAGTTTTATACGCTAGAACATAGGCAAATATTAGGTACATTTATGTCTCTTGGTTTAACAAGAGAAAAATGTGGTGATATTTTGCTGCAAGAAAATCGTGCCCAAATTGTAGTTGCGAAAGAAATTGTATCGTATATTGAGATGAACTTACAATCAATAGGGAAAGTAAAAGTCTCTTTAGCGTCAGTGCAAGGAGAAAAAATTCTACAGATACATGAAACGTGGGGAGAGAAATCTGGAACGGTTTCTTCACTTCGTTTAGATGTTATGTTAGCTGAAATGTTACATTTATCTAGACAGAAAGTACAACCTTTCATAAAAAATGGTTTAGTAAAAGTCAATTGGAAAACAGTGGAGCAAACTTCGTATGAATGTTATCCAGGAGATGTTTTTTCTGTTAGAGGATATGGCCGAAGTAAATTATTTTCTGTAGAAGGTAGAACAAAACGCGACAAATGGAGAATTTTGTATGGTATACTAAAATGATTGGTTTTTTAGAAGGAAATCCTCCTATTTTGTCGAAGAAAAGATATAATTGAAAGAGGAAATTTAGATAACTACTTGGAGGTGGCGTTGTGCCGTTAACACCATTAGATATTCATAACAAAGAATTTGGTCGCGGATTCCGTGGCTATGATGAAGATCAAGTAAATGAGTTTCTTGATCAAATTATCAAAGATTATGAATTGGTCATTCGTGAGAAAAAAGCTTTAGAAGAAAAAGTTGCGCAGTTAGAAGGGAAGTTAGATCATTTCTCTAATATTGAAGATACGTTAAACAAATCTATCGTTGTTGCACAAGAAGCAGCGGAAGAAGTAAAACGTAATGCGCAAAAAGAAGCGAAATTAATTGTGCGTGAAGCTGAAAAGAATGCTGATCGTATTATTAACGAAGCATTAGTAAAATCAAGAAAAGTTGCTTTTGATATTGAAGAGCTAAAGAAACAAGCGAAAGTATTCCGAACTCGTTTCCGTATGTTATTAGAAACACAGCTTGAGATGTTAAACAACGATGATTGGGATAAACTAATTGAATTAGAAGACGAAGTAGATGAACTGTTGAAAAAAGAAGAAACAGTGTAAGCTTGACGTTTTTCTCATTATTACATATAATTTTAAACAACATATTTATTAAGAAAAACGAAGATAGGGATAAGTACCTTTTCAAACCTTATATAGCGAACTGAGGATGGTGTAAGCTCAGGATAAGGAGATAGTGGGAATATCACCCTGGAGTTCCGCGCTGAACAAATAGAGTAAGCGTAGGCGTGTATTCGCGTTAAGAATATAAAGAGGATTCTATACATATGTATATGATCTACTAGGGTGGTACCGCGGGAGACTTTCTCGTCCCTTTTTGGGATGAGAAGGTCTCTTTTTTATTCCGTTTTTTAAGTATTTCTTTTATACATGTAAGGAGGAATTGAGCATGGAGTACAAAAATACATTACTGATGCCAAAAACTGAGTTCCCAATGCGTGGGAATTTACCAAAACGTGAGCCTGCAATGCAAGAAAAATGGGCTGAAATGAATATTTACGAAAAAGTACAAGAACATACAAAAGGTCGTCCTTTATTTGTATTGCATGATGGACCTCCATATGCGAATGGTGACATTCATATGGGACATGCATTAAATAAAGTATTAAAAGACTTTATTGTTCGTTATAAATCAATGACTGGTTTTAGTGCACCATATGTTCCAGGATGGGATACGCACGGTTTACCAATTGAACAAGCTTTAACAAATAAAGGTGTAAAACGTAAAGAAATGACAGTTGCTGAGTTCCGTAAGTTATGTGCAGAGTATGCATATGAACAAGTAGAACGTCAACGTGAACAATTTAAGCGTCTAGGTGTACGTGCAGATTGGGATAATCCATATATTACTTTAGAGCCAGCTTATGAAGCACAACAAATTAAAGTGTTTGGTGACATGGCGAAAAAAGGTTATATCTATAAAGGTCAAAAACCAGTTTACTGGTCTCCAACGAGTGAATCTGCTTTAGCGGAAGCTGAAATTGAATATCAAGATAAAAAATCAGCATCTATTTACGTAGCATTCCCTGTAAAAGATGGAAAGAACGTATTAGAAGGTGATGAAAAGTACATCATTTGGACAACAACACCTTGGACATTACCTGCAAACTTAGGTATTTCTGTTCACCCAGAGCTTGAATATAGCATTGTAAAAGTAAATGATGAGAAATATATCATTGCTTCTGAGCTGTTTGAGACAGTTGCAAAAACGTTAGAGTGGGAAAATGCTGAAGTTGTGAAAACAGTAAAAGGTAGCGAACTTGAGTACACAGTTGCAAAACACCCATTCTACGATCGTGATTCATTAGTTATGCTAGGAGATCACGTAACAACAGATGCAGGTACAGGTTGTGTTCATACAGCACCAGGACACGGGGAAGATGACTTCGTTGTTGGTAAAAAGTATGGATTAGAAGTACTTTGCCCAGTCGATGATAAAGGTGTGTTAACAAATGAAGCACCTGGATTTGAAGGCTTATTCTATGATAAAGCTAACAAACCAATTACAGAAAAATTAGAAGAAGTAGGCGCGTTACTGAAACTAACATTCATTACACATTCATACCCACATGATTGGAGAACGAAAAAACCAATTATTTTCCGTGCGACAGCACAGTGGTTTGCGTCTATTGAAGCATTCCGTAAAGAATTAATAGAAGCTGTAGCGGAAACAAAATGGGTACCAGCATGGGGAGAAACTCGTCTTCATAATATGGTTCGTGACCGTGGTGACTGGTGTATTTCTCGTCAGCGTGCATGGGGTGTGCCAATTCCGGTATTCTATGCTGAGAATGGTGATCCAATTATTACGGATGAAACAATTAACCATGTAGCAGATTTATTCCGTGAACACGGTTCTAACGTATGGTTCGAGCGTGAAGCGAAAGATCTATTACCAGAAGGGTTTACACATCCGGGTAGCCCAAATGGCGAATTCCGTAAAGAAACAGACATCATGGATGTATGGTTCGATTCAGGTTCTTCTCACCAAGCGGTATTAGAAGAGCGCGAAGATTTACAGCGTCCAGCTGATTTATATTTAGAAGGATCTGACCAGTATCGTGGTTGGTTTAACTCTTCATTATCAACAGCAGTTGCTGTAACAGGTAAAGCACCATATAAAGGCGTATTAAGCCACGGTTTCGTACTAGACGGTGAAGGACGTAAAATGAGTAAGTCGATTGGAAACATCGTCGTACCGAAGAAAATTATGGATCAATTAGGTGGAGACATTTTACGCTTATGGGTATCTTCTGTTGACTATCAATCTGACGTACGTATTTCAGATGATATTTTAAAACAAGTAGCAGAAGTGTATCGTAAAATCCGTAACACATTCCGTTTCTTATTAGGAAACTTAGACGACTTTAATCCAAGTGAAAATGCAGTAGCTGTAGCTGAACTTCGTGAAGTAGATCGTTACATGTTAGTGAAATTAAATGACTTAATTACAAAAGTTAAAGAAGCATATGAGACATACGACTTCGCTGCTGTGTATCATGCAATTCATAACTTCTGTACAATTGATTTAAGTTCATTCTATTTAGACTTTGCAAAAGACATTTTATACATTGAAGGTGCAAACCACGAAGATCGTCGTGCAATTCAAACTGTATTATATGATGTTCTTGTTGCGTTAACGAAACTTGTAACACCAATCTTACCGCATACAGCTGATGAAGTATGGCCATATATTCCAGGCGTAACAGAAGAAAGTGTACAATTAACTGATATGCCAGAAGCTGTACAATTAGATGACGCGGAAGCGTTAAAAACAAAATGGGATGCATTTATGACATTACGTGATGACGTGTTAAAAGCACTAGAAGTAGCTCGTAATGAAAAAGTAATCGGTAAGTCATTAAATGCAAGCATTACACTATATCCAACTGCAGAAATGAAAGTTATGTTGGAGTCTATTAGCGAAGACTTAAAGCAATTATTCATCGTTTCTGAGTATAAACTTGGTGGTATGATGGATGAAGCGCCAGCAGATGCACCGAAGTATGAACATACAGCGGTTGTTGTTGCCCAAGCAACTGGTGAAATATGTGAACGTTGTTGGGTAGTTTCAGAAACAATTGGTAAAGATACTGAACATGAAACATTATGTGAGCGTTGTGCAACAGTTGTTAAAGAAAACTATGTAAAATAATAAAAAAGCTGACTGCTATTGATGCAGTCAGTTTTTTTGTTGATGGTATATCAAAATCACTTTCAGACTCTTTCCTGTGAAGGAAAAATGTGTGTGAGGTAAGCAAATAAATTTCGGACACACTAACTGTACATTACAGCTAGGAGGAATGTACACGTGAATGAAATTTACATGGAAATAAAAGAAGAATTGCAATTGATGAGAAAAGAGTTGCAAGAGAGACTAGCTAAAGAAGTAATGCACAAATATGATGTCGAGTTCAGCCAAGAACTTGGATATGAAATTAAGGAAGAGATAAAGAAAAAATTGCTATTACATGATATAAAAGAGGATTTAAAGGATGTAGAACGCGCATTATTTAAGATGGAAATAGACATGTATGGTATTTGTGAAGAGACGGGGAGATTAATTTCGACAAAGCAAATGAAGACAATGCCGACTGCCCGTACGATTCATGAATTCTTCTATGAAAAGGTAAATGTATGAATACGCACAACGATATTATATTACCTTTTTTTAATTTATTTTATTCTTCTATAAAGGTTCATTGTGAAAAGGTAGCAGCTATGCTAAAATTTTGAGGTACACTGTCTTTGTGGGGGAAATGAAAATGATATATTATGTAATAGCGTTATTCGTCATTGCTATCGATCAAATATCGAAGTGGTTAATTGTAAAGAACATGGAATTGGGTACGAGTATTCCGATTATCGACAATGTATTATACATAACATCACATCGAAATAGAGGTGCTGCTTGGGGTATTTTAGAAAATAAAATGTGGTTCTTCTACATTATTACAGTTGTTTTTGTAGTATTTATTGTATTTTATATGAAAAAGTATGCGAAAACAGACAAGCTTCTAGGTATTTCGTTAGGCCTAATTTTGGGCGGGGCAATTGGTAACTTTATTGATCGTGTATTTAGACAAGAAGTAGTGGATTTCATTCACGTGTATATTTTCTCGTACAACTATCCAGTATTCAATATAGCTGATTCAGCATTATGTATTGGTGTTGTATTAATTATTATTCAAACATTATTAGAAGGCAAGAAAGCGAAGGAGTAATTGAATGAGTGAAGTAGTACAAGTAACAGTTGCAGCAGAGCAAAAAAACGAGCGAATTGATAAATTCGTTGCAGGGATAAATAACGAATGGTCACGTACGCAAGTGCAGCAATGGATTAAAGATGACGTTGTGACAGTAAACGGGAAAGCTGTAAAAGGAAATTATAAAGTAAAAGAAGAAGATGAAATTACAGTAACAATTCCTGAACCAGAAGAGTTAGATATTCAACCAGAAGATTTAAATTTAGAAATTTATTATGAAGATGCAGATGTGCTTGTTGTAAATAAGCCACGTGGTATGGTTGTACATCCAGCACCAGGGCATACAAGTGGTACACTTGTAAACGGCCTCATGCACCATTGTACAGACTTATCAGGCATTAACGGTATAATGCGTCCAGGTATCGTGCATCGTATTGATAAAGATACATCTGGACTATTAATGGTTGCTAAAAATGATATGGCACATGAATCGCTTGTAAATCAGCTTGTAGCAAAAACAGTAACGAGACGTTACAAAGCGATTGTACACGGTGTGATTCCGCATGATAAGGGAACGATTGATGCTCCGATTGCTCGTGATAAGAAAGAGCGTCAAAGTATGACAGTTGATGAAAATGGTAAGAACGCTGTTACGCACTTCCAAGTGTTAGAACGCTTTAAAGACTTTACACTTGTAGAATGTCGCTTAGAAACGGGACGTACGCACCAAATTCGTGTTCATATGAAATATATTGGCTATCCACTTGCAGGAGATCCGAAGTATGGTCCGAAGAAAACGTTAGATATGAATGGACAAGCACTTCATGCGGGTATTTTAGGCTTTGATCATCCTCGTACTGGTGAATATATTCAGTTTGAGGCACCAATTCCAGAAGTGTTTGAAGACGCATTAAATATTTTACGAAAATAGTATTGACAAATCATAAGAAAACTGAGATACTGACAACAGTTAAATAATGATCCTTTAACACAGCCCCGTGAGGTTGAGAAGGTAACGGTTTGAAATACTTAGGGTATGTTGTACCCTTTTTTCAAAAGTCCTCTCGCACACGCTGAGAGGACTTTTTTTATACCATTACTCTCACGCAAGAAAAAAGCTTGGAGGTGTAGAGCATGCAAGAGAAAGCTGTCGTTTTAGATGACCAAATGATTCGCCGCGCTTTAACACGAATTAGTCATGAAATCGTGGAACGAAATAAAGGTGTCGATAATTGTGTTCTTGTCGGAATTAAAACTCGTGGAATTTTTATTGCACAACGTTTGGCAGAACGAATTGGTCAAATTGAAGGAAAAGAAATGGAAGTTGGAGAGTTAGACATTACGTTATATCGTGATGATTTAACACTACAATCGAAAAATAAAGAACCACTTGTAAAAGGTTCTGATATCCCTGTAGATATTACGAAGAAAAAAGTTATCCTTGTGGATGACGTATTATATACAGGAAGAACAGTTCGAGCAGCAATGGATGCTCTTATGGATTTAGGTAGACCATCTCAAATCCAATTGGCGGTTCTTGTTGATAGAGGTCATCGCGAATTACCAATTCGCGCTGATTATGTAGGGAAGAACATTCCAACATCAAGTGAAGAGCGTATCGAAGTTGATTTGCAAGAGACAGATCAACAAGATCGAGTAAGCATATACGATAAGTAAAGCCCTTTTAAATGTAGTCCTGTGAGGCTGCCAAAGGGTCTTGGCTTTCATATGTCAAATTTGGCATACGAAAGTGTAGGACTCTTTGTGCACAGGCACAAAGAGTTTTTTTATTGCAAAGATTTAAACTGAAGGAGGATGTAACAATGGAACAAAAGCCAGTGTTAGACGTTAATGAAGTACCGAAACCGGGAAAATGGTTATTTTTAAGTATACAACATTTGTTCGCGATGTTTGGATCAACAGTGCTTGTTCCATTTTTAACAGGATTGAATCCATCAGTAGCATTAATATCAAGTGGATTAGGAACGTTAGCGTTCCTTCTTATAACGAAAGGCCAAGTACCTGCTTATCTAGGATCATCATTCGCCTTTATCGCACCGATTATAACAGCCAAAACGGCAGGTGGACCGGGAGCGGCAATGCTTGGTGGTTTGCTAGCAGGACTTGTGTACATTTTAATCTCACTCGGAATTAAGAAATCAGGATCAGAGTGGATTATGAAATTACTACCACCAATCGTAGTTGGTCCAGTAGTAATGGTAATCGGTCTAGCTTTAGCACATACAGCAGTTAACATGGCGATGAACGATGCGGATGGCAAATATAGCTTTACACATTTTTCAGTAGCGTTAGTAACATTAGCAATTACAATTATATGCTCGATATTTGGAAGAGGATTTTTCAGTATAATACCAGTGTTACTTGGCATTATCGGCGGATATATCTTCGCTTACTTCCAAGGGCTAGTAGACTTAAAGCCGGTAGCTGAGGCAAAATGGTTTGTTGTACCAGATTTCACAGTACCATTTGTAACATACACACCAGAGTTTTCATGGAAGATTGTACTCTTGATGGTACCAGTTGCACTAGTAACAATATCAGAACATATCGGACATCAAATTGTTCTTGGAAATGTTATTAAAAGAGATTTAATTGAAAAACCAGGTTTACACCGTTCAATCTTCGGTGACGGAGTAGCAACATTAATCGCGTCACTAATCGGTGGGCCACCAAATACAACGTATGGTGAAAACATCGGTGTGCTAGCAATTACGAGAGCATACAGTGTATACTTATTCATCGGTTCAGCAGTATTCGCAATCATGTTCGGATTTATCGGTAAGATTTCTGCACTGATTCATTCGATCCCAACACCAGTTATGGGTGGTGTATCAATCTTACTATTCGGTGTAATCGCATCAAGCGGATTACGCATGATGGTAGATGATAAAACAGATTTAAGTGACAAACGAAACCTAATGATTGCATCAGTAATATTAGTAATCGGTATTGGTGGAGCGGTACTTCACGTAGGAGAATCATTCCAAGTAGAAGGAATGGCACTAGCAGCAATTGTAGGTGTACTGTTAAATCTACTACTACCGGAAACGAAACAAATAAAACAATCTAAGCAGATTGCTTCATAATAATAACCTTTTAATTCAGTCCTGTGAGACCGAAAAGGGTGGCTTCTTTCTTGCACCCTAGTCTCACATGACTAGGGTATTTTTATGCAAAGGTTGTTATAAAAATTCAAAAGTGGTAACATAAAAATCAGAAAGATGAGGGATGACGATGAGCCATTTGTTAACGATGAGTGAATTATCGGAAGTAGAAATTTCAGAAATCCTAAAAGATGCAGAAGATTTTGCGAATGGAAAAGAGAGCAAAACGACAGAGCAAACTTTTGTTGCGAACTTGTTCTTTGAGAATAGTACGAGAACGAGATTTAGCTTTGAAGTTGCTGAGAAGAGATTAGGACTTGATGTTTTAAACTTTTCAGCTGATGCATCTAGCGTACAAAAAGGAGAAACTCTATACGATACGATAAGAACACTAGAATCAATCGGAACAAAAGCAGTGGTCATCCGCCACGAGCAAGATCGCTACTTCGATGAACTAAAAGATCAGGTGAATATTCCAATCTTAAACGCTGGAGATGGATGCGGAAACCACCCAACACAGTGCCTACTGGACCTTCTTACAATTAAACAAGAGTTTGGAAGATTTGAAGGTTTGAAGATTGCAATAGTAGGAGATGTTCGTCATAGCCGAGTAGCACGTTCTAATGCAGAAGCATTAACGAAGCTTGGTGCAACGATTTACTTTGCAAGTCCAGAAGAGTGGAAAGATGAAGACAACACATTTGGAACATACAAACCATTAGATGAACTTGTTCCAGAAGTTGATGTAATGATGTTACTCCGTGTACAACATGAGCGTCATGATCATTATGAAACAGACATTATGAAAGAATATCATGAGAAACACGGATTAACAGTAGAAAGAGAAAAGCGTATGAAAGAAGGAAGCATTATTATGCATCCAGCTCCTGTAAACCGTGATGTTGAAATTGCAAGTGAACTTGTTGAGTGTGAGCGTTCACGCATATTTAAACAAATGGAAAATGGAGTTTACGTAAGAATGGCTGTACTAAAACGCGCCTTACCAAATGTATTAGGAGGAATGAAACATGAATTATTTGTTTAAAAATGGTCGTTATATGAATGAAGAAGGAAAAATCGTAGCAACGGATCTTCTCGTACAAGACGGTAAAATCGCTAAGGTAGCAGAAAATATTACGGCAGATAATGCTGAAGTAATCGATGTGAACGGAAAGTTAATCGCACCTGGATTAGTAGATGTACACGTACATCTTCGTGAACCAGGTGGTGAACATAAAGAAACAATTGAAACAGGTACACTAGCAGCGGCAAAAGGTGGATTCACTACAATTTGCGCAATGCCAAATACACGCCCGGTACCAGATTGCAGAGAACATATGGAAGACTTGCAAAAACGTATTGAAGAAAAAGCTCATGTTAACGTACTACCATACGGAGCAATTACAGTACGTCAAGCTGGTTCTGAAATGACAGATTTCGAAACATTAAAAGAACTTGGAGCATTTGCTTTCACAGATGACGGCGTAGGCGTACAAGATGCGAGCATGATGTTAGCGGCTATGAAACGTGCAGCAAAATTAGATATGGCAGTAGTTGCGCACTGTGAAGAGAATACGCTTATTAATAAAGGTTGTGTACATGAAGGGAAGTTTTCTGAGAAACACGGATTAAACGGTATCCCATCAGTATGTGAATCTGTACATATTGCAAGGGATATACTGCTTGCTGAAGCAGCAGATTGCCACTATCACGTATGTCACGTAAGTACGAAAGGTTCTGTACGTGTAATCCGTGATGCGAAACGCGCTGGAATTAAAGTAACAGCAGAAGTAACACCGCATCACCTAGTGTTATGTGAAGATGATATCCCATCAGCTGATCCTAACTTTAAAATGAACCCACCACTTCGTGGAAAAGAAGACCATGCAGCATTAATTGAAGGTTTATTAGATGGAACGATCGATATGATCGCAACTGACCATGCACCGCATACAGCGGAAGAGAAAGCACAAGGAATTGAAAGAGCACCGTTTGGAATTACTGGTTTTGAAACAGCATTCCCGCTTCTATACACAAACCTTGTGAAAAAGGGAGTCATTACGCTAGAACAGTTAATTCAATTCTTAACAGAAAAGCCAGCTGATACATTCGGCTTAGAAGCAGGTCGCCTAAAAGAAGGTAGAGCAGCTGATATTACAATCATTGATTTAGAACAAGAAGAAGAGATTGACCCAACAACATTCTTATCAAAAGGAAAAAATACACCATTCGCAGGTTGGAAATGCCAAGGATGGCCGGTAATGACAATCGTTGGTGGTAAGATCGCATGGCAAAAGGAGAGTGCATTAGTATGAAAAGACAACTTATCTTAGAAGATGGAACAGTATTAATTGGAACAGGTTTCGGAGGCGAAATCGAAAAGTCAGGTGAGGTTGTATTTACAACAGGAATGACTGGATATCAAGAAACATTATCTGATCCATCATATTGCGGTCAAATCGTAACATTCACGTACCCATTAATCGGAAATTACGGCATTAACCGTGACGATTTTGAATCCATTCACCCATCTGTAAATGGTTTAATCGTAAACGAAATTTGTGATCACCCATCAAACTTCCGTAATGAAATTTCGTTAAATGATTACTTGAAAGAAAGAGATATTCCAGGATTAGCAGGGATTGATACGAGAAAATTAACGAGAAAAATTCGTCAATACGGTACATTACGCGGACGCCTTTGTAACATGGATGCAGATGTAGAGTACATTGTAAGCCAATTAAAAGCGACAGTATTTACAGATCATGTAAAACGCGTATCAACGAAAGATCCATACCCAAGCCCAGGTCGTGGTCACCGAGTTGTACTAGTAGACTTCGGTATGAAACATGGTATTTTACGAGAATTAAATAAGCGTGACTGTGATGTAATTGTAGTTCCTTACAACACAACAGCAGAAGAAATTTTACGCCTTAGCCCAGATGGAATTATGTTAAGTAATGGACCTGGAGATCCGAAAGATGTACCAGAAGCAATTGAAATGTTAAAAGACATTATCGGTAAAGTTCCTTTATTCGGAATTTGCCTAGGACATCAATTGTTCGCTCTAGCATCAGGTGCAAATACAAGTAAGTTGAAATTTGGTCACCGTGGTTTAAACCATCCAGTAAAAAATCTTGCAACTGGAAAAGTAGCAATTACATCTCAAAACCACGGATACGCAGTAGAAGAAGAATCAGTTGAAAATACAGATCTTGAAATTACACATGTTGCTTTAAACGATGGAACGGTAGAAGGTCTTCGTCATAAGAAGTTCCCAGCATTTACAGTACAATACCATCCAGAAGCTTCAGCGGGACCAGAAGATGCAAATGATTTATTCGAAGATTTCTTAACAATGATTGAAAACTTCAAGAAAGAAGGGGAAGAGTTATGCCAAAACGCCTAGACATTAACACAATTTTAGTAATCGGATCAGGACCAATTGTAATTGGGCAAGCAGCGGAGTTTGACTACTCTGGCACACAAGCTTGTCAATCTCTTAAAGAGGAAGGTTACAAAGTAATCCTTGTTAACTCTAACCCAGCAACAATTATGACGGATACTGCAACAGCAGATAAAGTATACATTGAGCCATTAACATTAGAATTCGTAAGCCGTATTATTCGTAAAGAACGTCCTGATGCAATCCTACCAACATTAGGTGGTCAAACAGGTTTAAACATGGCTGTTGAACTTGCAAAATCAGGCGTACTTGACGAGTGCGGAGTTGAAATTTTAGGAACAAAATTATCAGCAATCGAGCAAGCGGAAGATCGTGATTTATTCCGTACATTAATGCAAGATTTAAATGAACCAACACCACCAAGTGAAATTATTCATAACCTTGATGAAGCATATGGATTTGTAAATGAAATTGGTTATCCAGTAATCGTTCGACCAGCGTTCACATTAGGAGGAACGGGCGGCGGAATTTGCCATAACGAAGAAGAGCTAATTGAAATCGTAACAAGCGGTTTAAAACATAGTCCAGTAACACAATGTTTATTAGAGAAAAGTATTGCTGGCTGTAAGGAAATTGAATATGAAGTAATGCGTGATTCAAATGATAACGCGATTGTAGTATGTAACATGGAAAACATCGATCCAGTTGGTGTTCACACAGGTGATTCGATTGTAGTAGCACCGAGCCAAACGCTAAGCGACCGTGAATATCAAATGTTACGTAACACTTCATTACGAATTATTCGTGCACTAGGAATTGAAGGCGGATGTAACGTTCAGCTTGCGCTTGATCCATATAGCTTCCAATACTATGTAATCGAAGTAAATCCACGTGTAAGTCGTTCATCTGCACTAGCATCTAAAGCAACTGGATATCCAATTGCGAAATTAGCAGCAAAAATTGCAGTCGGTTTAACGTTAGATGAAATCGTAAACCCAGTAACACAAAAAACTTACGCTTGCTTCGAGCCAGCGTTAGACTATGTTGTTTCAAAAATTCCACGTTGGCCGTTTGATAAGTTTGAATCAGCGAACAGAACGCTTGGAACACAAATGAAAGCAACTGGTGAAGTTATGTCAATCGGACGTAACTTAGAAGAATCATTACTAAAAGCAGTTCGTTCTTTAGAGCTTGGCATTTATCACTTAGAATTAGACCACTTAAAAGAACTTGATAAAGAAACGATGAAAAAACGTATCATTAAAGCGGATGATGAACGACTGTTTATTGTAGCAGAAGCAATTCGCCAAGGTGTAACGAAAGAAGAAATCAATGAATGGTGTGAAATGGACTTCTTCTTCTTACAAAAAGTTGAAAACATCGTAAATATGGAACGTGAAGTAAAAGCGAATGTAGGAAATATGGAAGTACTACAAACTGCAAAAGAAATGGGCTTCAGCGATCACTACATTGCAGCAGCTTGGAACAAAACGGAGCGCGAAATTTATGATATGCGTAAAGAAAATAATATGATGCCAGTATTCAAAATGGTAGATACTTGCGCGGCAGAGTTTGAATCTGCAACGCCATATTACTACAGCACATATGCAGACGAAAATGAATCGATTGTAACAGATCGTAAGAGTGTAGTAGTTCTAGGATCTGGTCCGATCCGCATTGGTCAAGGTGTTGAGTTTGACTACGCAACAGTTCACTCAGTATGGGCAATTAAAGAAGCTGGATATGAAGCAATTATTATTAACAACAACCCAGAAACAGTTTCAACAGACTTCAGTATTTCTGACAAATTATACTTTGAACCATTAACGATTGAAGATGTAATGCACATTATCGATTTAGAAAAACCAGAAGGTGTTATCGTTCAGTTCGGTGGACAAACGGCAATTAACTTAGCAGCGAAACTAGAAGAACACGGTGTGAAAATTTTAGGAACATCACTTGAAGATCTAGACCGTGCAGAAGATCGTGATAAATTCGAAGCTGCACTAACACAATTAGGTATCCCACAACCAGTTGGTAAAACAGCAACAACTGTAGAACAGGCGGTAGCAATCGCTGAAGAAATTGGTTACCCAGTATTAGTAAGACCATCTTACGTATTAGGTGGACGTGCGATGGAAATCGTATATCGTCAAGAAGAACTACTGCACTACATGAAAAATGCAGTTAAAGTTCATGCGGAGCATCCGGTATTAATTGACCGTTACATGGTTGGTAAAGAAATTGAAGTAGATGCAATTTCAGACGGCGAGAATGTATTCATTCCAGGTATTATGGAACATATTGAACGCGCTGGAGTTCACTCTGGTGACTCAATTGGAGTATACCCACCACAAAGCTTATCTGAAAAACTAAAAGAACAAATTATTGAACATACAATTGCACTTGGAAAAGGTTTAAACATTGTTGGATTACTAAATATCCAGTTTGTAGTATTCAAAGATCAAGTGTACGTAATTGAAGTAAACCCACGTGCGAGTCGTACAGTACCGTTCTTAAGTAAAATTACGGGCGTACCTATGGCGAATGTTGCAACGAAAGTTATTTTAGGTCAAGACTTAGTTGAGCAAGGATACGGAACTGGTTATCACCCAGAAGAGAAAGAAGTATATGTAAAAGCACCGGTATTCTCGTTTGCGAAACTACGCTCAGTTGATACAACATTAGGACCTGAAATGAAATCAACAGGGGAAGTAATGGGTAAAGACTTAACACTTGAAAAAGCATTATACAAAGGATTAGTTGCTTCTGGAATTAACATCCCAACGCACGGATCAGTAATTATCACAGTAGCGGATAAAGATAAAGAAGAGGCAATGGAAATTGCAAAACGTTTCCACGAAATCGGTTATAACTTATTAGCAACAGCTGGAACAGCAAAATCGTTAGCGGAGCAAAATATTCCAGTGCAAGTTGTAAACAAAATTGATTCTGAAGACTACAACTTACTTGATATTATCCGTCAAGGAAAAGCGCAGTTTGTAATCAATACATTAACAAAAGGAAAACAACCAGCGCGTGATGGTTTCCGCATTCGCCGTGAATCAGTAGAAAATGGTGTAGCTTGCTTAACATCACTTGATACAACGAGAGCAATCTTACGAGTATTAGAATCTATGACATTCTCAGCTCATTCAATGAAAGAAATTACGCAAACAAAGCGTCACGAGGTGGTACATGCATGATGCAAAAGCAAAATATGATCGTCGTTAACCAAAAAGAAATCGCAAAAAATATTTACGAATTAGTGCTTCAAGGAACGTTAGTACAGCAAATGAACGAACCAGGGCAGTTTGTACACATTAAGGTAGCAGAGGGCATTGCGCCCCTTCTGCGCCGCCCAATTAGTATTTGTAATGTAGATCAAGAGAAGAACGAATTTACAATGCTATATCGTGCCGAAGGACAAGGGACAAAAACATTAGCAACTAGAAAACAAGGTGAAATGGTAGATGTACTGGGACCATTAGGAAACGGTTTTCCTGTAGAAGAAGCAGAAGCTGGCCAAACAGCTTTATTAGTAGGCGGGGGAATTGGTGTACCACCACTTTATGAATTATCACAGCGCCTCGTTGCAAGGGGTGTACGTGTTATTCACATCTTAGGTTTTCAAACGAAAGATGTTGTTTTCTATGAAGAAAAATTTGCAGAACTTGGTGATACGTACGTTGCGACAGTAGACGGTACACACGGTACAAAAGGATTTGTCACAGATGTAATTGATAATTACGGAATCGACTTTGATATTCTTTACTCATGTGGCCCGTTAGCGATGCTTCGTGCATTAGAAGGACGTTACAAAGAGAAAAAAGCCTATATTTCATTAGAAGAGCGTATGGGTTGTGGTATTGGAGCTTGTTTCGCATGTGTATGCCACTTACAAGAAGATCCAAGTGGACATTCTTACAAGAAGGTGTGTAGCGACGGACCAGTATTTCCAATCGGGGAGGTTGTACTATGAACAGATTGCAAGTTGAATTACCAGGATTATCATTAAAAAATCCAATTATACCGGCATCTGGATGCTTTGGGTTTGGTCGTGAATATGCACAGTTTTACGATTTAAGTGTACTAGGATCAATCATGATTAAAGCGACGACAGAACAACCACGTTATGGAAATCCAACGCCTCGTGTTGCTGAAACACCAGGCGGCATGCTAAATGCAATTGGACTTCAAAACCCGGGATTAGACAAAGTAATGAATTCGGAATTACCATGGTTAGAACAATTTGACCTTCCAATTATTGCGAACGTTGCAGGCTCACAAGCTGAGGATTACGTAGCGGTTGCGAAGGAAATTTCTAAAGCGCCTAATGTCCATGCACTAGAATTAAACATTTCTTGTCCGAACGTAAAAACAGGTGGTATCGCCTTTGGTACAAATCCTGAAATTGCTGCTGATTTAACGAAGCGAGTAAAAGAGGTTTCTGAAGTGCCTGTATACGTGAAATTGTCACCGAACGTGGCAAACATAGTGGAAATTGCAAAAGCGATTGAAAATGCAGGTGCAGATGGTTTAACGATGATTAATACATTGCTTGGTATGCGTCTAGATTTAAAAACAGCTAAACCAATTTTAGCAAACCGTACAGGCGGATTATCAGGTCCTGCGATTAAGCCAGTAGCAATTCGCATGGTCCATGAAGTAAGCCAAGCGGTTAACATTCCAATTATCGGAATGGGTGGTATTGAAACAGCTGAAGATGTAATTGAATTCTTCTATGCTGGCGCAAGCGCAGTTGCAGTAGGTACAGCGAACTTTATCGATCCGTTCGTATGTCCGACAATTATTGAAGAGTTACCAGCATTATTAGATGAGTTAGGATTTGATCACATTTCGGAATGTCAAGGAAGGAGCTGGAAGCAAACATGTCACAGTCGTTAATCGTTGCACTAGATTTTCCAGGGAAACAAGAAGTAGAACAATTCTTACAACACTTTGAAGGGGAAGAGTTATTTGTCAAAGTAGGTATGGAGTTATTTTACAAAGAAGGCCCTGCGATTATTACGTACTTAAAAGAAAAGGGACATAAGATCTTCTTAGATTTAAAACTTCATGATATTCCGAATACAGTAAAAAGCGCTATGCGTAGCTTAGCTAGTCTAGATGTCGATATGGTAAATGTTCATGCTGCTGGGGGAAGCAGCATGATGAAAGCTGCGATTGAGGGATTAGAGGAAGGTAAGCAAGAAGGAAAAGAGAGACCGATTTGTATTGCAGTTACACAACTAACAAGCACTTCGGAAGCTATGATGAAAAAAGAGATTGGCATTGAGAAAACGTTAGAAGAAGCGGTTGCTCATTATGCAAAACTAACGAAAGAAAGTGGACTTGATGGCGTTGTTTGTTCAACACTTGAAGTTCCAAAATTACGTGAAGTATGCGGAAATGAATTTGTAACAGTAACACCGGGGATTCGTCTTGCAAGCGATGATGTAAATGACCAAGTGCGCGTAGCAACACCGAAACGTGCGAGGGAACTTGGTTCAAGTTACATCGTAGTCGGACGTAGTATTACAAAAGCAGAAAATCCGCTTGAAGCGTATAAAACAGTAAAACAACAGTGGGAAGGTGTAACAGTATGAAAAAAGAAATCGCATCGCATTTATTAGAAATTGGAGCAGTATTTTTACAACCGAATGATCCATTCACTTGGTCTTCAGGTATGAAATCACCAATTTATTGTGATAACCGTTTAACTTTATCTTATCCAAAAGTACGTCAAGCGATTGCAGCTGGATTAGAAGAGTTAATTAAAGAGCACTTCCCAACTGTAGAAGTTATTGCAGGAACAGCAACTGCTGGTATTGCGCACGCTGCATGGGTAAGCGATCGTATGGATTTACCAATGTGCTACGTACGTAGTAAAGCAAAAGGGCACGGTAAAGGGAACCAAATCGAAGGAAAAGCTGAAAAAGGTCAAAAAGTCGTAGTAGTAGAAGACTTAATTTCAACTGGCGGTAGTGCAATTACATGTGTAGAAGCACTTCGCGAAGCTGGATGTGAAGTATTAGGAATCGTATCAATCTTCACATACGAGCTAGAAGCAGGAAAAGAAAAGCTAGAAGCAGCTAACGTAGCATCATATTCTTTAAGTGATTACAGTGCATTAACTGAAGTTGCAGCAGAAAAAGGTATGATCGGACAAGCTGAAACGAAAAAATTACAAGAGTGGCGTAAAAATCCAGCTAACGAAGCTTGGATCACAGCGTAATACAAAAAAACGACCGCGGGGGAACGCGGTCGTTTTTTATATTATTGTTAAAAATTCAAGTAAAGTTCCATCAATATTAAAGAAAATCATATTACAATCTCCTTAACTACTTAGTGCTTTCTGCAAGCTTATATCCTCTTACAAACAATAGAGTCACATAAGAAACAATAAATGAGAAAATGCTATACATGCCGACCCAAAAGAAAAATTTTGGAGTAAAGGCGATAACACCTATTATTAAAAAACTAGCAAACGTTACAATCGGCATTACGTAATACGTTTTCGTTTTGCGTGTTCCAATAACAGATACGATAAAGATAAATAATGGACAAATTAATAAGACGAAAATCAATTCATTCATAGGTATGTCCCCTTTTCTAATTGCAGTAATCTGTTTCTCGTAAACGTTTTGAAATAATTACTCTCCTAATATAATTTCGCTAAGTAATAACGAATCCCTCTTGAAAACTGATAATTCATGATGAATTTTACAAGCAAAAAACGTAAGCAAGAGAACACTTGCTTACGTTATAGGATAAACATCGCAACGATCGTGGTGACAATTAAACCGATAACAACCGGTAAAAAGTTTCGGCGTGCAAGTTCAAATGGATCGACTTTACAAATCGCAGCAGCAGGAATAAGTGCCCAAGGAATTAACGTCCCGCCCCCGGTCCATATAGCTGCAATTTGCCCGAGTGCTGTTAATGTAGCTGTTCCATGGCCAAGTGCTGTTCCAAAAAGATTGGCAATGGAACCAGCAAGTGATATACCTGAAAAACCTGATCCATCTAAGCCGGTAATGACACCAACGATGGTTAATGTCCCTGCCGATACATATTGATTTAAAGGAACAGTTTGAGATAAAGCGATGCCTAAGTCGTTAATGATTCCGTGTGAACCTTTCGGTAAATAGTCCCCGATAATTTTCACAAAGCCACTATCTCCTAAATAAAAGAGTGCAGCGATAGGAATAACTGGTCCGAAAATTTTAAAGCCAAATTGGAGCCCTTCTATGAAATAATCGGTCGTTTTATTCAGTCCATTACCTTTGTAGGCGATGAGAGAAATGATGATAATCATAATAACAGTTGTTCCACCGATAAGTGCAGTTGCGTCGCTTCCTTGTAGTTGAAATTGAATCATGCAAAGGATATCAATGATATATACGATAGGGATACAAATAGCGAGCCATTTCTTTGTGCGAGGAGATAATGAAGTGAGCGTTTTAGAAGACTCAGTTGATAGAATAGATTCTTGTATAGCTAAGGCTGTATGAAACTCTTTTCGTAAGAAGAAAAAAGCGACGGAAGTTGTCACAACGCCCATAACGATAACGAGTGGAACACTTGCAGATACGACGCTGGAAACAGGGAGACCAGCAGCGTCTGCGGTTAATTTTGGTGCGCCTTGTATAACGAAGTCGCCGGATAAAGCAATCCCATGACCGAATAAGTTCATAGCAATTGCAACCCCAATTGGAGGAAGGCCGACACGTACAGCAACCGGTAATAAAATAGCTCCCATTAAGGCGACAGCTGGAGAAGGCCAAAAGAAGAAAGAAATGGTCATCATTAAAAGGCCGATAATCCAGTAGGCGAGTGTAGGTGTACGAATCATTTTTGTAAATGGTGAAATCATCGTATCATTTATGCCAGTATGAACGAGTAAATTGCTCATTGATACGATAATGGAGATGATTAATATAGTTGGTAATAGCTCAGTAATGGCGTAAATGAAACTTTGAAAAATTCCGCTAATGGCAAGAGGGATAGAACTTGTTGCAGTTAATGCTAATAAAAAGATAAAAACGATACAAATGATAGTCGTATCTTTTCGGAGAATAAAAAAGGTAATAATAGTGAGTAAACAAATAATGTAGAGAGCGTGTAATAGCGTTAATTCAACTCCCATAACATTCACATCCTTTAGGCATTCGTGTAGTGTATTGTATGAAAGCGGTGAAAGTATGTGAGTATAGGAAAAAGAAAAAAGTGAAATTTCATGTACTGTAATGATAAGAATAAAAAATGGATGATACAATACAATTAATCCTAAAAATGGGATTTGAGGAGAAGGGGAATGGGGGAGTACGAATGAGAGAAAAAATAGGATATTATGGTGTGCTAGTTTGTTTACTATTATCAGTTATTTCAGGACAATTTCTTAACAGTGAATGGGTACCAGTTATATTATGTATAGGCGTATTGATTTTTGCTCCTATGTATCGCTGGAATGAATGGAAAGCATATAGTCGAAAAAAGAAAATGGTTTTCAGCATCGAATTTGTCATTATAATCAGCACAATTCCGTTTTTGTTATGGAAAGGAAATGAGATAATAGATGGAATTGTAATGTTTCAAGGGTGGTTGTTTATTGCGAAAATGCTATATTTAATATGCATTTTAATGTTGGTAGTGGTAGTGGTAGTCACTAAAATAGTAAACGAAAAGCTATTCGTTAATGAATAAAAGAAAATGCCACCTTATTCGGTGGCATTTCCTCATTTTACTGCATGAGCTTTTTGCATCTTTTTAATTAAACGAATTTGTCCACGATGATTGATTTCATCTTCAAAAACGTGAAACCACTTAAAATAGTTATTTGCTGGTTTGTCATACCAAAAGTCTGTCGTTTTAAATAACCATTCATCAGGTAACGATTGAAAAGTCTCGATTGTTTTGGAACGTACTTCTTGTAATGTATTGATGTAAAATTCTATAGCGTTTCCTTTTATTTTCTCACGTCCAAGATCGCCTAATTCAATGCCAGGTAACCAGCGTTCTAATTCAGCCTCCGTTGGTTCACGGTCTTCAAAAGTATGAATCTGGTAGTAAAATTCAATAGCGGCCATATGGTACAATAACATGCCAATTGAATTTGTGTCCTTATCATATAAATAATCAAGTTCCTCAATTGTTAAACCTTCCACCGCTTGCATTGTTGTATAGCGAGCGTAATTCATCATGGAAACAAGATTTGAAAATTCAGACTGTAACCCATCTATCTTATCAATTACAAAATTCAATTTAAATTCCCCCTCTTAAACGATGACTCCAGAGAAAGAATTCTATGTGCAACGAAAAACTCCTTTAAAAAAGGTCGTGATTTCAACAAGGAATAACAATTAGTTCTCTATTTGATTTTGTAATAACTTCATAGCCTTCTTTTGTAATGACGATATCGTCTTCAATTCTACAACCGCCCCAGTTCGGAATGTAAATACCAGGTTCAACGGTAACAACCATACCTTCTTCTAAAGTAGCCGTACTTTCTTGAGATAAGCGAAGAGGTTCATGTATTTCTAACCCAAGACCATGACCAGTAGAGTGTCCAAAATATTGACCATATCCACAATCTGTAATGTATTTTCTTGTTACATCATCGATACTTTTCGCAGTTTCTCCAGGCTTAATCGCTTCAGTCCCACGTTTTAACGCTTCTCGTACAACATTGTATATTTTTTTGAATTCTTCCGATGGTTCCCCTATTGCTACAGTACGTGTTATATCGGAACAATATCCGTCGTAAAGTGCACCGAAGTCTAATGTAACGATATCCCCTCGTTCGATTATTTTATTTGATGCAACTCCATGGGGAAGTGAAGAACGAACGCCTGAGGCTACAATGATTTGGAATGAAGAAGATGTAGCCCCTTTTTTTCGCATGAAAAATTCTAATTCATCTCGTACAGCATTTTCACTTATTCCTGGTTTTAGAAACGTAAGAATGTGGTGAAATGCTTCGTCCGCGATATTAGCTGCAATTTTCATTGTTTCTATTTCAGGCGTGTCTTTAATGATACGAATATTTTCGATAATTTCGCACACTTGAATCATTTCCGCCTGTACGTATTTTTGCAAGTTTTTATATTGTTGCAATATCATGTTGTTTTCTTCAATTCCAAGTTTTTGAATGTTTAATTTCGATACTTGATGTGCAATTTCTTTTTCTAAATTTCCTTTATGCATAATAATTTCAGCATCTTTTATTTGTGATTTCGCTTGATCTACATAGCGGAAATCAGTGATAAAAACAGCTTGATCGGCAGAGATTAAGACGCCGCCAGCGCTACCTGTAAAGCCTGTTGCATATTGACGGTTTTCTTTCTTTGTAATAAGTAACCCGTCGATTCCGTAATTATGTAGTTGTTTTTGGATGTTAGTTATTCTTATATTCATTTTAATTCCTCCTTTTTACATTAATAAAGCAAGAATTGTGCCAATATATTTATTTAGAATAAAAGAGAAGAGGGTAGCTGTGTGTCAAAAAAACTAGACGGATGTAAAATAAATATATATATAATTTTTACAGTAAGTTTTTATGTGAATGAACAATAATGTAAACTTGCAAACAAAATCTTTTTAATTTAAATATTATATTTTTTGTATAAATAAATTAAAAAATTGGTATAATAAGGGATTGTTACGTTTTTTTGTAGGTAAAGAGATGTAACGAAAAAATTGGGTTAAGGAATGTGAATGTATGAAGAAATTAAGTAAAGTAATGTCATTTTGTTTGGCCGCTAGTATGCTTGTTATAACGGGGTGTGAAACAAGTGAAAACAAAGTTCAAGTGAATAAAATGATTGAACAGCTTGATGAAGCGCCAGAAGTGACAGAAAAAGAAGCAAAAAAGATTGTAAGAAAGAGTGTAGATGGAATAGCAAACGCGTTTAGTGAGATGGAAAAAGAAAATGGATGGAGCCGAAATAATCCTGGGGATTTAGAGACAGTTAAAAAAGGAGTTAAGGGATTAGTTTCAAAAAAGTTTGTAGAGAATCAGCTTCCTGAATTGCTTAATAACTTTAATAGATCGAGAGAGACTGATATGTTACCATTCCCAAATTATTTTCAATCTGAAATAAGATTTTCTTCTTCACAAGATAAAGAAAATTTAACGGTACATACATTAAGTTTAGAAGATGAAATAGGTCATGCGGCCCAAGAATGGGAATTTCATTTGGTGTATAAAGAAGGGGAATGGTTAATGGATAAATGGTCATTCGTTTTTCCTGAAGATTTAAAACTTACAAAAGAAGAAGCAAATAGAATTTTACAAACGCCAGACGATAAGAATGTGTCATTTGTAAGTGAAGAAAATAGTGGCGATAAGAAATATATATTCAAAGATAGTAACGGATTAATTACTGTAAATGCGAAAACATCTCTTATTTCATACAATGTAGATGAAAATAAGTATGAAAAGTTAACGAAAGAAAGAAATATTCAAGAAACAGAACAAGTACAGAGAAAGGATTCCAGTGCGTATACAGGCTCAAAAGACGAGAAACAATCGCAAAAAGAATCTTCTTCAAAGATAGATAGAGCAAATGTTTTAAGCGAATTAGCTGCTATAGATAAACAAGAAAAACATACGAATGCTATGTCAACCAATGATATAGTAAATGAAATAGAAGGAAATTATGAACTGTGGGATAATAAACTAAATGAAATTTACAGTACATTAAAAAGTATGATGTCAGCTGATGCGTTCCAGTCGTTAAAAACGAAACAAATTGCGTGGGTTAAAGAAAAAGAAAGTAAAGTTAAAGCAATTGGTACTGATACAAATAACGGAACGATGAGGCGTATCGAAGCCTCAGAAGAGAAATATAAGATGACAAAAGCAAGGTGTTATGAATTAGTAAATGGGTATATGAATTAGTGTGAATGAATATAAAAAATGCGTTGCTTATAAGCAACGCATTTTTTTATTTACGCTTTTAATTTCATTACAATATCAGCATCTGGTGTTACATATACGGTTTGCTGATTGTCGTACGTAACAAAACCAAGTTTTGCACCACTCGGTTTTTTGACATGGCGTATTTTGGTGAAATCAACAGGTACAGAGCTAGACTCTTTCGCTTTACTGTAATAGGCAGCAATTTTGGCAGCTTCTAGCAAAGTTTCTTCAGCAGGCTCTAAAGAACGAATGACAACGTGAGAGCCAGGTATGTCTTTCGTATGTAACCAAATTTCATCACGGCGGGCAAACTTCGTTGTTAAATAATCATTTTGTTTATTGTTTTTACCAACGAAAATCTCTGTGCCATCACTTGCTACATATTTATCTAATACTGGTTTAGTAGGCTTTTTCTTTGCGTTTTTCGTTTTACGATTGCGCACATAACCTTCTTCAGCTAATTCCTCACGAATTTCTTCAATATCTTTTGAAGAAGCAGCTTCCATTTGTTGAAGTAAGCTATCAAAATAAAGAATTTCTTCATTTGTTTTTTCGATTTGTTCTTCTACAACAACAACTGAATTTTTTGCTTTTTGATACTTTTGGAAATAGCGTTGTGCATTTTCAGATGGTGTTTTTAAAGGATCTAATGTGATTTTTACAGTTCCACCATTCTCATCGTAATAATTAACGACCTCAATATCTTTATCGCCCTTTTTTAAAGCGTACATATTGGCTGTAAGTAGCTCTCCAAATAGTTGATATTTATCTGCTTTTCCGGCATCTTGCAGTGTTTTTTCGAGTTTAATGAGTTTTTTCTCGTTTTTGTTTTTTTCGTTTTGCATAAAGCGTTCTAAATCATGAGCTTGTTGTTTTACACGATCACGTTCTGCTTTGCCAAAGAAGAAACGATCTAACAATTCGCTCACTGATGAGAATGTTTTTTCTTCTCCTTGCAAGTGTGTAAGAGGGAAAAGATAAAAGAATTCTTTTCCATTTGCAGTAATCATTGTAGGTGTATATGCATGAGATAGTAATGGTGTTTGTATAGAGAAAAATGCTTCTGATAATGCTTTCTCGTTTACCATACCGGCTTTCTTTACTATTTCTTTTGCAAATAATGGGGATATTCCCATGAAAGCACCGACGAGTTGTTTATCCATATTTCCAGATAGAAAGTCTAGCGGTCTAATAAAACCATCTGCGGTTTCAATTTGCAGAGGATTGATTTTATGTTGGGCTGGTGGCGCGACGTACTCAGCACCAGCATATACAGTTCGGTGACGGTTTACGGCTAATGAAACGTGTTTTAAGCTATCTAAAATCACGTTTGTTTTCGTATCTAATAAGATAATGTTACTATGTCGTCCCATTATTTCAATTACTAATGTTTTTAATGATTCGTCTCCGATTTCATTACGACTGCGAACTGTAATTTGAATAATGCGTTCTAAGTCGATTTGTTCAATTTTTTCAATAAATCCACCTTCTAAATGTTTGCGAAGAAGCATACAGAACATCGGCGGTATTGCTGGCGAATCGTAGTTTTGATTCGTTAAGTGCATACGCGCATATGTAGGATGAGATGAAAGAATTAGTTTTTGGTTCTTTCCATTCGCTCGAATATGTAATAAAATCTCGTATTTTGAAGGTTGATATATTTTGGAAATTCTTCCTGTGTAAAGAGAATTTTCAATTTCATGTGTAATCGCTCTTGTAAATAATCCATCGAATGCCATAAATGAACACTCCTTTCTAACTAAATGTTAATTATAGCATTTTTTTGGACGAGGCTGAATAAGCTTTCAATAGAGTATGTCTGGAATCAGGAGGTCGATAGCAGGATGAACTGGTATGGAATGCGAGCACACGAAGTGGAAGAAAGAACGAATACGAATGTAAAGGTTGGACTTACAGAGAAAGAAGCAGAAGGGCGAGTAAAGAAATTTGGTACTAATGAATTAGAAGAAGCAAAAAGGCCTTCTGTACTAATGGTATTTTTAGCACAGTTTAAAGATTTCATGGTACTCGTTTTGTTTGGAGCAACAATTGTTTCTGCGTTTTTAGGTGAATACATTGATTCTATTGCTATTGTTGCCATTGTTATTATCAATGGTATTCTCGGCTTTTTTCAAGAAAGAAAAGCTGAAAAATCATTGGAAGCTTTAAAGGAACTAGCCGCTCCGCAAGTTACTGTAATGCGGAATGGAAAGTGGGTAAAAGCACCATCTAAAGCACTTGTTTTAGGGGATATTATTAAGTTTTCCAGTGGTGATCGTATTGGGGCTGATGTGCGTCTTGTTGAGGCATCAAGTTTATATATTGAAGAGTCTGCTTTGACAGGGGAGTCCGTACCTGTACAAAAGAAGGTAGAAGCATTGCAAGGGCAAGATGTTGCAATTGGGGATCAAAAAAATATGGCTTTTATGGGGACAATGATTACGCGAGGATCTGGTACAGGAGTTGTTGTAGCAACTGGTATGAATACAGCGATGGGGCAAATTGCAAATATGTTGCAAAATGCAGAGCAAATGGAAACGCCACTGCAAAGAAGGTTAGAACAGCTCGGAAAAATATTAATTATTGTAGCTCTTATTTTGACAGCGCTCGTTGTATTGGCTGGTGTATATCAAGGGAATGAAGTATATCATATGTTTTTAGCTGGCGTATCGCTAGCTGTTGCGGCTATTCCAGAAGGATTGCCAGCAATTGTTACAGTAGCTTTATCACTTGGTGTACAGCGTATGATAAAAAAGAGAGCAATTGTAAGGAAGTTACCGGCCGTAGAAACGTTAGGCTGCGCTTCTGTTATATGCTCTGATAAAACGGGAACAATGACGCAAAACAAAATGATGGTAACACATATGTGGTCAGGCGGAGAATTGTGGAAAGTGACAGGGCAAGGATATGAACCTAATGGCTCTTTTATGAAAGGTGAAAAAGAAGTGAATCCAGCTAAGACAAAATCACTTTATCAGCTACTTACATTTGGTTCACTATGTAACAATGCAAATATTATTCAAAAGAAAAAGGCGTACGTATTAGATGGAGATCCAACAGAGGGAGCGCTTGTAGCTGCAGCAATGAAAGCTGGGATAACACGTGAGGCGTTGAAAGGGAAATTTGAAATTATTCGTGAATTTCCCTTTGATTCAACTCGAAAAATGATGAGTGTTATTGTACGAGATCGAGAGGGGAAAAAGTTTATTGTTACGAAAGGAGCACCTGATGTTCTTTTGCAAATGAGTCAAACAATCTTATGGGGGGATAAGCAGCAGCCGTTAAGTGAGCTATATAGAAAAGAAGTACAGGCGGCTATTCATAGCTTAGGTAGTCAAGCGCTTCGAACAATTGCAGTTGCGTTTAAGCCTTTAAAAGTCACGGATTCTATTGAACATGAAAGAGACGTTGAAAAAGATTTTATGTTGGTTGGGATACAAGGTATGATTGACCCGCCAAGGCCAGAAGTGGCGCAGGCGGTAAAAGAGTGTAAAGAAGCTGGTATTCGAACAGTAATGATTACAGGTGATCATAAAGTGACAGCAATGGCGATTGCTGAACAATTAGGAGTTTTACCACCAGATGGACGCGTTGTTGAAGGCGTAGAACTCGCGAATATGGATGTGGAGGAATTAGAAAATGTTGTAGAAGATACGTATGTATTCGCTCGTGTATCACCTGAACATAAATTAAAAATTGTTAAGGCACTGCAAAATCAAGGACATATAGTAGCGATGACAGGTGATGGAGTGAACGATGCTCCAGCGATAAAAACAGCGGATATTGGGATAGCGATGGGAATTACAGGGACAGATGTTGCGAAAGAAGCCTCTTCACTTGTTTTACTAGACGATAATTTTGCTACAATTAAATCAGCAATTAAAGAAGGAAGAAATATATATGAGAACATACGTAAGTTCATTCGCTACTTATTGGCGTCAAATGTTGGAGAAATTTTAGTTATGTTATTTGCGATGTTACTTGCATTACCACTGCCGATGGTTCCTATTCAAATTTTATGGGTGAACTTAGTTACTGATGGTTTACCAGCGATGGCATTAGGTTTGGATAAGGCTGAAGGAGATGTGATGAAGAGAACACCGCGCCACCCGAAAGAAGGGGTATTTGCTAGAGGGCTTGCGTGGAAAATAATAAGTCGAGGTTTTTTAATTGGGGCAGTGACGTTAGTAGCGTTCATTATTGCGTATAACCAACATCCAAATGAACTGAAATATGCACAAACTGTAGCGTTTGCGACGTTGGTACTTGCTCAGCTTATTCATGTATTTGATTGTCGCAGTGAGCATTCTGTCTTTCACCGTAATCCATTTGGGAACGTGTATTTAGTAGGGGCGGTTATTATTTCGTTACTACTCATGCTAGTGGTTATATATTATCCACCGTTACAACCGATCTTTAGCACAATGCCGATACAAGCAAGAGATTGGTTATTAATTGGAGGTTTGTCATCAATTCCGACTTTCTTACTAGTAGGCTCTTTATTAACAGGGAAAAAGGCTAAGAAGAAAAAGTCGATGTTATATAAGAAGGGATTAAACTTGAAATAGTCAATGTTATGAAAATGTGATATAATTTACAGAAGGTAGTAGAGCCTTGTCTCTATTACCTTTTTCATTGAGTTATTTTATGGCTTGGATGTGATAAAAATGATTTCTAGTATGACAGGGTTTGGAAGATCGAAAGTAGAAAGTGATACTTTTCAAATTACAGTAGAAATGAAATCGGTGAACCACCGTTTTTTAGAGATGAGTATTCGACTTCCTAAGCAAATGATGGTATTTGAGGACAAAATTCGTAAAATAATTGCACAGCAAGTTCGACGTGGACGCATTGAAGTGTCTATTAGTATAGCGGGTGAAGGACTTGTTGAAAGAAAATTAAGTGTGAATTGGTCACTTCTTGAGCAGTACCAATCGATGATGGAAGATATAAAAGGGAAATTTCAATTACAAGATTCTATTACACTTCAGCAATTAATGGCAATGCCAGAAGTAACAGCAATTGAAGAAATAGAAAATGTAAATGAACATTTTGAGAACAGTTTATATGAGGCTGTTCGTCAAGCTGCTCATATGTTGAAAACGATGAGAGATGGCGAAGGAGAACGATTACATAAAGATATAGCGTATCGTTTACAAGAGATTAGCAATTGTGTAAATGCAATTATTCCACATGCACCAATTGTTACACAAAAATATCGTGAACGATTAGAAAATCGCTTAAAAGAATTACATAATCAAGATCTAGATGAACAAAGATTGCTAACAGAAGTCGCAATCTTTGCAGAGCGTTGTGATATTCATGAAGAGTTAGTTCGTTTGCAAAGTCATTTAGAGCAATTTCGTGAAACACTGCAGATTGAAGAGCCTGTTGGAAGGAAAATGGATTTCATCGTGCAAGAGATGCATAGAGAAATTAATACGATTGGTTCTAAGGCAAATGACTTAACAATTTCAAAATATGTTGTAGAAATGAAAAATAACCTTGAAAAAATTCGTGAACAAGTACAAAATATTGAGTAGCTTTCAAAAAATATGTAAAGTTATACGTGGTGGAGAAATCGGATAGACTTACTAGGAGGCGCAAACTATGGCCATGCGGTTTTTAAATATTGGATACGGAAATATTGTATCTGCTCATCGAATTATTGCTATTGTAAGTCCGGAGTCAGCTCCTATTAAACGAACAGTACAGGAAGCACGCGAACATAATGCTTTGCTTGATGCTACGTATGGGAGAAAAACAAGGGCGGTTATTGTTATGGATGATGGGCATGTTGTATTAAGTCCAATTCAACCAGAGACGATTGCACATCGTTTGAATAATAAAGAAGATTTAAGTGAGGAAGGGTAGGTTTTACATATTTATGAGAAGTAGAAGAGGATTGCTCATCGTTCTTTCAGGGCCTTCTGGGGTTGGAAAAGGGACGGTTCGTAAAGAGCTGTTTAGCCATGAGGATACACGTTTTCAGTACTCTATTTCAGTAACGACACGTAAGCCGCGTGAAGGTGAAGTAGATGGTGTGGATTATTTCTTTAAAGAAAGAGAAGAATTCGAGGAAATGATTCGTAATGAAAAATTACTTGAGTGGGCTGAGTTCGTAGGTAATTATTACGGAACACCGATTGACTATGTTGAAAAAACATTACAAGAAGGAAAAGATGTATTCTTAGAAATTGAAGTGCAAGGAGCAATTCAAGTTAAGAAAGCTTTCCCAGAAGGTGTATTTATTTTCTTAGCACCTCCAAGTTTATCTGAACTAAAGAGCCGTATTGTCGGACGTGGTACAGAGACTGAAGATGTTATTGAAAATCGTTTAACTGTAGCGAAAGAAGAAATCGAGATGATGGACGCTTACGACTATGTAGTAGAAAACGATCAAGTTGAATTAGCTTGTGATAGAATTAAAGCCATTGTGGTTGGCGAACATTGCCGCCGCGAAAGGGTAGCAAAATATTATAAAGAAATGACGGAGGGTCTATAATTATGTTAAATCCATCAATTGACTCATTACTACAAAAAATCGATTCTAAGTACACATTAGTAACAGTAGCTGCAAAACGCGCACGTGAAATGCAACTTGCTAATAACTGTGTTGTAGAAAAACCTGTTTCTCATAAATGTGTAGGTAAAGCATTAGAAGAAATCGATGCAGAAGCATTAAGCTACGTACCAAGTGAAGATAAAGTAGCTGAATAAGCCTTTGCCTTCGACAAAATAAAACATAGACTTTATAATTTTCTATGTAACGGTAACAACCTATTTACAAGTAGGTTGTTATTTTTTTACGAAAGGAATGAAATATTGGTACTGACGAGCTGAGAATTCTATTTCAGTATTATAAGTTTGAAAAAGAAAGAGGACGAGTCATATGCTAAAAGGGAAAAAGATACTTCTATGTGTAACAGGAGGCATTGCGGTTTTTAAAGCAGCTGCGTTAACAAGTAAATTGACACAATCTGGCGCGATTGTAAAAGTAATGATGAGTGAGTCGGCAATGAAGTTTGTTACGCCTCTTACATTCCAAGCGCTTTCTCGCCATGATGTATATACGGATACATTTGATGAGAAAGACTCAGCTGTTATCGCTCATATTGATTTAGCAGATTGGGCGGATGTTGTACTTGTCGCACCTGCTACTGCCAATTGTATTGGAAAGTTAGCTAGTGGTATTGCAGATGATATGATTACAACTACTTTGTTAGCTACTACAGCTCCGGTATGGATTGCGCCTGCTATGAATGTGCATATGTATGAAAATAAAATTGTTCAAAAAAATATGATGACATTGAAAAAGCTAGGATATACATTTATTGAGCCTGGGGAAGGCTTTTTAGCATGTGGATATGTAGCGAAGGGACGACTAGAAGAACCTGAAGCAATTATTGCACGTTTAGAGGAAGCTTTCTCAGAACACAAACCATTGCAGGGAAAAAGAATATTAATAACTGCTGGCCCGACACGTGAAAAGGTTGATCCAGTTCGCTTTATGACGAATTTTTCTTCTGGAAAAATGGGGTATGCGATTGCGGAAGTGGCAGCGAATTTAGGCGCTGATGTTATACTCATTTCAGGACCGACAGCATTAAATCCACCGTTACATGTAACGACAGTGCAAGTGGAATCTGCACAAGATATGTTAGAAGCAGTTCTTCAACATTATCAAAACGTAGACGTTGTCATTAAAACAGCAGCAGTTGCAGATTATCGGCCGAAATATGTTCATGATAATAAAATGAAAAAGCAAAATGGTGATGCTGTCATTGAACTCGAAAGAACGGTGGATATTTTAAAAACGTTAGGTCAGAAAAAGAATAAACAGTTACTTATCGGTTTTGCTGCTGAAACGACAAATGTAGAGGAATATGCAACGAAAAAATTACGTGAGAAGAATGCAGATATGATTGTCGCGAATGATGTAAAAGCACAAGGAGCAGGATTTGGCACGGATACGAATATTGTAACAATGTATAGAAAAGATGGAAAAGTTATTGAGTTGCCACTTTTAATGAAAAAAGAGGTAGCTCGTGAAATATTGAAGCAAATTGAAATGATGTTAGAAGATGATCGTTTATGAAATTTGCAAGTGTAATTGTTGATGTACCTGCCCGTCAGACAGATCGACCATTTGATTACATTATCCCTAAAAAATGGGAAGATATTGTACAGACAGGAATGCGTGTAGTAGTTCCGTTTGGGCCAAGGAAATTGCAAGGTTTTATTATTGGGATTAAAGATTCGGTGGATGTAGAAAGTAAGAAGTTAAAGACAATCCATGAAATATTAGATGTAACACCGGTTTTAAATGATGAATTATTAAAGCTTGGATATTGGCTTACAAGTGAAACGTTATGCTACATGATTTCAGCTTTTCAAGTGATGCTTCCAACTGCGATAAAAGCAACATATAAAAAACGTCTACAACTTTGTAAACAGGCAGAACTAGCACCTGAAATACTATATTTATTTCAGGATAAAGAAGCAATTGATTTTGAAGTAATCGAGCAACAGCCACATTTATACCGGACTATTCAACAAGAAATTAAAAATGGTACGGTTGAAGTCGTTTATCAAGTGAAAGATAAGGTACAAAAGAAGAAGCAAAGAGTCGTACAACCGGAGTTGCCAGAAGATAAATTAGAATTAGCAGCATTTGAACTAAAAAGTAAAAAACAACAAGATGTACTTTATTATTTTGTGGAAAATTATAAAAGTGCACCGTTGAAAGTAATTACAGAAGAGTTACAAATAACAGATGCTCCAATAAAAGCACTTGTTAAAAAGGGATTCATTTCAGAAAAGTATGTGGAAGTATACCGAAATCCGTATGACGATGATGATTTTGAACAAACGAAACCATTTCCACTTACGGAGGAACAAAAACAAGTTATTACACCGATTTTATCATCAATTACAAATGAAACTTATAATCCATTTTTACTATATGGTGTTACAGGAAGTGGAAAGACAGAAGTATATTTACAATCTATAGCAGCAGTGCTAGAGAAAGGAAAAGAAGCTATCGTTCTTGTTCCTGAAATTGCACTAACGCCCCAAATGGTGGATCGTTTTAAAGGTAGGTTTGGCTCGCAAGTTGCAGTTCTTCATAGTGCGTTGTCTGTTGGAGAAAAGTATGACGAGTGGCGTAAGATTTTAAGAAAAGAAGTGAAAGTTGTAGTTGGTGCGCGTTCAGCTGTTTTTGCGCCTTTTGAGAATTTAGGGATTATTATTATTGATGAAGAGCATGAATCAAGCTACAAACAAGAAGATAATCCGAGGTATCATGCAAGAGATGTAGCTGTCTGGAGAGGGCAATATCATAAATGTCCTATCGTTCTCGGTAGTGCGACACCAACACTTGAATCGTTTGCAAGGGCGAAAAAGGGTGTTTATGAACTATTAACAATGGAAAAACGTATGAATGAACAAGCTTTACCAACGGTAGAGATTGTTGACATGCGAGAAGAACTTCGTGACGGGAATCGATCAATGTTTTCTAAGGCGCTGCATGAAAAAATAGCAGATCGATTAGAAAAGAAAGAACAAATGGTACTCTTTTTAAATAGAAGAGGTCATTCAACATTTGTAATGTGCCGTGATTGTGGATATGTTGTCCAATGTCCGCATTGTGATATTTCATTGACATATCATAAAATGAATCATCGTTTAAAATGTCATTACTGTAGTTACGAAGAGAATATGCCAACTGAGTGTCCAGCTTGTCAAAGTACATACATTCGTTTCTTTGGTACAGGTACACAAAAGGTAGAAGAAGAAATTACAAAACTATTTCCAGAGGCACGAGTCATTCGAATGGATGTAGATACGACAAGTCGAAAAGGAATGCATGAAAAATTATTAAAGGCGTTCGGGGAAGAAAAAGCAGATATATTACTCGGAACACAAATGATTGCTAAAGGATTAGATTTTCCGAAAGTAACGCTCGTTGGGGTTTTAACTGCAGATACGATGCTTCACTTACCTGATTTTCGGGCGAGTGAAAAGACATACCAGTTATTGACTCAAGTAAGTGGACGAGCGGGTAGACATGAATTGCCAGGGGAAGTTGTGATTCAAACGTATACGCCAGAACATTACAGTATAGAGTTAGCGAAGAACCAACAATATGATGTGTTTTTTGATCAAGAAATGCAAATGAGACGAACAAGACAATATCCCCCATATTACTATGTTGTACTCGTAACTGTATCTCATCCTGAATTATTAAAAGCGGTACAAGTGACGGAAAAAATTGCCTCGTATTTACGAACGCATTGCTCACAGCAAACAATGGTGCTAGGACCAGTTGCTTCAGCAATTCCAAGGATAAAAGATAGATATCGTTATCAATGCATGATAAAATACAAACGGGAACCAAACTTAAAGAACGTGCTCAAAATGGTAAATGAACATTATCAAGCAGAAATGCAAAAAGAGCTACAAATCTCAATTGATTTTAATCCAACAATGTTAATGTAGCGGAGGGAAATATGGCAGTTTTAGAAATAGTAAAGCATCCAAATGAAGTGTTAGAAACACCATGCGAAAGAGTAATTAACTTTGATAAAAAGTTAGTGAAATTGTTGAAAGATATGCATGAAACAATGTTAATTGCGGACGGAGTCGGTTTAGCTGCGCCTCAAGTAGGTGTAAGCTTGCAAGTAGCGATTGTTGATGTCGATGATGATACTGGGAAAATCGAGTTAATCAATCCATCAATATTAGAAAAACGTGGTGAACAAGTAGGTCCCGAAGGCTGTTTAAGCTTCCCGGGACTTTATGGTGAAGTAGAACGTGCCGATTATATTAAAGTAAGAGCGCAAAATCGCCGTGGGAAAGTATTCTTATTAGAAGCGGAAGGATTTTTAGCGCGTGCAATTCAACATGAAATCGATCATTTACACGGTGTTTTATTTACATCGAAAGTGACAAGATATTATGAAGAAAACGAACTAGAATAGGTGTTAAAAGGAGCGGTTTTTAAATGATAAAAGTAGTGTTTATGGGAACACCGGACTTTTCAGTGCCGGTGCTTCGTCGTCTTATTGAAGATGGCTATGAGGTAGTAGGTGTTGTGACGCAACCTGATCGTCCAGTAGGTAGAAAAAAAGTATTAACCCCTACACCTGTTAAAGTTGAAGCGGAAAAACATGGTATCCCTGTGTTACAGCCGTTAAAAATTCGTGAAAAAGATGAATATGAAAAAGTATTGGCGTTAGAGCCAGATTTAATTGTAACAGCTGCATTTGGTCAGATTGTACCAAATGAAATTTTAGAAGCACCGAAGTATGGATGTATTAATGTCCACGCTTCTTTACTTCCTGAACTTCGTGGTGGTGCACCAATTCATTATGCAATTATGGAAGGTAAAGAAAAAACAGGTATTACAATTATGTATATGGTAGAAAAATTGGATGCTGGTGATATCTTAACGCAAGTGGAAGTGGAAATTGAAGAGCGTGAAACGACAGGCTCATTATTTGATAAATTAAGTGAAGCAGGAGCACACCTTCTATCTAAAACAGTGCCTTTATTAATTCAAGGTAAGTTAGAACCGATTAAACAAAACGAAGAAGAAGTAACGTTTGCGTACAATATAAAACGTGAGCAAGAGAAAATTGATTGGACAAAAACAGGTGAAGAAGTATACAATCACATTCGCGGATTGAATCCATGGCCAGTTGCTTATACAACTTTAGCAGGACAAGTTGTTAAAGTATGGTGGGGAGAAAAAGTACCTGTAACGAAATCAGCTGAAGCAGGTACGATTGTTGTAATCGAAGAAGATGGTTTTGTTGTAGCAACAGGTAATGAAACAGGTGTTAAAATTACCGAATTGCAACCTTCTGGTAAAAAGCGTATGAGTTGTTCACAATTTTTACGTGGAACAAAACCTGAAATTGGAACGAAGTTAGGAGAAAATGCATGAGACAAAATGTTCGTGAATTAGCTCTTGATGGTTTAATTCAAGTAGAAAAAAGTGGTGCATACAGTAACTTACTTTTAAATAATCTAATTGAAAAGAGTACAATTGATAGAAAAGATATTGGTTTATTAACTGAAATTGTATATGGAACGATTCAACGTCGTGACACATTAGATTATTATTTACAGCCTTTTTTAAAAAAGAAGGTTGAGGCGTGGGTAAGAGTATTGCTTCGCTTATCTTTATATCAAATGATTTATTTAGACCGAGTGCCAGAAAGAGCGGCTATTCATGAAGCGGTTGAGATTGCAAAGCGTCGCGGGCATAAGGGGATTGCTGGTATGGTGAACGGTGTATTACGTTCGATTCAGAGAGAAGGTGTACCTTCTGTAGATGAAATCAAGGATCCAGTAGAACGTCTTGCAATTACAACAAGTCATCCAGTTTGGCTTGTCCAAGAGTGGACTTCAGAATATGGTTTAGAAACTGCAGAAAAAATGTGCGAAGTAAACATGTTACCACCTGTACCAACAGCACGTGTGAATGTTGATAAGGTAACGGTAGAAGAAGCGATTGAGTTGTTGGCAAGTGAAGGTATAGAAGCAAAACGTGGTGACTTGTCAGATGATGCAATTCAGATTGAAAGAGGTAATGTAGCACATACAGAAGCATTTAAAAAAGGATTTCTTTCTATTCAAGATGAAAGTTCTATGCTTGTAGCACGTGCTTTAGAACCGAATACGGGAGATGCAGTTCTTGATAGTTGTGCTGCTCCAGGCGGAAAAACAACGCATATCGCCGAACGATTAAAGGGCACTGGTAAGGTCATGTCCCTTGATTTACATGCACACAAAGTACGTTTAATTAAACAGCAAGCAGAGCGACTGGGTCTAGAAAATGTCGAAACTAAAGCGCTAGATGCTAGAAAAGTGCAAGAGCACTTTGCAAATGAAACGTTTGATAAAATATTGGTAGATGCACCGTGTTCTGGATTTGGTGTAATTAGACGTAAACCTGATATTAAGTTAGGAAAAGATAAAGGCGATAGTGAAAGATTATCGACGATTCAAATTGCAATACTAGAAAAAATAGCACCATTATTAAAGCAAGGCGGTCGTCTTGTTTATAGTACGTGTACAATTGAGAAAATAGAAAATGAACAAGTAATAGAGAAGTTTTTACAAGAACATCCTGAATTTGAATGGGATACTACGCTAAAAGAGCGTATGCCAGAAAAATTAACTCCGTATATTGATGAAGGTCAAGTACAAATTTTGCCGCATTATTTTGCAACGGATGGCTTTTATATTGCTTGTTTAAGGAAGAAGGTGTAGCATCATGGAAACGACTGTAAGAAAACAAAAGAAAAATTTAGAAACGAAGAAACCATCAATTTACTCTTTACAACTTCATGAAATGCAAGATTGGTTAAAGGAACAAGGAGAACCGAAGTTCCGTGCTGGACAAATTTTTGACTGGTTATATAAAAAACGTGTAAAAAATTATGAGGATATGTCAAACCTTTCTAAAGGATTGCGTGATAAATTGTCGAATTCCTTTGATATTACTACTTTAAACACGTTAGTAAAACAAACGTCTTCGGATGGAACAATTAAATTCTTATTCCAATTATATGACGGATATTCTATTGAAACGGTATTAATGCGACACGAATATGGAAATTCCATTTGTGTAACAACGCAAGTTGGTTGTCGTATTGGGTGTACGTTCTGTGCTTCGACACTTGGTGGATTAAAGCGAAACCTAGAAGCTGGAGAAATTGTAGCGCAAGTAGTAGAAGTTCAGCGTGCGCTTGATGAAACAGAAGAACGTGTAAGTTCTCTTGTTGTTATGGGAATTGGAGAACCATTTGATAACTACGATAATTTAATGGGATTCTTACGCATCATTAACCATGAAAAAGGACTTCATATTGGTGCGAGACATATGACTGTTTCGACGAGTGGAATTATCCCGAAAATTTATAAGTTTGCTGAAGAAGATCTACAAATTAATTTTGCGATTTCATTGCATGCTCCAAACTCAGAATTACGTTCAAAATTAATGCCGATTAACCGTGCTTATAAATTACCAGATTTAATGGAAGCTATTAAATACTATGTAAATAGAACAGGGCGTCGTATTACTTTTGAATATGGATTATTTGGAGGAGAAAATGACCAAGTAGAGCATGCTGAAGAGCTTGCTGCGCTCTTAAAAGGTGTAAAATGTCATGTGAACTTGATTCCGGTAAACTACGTACCTGAACGTGATTATGTACGTACGCCACGTGAACAAATTTTCTTGTTCGAGAAAACGTTAAAAGATCGTGGAGTGAATGTAACGATTCGCCGTGAACAAGGTCATGATATTGATGCAGCCTGCGGTCAGTTGCGTGCGAAGGAGCGCAAAGAAGAGACGAGGTGACGAGATGAAAGCCGTATTTCTATCGGATAAAGGAAAAGTTCGTCAACATAATGAAGATAGTGCAGGAGTTTTTCACAATTTAGATGGAAATGTATTAGCGGTAGTAGCAGATGGAATGGGAGGTCATCGAGCTGGTGATGTAGCTAGCTCGATGGCCATTCAATTATTCCATGATTATTGGAAGCAAACACATAATATGAATGAGCCGAAAAAAGTAGAACAATGGTTACATACTAGTGTTGGGATTATTAATGAGCGTATATATGAATACGCTCAGCAAAATGCGGAATGTAATGGTATGGGAACAACGCTTATAATAGCTGTTTGTACACCAAGCTTTGTGACAATAGGGCATATAGGAGATAGTCGTTGCTATATGGTATCAGAAGGAGAAATGACTCTAGTAACGGAAGATCATTCACTTGTAAATGAGCTTGTGAAACATGGTGAAATTTCGAAGGAAGACGCAGAGTATCATCCGAAAAAGAATGTGTTATTAAGAGCATTAGGAACAGAAGAAAAAGTTGGGTTAGATGTTAAAACGTTGGTGATTGAGGAAGATGATCAATTACTTCTTTGCTCTGATGGGTTATCAAACAAAGTTTCTATTGATGATATGCGACAAATTTTACAGTTAAATGAACAGCTTGAAGGTAAAGGGCAGCAACTCATTCAATTGGCAAATGATCGCGGTGGAGAAGATAATATCACACTTGTTCTTATTGATTATGCGGGTTCGACAAACGAAAGTAGGTGAAGTGCAACGTGCTGATTGGAAAACGCTTAAATGACCGTTATAAGCTGCTGAAAATGATTGGTGGTGGCGGAATGGCCAATGTATATTTAGCTCATGATGATATACTTGGCCGAGATGTAGCGGTAAAAATATTAAGACTCGACTACTCAAATAACGAAGAGTTTATTAAACGTTTCCATCGAGAAGCGCAGTCTGTTACAACGTTGTCGCATCCAAATATTGTGAATATGTATGATGTCGGAGAAGAAGATGGTATATACTATCTTGTCATGGAATATGTACCAGGGCAAACATTGAAGCAATACATAATTGAGCGAGGGATGTTACCTATAGGAGAAGCTCTTGATATTATGGAGCAGTTAACATCCGCTATGGCACATGCCCATCATTTTGAAATTGTGCATCGTGATATAAAGCCGCACAATATTTTAATTCGAGCTGATGGAATAATAAAAGTAACAGATTTTGGAATTGCGACAGCTACAAGTGCGACAACAATTACACATACAAATTCAGTGCTCGGTTCAGTCCATTATTTATCACCAGAACAGGCACGTGGCGGGATAGCAAATAAACAATCAGATATCTATTCTCTGGGGATAGTTATGTTTGAATTGTTAACAGGAAGACAACCGTTTTCTGGCGAATCTGCTGTTGCTATAGCTTTAAAACATTTACAAAGTGAAATCCCATCACCAAAAAGATGGAATGAAAATATTCCGCAAAGTGTTGAAAATATTATATTAAAAGCAACTGCAAAAGATCCGTTCCATCGATATCAATCTGCCAATGCGATGAAGCGAGATATTGAAACTGCGCTATATCCAGAGAGGATAAATGAGCAACCATTTTACATACCAGAAGATATGGAAGCGACGAAAGCGATTCCGATTATTCAACAAGAACAATTATTTGAAAATGTAAGTGATGAAACAATTGTTTTAAAAGGGAGTAAGGTGGAAGAACCGGTAAGAGCAGAAGCAGCTAAGTTAGATAAGAAGAAAAAACGGAGTAACAAGTGGCTTAAAGTTTTAATTTCAACATTTTTATTTTTAGCAATAGGAATAACATTAGCGCTTACGGTTATTCCAGGATTATTTATTCCGAAAGATGTGAAAGTTCCTGATGTGGCTGGTATGAAATACACGACAGCTGTAAATACATTAGTAGAAAAGGGCTTTGAGGTGACGGAGCCTAATATTGTATATACAGATGATGTTGAAGTTGGGGATGTAATAAAAACGGACCCTGTAGCAGGAAGAGTCGTAAAAGAAAACGCTAAAATTACTATCTATCAATCAGGTGGAAAAAAGAAAAGTAAGATGGCGAATTTCACAGGGCAAAACTTTGAGAGTGTAAAAGCTGAGTTAGAAGAAAAATATAAACAAGTTACAGTAAATTATATTGAAAATGATAAGCCAAAAGGTGAAATTGTAGAGCAAATTCCGACGCCTGATCAAATGGTTATAGAAGCGGAGCAAGAACTGAAAATCTGGGTAAGTAAAGGTCCTTATCAAATTAGACCAGGTGACTTTTCGGGGTGGACTGAAAATAGTGTAACTGGTTATTTGAATGAGAGAAAACTAACGTCAGATATAAAACGAGAGTATTCAGATACAATCGAAAAAGGACTTGTAATTTCGCAATTTCCAAAACCAGGTACACCATTAAAAGAGGGAGATAAAGTAACTATTATTATCTCTGATGGTCAAAAACCTAAAGTGACTAAAACGGTAAAAGTGGACAATATCTCTATCCTATATGAGCCTGCTGTAACTGGTGAAAAAAAACCGCAAACAATAGAAATTTATAAAGAAGACATGCAGCAAAAAATGGATAGACCGGTTGAAACGAGAACAATTACTGAATCAGCGACTATTTCTTTAGAATTTGTAATTCAAGAAGGTTCAAAGGGACACTATAAAATTGTACGAGATGGAATAACGATTATTGATAAAGAAGTACCATATCCAACTCAATAATAGTGAAAGTCTACTTATTATTATTATTATTATTATTATTGCCTGTTATGCTGTCTACAAAGTGGACGGTATAGCAGGCAAAAATATATGATTCAAAAAGCTAGTAAAGTGATGCAGCTGTAAATATTTTTTTGCATTTAATGGGAAATTTAATGTATATTAGCGAAAGTATATATGGTAGGTTTTGAAATCTTTATTTGGAAAAATTAAATCCATTCATTTTTAAATTCAGCATCACCTTATACAAAAAAAGGAGAATTCTATGCCAGAAGGAAAAATTATAAAAGCTTTAAGTGGGTTTTATTACGTGCAGCATGAAGAAGGGGTTACGCAATGTCGTGGGCGAGGTGTATTTAGAAAAAATAAAATTACACCACTTGTAGGAGACCAAGTTGTTTTTCAGGCAGATAATCCAACTGAAGGTTATGTGCTTGAAGTGTTTGATCGGAAAAATGAACTTGTTAGACCTCCTATTGCTAATGTCGATCAAGCGATCCTTGTGTTCTCTGCAGTAGAACCAGATTTTAACCCTGGACTGTTAGATCGATTTTTAGTGCTGATTGAATATCATAACATTAAGCCAATTATTTGTATTAGCAAGATGGATTTAGTAGATGAAAAGATGAAAGCAACTGTTGAAGCTTATGCGAATGATTATCGTGAGATGGGTTATGATGTTTTATTTACTTCTATTAATACGTCAGAAAGTATTGATATATTAAAACCATACTTAGAAAATTGTGTTTCTGTCGTTGCGGGTCAATCTGGTGTCGGGAAATCTTCAATGCTTAATGTGCTACGTCCAGAATTAGAGCTGAAAACAAATGATATTTCCTCCCATTTAGGACGCGGGAAGCATACGACAAGACACGTAGAATTAATTGCAATTGGGAGTGGGCTAGTAGCAGATACACCGGGTTTTAGTTCACTAGATTTCATTGATATAGAAGTAGAAGATCTTACATATTGTTTTCCAGAGTTGAAAGAAGCGAGCCAATACTGTAAATTTAGAGGGTGTACACATCTTTCTGAACCGAAATGTGCGGTGAAAGCTGCGGTTGAAGAAGGGAAGATTACAGAATATCGCTATAAGAACTATAAACAATTCGTAGAAGAAATTAGAGAGAGAAAGCCGAGGTATTAGTTATGATTAAAATTGCACCATCGATTTTATCAGCAGATTTTTCAAAATTAGGGGAAGAGATTAAAGATGTAGAAAAGGGCGGAGCGGATTACATTCACGTTGACGTAATGGATGGACATTTCGTACCAAATATTACGATTGGACCGTTAATTGTAGAAGCAATCCGTCCGATTACATCATTACCATTAGATGTACATTTAATGATTGAAAATCCTGATAACTATATCCCGACTTTCGCACAAGCGGGAGCGGATATTATTACTGTTCACGTAGAGGCGTGTCCGCATCTACATCGTACAATTCAGTTAATTAAATCTCATGGCATTAAAGCAGGTGTTGTATTAAATCCACATACGCCAGTTTCAGTGATTGAGCATGTATTAGAAGATATAGATATGGTATTACTTATGACAGTAAACCCTGGATTTGGTGGACAGAAGTTTATCCATTCTGTATTACCGAAAATTAAACAAGTTGCAGACATGGTGAAAGAGCGCAATCTAGAAGTAGAAATTGAAGTTGATGGTGGTGTAAATGCTGAAACAGCAAGACTTTGTGTGGAAGCGGGAGCAAATGTACTTGTAGCTGGGTCAGCAGTATACAATCAAAAAGACCGCGGTGAAGCAATTCGCGTAATTCGTGGGTAGTGATGAACTTTTATCCTAGTAAGGTATTTATAGGATAGGGTAAAAATACGTAAAAAGGCAATCTACCGAATGGCAGATTGCCTTTTTACAATGGAAGGGGAAGAAAAAATGATTATTCATATTTTGGCAGGAGGACCTTCGGAATATTGCGCAGATTTTGCTCGATATGAGAATGAGGAAGTAGTATGGGCAGCGGTTGATAGGGGAGTATACCGTCTATTAAAGAAAGGGATTACACCGGCTGTTGCGTTTGGAGATTACGATTCAGTTACTGAAGAAGAATTAGTATGGATGGGACAGCAAACGAACGAATTACATATTGTTCCGCGAGAAAAAGATCAAACGGATTTAGAAATTGCAATCAACTGGGCATTAGAACAGAAGCCGGCACTAATTCGTATTTTTGGTGCTACCGGTGGAAGGCTTGATCACGGTTTGGCAAATATACAGATGCTTTTAAAAGGATTAGAAGTAGAGATAGAAATGTGTATTGTGGACAATAAAAATGAAATAACAGTTAAAAAAGTGGGTACACATATAATTGAAGAAAATAAAAATTTTCCTTATGTATCTTTTGTACCAGTTACTGAAATAGTGGAAGGGATTACATTGTTTGGTTTTAAGTACCCTCTTACTAATAAAACAATAGAGTGGGGATCAACACTTTGTATTAGTAACGAACTCGTTGAGGAAAAAGGTACTTTTTCATTTACTTCTGGCATATTAATGTTGATAAGAAGCACTGATTGAAGAAACAATTTTGCTCCTTACATCATATAGTGACCAAGTGGAGTAATGGGGATTAGGAGGGAAACCATGAGATTTTATACAATTAAGTTACCTAAATTTCTTGGTGGAATAGTTCGTGCAATGTTAAATACCTTTAAAAAAGATTAAAAAAAGCACCTATCACCGGTGCTTTTTCCATTGTTATAGTAAAAAAAGAGCCTATTGGCTCTTTTTTTTATTATTAAACACGTTCGATTTTGCCAGATTTTAATGCTCTAGCAGAAACGTAAACACGTTGAACTTTTCCGTCGATGCGTACGCGAACTTTTTGAAGGTTAGCGCCCCACTTACGTTTTGTAGCGTTCATTGCGTGAGAACGAGAGTTACCAGAACGAGCTTTTCTTCCAGTAATAGCACAAACACGAGCCATTTATATTTCCCTCCCTTGATACCTTACCATACGTAATTTTTCAATGTTAGTCTTTTATGCGATGCTAAAAACACTACTATAATTTAACACAACTAAAAAGAGAATGCAACACCGTAGAAAAAAGAAATCAAGAAAATTTACTTGACACTATATGTCAATGAAGAAAAGTTGAAATCCATAAAAATTGCTTGACATATTATAGTGGTACATGTTGTATAATAACAATGGACTATTTTGCTCATCATAAAAAAGTGTAATTTAAAACATAAAATATGAGAGTGAAAAGAAAGAACGATGGAATTTTCTTTAAAAAGATTATATGATAGTAACTAAAGTAGTCTAGCTCACTTTCACCATTTATGAAGGGGGAAACGAGATGTCAATTGAAATTAAAACGAAGTACGGTCAAATTGATATTAGTACAGATGTAATTGCAACAATTGCTGGAGGTGCCGCGGTAGATTGCTACGGTATCGTAGGTATGGCATCAAAAAATCAGTTAAAAGATGGATTAACAGACATTTTACGAAAAGAAAACTTTACTAGAGGTGTTATTGTTCGTAAAGATGAAGATGAAGTACATATTGATATGTATATTATTGTGAGCTATGGTACGAAAATTTCAGAAGTGGCACATAATGTGCAGACGAAAGTGAAATATACATTAGATCAAACTGTAGGACTAGCAGTAGATTCTGTAAACATCTACGTACAAGGAGTTAAAGTAATAAACTTGTAATGTGCATTAAGGAGGAAAATCTGTGTCAATTCAAAAAATTGATGGAAAACGTTTATCACAAATGATCATGCAAGGAGCGAATAATTTAACAAACAATGTTCAGCTTGTTGATGCATTAAACGTATTTCCAGTTCCAGATGGCGATACCGGTACAAACATGAACTTATCTATGACTTCAGGTGCGCGTGAAGTGAAAGCAAACCCTTCACAGCATGCTGGTAAAGTCGGCGTAAGTTTAGCCAAAGGATTATTAATGGGAGCTCGTGGTAACTCTGGAGTTATTTTATCTCAGTTGTTCCGTGGTTTCTCTAAATCCATTGAACAAAAAGAAGAATTAACAACAGTTGATTTTGCTGCAGCACTAGAAGCTGGAGTAGAGGCGGCTTATAAAGCGGTTATGAAACCGATTGAAGGAACGATTTTAACGGTTGCAAGAGAAACGGGTAAATATGCAGTAACAGTTGCGAAAAAACAGCGCGACTTTGTTTTGTTTATGGAAGACGTTGTGAAAGAAGCAAACGCATCGTTAAATCGTACGCCAGATTTATTACCTGTATTAAAACAAGTTGGCGTTGTAGATAGCGGTGGTAAAGGTCTTGTAGTGGTATACGAAGGATTTTTAGCTGACTTAAAAGGAGAAACGATTTCTTCTGATGCACCGACGCAACCATCTATGAATGAAATGGTACGCGCAGAACATCACCGTAGTGTACAAAGCCAATTGAGTACAGAAGATATTAAGTATGGATATTGTACGGAGTTCATGGTGAAATTAGAGGCTGAAAAGGTGAAAGAGCATAATTTCTCTGAACAAAAATTCCGTGAAGATATTAGTGTATATGGTGATTCTCTACTAGTTGTGTCTGATGATGAAATTGTAAAAGTTCATATCCATGCAGAACATCCTGGAGACGCTATGAACTACGGACAAAAATACGGTAGTTTAATTAAGATTAAAGTAGAAAATATGCGTGAACAGCATACTGCTTTATTAGATGAACCTACTATGGTTCCTGAACAACCAGCTCAATCGAAAGAAAAACAACCATATGGTATCGTAACTGTAGCTATGGGGTCTGGTATTAAAACTTTATTTGAGAGCATCGGTGCAACGAAAGTTATCGAAGGTGGTCAAACGATGAATCCAAGTACGGAGGATATCGTGAAGGCAATTGAAGAAGCAAATGCTGAAAAAATCATTATTTTACCGAATAACGGAAATATTGTAATGGCAGCAGAACAAGCGGCATCAGTTGTAGATCAAGAAGTTATTGTTGTTCGTTCGAAAACAGTTCCTCAAGGTATGGCAGCAATGTTAGCATTTAACCCAGTTGGAACGTTAGAAGAGAATGAAGAAAATATGCAAGAAGCTTTATCTCATGTGAAAACAGGTCAAATTACATATGCTGTACGTGATACGGAAATTGATGGTGTAGCAATTCAAAAAGATGACTTCATGTGTATTGCAGATGGGAAAATTGTATCTACAAATGCTGAAAAAGTAGGAGCTGCGAAGCAATTACTAGAAGCGCTTATTGATGAAGATTCTGAAATCGTAACGATTCTACAAGGTGAGGATGCAACTGACGAAGAAGTAGCAGAGTTAGTTGAATTTGTAGAAGAGAAATTTGAAGATGCAGAAGTAGAAGTGCATGCTGGAAACCAACCAGTGTATTCTTTCATCTTCTCTGTAGAATAAGATAAGATTCGTTTTGAAAATAAATGGATTACTTACTTGCTAATGGATAAGAAGTAGTAATATGAAGTTTATTACTAGTTTTTATTCAAAAGGCTAGCATATTGAAGAGAGAAAAGAGCCTTGCTGCTAATAGTGAGGCTCTTTTTTACTTGTTTTATATAAGGGATTTGAGTAGTTTCTCTTAGAATGCCTATGATAGAATATATAAGGTGAAAGAGAGCGATTACAGATGCTAATTGGTACTCAAATAAAATGCAATAAAGAAAATAATGTGACGGGGTGTGAGAATCTTGAATGATGTTGTACAAGTTCCTGTTACGGATGTAAAGGGGATCGGAGGAGAAACATCTGAGTTACTACATGAGATGGGTATTTATACAGTTTCTCATCTATTAGAACATTTTCCGTACCGTTATGAAGATTATGCGATGAAAGATCTTGCTGAAGTAAAGCATGATGAACGTGTAACGGTTGAAGGAAAGATTCATAGTGCTCCTTTGCTGCAATATTATGGTAAGAAGAAATCGCGTTTAACAGTTCGTGTTCTCGTCGGTCGTTATTTAATTACGGCGGTATGTTTTAATAGGCCTTACTATAAGCAAAAATTAAAGTTAGATGAAACGGTAACGATTACTGGTAAATGGGATCAACATCGTCAAACAATTGCTGTATCAGAACTTCATTTTGGGCCGGTTGTACGTCAACAAGAAGTGGAACCTGTTTATTCAGTAAAGGGGAAACTTACAGTAAAACAGATGCGTCGTTTTATTGCTCAAGCGTTAAAGGAATATGGAGATTCTATAGTCGAAGTGTTACCGGATGGTTTGTTAGGGCGATATAAATTATTACCAAGATATGAAGCGCTTAGGGCATTGCATTTTCCGGTAGGACAGGAAGATTTGAAGCAAGCGCGTCGCCGTTTTGTATATGAAGAATTTTTCTTATTTCAGCTGAAAATGCAAACGCTCCGGAAAATGGAGAGGGAAAATTCAAAAGGGACCAAGAAAGAGATTCCGTCAGTAGAATTACAAGAATTTATCGATGCACTGCCGTTTCCATTAACGGGTGCACAGCGCCGAGTTGTAGATGAAATTTTGAAAGATATGACATCTCCTTATCGGATGAACCGACTATTGCAAGGTGACGTTGGTTCTGGGAAAACGGTTGTTGCTGCGATTGGCCTTTATGCATCGAAATTAGCTCATTATCAAGGTGCTTTAATGGTTCCTACAGAAATTTTAGCTGAGCAACATTATCAGTCGCTTGCTGAAACGTTTTCGCATTTTGGTATTAAGGTGGAACTGTTAACAAGTTCTGTTAAAGGTGCGAGACGTCGAGAAATTTTAGCGAAGTTAGAACAAGGAGAAATAGATATTCTTGTTGGAACGCATGCCTTAATTCAAGATGAAGTTATATTTCATAGGTTGGGTCTCGTTATTACAGATGAACAGCATCGATTTGGTGTAGCGCAGCGCCGAGTTTTACGGGAGAAAGGTGAAAGTCCAGATGTATTATTTATGACAGCGACACCAATTCCGCGTACGCTTGCGATTACTGCATTTGGAGAGATGGATGTTTCGATAATCGATGAGATGCCAGCAGGTAGAAAGGTGATTGAAACATATTGGGCAAAACATGATATGTTAGATCGCGTTCTCGGTTTTGTTGAAAAGGAGATAAAAAAAGGAAGACAGGCATACGTTATTTGTCCTCTAATTGAAGAATCTGAGAAACTTGATGTGCAAAATGCTATCGACTTACATAGTATGCTGACGCATCATTACCAAGGGAAATGCCAAGTTGGATTGATGCATGGGAGATTATCGTCTCAGGAAAAAGAAGAGATAATGGGACAGTTTAGTGAAAATAAAGTGCAAATTCTTGTATCGACAACAGTTGTTGAAGTAGGTGTGAACGTACCGAATGCGACTGTAATGGTTATTTATGATGCAGAACGTTTCGGTTTATCGCAGCTTCATCAGCTTAGAGGGCGTGTCGGCCGTGGTAGTGAACAATCATATTGTTTATTAATAGCAGACCCTAAATCAGAAACAGGGAAAGAAAGAATGCGCATAATGACTGAAACAAATGATGGATTTGTATTGTCAGAAAAAGATTTAGAATTACGAGGTCCTGGAGATTTCTTTGGGAGTAAGCAAAGTGGCTTACCAGAATTTAAGGTTGCTGACATGGTACATGATTATCGAGCGTTAGAAACAGCAAGGCAAGATGCGGCGATACTAGTAGATTCAGAAGCGTTTTGGCACAATGATCAGTACGCTGCCTTGCGTACGTATCTTGATGGGACAGGTGTGTTCCAAGGAGAGAAGCTCGATTAAAGGGAGTCAACAAAAGTTTTTGTTGCATTCTACTTTTAATGATTATATACTACTGTTAGTACCTAGTCATAAAAATGGATGGTGCGGTATGAAAAAAAGAAGAAGTAAAAAAGAAAGACAAGAGTTATTACAACAAACAATCGAATCAAATCCTTTTATTACGGATGAAGATTTAGCGGAAAAATTTCAAGTGAGTATACAAACAGTACGACTTGATCGTATGGAATTGTCTATTCCTGAATTAAGAGAGAGAATTAAACATGTAGCTACAAAGCAACATGAAGAAGATGTGAAATCTTTACCGTTAGAAGAGGTTGTTGGAGAAATTATTGATATTGAATTAGATAGACATGCAATCTCTATCTTTGAAGTAAAGGTAGAACATGTATTTAAAAGAAATCAAATTGCCCGTGGGCATCATCTGTTTGCGCAAGCAAACTCACTAGCTGTTGCGGTTATTGATGAAGAATTAGCTTTAACTGCAAAGTCTACCATTCGATACATTCGCCCTGTAAAATTAGGGGAGCGTGTTGTTGCAAAAGCGCGCGTTGAAGATGTAGAGAATGATAAGGGACGGACGGTTGTCAAAGTGCGTAGCTTCGTTGGAGAAGAACTTGTTTTTACAGGCACTTTTGAAATGTATCGATCTAGTAATTATAGTGAGGAAGGTAACAACTTATGAAAATCGCAATAGATGCAATGGGCGGAGATCACGCTCCAAAGGCTGTAGTATTAGGGGCAATGAAAGCTATTAAGGAATATTCTGATTTACATATTACGTTAGTAGGGAAAGAAGAGGAAATTCGTCAATACTTAACGAGTGATGAACGAATTACTATTCTTCATACAGACGAAAAAATAGAATCAACGGAGGAACCGGTAAGAGCGGTTCGTCGAAAAAAACAAGCTTCAATGGTGCTTGCGGCACAACAAGTAAAGGATGGAGAAGCAGACGCTTGTATATCCGCAGGTAGTACAGGAGCTTTAATGGCAGCTGGATTATTTGTAGTCGGTCGTATGGAAGGAATTGAGCGACCAGCTTTATCGCCTACAATGCCAACTGTAGATGGAAAAGGTTTTGTTATGTTAGATGTTGGAGCAAATGTTGATGCAAAACCAATTCATTTATATCAATATGCAGTAATGGGATCTGTTTATGCTGAGAAGGTAAGAGGAATTGAAAATCCTCGCGTTGGACTATTAAACGTTGGAACAGAGGATGGAAAAGGAAACGAGCTTTCAAAGCAAGTGTTTGCAATGCTTAAAGATGCGCCAATTAATTTCGTTGGGAACGTTGAATCAAGAGATTTATTGCAAGGTGTAGCAGATGTTGTTGTATGTGATGGTTTTACAGGGAATGTAGCGTTGAAATCATTAGAGGGAACAGCACTTGCGCTATTCTCTATGTTGAAAGAACAACTAATGAGTTCGTTTACGAGTAAATTAGCAGCGGCGGTATTAAAACCAAAACTTATGGTATTAAAAGATAAAATGGATTATTCGGAGTATGGAGGAGCTGCATTATTTGGATTGAAAGCACCTGTCATTAAGGCTCACGGTTCTTCTAATGACCAGTCGATATTTAGTGCGATTCGTCAAACGAGAGAAATGGTAGCGAAAGAAGTAATTCCTACGATTTCAAGCGTAATGGAGAAAGAGTCACTCCAATAAGAGGAGGATTTGAAATGGGAAAAATAGCATTTCTTTTTCCGGGCCAAGGTTCACAGGCAGTTGGAATGGGTAAACAATTAGCAGAGAATAATAAAGAGGTTGCAAAAGTGTTTGCAAAAGCAGATGAGGTGTTGCAAGATTCACTTTCAGAAGTGATTTTTGAAGGACCGCAGGAAAAGCTTACATTAACAACAAATGCGCAGCCTGCATTATTAACAACGAGTTTTGCTATTTTGACAGCTTTGAAAGAGTATGACATTACACCTGACTTTGTCGCTGGTCATAGTTTAGGCGAATATAGCGCTCTTGTAGCAGCTGGTGCATTAACTTTTGAAGATGCTGTATATGCTGTAAGGAAACGCGGGGAATATATGGAAGAAGCTGTTCCGGGTGGGGAAGGCGCAATGGCAGCTATATTAGGTGCTGATCCACATATGCTGAAACAAGTTACAGAAGAAGTAACAAGTGAAGGATATGCAGTGCAAATCGCTAATATGAATAGTACGAAGCAAATTGTAATTTCTGGAACGAAGCAAGGCGTAGAGGTTGCCTCTCAAAGAGCGAAAGAAAATGGTGCAAAGAGAGCGATTCCACTAAAAGTAAGTGGGCCATTCCATTCTTCACTTATGAAGCCGGCAGCTGAGAAGTTCCAAAGTGTTTTAAATGAAATTACAATTCATGACACGAATATTCCTGTTATTGCAAATGTTACGGCGGAAGTTATTACACGTGGTGCAGACATTCAAGAAAAGTTAATCGAACAGCTTTATTCGCCTGTATTATGGTACCCGTCTATTGAATATATGGTGAACCAGGGAGTAGATATATTTATTGAAATTGGACCTGGAAAAGTACTTGCTGGACTTATGAAGTCAATTGATTCATCAGTAAAAGCATATGCGATATACGATGAAGAGACATTAAAAGATACCATTTCAAATTTGAGAGGAGAAAACTGATGTTAAAAGGGAAGGTAGCATTAGTAACTGGCGCTTCACGTGGAATTGGTCGCGCGATTGCGATCGATTTAGCGAAACAAGGGGCAAATGTAGTAGTAAATTATGCTGGTAATGAACAAAAAGCAAATGAAGTAGTAGATGAAATTAAAAAATTAGGTTCTGATGCAATTGCGGTAAGAGCAGATGTTGCAAATGCTGATGATGTTACAGATATGGTGAAACAAACAGTAGATACATTTGGACAAGTTGATATTCTTGTAAATAATGCTGGTGTAACGAAAGATAATTTATTAATGCGTATGAAAGAAGAAGAATGGGATACAGTTATTAATACAAACTTAAAAGGTGTATTCTTATGTACAAAAGCAGTATCTCGTTATATGATGCGTCAACGTCATGGTAGAATTATAAATATCGCTTCTGTTGTTGGTGTTATAGGAAACCCAGGACAAGCTAACTATGTTGCTGCTAAAGCGGGTGTTATTGGATTAACAAAAACATCTGCAAAAGAGTTAGCAAGTCGAAATATTACAGTGAATGCAATTGCGCCGGGCTTTATTGCGACTGATATGACGGATGTACTAGATGAGAATATTAAAGCCGAAATGTTAAAAGTTATTCCAGCTGCTCAATTTGGTGAAGCGAAAGATATAGCGAATGCTGTAACGTTTTTTGCTTCTGATCAAAGCAAATATGTTACAGGTCAAACGTTAAATGTTGATGGCGGTATGGTAATGTAATAAAAGAATTGATTTCACCTAGTTTTTTTGGTCAATATTTAATATAATATTTGAGGGGAGGTGAATGGAATGGCAGATGTTTTAGAGCGCGTAACAAAAATCATCGTTGATCGTTTAGGAGTAGAAGAGACTGAGGTAGTACCAGCTGCAAGCTTCAAGGAAGATTTAGGAGCAGACTCCCTAGATGTAGTAGAACTTGTAATGCAATTAGAAGATGAATTCGAAATGGAAATTTCTGATGAAGATGCTGAAAAGATTGCTACTGTTGGCGATGCTGTGACTTACATAGAGAGTCATCTATAATGCTTAAGTGAAGTCCCGTTTTTTAGCGGGGCTTTCTCGGCTTATATCTGGAGGGACCTATGCCGTACCGAAAATATAGAGAAAAAAAATACGAAACAAAATATCGTGAAGCATTTAAAGTGTTTCAAGAAAAGATAGGTATTACGTTTACGGATGAAAAATTATTGATTCAAGCATTTACGCATTCATCGTATGTGAATGAGCATCGAAAAAAACCGCATGAAGATAATGAGCGTCTTGAATTTCTTGGAGATGCAGTATTGGAACTGACTGTATCGCAGTATCTGTTTCAAAAATATCCGACAATGAGCGAAGGAGAGTTAACAAAACTACGTGCAGCTATTGTATGTGAGCCATCTCTTGTTCGTTTTGCGAACGAATTGTCATTTGGTAGCCTTGTTTTATTAGGAAAAGGTGAAGAAATGACAGGTGGACGTGAACGACCAGCTTTATTAGCGGATGTCTTTGAAGCGTTTATTGGTGCCCTTTATCTTGATCAAGGGCTAGAAACAGTTTGGGAATTCTTAAAAGAAATTGTATATCCGAAAATTAATGAGGGTGCTTTTTCTCATGTGATGGATTATAAGAGTCAGTTGCAAGAATTGATTCAGCGTGATGGCAGTGGCAATGTTGAGTATCAAATTTTGCAAGAAAAAGGACCAGCTCACAATCGAGAATTTGTGTCACGTGTTACGTTAAATAACGTAGCTTTAGGTCTTGGTAGTGGTAAGTCAAAAAAAGAAGCAGAGCAACAAGCTGCTGCAGAAGCATTGAAAAAATTAAAAGAACAACTATAAGGAATCCCCCTTTGAATGAGGGGGATTCCTTGTGCATAGAATGAAACTTTCTTTTTGTTTGTAAAGAAAAAGAAGGTAAATCCGTATAATACTTGTTTTTGTATAGAGAACATTTATAAAGACGGAGAATAGGAGGAAGGCCTTTCGTGTTTTTAAAAAGATTAGAAATAGCAGGGTTTAAGTCTTTTGCTGAGCGTGTATCTGTTGATTTTGTCCCAGGTGTAACTTCTGTAGTAGGACCTAATGGAAGCGGGAAAAGTAATATTACTGATGCAATTCGCTGGGTACTTGGTGAACAATCTGCAAAATCATTACGTGGTGCAAAGATGGAGGATATTATTTTTGCAGGCAGTGATACGAGGAGAGCGGTTAATGTTGCTGAAGTAACAATAACTTTAAATAATGAAGATCAACGTTTACCAATTGAATACAATGAGGTGTGTGTAACACGTCGTGTATCTCGTTCAGGTGATAGTGATTTTTATATTAATAAACAATCATGTAGATTGAAAGATATTATTGATTTATTTATGGACTCTGGTATGGGAAGAGAAGCTTTTTCGATTATTAGCCAGGGGAAAGTTGAAGAGATTTTAAGTAGTAAGTCAGAAGAGCGTCGAGGTGTATTTGAAGAAGCGGCAGGCGTACTAAAATACAAACTTCGCAAAAAGAAAGCTGAAGGTAAATTAGCAGAGACACAAGAAAACTTAAATCGTGTACAAGATATAATTCATGAATTAAGTAGTCAAGTAGAACCTTTAGAAAGACAAGCTTCTATTGCGAAAGATTATCTTGAGAATAAAGAAGAATTAGAGAAAGTAGAAGCTGCGCTTATTGTCCATGAAATTGAAGAATTGCATGAGAAATGGGAAGCGCTTCGAAATCAGTTTGGGCATAATAAAAACGAAGAAGCTAAAATGTCAACGAATTTACAAAAAAGTGAAGAAGAGCTTGAGGAATTACGAGGACAATTACAAGCGGTAGATGAGTCTGTAGACTCGTTACAAGAAGTACTTCTTCTTTCTAGTAAAGAGCTAGAAAAACTTGAAGGACAGCGCGAGTTGTTAAAAGAGAGAAAGCAAAATGCTACGACGCATTGTGCGCAACTTGAGCAGTTAATTGTTGAATTAACAGAGAAAGCTAAAAGTTACGATGGTGAGATTGATTCAAGTACAGAAGCTTTAATGCAATTTGTGAATGAAGTAAAAGAGTTGGAGCAAAAATTGCATGATAATGAGCAATTACTTGCTACTTTTGCTGACAATTTAGAGGAACAGATTGAGAATTTAAAAGGTGACTATATTGAGCTTTTAAATCAACAAGCTAGTCATCGTAATGAATTATCTATGATTGAAGAACAATCTAAACAACAAAACTCTAAAAATGAACGCCTTGATGAAGAAAATGCGAAATATGTAGAAATGCGTATGGAAATTACAGCGAAAAAGACGAAACTTGTAGAAAGTTACGAACAAGCGAAAGAAAAAGTAGCTGGCATTCTCTCAAACATACAGAAGACAGAGGCGGCGCTTGGGAAATGTAAGACGCAGTATAGTGAAAATGAAACAAAACTGTATCAAGCATATCAATTTGTGCAACAGGCACGTTCTCGAAAAGAAATGCTTGAAGAAATGCAAGAAGATTATTCTGGATTCTATCAAGGTGTACGTGAAGTATTGAAAGCTAGAGAAAATAGGTTGCAAGGTATCGAGGGGGCTGTTGCGGAACTGTTAACGGTACCGAAAGAATACGAAGTTGCAATGGAAATCGCTCTAGGTGCAGCGATGCAGCATATTGTTGTACAAACAGAGGAGCATGCTCGTAATGCGATTGCATTTTTAAAGCAAAATAAACATGGACGTGCAACGTTTTTACCGCAAGCTGTTATTAAAAGCAGATCATTATCATTTGAGCAATTACGCATTGCAAATCAACACCCATCGTTTGTAGGTGTGGCGGCAGAACTTGTGCAGTACAATAATAAATATGAAAATGTAGTTTCAAATTTATTAGGTACTGTTATTGTTGCAAAAGATTTACGCGGGGCGAATGAGTTGGCGAAACAACTACAATACCGTTATCGCATTGTAACAATCGAAGGTGATGTAGTGAACCCTGGCGGTTCTATGACAGGTGGAGCGGTAAAACAGGCGAAATCTTCTTTATTAGGACGTCAACGTGAGCTAGAAGAGTGGACGAACAAGTTAACTGATATGGAAGAAAAAACGACGAAGTTAGAAAACTTTGTTAAAGCAGTAAAGCAAGAAATTCAAGAAAAAGAAGTACAAATACGCGAACTGAGACAAAGTGTAGAGGTAGAGCGTGTAGAAGAACAGAAATTAAGAGAAGAAATTAGTCGCTTAGAATTAGAAGAACATCGTATTAATGATCGTTTATCAATTTATGATTTAGAGATTGAAGGGTTCTTACAAGATCAAGTGAAAATGCAAGGGCGTAAAGAAGAGCTAGAAAAGATTTTAGCGACCCTTCAAGTGGAGATTACGGAATTAGATAGTAACATTGCAGCTTTAACGAAACAAAAAAGTGAGCAGCATTCTTCGAAAGAAAAAGTTCAAAAAGAAATGACAGAGTTAAAAGTGTTAGCAGCTGAAAAGCAACAACGCTTATCTAACCAAAAAGAAAAAGTTGAACGATTGACGAAGGAAAAAGAAGAAACAGATGCAACGCTTGTTAAAACGAAAGAGGACTTAGCATTCTTAAAACAAGAAATGACATCGAACTCAAGTGGTGAAGAGCAAATTACGAATATGATTGAGAAGAAAGCATACGATCGTAATCAAACTTCAGAGTTAATTCGCTCTCGTCGTGAACAACGTGTATCGTTACAAGAGAGAGTAGAACAGTTAGAGCGTAATCTGAAAGAGACCACAGGTAAACATAAATACATTCTTGAGATGTTGAAAGATCAAGAGGTGAAAATTAACCGACTTGATGTAGAGTTAGAAAATAGATTACAACATTTACGTGAAACATATACAATTTCATTTGAAGCGGCAAAACTAAAATATACAATGACAATGCCTGCAGAAGATGCGCGTAAGAAAGTAAAATTAATCAAATTATCCATAGAAGAGTTAGGTACAGTGAACCTAGGGGCAATTGATGAATATGAACGTGTAGCGGAGCGTCATACATTCTTACTAGAGCAGAGAGACGACCTAGAAGAAGCGAAAGCGACATTGCACCAGCTTATTACCGAAATGGATGAAGAAATGAAAAAACGCTTTTCTACTACGTTTGAAGGCATTAGAATGGAGTTTCAATCGGTATTCTCTGAATTATTTGGAGGCGGTAGAGCGGATTTAGTAATGACTAATCCAGAGGATTTACTAAATACGGGTATTGATATTGTAGCACAACCGCCAGGGAAGAAACTGCAGAACTTAGGTTTACTTTCAGGTGGAGAGCGTGCTTTAACAGCAATTGCGCTTTTATTTGGTATTTTAAAAGTACGCCCAGTACCGTTCTGTGTACTAGATGAGGTAGAGGCAGCCCTTGATGAGGCGAATGTAGCTCGTTTTGCACAGTATTTAAAGAAATTCAGTGATGAGACGCAGTTTATTGTAATTACACATAGAAAAGGTACAATGGAAGAGTCTGATGTGTTGTACGGTGTAACAATGCAAGAATCGGGGGTATCTAAACTTGTTTCGGTTCGTTTAGACGCCGGAGAAGAACTTATTGCAAGTGAATAGGAAGGATGGGAAAGTATGAGTTTTTTTAAAAAACTAAAAGAAAAAATTTCAAAACAAACGGATACAGTTACAGAGAAATTTAAACAAGGATTAGAAAAAACGAGAAATTCATTTGCGGATAAAGTGAATGATTTAGTGTATCGTTACCGTAAAGTGGACGAAGATTTCTTCGAAGAGTTAGAAGAAATCTTAATCGGTGCAGACGTTGGCGTTGCGACGGTAATGGAATTAATTGACCAATTGAAAGAAGAAGTACAACGTCGTAACATTCAAGATCCAAAAGAAGTACAAGCTGTTATTTCAGAAAAACTAGTAGGAATTTACAAAGGTGACAGCGATTTTAGTAACGAAATTAATATGCAAGAGGACCAATTAACGGTTGTTTTATTTGTTGGTGTTAATGGTGTAGGAAAAACGACGACAATTGGTAAACTGGCGCATAAGTTTAAATCAGAAGGTAAGTCAGTCCTATTGGCGGCAGGAGACACATTCCGTGCTGGAGCGATTGAACAATTAGAAGTATGGGGCGATCGCGTTGGTGTAGAAGTGATTAAACAAGGATCTGGATCTGATCCAGCGGCGGTTATGTATGACGCTGTACAAGCAGCGAAAGCACGTAAGGTAGATGTATTACTATGTGACACAGCAGGACGCTTGCAAAATAAAGTGAACTTAATGAAAGAGTTAGAGAAGGTAAAGCGTGTAATTGAGCGTGAAGTACCAGGTGCTCCTCATGAAGTATTGCTTGTTATTGATGCAACAACAGGACAAAACGGTTTAAGCCAAGCGAAAACATTTCGTGAAGCAACGAATGTAACTGGTATTGTTTTAACGAAGTTAGATGGAACTGCTAAAGGTGGTATTGTATTAGCGATTCGTAACGAAATGGATGTACCGGTGAAGTTTGTTGGATTAGGAGAGCAGATGGATGACTTGCAGCAGTTTGATCCAGAACAATATGTGTATGGTTTATTTGCGAACTTAGTAGAAACAGAAGAAGTATAAGCGAAAGAAGCGGTATTTCCGCTTCTTTTTCTACAAAAAATATATGATGTTAAGAAAAAAACTTGACACTCTTTTGGACTACATGTAAACTAATTCATGTAAAGGGAAATCACTTAACAAAGGATGATCCAACATGCTCGAAAAAACAACGAGAATGAACTATTTATTTGATTTTTATCAATCGTTGTTAACGCAAAAACAAAGAAGTTATATGTCGCTTTATTATCTAGATGATTTATCTCTTGGTGAAATTGCGGAAGAATTTGATGTAAGTCGCCAAGCCGTGTATGATAACATTAAACGGACTGAAGCGATGCTTGAAGAATATGAAGAAAAATTAGTATTACTTCAAAAGTTTCAAGAGCGACAGCGACTTGTTGCAAAGCTAAAACAGCTAATCAGCGAAGAAGAGCATGTGAATGAAGAAATGAAACAAGTTGTTGAAGCTATCGAAAAATTAGATTAGGAGGGCGGCAATATGGCATTTGAAGGATTAGCCGACCGACTTCAACAGACAATGCAAAAAATCCGCGGCAAAGGAAAAGTTTCTGAAGCCGATGTGAAAGAAATGATGAGAGAAGTTCGTCTAGCTCTTTTAGAAGCGGATGTTAACTTTAAAGTAGTAAAAGATTTTGTGAAGCGTGTGTCTGAACGTGCTGTCGGACAAGATGTAATGAAAAGTTTGACACCTGGACAACAAGTAATTAAAGTTGTACAGGAAGAACTTACAGAACTTATGGGCGGAGAGCAAAGCAAAATTGCTGTTGCTAATAAGCCACCGACTGTTATTATGATGGTTGGTCTGCAAGGTGCGGGTAAAACAACGACGACAGGTAAGCTTGCGAATTTGCTTCGTAAAAAGCATAATCGTAAACCGATGCTTGTTGCAGCGGATATTTACCGTCCAGCAGCGATTAAACAGCTTGAAACATTAGGGAAGCAATTGGACATGCCTGTATTTTCTTTAGGAGATCAAGTAAGTCCTGTTGAAATTGCGAAACAAGCGATTGCAAAAGCAAAAGAAGATCATCACGATTATGTTTTAATCGATACAGCGGGTCGCCTGCATATTGATGAAGAATTAATGGATGAATTAGCGAAAGTGAAAGAAGTTGCGAAACCGGATGAAATTTTCCTTGTTGTCGATGCGATGACCGGGCAAGACGCGGTAAATGTTGCACAAAGTTTCCATGAACAGTTAGGTTTAACAGGTGTTGTATTAACGAAATTAGATGGTGATACGCGCGGTGGTGCTGCATTATCTATTAAGGCTGTAACAAACACGCCGATTAAATTTGCTGGTATGGGTGAAAAACTAGATGCAATTGAAGCGTTCCATCCAGAGCGTATGGCATCCCGTATTTTAGGGATGGGCGATGTCTTAACGTTAATTGAAAAAGCGCAAGCTACAGTTGATGAAGAGAAAGCAAAAGAACTTGAGCAAAAAATGCGTACGCTTTCGTTTACGCTTGACGATTTCCTAGAACAACTTGGACAAGTGCGCCAACTTGGGCCGCTTGATGAATTGTTAGGAATGCTTCCTGGTGCAAATAAAATTAAAGGGCTGAAAAATGCGCAAGTTGATGAAAAACAAATTGGGCATATTGAGGCAATTATTCGTTCTATGACTAAATTAGAACGAGAACAACCGGAAATAATCAATGCTAGTCGCAAAAAGCGCATTGCCAAAGGTAGCGGTACAACTGTACAAGAAATCAATCGTCTAATTAAGCAATTCGATGACATGAAAAAAATGATGAAGACGATGACGGGAATGCAAAAAGGTAAGAAAAAAGGACTAGGTGGATTGAAGTTTCCATTCATGTAAGGAAAAAAAGATGGCTCTGTTAAGAAAAAATACTTTACAAAGCAATAGTCTTTTTGCTAATATAATTATCTGTGTGAAATAAATTCGGAGGTGCTTTATAAATGGCAGTTAAAATTCGTTTAAAACGTATGGGAGCTAAAAAAACTCCTTTCTATCGTGTAGTTGTTGCAGATTCTCGTTCTCCTCGTGACGGACGTTTCATTGAGGAAATCGGAACTTACAATCCAGTTGCTCAACCAGCTGAAGTTAAGATCAACGAAGAAGCAGCATTAAAATGGTTAGGAAATGGTGCTAAACCATCTGATACAGTTCGTAACTTATTCTCTAACCAAGGTATCATGGAGAAATTCCACTTATCTAAACAAGGTAAGTAATTGAGGCAATGACTATGAAGAAGTTAGTCGAGACGATTGTCAAGCCTCTTGTCGATTATCCTGAAGATGTAAAAGTTACACAGGAACTTTGCAACGGAGAGATAAAGTATCGATTAACTGTACATCCTGAGGATGTTGGAAAAGTCATTGGAAAGCAAGGGAGAGTTGCGAAGGCGATTCGAATGCTCTTGTATTCAGTGGGACATCATAATGATGAAAAAGTAACACTGGAAATTCAATAAACGTAAAAAGGGCGAGGAGTTATTCCTCTCCCTTTTTTAACATTTAAATAGAGATTGCATGTTCCATCTGTGAAATGGAGATGCTTAATTTATATAGAAACCAGGGGTGACATACTATTTATGACAAAATGGTTTAACGTAGGGAAAATTGTAAATACTCATGGCGTAAGAGGAGAAATCCGTGTTATTTCTCGTACTGATTTTCCAGAAGAGCGATATAAAGTAGGAAATACGCTATACATATCGAATGAGAAAGGCACAGACTATCTTCCGGTGAAGGTAACTTCTCATCGCCAACATAAGACGTTCGATTTATTAACATTTGAAGGATATAACAATGTAGATGAAGTAGAGAAGTTTAAAGGTTCTTTAATAAAAGTACCAGAAGAGCAGTTAGGCGAACTTGCTGAAGGTGAATACTACTATCATGAAATTATTGGTTGCAGTGTTGTAACGGAAGAAGGAGAAGCGCTAGGGACAATCAAAGAGATTCTATCTCCTGGTGCAAATGATGTTTGGGTAATTAAACGCCCGAAGGGTCAAGATCTTTTAATTCCTTATATCGATGACGTTGTACTTCAAGTTAATATTGAAAATAAATTAGTAACCATTCATGTAATGGAAGGGCTGCTATAATGAAAATTGATATTTTAACGTTGTTCCCAGACATGTTTACCGGTGTATTTGGATCTTCTATATTAAAGAAGGCGCAAGAAAAAGAAGCGGTAAACCTTCGTGTTGTTAACTTTCGTGATTATACAACAAGTAAGCATAATAGCGTAGACGATTATCCTTACGGCGGAGGAGCTGGTATGGTGCTTACTCCTCAGCCTATTTTTGATGCTGTAGAAGATTTGACGAAAGAGACAGAGCGTAAGCCGAGAGTTGTCTTAATGTGTCCGCAGGGCGAAAGATTTACGCAGAAGAAAGCGGAAGAGCTTGCAGGGGAAGAACATTTAATCTTCGTATGTGGGCATTATGAAGGATATGACGAACGAATTCGTGAGCATCTTGTAACGGATGAGATTTCTATTGGTGACTATGTATTAACGGGCGGAGAATTAGCCTCTATGGTTATTACTGATAGTGTGGTACGTCTCTTGCCGGGTGTGCTAGGAAATCATGCTTCACAAGTAGAGGATTCGTTTAGTACAGGTTTATTAGAGCATCCTCATTATACACGTCCAGCTGATTTTCGTGGTATGAAGGTACCGGATGTATTAATGTCAGGGAATCATAAAAACATTGATGAATGGCGACATAAGGAATCTTTGCGCCGAACGTATACGCGTAGACCTGATTTATTAGATGAGAGAGAGTTATCTAAACAAGAGAAAAAATGGCTTGAGGAAATAAAGCGAGAGCAGTAATAACTTCATATATTTGCTATTGCAACAGGCTTAGTAATATGCTATTATAACATTTGTGCTACTGAAATCAGTAGCCGTATTAACGATGTTCCGCTGTAATTTATTAAGACTTTATAAGAGCATCTGTTTAAAGGAGAGAATTTAATATGCAACAATTAATCGCAGAAATTACAAAAGGCCAATTAAAAACTGACCTTCCTTCATTCCGTCCTGGTGACACTTTACGTGTACACGTAAAAGTTGTTGAGGGAACTCGTGAAAGAATTCAGCTTTTCGAAGGTGTTGTAATTAAACGTCGTGGTGGCGGAATCAGTGAAACATTCACAGTTCGTAAGATTTCTTACGGTGTAGGTGTTGAGCGTACATTCCCAGTTCACACGCCAAGAATCGCGAAAATCGAAGTACTTCGCCGTGGTAAAGTACGTCGTGCTAAGTTATACTACTTACGTAACCTTCGCGGTAAAAAAGCACGTATTAAAGAAATTCGATAAGACATGTATGGGAGCTTGTAAATGCACAAGCTCCCTTTTTCCAATCTATATGAAATTTTGGTATAATACGAGCAGTTTACATAACCGTGGAGGGGAAATGCATGAAAAAAGAGAAGAGTTCACTTTGGGAATGGATTAAAGCAATTTTGATTGCTGTTGTATTAGCTGGTGTTATTAGACAGTTTTTCTTTGCGCCAATTCTCGTAGACGGGGTATCGATGGCACCTACTTTACATGATCGTGATCGAATGATTGTTAATAAAATTGGTTATCACATTGGAGATCCAAAACGCTTTGATATTATCGTATTTCGAGCAACAGAAGATAAAGATTACATTAAGCGTATTATAGGCCTGCCAGGCGATGAAATAGAGTATCGTAATGATAAACTGTATGTTAACGGAAAGGCTTATGAGGAGCCGTATTTAGACAAGCAGAAAAAGCAAATTGCTGACGGACCGCTTACATATGATTTTAATCTTGAAGAAATGACAGGCAAGAAAACCGTTCCAAAAGATCAATTATTTGTTTTAGGTGATAATCGTCGTTTTAGTAAAGATAGCCGTTCAATCGGTACGATTTCAATGGATCAAGTAATTGGTAAAGCTAATATGTTATATTGGCCGTTAGAAGACGCACGTATTGTGAAATAAATGAAAAAGAAGGTGGCAACATGGTAATTCAATGGTTTCCAGGGCATATGGCGAAGGCTAGACGCCAAGTAACGGAGAAATTAAAATTAATTGATGTTGTAATTGAACTTGTAGATGCTCGATTACCATTATCATCTCGAAACCCAATGATTGATGAAATCATTACACATAAGCCAAGGCTTGTTGTTTTAAATAAAGCGGATATGGCGGATGATCGTTTAACAAAACAATGGATCGCATATTTTAAAGAAAAAGGCCATATGGCAATTTCGATTAACGCGCAAGCTGGACAAGGTATGAAGGAAATTGCAGCAGCTTGTAAAGTGCTTGTTAAAGAAAAATTTGATAAAATGGTTGCAAAAGGTATTAGACCGAGAGCGATTCGTGCATTAATTGTAGGTATACCAAATGTTGGTAAATCTACATTGATTAATAAATTGGCAAAGAAAAATATTGCTAAAACAGGAGATCGTCCAGGTGTGACAACAGCTCAACAATGGATTAAAGTTGGGAAGGAAATGGAATTGTTAGATACACCAGGTATTCTGTGGCCTAAATTTGAAGATCAATTAGTGGGTCTTCGTTTAGCGACAACGGGTGCAATTAAAGATTCAATTTTAAATTTACAAGATGTAGCTGTTTACGCATTACGTTTTATGGAGAAACATTATCCAGAACGCTTGAAAGAACGCTATAATTTAAATGAGATTCCAGAAGATATCGTGGAATTATTCGATGCAATTGGAAAAAATAGAGGCTGCTTAATGGGCGGCGGAATGATTGATTATGATAAGACATCTGAGCTTGTGCTTCGTGAGCTTCGTGGTGGCAAACTTGGAAAAATGACGTTTGAAACACCGGAAGAGTTTGCAGAGCAAGTAGAAGGTGTGGAAAAAATAGAAGAAGTATAAGACGTGCGTTTGTGCGTCTTTTCTTTTTGGATATGTTTAAAAAGGAGCTTGTATAAATGCAAACTATGACGATAAAAGAAGCGGAAAATGTATTGAAAGAAATTATGAATGAAGAAGATGATCGCTTTCAACTGTTAATGAAAGATGATCGAAAAGGTGTTCAAAAGCTCGTTTTGAAGTGGTATAAACAAAAAGAGTTAGAACAGAAAGAAAAAGAGAAGTTTTTTGAAATGTCCAAGTATGAAAATGCTTTGCGTGAAAAAGGGGTCACATATATTGCGGGTATTGATGAAGTAGGGCGCGGGCCATTGGCTGGGCCTGTTGTGACGGCAGCTGTCATTCTTCCTGAGGATTTTTATATTCCAGGGTTAAATGACTCGAAAAAGTTGAGTGAAGCGAAACGTGAGCGTTTTTATGATGAAATAAAAGTACAAGCAATTGCAATTGGAGTAGGAATTGTATCACCGCAAGTTATTGATGACATTAATATTTACCAAGCAACGAAACAAGCGATGTTAGATGCAGTTGCAAATTTATCTTGTACACCCCAACATTTATTAATTGATGCGATGAAGCTTCCTACACCAATTCCGCAAACATCAATTATTAAAGGTGATGCGAAAAGTGTTTCGATTTCAGCAGCATCCATTATCGCAAAAGTAACGAGAGATCGTATGATGAAAGAACTGGGAGAGAAGTATCCTGAATATGGATTTGAGCAACATATGGGATATGGCACAAAGCAACATTTAGAGGCAATTGAAGTGCATGGAGTACTAGATGAACACCGCAAGTCATTCGCACCAATTAAAGATATGATTCAAAAATAAGCTGTAAATATACAGCTTATTTTTTTATTTTGGCATATAAACATTACTATTTTCGAAAAAGAATAAAGCGATTTCAGTTTTCTGACACTTTATTGTAGACAGCGTGCCAATCATCTTATACAATGGCAATGTAATGTTTTTTAAACATTAAAAAACTTTTCGAGTAAAACAGGAAAACAGGGGAGGATGGGACCATGAATATCCATGAGTACCAAGGTAAGGCAGTCCTTAGAAGCTATGGGGTTAGCGTTCCGAACGGGAAGGTTGCATTTACAGTAGAAGAAGCTGTAGAAGCAGCGAAAGAATTAGGAACAGATGTATGTGTAGTGAAAGCACAAATTCACGCTGGTGGACGCGGCAAAGCTGGCGGAGTAAAAGTTGCAAAAAATTTAGATGAAGTTCGTACATATGCAGAAAGCATTTTAGGAACTACACTTGTGACACATCAAACAGGTCCTGAAGGTAAGGAAGTAAAACGCTTACTTATCGAAGAAGGTTGCGATATTAAAAAAGAATATTATGTAGGTCTAGTTTTAGATCGTGCAACTTCTCAAGTTGTTTTAATGGCGTCTGAAGAAGGCGGAACAGAAATTGAAGAAGTAGCAGAAAAAACACCTGAAAAAATCTTTAAAGAATATATTGATCCAGCAGTAGGCTTACAAGGTTTCCAAGCGCGCCGAATTGCATTTAACATCAATATTCCAAAAGAGCTTGTAGGACAAGCTGTGAAGTTTATGATGGGCTTATATCGTGCGTTTATCGAAAAAGATTGCTCTATCGCTGAGATTAACCCACTTGTTACAACAGGTGAAGGTAAAGTTATGGCATTAGATGCAAAATTAAACTTTGATTCTAATGCATTATATCGCCATAAAGACATTTTAGAGCTTCGTGATCTTGATGAAGAGGATTCAAAAGAAATTGAAGCTTCAAAATACGACTTAAACTACATTCCTTTAGATGGAAATATCGGTTGTATGGTTAATGGTGCAGGTTTAGCGATGGCTACAATGGATATCATTAAACATTACCACGGTGACCCAGCTAACTTCTTAGATGTTGGTGGCGGTGCAACTGCAGAAAAAGTTACAGAAGCATTCAAAATTATCCTTTCTGACAAAAATGTAAAAGGTATCTTCGTTAACATTTTTGGTGGCATTATGAAGTGTGATGTTATTGCAGAAGGTGTTATTGAAGCAACGAAACAAGTAGGTCTTGAGTTACCTTTAGTTGTACGTCTTGAAGGTACAAACGTAGAACTAGGTAAGAAAATTTTAAATGAGTCTGGCTTAAATATTGTTGCAGCAGAATCTATGGCAGACGGTGCACAAAAAATTGTTTCACTAGTGGGCTAATAGAAAGCGGGGGAGAAAAATGAGCGTATTAGTTAATAAAGATACAAAAGTTATTGTTCAAGGTATTACAGGTTCTCAAGGTTTATTCCATACAAAACAAATGATTGAATACGGTACGAAAATTGTCGGTGGTGTAACACCAGGTAAGGGCGGCACTGATATTGAAGGTGTACCAGTATTTGATACAGTAGAAGATGCAGTGAAAGCAACAGGCGCAAACGCTTCAGTTGTATACGTTCCACCCGCTTTTGCGGCAGATGCAATTATGGAAGCTGTTGATGCAGAAATTGATTTAGTAGTATGTATTACTGAAGGGATTCCTGTATTAGATATGGTAAACGTAAAGAGGTATATGGCGGGTAAACATACACGTTTACTTGGACCAAACTGCCCAGGTGTAATCACACCGGATGAATGTAAGATTGGTATTATGCCAGGATATATTCATAAAAAAGGTCATGTTGGTATCGTATCTCGCTCTGGTACATTAACGTATGAAGCTGTACATCAGTTAACACAAGAAGGTATTGGCCAATCTACTGCTGTAGGTATCGGCGGAGACCCTGTTAACGGTACAGACTTTATTGATGCTTTAAAAGCATTTAATGAAGATGAAGAAACACATGCTGTAATTATGATTGGTGAAATCGGCGGTACAGCAGAAGAAGAGGCAGCTGAATGGGTAAAAGCTAATATGACAAAACCTGTTGTAGGCTTCATTGGTGGTCAAACAGCGCCTGCTGGCAAACGTATGGGCCATGCTGGTGCAATCATTTCTGGCGGTAAAGGGACTGCTGCTGAAAAGATTAAAACAATGGAAGCTTGTGGCATTAAAGTAGCTGAAACTCCAGCAGTTATGGGAGAAACGCTAATCTCTGTTTTAAAAGAAAAAGGTTTATTTGAGACTTGTAAAAACTATTAATCTGTTGAAAGACACCTTCTTACTTGAGGGTGTCTTTTTAGACTTTTTCTGTTTACATAATAAAAATTATGGGTAAGGAGAATCAAGATGAAAAGAGAGAGATTATTACATCTTCATTACTTGCTAGCAGATTATTGGAAAGCGATGGAGAGGCTACTATATGTCGATCCAGAATTAGAGAACATATATAATTTTAACGAAAAACAAATGGAATACTACACTGGAATATCCTCGAAAAAATCTGCAGAACTAGTAAAATTTCTTCAAAGTTCAAGTCTTCCGCAATATATATCGTATTTAGAGAAAAATCGTATTTTTTATATAACGATATGGGATGAAAATTATCCACAATTATTACATGAAATACAAGACCCCCCCTTCGTTTTATATGGAAAAGGAGAGGAAAATCTCCTGAATAAAGTAAATAAATTAGCGGTTGTTGGAACGAGAGAACCATCATTATATGGTCATGAGAGTTTGAAGTTTATTTTACACCCTTTATTAGAAAGAGAGTGGCTTATTGTCAGTGGGTTTGCAAAAGGGATAGATACAATGTCTCATGAGATTACAGTAAGGCATCATTGCCCGACTATTGCGGTATTAGGGCACGGATTGTCTTTTATGTATCCGAAAGAAAATAGACATTTATATGAAATGTGGAAGGAATATATATTGTTATTGACAGAGTATCCGCCGCACTATGCACCGAAAAAATGGTATTTTCCAAAAAGGAACCGGATTATTAGTGGCATAAGTAAAGGTGTTTTAGTTGTAGAAGCGAAATCAAGAAGTGGAACACTTATTACTGCAGACCTTGCGTTAGAGCAAAATAGGGAGGTGTTTGCGCTTCCTGGACCTATATTTATAGAGGGGGCATCGGGAACGAATCATCTTATTCAACAAGGAGCAAAACTAGTAAGAAATGCAGAAGATATCTTGGAAGAGATTTTAAATTAACCTTATATTTTTATGTTTTTATTAAACAATTATTGACAAATGGTAGATTGGCACTGTATGGTATATTCATTCTTGATTGACAAAAACAAGAGAAATCAATAAGATTAATGAAGACTTGAATCCACCTCTTAAGGAGGCACTAGCATGTCAGATTACCTCGTAATCGTGGAGTCGCCTTCTAAGGCGAAGACCATTGAGAAATATTTAGGGAAAAAATACAAAGTTGTCGCGTCTATGGGACATGTTCGCGATTTGCCAAAAAGTCAAATGGGGATAGAAGTAAAGAACAACTTCACCCCGAAGTATATTACCATTCGTGGTAAAGGTCCCGTCTTAAAAGATTTAAAATCAGCGGCCAAAAAAGCAAAGAAAGTCTATCTCGCGGCCGATCCAGACCGCGAAGGGGAAGCAATTGCTTGGCATTTAGCGAATACGTTAAATGTGGACGTTGAATCAGATTGTCGAGTTGTGTTTAATGAGATTACGAAAGATGCAATCAAAGAATCATTTAAACATCCTCGTGCAATTAATATGGATTTAGTGGATGCACAACAAGCAAGACGTATACTTGATCGTCTTGTTGGTTACAATATTAGTCCTTTATTATGGAAGAAAGTAAAAAAAGGATTAAGTGCAGGACGTGTACAATCTGTAGCAGTTCGTTTAATCATCGAGCGTGAAAGGGAAATTCAAAACTTTGAACCTGAAGAATTCTGGACAATTAAAACAGAATTTGTAAAAGGAAAAGACACATTTGAAGCAAGCTTTTACGGTGTAGATGGTGAAAAAGTTCAATTAACAAATGAAACGCAAGTGAATGAAATAATTGAACAGATGAAAGACAATGCGTTTTCAGTTGAAAATGTAACGCGCAAAGAGCGAAAACGTAATCCTGCATTACCGTTTACAACATCTTCCTTGCAACAAGAAGCAGCACGTAAGTTAAACATGCGAGCAAAGAAAACGATGATGCTTGCACAGCAATTGTATGAAGGGATAGATCTTGGAAAACAAGGAACTGTAGGTCTTATTACGTATATGAGAACTGATTCAACACGTATCTCAGAAACAGCTCAAACAGAGGCTCGTACTTATATCACTGAAGCGTATGGTACGGAATACATAGGAACAGAAAAGAAGAAAGAAACGAAAAAGTCAAATGCACAAGATGCGCATGAGGCAATTCGTCCTACTTCGGTAATGAGAAAGCCAGAGGAACTAAAAAGTTTCTTAGGTCGTGATCAACTTCGATTATATAAATTGATTTGGGAGCGATTTGTTGCAAGTCAAATGGCGTCTGCTATAATGGATACTGTGACAGCGAGACTCATTAATAACAATGTTCAGTTCCGTGCAAGTGGATCGGTTGTAAAGTTCCCAGGATTTATGAAAGTGTATGTAGAGTCAAAAGATGATGGTGCTGAAGAAAAGGATAAGATGTTGCCGCCTTTAGAAGTAGGGGAAACTGTATTTTCAAAGGATTTAGAACCAAAGCAACATTTTACACAACCTCCTCCGCGCTATACAGAGGCTCGTCTAGTAAGAACACTTGAAGAACTTGGAATTGGAAGACCGTCGACATATGTACCTACACTTGAAACGATTCAAAAGCGTGGGTATGTAGGCTTAGATAATAAACGCTTCGTTCCGACTGAACTTGGTGAAATAGTAATTGAACTTATTTTAGAGTTTTTCCCAGAAATTATTAACATTGAATTTACTGCCAATATGGAGCAAAGCCTTGATGAAGTAGAAGAAGGAAATGCGAATTGGGTAAAAATTGTTGATGATTTCTACGTAGGTTTTGAACCGCGTTTAGAAAAAGCGGAAAAAGAAATGCGTGAAGTGGAAATTAAAGATGAACCAGCTGGGGAAGATTGTGAATTATGTAATCACCCAATGGTCTTTAAAATGGGTAAATACGGGAAATTTATGGCTTGCTCGAATTTCCCAGATTGTCGTAATACAAAGCCGATTGTGAAAGAAATCGGTGTTACTTGTCCAAAGTGTGATAAGGGTCAAATTATTGAACGCCGTAGTAATAAAAAGAAACGTCTTTTCTATGGGTGCGGTACTTATCCGGAATGCGACTTTGTATCTTGGGATAAGCCAATTGGTCGTAAGTGTCCGAAGTGCGAAGGCATGCTTGTAGAGAAAAAGTTGAAAAAAGGCGTGCAAGTACAATGTATTTCGTGCGATTATGAAGAAGAACAACAAATGTGAGCGTAACTGCTCACATTTTTTTCGGGAAGAAAAGGAAAGGTGATATAAATGACAACACAAGTAGTAAACGTCATTGGCGCAGGTCTTGCAGGAAGTGAAGCAGCTTACCAAATTGCAAAACGTGGTGTCCAAGTTAGATTATATGAAATGAGACCGGTAAGGCAAACGCCAGCTCATCACACAGATAAATTCGCTGAATTAGTATGTAGTAACTCACTTCGTGCAAACACTTTAACAAATGCAGTTGGAGTTATTAAAGAGGAAATGCGCTTAATGGATTCTGTAATTATTCGTGCGGCGGATGAGTGCTCTGTACCAGCTGGAGGTGCTTTAGCTGTAGACCGTCATGAGTTCGCAGCTAAAGTAACGGAATACGTAAAGAACCATCCAAATGTAACTGTAATGAATGAAGAAATTACAGATATTCCAGAGGGACCGACAATTATTGCTACAGGTCCATTAACATCTCCTGATCTTTCTGCAAAATTGAAAGAATTAACAGGAGAAGATTATTTCTACTTCTATGATGCTGCAGCCCCAATCGTAGAAAAAGACAGCATTGACATGAATAAAGTATATTTAAAATCGCGCTATGACAAAGGGGAAGCTGCATATTTAAATTGCCCAATGACAGAAGAAGAGTTTGATCGTTTTTATGAGGCTCTGATTGCTGCTGAGACAGTGCCTTTAAAGGAGTTTGAAAAAGAAATTTTCTTTGAAGGTTGTATGCCAGTAGAAGTTATGGCAAGTAGAGGGAGACAGACGTTAGTATTTGGACCTATGAAACCTGTTGGATTGGAAGATCCAAAAACAGGGAAAACGCCATATGCTGTTGTTCAGTTACGTCAAGATGATGCAGCGGGAACTTTATACAATATCGTAGGTTTCCAAACACATTTAAAGTGGGGACCACAAAAAGAAGTGCTACAGTTAATTCCGGGATTGGAAAATGCAGAGATTGTACGTTATGGTGTAATGCATCGTAATACGTTTATTAATTCACCCAATTTGCTTCGTCCAACATATCAATATAAACAACGTGATGATTTATTCTTCGCTGGTCAAATGACTGGAGTAGAGGGATATGTTGAATCAGCAGCATCAGGATTATTAGCAGGGATTAATGCTGCGCGTCTTGTGCAAGGTGAAGAACCAGTTGTATTACCACCAGTAACTGCAATGGGTAGCATGGCAAATTACATTACGGCAACGAACGCTAAAAACTTCCAACCGATGAATGCGAACTTCGGTCTATTTGCACCGTTAGAGAAGAAGATTAAAAAGAAAGCAGAACGAAATGAAGCGTACGCAGCACGCGCTTTAGAAACGATTCGAAATTTTGTAAATATTTAGTTAAATTTCTTGCAAAGGCTACTAAGTTGTGATACGATTTAGTAGCCTTTATTGAGGTGAGTTGTGTGAATGTGAAGAAATTGTTACAATTATTCGTTGGATATTTACAAATTGAAAGAAATTATTCAAAATATACAATTGCAAGTTATCAAAATGATTTAGAACATTTTGTGCAATTTATGGAACGAGAAGGCATATCCTCTTTTTTAGACGTTACATACGCGGATGTTCGTTTGTACTTAACGACGTTGCACGATGAAAAGTTAGCCCGTAAATCTGTCGCAAGAAAAGTATCAAGCTTACGAAGTTTATATCGTTTTTTGATACGTGAAGGTTATCGAAAGGATAATCCGTTTGCACTTGCGTCACTCCCCAAAAAAGAATTGTCAATCCCAAAGTTTTTATATGCTGAAGAGTTAGAGGAATTATTCGAAGTTTCTGACACGGAAACGCCATTAGGTCAAAGGAATCAAGCTTTATTAGAGTTGATGTATGCGACTGGGATCCGTGTGAGTGAATGTGTCAATTTACAACTTACCGATATTGACTTTGCGGTGGGAACAATTTTAGTAATGGGAAAAGGAAAAAAACAAAGGTATATTCCATTTGGAAGCTATGCGCAAGATTCTTTAATTACTTATATAGAGAATGGGAGAAAACAGTTAGTTAATAAGACTGACGAAGACTCTCATATGGTATTTTTAAATGCGAAAGGTACACCGCTAACAAGTCGTGGAGTTCGTTATGTTTTAAATGAAATCATTAAAAAGGCTTCACTGACAATGCGGATAAGTCCCCATATGTTAAGGCATACATTTGCTACACATATGCTAGATGAAGGGGCAGATTTACGTACTGTACAGGAGCTATTAGGCCATGAGAATTTGTCGACGACACAAATTTATACGCATGTCTCTAAAGAAAGATTGCGTTCTGTTTACATGAAGCATCACCCGCGGGCATAAATTGCTTTAAAAGCTATAAAAACAAATAAAGGAGTTTTTTCTATGGGAAATTTCCACGCTACAACGATATTTGCAGTTCATCATAATGGAGAATGTGCAATGGCTGGAGATGGCCAAGTGACGATGGGAAATGCTGTTGTAATGAAACATACAGCTCGTAAAGTTCGTAAGCTTTTCCAAGGTAAAGTTTTAGCTGGTTTCGCAGGATCAGTTGCTGACGCATTTACTCTTTTTGAAATGTTTGAAGGGAAATTAGAAGAGTATAATGGCAACTTGCAACGTGCTGCTGTTGAAATGGCAAAACAATGGCGTGGCGATAAAATGTTACGTCAGCTAGAAGCGATGCTCATTGTCATGGATAAAACAACTATGCTCCTTGTTTCAGGTACAGGAGAAGTGATTGAACCGGATGATGGTATTTTAGCAATTGGATCTGGTGGGAATTATGCACTTTCTGCAGGTCGTGCTTTAAAGCAATATGCAAGTGAACACTTAACAGCGAAGCAAATTGCGAAAGCGAGTTTAGAGATTGCTGGCGATATTTGTGTTTATACGAATCACAACATAATTGTTGAAGAATTGTAGAATCGTAAGGGAGGCATTTTATATGCATTTACATTTTACTCCGCGCCAAATTGTGGAAAAATTAGATCAATACATCATCGGTCAAAAAGACGCAAAGAAAGCGGTTGCTGTAGCGTTGAGAAATCGATATCGTCGCAGTAAATTAGCTGAAAATTTACGTGACGAAATTGCACCTAAAAACATCTTAATGATTGGACCGACAGGTGTTGGGAAAACAGAGGTAGCACGACGAATGGCGAAACTCGTTGGAGCACCTTTTATTAAGGTTGAGGCTACAAAATTCACAGAAGTTGGATATGTGGGTAGAGATGTAGAGTCGATGGTACGTGACCTGGTGGAAACATCGGTTCGTATTGTAAAAGAAGAAATGGTAGTGAAAGTTCAAGATAAAGCAGAAGAGCAAGCGAATCAACGTCTTGTTGAAATTTTAGTGCCGAGTCCGGAGAAGCAATCTGGATTTAAAAATCCATTAGAGATGCTTTTTGGAGGCGCTCAAAATTCGAATCAAACGTCTGATACACAAGAAGATGTTGAAATCGAAAAGAAACGTCAAGATGTGGAGAGAAAGCTTGCTGCAGGGCTTCTTGAAGAAGAAATTGTATCGATTGAAGTGACTGAACAACAGTCTTCCATGTTTGATATGTTACAAGGAACTGGCATGGAACAAATGGGAATGAATTTCCAAGATGCGCTAGGAAGTTTTATGCCGAAAAAAACGAAAAAACGTAAACTTTCTGTAAAAGAAGCAAGAAAACTCTTGACAAATGAAGAGGCACAGCGCTTAATTGATATGGATGAAGTTACACAAGAGGCTGTTTATCGTGCTGAACAGCTCGGGATTATTTTTATTGATGAAATTGACAAAATTGCTGGTAAGCAGTCGAATAGCGTAGATGTATCACGTGAAGGTGTGCAACGTGACATTTTGCCAATTGTAGAAGGATCGAATGTTGCGACAAAATACGGATCAGTAAAAACGGATTATATTTTATTCGTTGCAGCTGGAGCGTTCCATATGTCTAAACCGTCGGATTTAATTCCGGAATTGCAAGGGAGATTTCCGATTCGAGTAGAATTAACAAAATTATCGACAGACGATTTTGTTAAAATATTAATCGAGCCTGACAATGCGTTAATTAAACAATATATGGCATTATTAGCGACTGAAGGTATAGAAATTGAATTTTCAGACGAAGCTATTCGTAAGATTGCTGAGATTGCTTATCAAGTTAATCAGGATACAGATAATATTGGAGCAAGAAGACTTCATACGATTATGGAGAAGCTCCTTGAAGATTTATCGTTTGAAGCATCTGAAATTACGTTAGAGAAAATAACGATAACACCTCAATACGTTGAGGAGAAATTAGCAACAATTGCTAAAAATAAAGATGTGAGCCAGTTTATTTTGTAATAGTGTCATCAGGTGACTCGCCCTAGTTTCCAAGTGATGAAAAAATATGTGAGTAACATGTAGGAGGAACTTTTGAAATGGAATTATTAGCAAAAACGAGAAAATTAAATGCGTTATTACAGAGCGCAGCAGGGAAGCCTGTAAACTTTAGAGAAATGTCTGACACAATGTGTGAAGTAATCGAAGCAAACGTATTCGTAGTTAGCCGTCGTGGTAAATTACTAGGTTATGCAATTCACCAACAAATCGAAAACGAACGCATGAAGCAAATGCTTGCAGAACGTCAATTCCCAGAAGAATATACACAAAGCTTATTCAACATTACAGAAACATCTTCAAACTTAGATGTGAACAGTGCTTACACAGCATTCCCAGTAGAAAACAGAGAATTATTTGGTCAAGGTTTAACTACAATCGTACCAATCGTTGGTGGCGGTGAGCGTCTAGGTACATTAGTATTAGCTCGTCTTGGTCAAGAGTTCTTAGATGATGATTTAATCCTTGCTGAGTACAGCTCAACTGTTGTAGGTATGGAAATCTTGCGTGAAAAAGCAGAAGAAATTGAAGAGGAAGCACGTAGTAAAGCTGTTGTTCAAATGGCGATCAGCTCATTATCTTACAGTGAGTTAGAAGCAATTGAGCACATCTTCGAAGAATTAAATGGAACAGAAGGTTTACTTGTTGCAAGTAAAATTGCTGATCGCGTAGGAATTACTCGTTCTGTAATCGTAAATGCACTACGTAAATTAGAAAGTGCTGGTGTTATTGAGTCTCGTTCTTTAGGTATGAAAGGAACATACATTAAAGTGCTAAACGACAAGTTTCTACAGGAACTTGCTAAATTAAAAACAAACTAATTTATAAAAAACTCTCCTCGATTGAGGAGAGTTTTTTTGTGCAATGTATAGATGGTGCTTGTGAAAAGTGTCATAAGCGTGTTTTCTGGGAAAACTATTAATTGTATTTACTTTTTTGCTTAAAAGAAATGAAGGTTGGTAATACTAGAATTCGAGTATGAACAAAGAAAGTTTTACATTGTTCGCATTTTCGACTTGATTGAAATATTTCAGTATGATATAGTAAGCAGTGGTGTCAGTACAAAGTACACACGTTTACTGATTTAAGTGTTGGTGCTACGTTTGTAGTTTCGCTTAGAGATGAAGTAAACGGAGGATATCAAAAACCATTTAGGAGGAACTATATTATGTCAGTAATTTCTATGAAGCAATTGCTTGAAGCTGGTGTTCATTTCGGACATCAAACTCGTCGTTGGAACCCAAAAATGAAGCGTTACATTTTCACAGAGCGTAACGGTATCTACATCATCGACTTACAAAAAACTGTGAAAAAAGTTGAGGAAGCTTACAGAACGATGCGCGACATCGCTGCTGAAGGCGGAGACATCTTATTCGTAGGTACTAAAAAACAAGCACAAGAAGCTATTAAAGAAGAAGCAACTCGTGCTGGTATGTACTTCGTTAACCAACGTTGGTTAGGCGGAACTTTAACAAACTTCCAAACAATCCAAAAGCGTATCAAGCGTCTTAAAGACATCGAAAGAATGCAAGAAGATGGTACTTTCGAAGTACTTCCTAAGAAAGAAGTTGTTCAACTTAAAAAAGAGTTAGAGCGTCTTGAGAAATTCTTAGGCGGTATTAAAGATATGAAAGGTCTTCCAAGTGCATTATTCGTAGTAGACCCTCGTAAAGAGCGTATTGCAGTTGCTGAAGCACGCAAATTACACATTCCAATCATCGGTATCGTTGATACAAACTGTGATCCAGACGAAATCGATCACGTTATCCCAGCAAACGATGATGCAATTCGTGCTGTAAAACTTCTTACATCTAAAATGGCAGACGCGATCCTTGAAGCAAAACAAGGTGAAGAAACTGTTACTGCGTAACAAAGTTGGAAAGGTGATAAGGGGTTCGGCCTTTTATCACCTTTTTTAAGGTATAAACACCTTTATAAAAGGTATAAATACATATTTTAGGAGGATGAAAAGTATGGCAATCACTGCTCAAATGGTAAAAGAATTACGTGAAAAAACTGGCGCAGGTATGATGGACTGCAAAAAAGCTTTAACAGAAACTAACGGCGACATGGAGAAGGCAATTGACTTCTTACGTGAAAAAGGTATTGCGAAAGCTGCTAAAAAAGCAGACCGCATTGCTGCTGAAGGTTTAACTTTCATCGAAACAAACGGTAATGACGCTTTAATCTTAGAATTAAACTCTGAAACTGATTTCGTTGCGAAAAACGAAGGTTTCCAAACACTAATTAAAGAATTAGCTGCTCACTTATTAACTAACAAACCAGCTAACGTTGAAGAAGCTATGGCTCAAACAATGGAAAACGGTAAAAAAGTTGAAGAGCACATCAACGAAGCAATCGCTAAAATTGGTGAAAAACTTACACTACGTCGTTTCGAAATCGTATCAAAAACTGATGCAGATGCATTCGGCGCTTACCTACACATGGGTGGACGTATTGGTGTATTAACAGTTCTTGAAGGTTCTACTGATGAAGCTGCTGCTAAAGATGTTGCAATGCACATCGCTGCAGTTAACCCTAAATACATCGACCGCGATGCTGTAACAGCTGAAGAAGTTGAGCATGAGCGTCAAGTATTAACACAACAAGCATTAAACGAAGGCAAGCCTGAGAAAATCGTTGCGAAAATGGTTGAAGGCCGTTTAGGCAAATTCTTCGAAGAGATTTGCTTACTTGACCAAGCATTCGTTAAAAACCCTGATATGAAAGTTCGTCAGTTCGTTGAGTCTAAAGGCGGAACATTAAAAGGATTCGTTCGCTACGCTGTTGGTGAAGGTATCGAAAAACGCGAAGACAACTTTGCTGAAGAAGTAATGAACCAAGTAAAAGGTAGTAACTAATACAGATTAGGGAACACATTGTGTTCCCTTTTTTAAAATAAAGATGTAAGCAATTGGAGGTTCATTATGAGTAAACCGAAATATAATCGTGTCGTTTTAAAGCTAAGTGGAGAAGCTTTAGCTGGAGAGCAAGGATTTGGAATTAACCCAACTGTTATTAAGTCAGTTGCGGAACAAGTAAAAGAAATTGCAGAACTTGATGTAGAGGTTGCTGTTGTTGTTGGTGGCGGTAACATTTGGCGTGGGAAAATTGGAAGTGAAATGGGCATGGATCGTGCAGGGGCAGATTACATGGGCATGTTAGCGACAGTTATGAATTCATTAGCTCTTCAAGATAGCTTGGAGAATATCGGAATTCAAACTCGTGTACAAACTTCAATTGAGATGCGTCAAGTTGCAGAACCTTACATTCGTCGTAAAGCAGTTCGTCACTTAGAGAAAAAACGTGTTGTTATCTTTGCAGCAGGTACAGGTAACCCATACTTCTCTACAGATACAACAGCAGCATTACGTGCGGCAGAAATTGAAGCAGATGTAATTTTAATGGCGAAAAACAATGTGGATGGTGTATATAATGCGGATCCATCTATTGATCCAACAGCTACGAAATACGAAACGCTTACTTACTTAGACGTATTAAAAGAAGGTTTAGGTGTAATGGATTCTACAGCTTCTTCTCTATGTATGGATAATGATATTCCATTAATTGTATTCTCAGTTATGGAAAAAGGTAATATTAAACGTGCCGTTTTAGGCGAAAATATCGGAACAGTGGTAAGGGGGAAATAAATATGGGACAACAAGTATTGAAGTCTTCAAATGAAAAAATGGAAAAAGCAGTTGCTGCTTATTCTCGTGAATTAGCAACAGTTCGTGCTGGCCGTGCAAACGCGTCTGTATTAGATAAGGTACAAGTTGATTACTATGGTGCACCAACACCAGTTGTGCAATTAGCGAACATTACAGTTCCAGAAGCGCGTTTACTAGTAATTCAACCTTATGATAAAACTTCTATCGGTGATATTGAAAAAGCAATTTTAAAAGCAGATTTAGGCTTAAACCCTTCTAATGATGGAACTGTAATTCGTATTGCATTCCCTGCATTAACAGAAGAGCGTCGTCGTGATCTTGTAAAAGTTGTGAAAAAATATGCTGAAGAAGCAAAAGTTGCTGTTCGTAACGTACGTCGTGACGGAAATGATGATCTTAAGAAGCTTGAAAAAGCTGGCGAGATTACAGAAGATGATTTAAGAGGATATACTGAAGATATCCAAAAAGAAACAGATAAATATATTGCAAAAGTTGACGAAATCGCAAAAAACAAAGAAAAAGAAATCATGGAAGTGTAATAGCGATAACTTCGCAAATATGACCCTCTTCTTAAGGGGGTCTTTTTACACTTTTAGGCATACGTCTGCTTGCTGGAGGGTATGAATGATGTTTAAAAACTTTCCTTTTTTTAAAGGTAAAAAGGACACATCGTTTGATCATCTCGTTGAAGAAGTGAAAAAAGGATATATCCCAGAACATATTGCCATCATTATGGATGGGAATGGAAGATGGGCAAAGAGGAGAGCAATGCCTCGTATTGCGGGACATCATGAAGGTATGCAAGTTGTAAAGAAAATTACAAAATTTGCAAGTAAACTTAATGTGAAAGTGTTAACTCTCTATGCTTTTTCAACTGAGAACTGGAAAAGACCGAAAAAGGAAGTTGATTATTTAATGAAGCTTCCAGAAGAATTTCTAGGTACATTTTTACCAGAATTGATTGAAGAAAACGTACAAGTCCGAGTAATAGGGCAAAAAGATCGTCTTCCTACGCATACACGCAGAGCGATGGAGAAAGCCATGGAAGATACGAAAGAGAATACGGGATTAATTCTTAATTTCGCGTTAAACTATGGGAGTCGAGATGAAATCGTTTCTGCTGTGCAACATATGATGAAAGATAATGAGGAAGGAAAAATTCGTTCTGAAGAGGTAAGTGAAGAAATGCTTTCCTCCTACTTAATGACGAGTTCTTTACCTGATCCAGAGTTGTTAATCCGAACAAGCGGAGAGCTACGTATTAGTAATTTCATGTTGTGGCAAATTGCATATTCGGAGTTTTGGTTTACAGACGTGTATTGGCCAGACTTCAAAGAAGAACATTTGCTAAATGCGATTACTGACTTTCAACATAGAGGGCGCAGATTCGGAGGCGTGTAGAAAGAGAGGGTTTGGTAGTGAAACAGAGAATTATTACTGGAGTGGTTGCTGCCGCGCTATTCATTCCCATCGTAATATACGGTGGCGTGCCTTTTACGGTTTTAGTGTATGCACTTGCTTCTATAGGTTTATATGAATTAATTCGTATGAATAAGCTTACGCTTATTTCAGTACCGACAGTTTTAGCTGCAGTATTATTGTGGATTCTTTTAATTCCAAGTAGTGCATCAGAACTGTTTACATGGATTGGATTAGGTAAATTGGAAATCACATTTGTGATTGTTTTATTACTTTTATCATATACAGTCCTTTCTAAGAATACATTTACTTTTGATAATGCTTCATTTTTACTGATGGCAACGACATATGTGGCAATGGGATTCTTATATTTAAATGAAACGAGAATATTAGGAATTAAATATGTATTTTGCGCATTATTTGTTATATGGGCTACTGATTCAGGCGCATATTTCGTAGGAAAAGCATTGGGCAAGAGAAAATTGTGGCCAGAAATTAGTCCAAATAAAACGATTGAAGGTTCATTAGGTGGCATCGTTTGTGGAATTATTGTGGCACTTGTTTACAATGTGTTCTTCCCAGTCGAATCGAATGTAGTAATTTTAATTGTGCTGACAATTATCATTTCTATTTTTGGACAAATTGGTGATTTGGTACAATCTGCATTTAAACGTCATTATGGCGTAAAAGATTCAGGTACAATTTTACCTGGGCATGGTGGTATATTAGACCGAACAGATAGTTGGTTATTCGTTTTACCAATTCTCTACTTCTTATTACAATACAATTAATAAATGAACGAGGGGTTGGAGTCATGAAAAACATTAGTTTATTAGGTGCAAGCGGATCAATTGGTACACAAACTTTAGATGTATTACGCTCGCACCCAGACCAATTCCGTCTCGTTGCTTTTTCTGTAGGGAAAAATATTGACTACGCAGTAAAGGTAATTCAAGAATTTTCTCCGCAAATCGTCTCTGTGCAAAGAGAGGAAGATGTTTTAAAATTACAATCTGTTTCTGGTAATACAAAAATTGTATATGGTAGTGAAGGACTTTTAGAAGTAGCATTACATCCAGATGCGGAGATTGTAGTAAATGCTGTTGTAGGTAGCGTAGGGTTGTTACCAACACTTCGTGCAATCGAGGCGAAAAAAACAATTGGAATTGCAAATAAAGAAACGTTAGTAACTGCAGGACATCTTGTAATGGAAGCAGCACGAAAACATAATGTTTCGTTACTTCCAGTAGATAGTGAACATTCGGCTATTTTTCAATGCTTGAATGGTGAAAATGAAAAAAGAATTTCTCGTCTTATTATAACGGCTTCTGGTGGAAGTTTCCGTGATAAAACGAGGGATGAATTGCATCATGTGACCGTAGAAGATGCGCTTCGACATCCAAACTGGTCAATGGGTTCGAAAATTACAATTGATTCTGCTACAATGATGAATAAGGGACTAGAAGTAATTGAAGCACATTGGCTTTTTGGTATCCCTTATGAGCAAATCGATGTTGTTTTACATAAAGAAAGTATTATCCATTCTATGGTTGAATTTGAAGATCGTAGTGTAATGGCGCAGCTTGGTTCACCTGATATGCGAGTACCAATTCAATACGCACTTACATATCCTGATAGATTGCCTCTTTCAGACACAAAACAGTTAAACTTATGGGAAATAGGGACGTTGCATTTTGAGAAAATGGACCAAGAACGATTCCGTTGTTTACGTTTTGCGTATGAAGCTGGAAAAGCAGGTGGAAGTATGCCAGCTGTAATGAACGCAGCGAATGAAGTAGCTGTTGAAGCCTTTTTACAAAAGAGAATTGGTTTCTTAACAGTGGAAGACCTCATTGAAAAAGCAATGAACCATCACAATGTCATTGCACGACCGAGCTTAGAGGAAATTTTGGAAATTGATGCGGCCACAAGACGGTTTGTGATGGAACAAATTTAGCAAAGGTGGTTATGGAATTGAATACAGCGATTGCCTTTATATTAATTTTCGGTGCACTCGTATTTTTCCATGAGCTAGGGCATCTATATTTCGCAAAAAGAGCAGGTATTTTATGCCGCGAGTTTGCGATTGGTTTTGGTCCGAAAATATTCTCATTTGAAAAGAATGAAACGGTGTATACGATTCGATTACTGCCCCTTGGTGGCTATGTAAGAATGGCTGGCGAGGATGCGGACACAGTTGAGTTAAAGCCTGGGAAAAAGGTTGGCCTTGTATTAAATGAAAAAGACGAAGTTGTGAAATTGGTTTTTGATGGATATGAAAAGTATCCAAATGTTCGTGTTATTGAAGTCGAACAAGCTGATTTGGAGCATAATTTAACAATTTCGGGCTATGAAGAGTACGAGGAAGAGCTTCAAACGTTCCGAGTGAATGAAAAGGCTCGTATTATTACTGCGGGGGAAGAAATTCAAATTGCTCCGTATAATAGACAATTTGGCTCGAAAAAACTAGGGCAACGCGCTTTAACAATCTTTGCGGGTCCTGCAATGAACTTCATTTTAGCATTTGTTATTTTTGTGATTCTTGGATTTGTACAAGGGGTTCCTATTGACAAACCAATGGTCGGAAAAGTGATGGATAACAGTGCAGCACAGCAAGCTGGATTGAAAGAGAATGATACAATTCAAGCTATTGATGGGAAAAACACAAGTACATGGAAAGATGTTGTTACTATTGTACGTGAAAACCCAAATAAAGAAATTACGTTACAAGTAAAGCGTGATAATGAACAGTTTAATGTGAAAGTAACGCCAACACTCGATAAAGAAGGAAAAGACGAAGTTGGTAGAATCGGTGTTTATTCTCCTGTAGAGAAAACAGTAATGGGTTCTATTAAATCAGGATTTGAACAAACGTACCAATGGACGAAACTAATTTTTGAATCTCTTGTTAAATTAGTAACTGGTCAATTTTCTATTAATGAGTTGTCAGGTCCAGTAGGAATTTATAATCTAACAGATCAAGTTGTAGATTATGGGTTTACGCGTGTACTAAGCTTAGCTGCAGTTCTAAGCATTAATCTTGGTTTATTTAATTTATTACCAGTTCCTGCTTTAGATGGTGGCCGTTTATTCTTCTTCTTAATTGAAGCGTTACGAGGGAAACCAATTGACCGCCAAAAAGAAGGAATGGTTCACTTTATTGGTTTTGCATTATTAATGTTACTTATGTTAGTTGTAACTTGGAATGACATTCGTAAGTTTTTCTTGTAAAATAAAGTGAAACTTATAATGAAATAGAGCTCGTAGAATAAAATCCCTCACCTAACTCGAGGTGAGGGGTTTTACTGCGTGTAAGAGTAAAATGAAGAGGTGCAAATAAATGAAACAAAGTATGATATTCAGTCCTACATTACGTGAAGTTCCAGCTGATGCTGAAATTAAGAGTCATCAGCTATTACTTCGTGCAGGTTTTATGCGTCAAAATGCTTCTGGTATTTATAGCTTTCTACCATTTGGATTAAAAGTATTACACAAAGTAGAACGTATCGTTCGAGAAGAAATGGAGCGCGCAGGAGCTGTAGAATTATTAATGCCAGCTATGCAAGCTGCAGAATTATGGCAAGAATCAGGTCGCTGGTATTCTTACGGATCTGAATTAATGCGTATGAAAGATCGTAACGCTCGTGAATTCGCATTAGGAGCGACACATGAGGAAGTAATTACGGACCTTGTGCGTGATGAAGTGAAATCATATAAAAAATTACCGTTAACCTTATACCAAATTCAAACAAAATTCCGTGATGAGCAAAGACCTCGTTTCGGCTTATTACGTGGAAGAGAGTTTCTAATGAAAGATGCATACTCTTTCCATGCTACACAAGAGAGCTTAGATGAAGTATACGATCGCTTATATAAAGCATACTCTAACATTTTTGCTCGCTGTGGCTTGAATTTCCGTGCAGTTATTGCTGATTCTGGAGCAATGGGCGGAAAAGATACACATGAATTTATGGTATTATCTGAAGTTGGTGAAGATACAATTGCATACTCTGACACATCTGATTATGCAGCAAACATCGAAATGGCTCCTGTTGTAGCTACGTATACGAAGAGTGACGAAGCCGAAAAAGCACTTAAAAAAGTAGCAACACCAGACCAAAAAGCAATTGAAGAAGTATCTGCATTCTTAAACATTGCAGCTGACAAGTGCATTAAGTCTATGGTATTTAAAGTAGATGAGAAATTAGTAGTTGTACTTGTTCGTGGTGATCACGAAGTAAACGATGTGAAAGTGAAAAATGTATACGGCGCTTCAGTTGTTGAGCTTGCTTCTCATGAAGAAGTAAAAGCATTATTAAATTGTGAAGTTGGTTCATTAGGACCGATTAATGTAACAGGTGATATCGAAATTATTGCTGATCATGCTGTAGCATCAATTGTTAACGGATGTTCAGGAGCGAATGAAGAAGGATTCCATTATGTAAATGTAAATCCAGAACGTGACTTTAAAGTAAATCAATATACAGATTTACGCTTCATTCAAGAAGGAGACCAATCTCCAGATGGAAACGGAACAATTCTTTTCGCACGCGGAATTGAAGTTGGTCATGTATTCAAATTAGGAACTCGTTATAGTGAAGCAATGAACGCAACATTCCTAGATGAAAACGGAAAAACACAACCACTTATTATGGGTTGTTACGGTATCGGTGTATCTCGTACAGTTGCAGCAATTGCAGAGCAGTTTAACGATGAGAACGGCTTAGTTTGGCCAAAAGCTGTAGCACCGTTCCATGTGCATGTAATTCCAGTAAATATGAAATCTGATGCACAACGTGAAATGGGTGAAAATATCTACAACTCATTACAAGAACAAGGCTATGAAGTGTTATTAGACGATCGTGCAGAACGTGCAGGTGTTAAATTTGCAGATGCAGATTTATTCGGTCTTCCAGTTCGTGTTACAGTCGGTAAAAAAGCAGACGAAGGTATTGTAGAAGTGAAAGTACGTGCTACAGGTGAGTCTGAAGAAGTAAAAGTAGAAGAACTTCAAACATATATTGCAAATATTTTAAAATAAGAAGAGGTACCTCGTAATGGGGTACCTTCTCTTTCTTTGTAAACGTATTTTGTAAAAGAAGAAGTGAGAAATCTTTCTTTGTGGTACGTTTCAATTTATAATAGCAAATGGAAGGAGAGTGCTTATGTCTTTAACAAATGAACAACAAGAGCGATTTCAAATTTTGCTCCAGCAGTTGCAAATACCAGACGACCTTATAAATCAATATTTACAAGGCGGTGGTATTGAAAGGCTCGTTATTGATAAAGCGAATAAGAGTTGGCATTTTGATTTACAAGTGCCACGTATTTTGCCTACAGAATTATATGAATTGCTAGAAACAAAGCTTAAGCAATCATTTTCTCATATTGCAAGAACAACATTTGCATTAGAAACAGAGAATAAACAATTTACAGAAGAAGAAGTGAGGGCGTATTGGCCGCTTTGTACGGAACGAATTACATTTTCACCTATGTTCGCATACTTAAAGAAGCAGCTTCCACAGGTGAATGGAGTGAAGTTGCTAATAAATGTGAATAACGAGCTGGAGTCTACTGCTTTAAAGAAAAACGTTGCGAAACCAGTAGGGGATCAATACGAAGTTTTTGGATTCCCGCGTTTTCAGTTAGACACACATATACAGCAAAATACAGAAGAAATGCAAAAGTTTCGTGAACAAACGCAGCAAGAAGACCGCGAGCGTGTTATACAAGCTATGGAAGAAATGGCGAAGAAGCAAGCTGAAGAAAGCAGCGTTGTGTATGAAGGACCGATTACACTCGGGTATCTTATTAAGCCAGATGAAGAGATTACACCAATGCGAGAAATTCAAGATGAAGAAAGAAGAAAAACGGTTCAAGGATATGTCTTCCATGTAGAAACAAAAGAGCTTCGTAGTGGACGTACGTTATTAACTTTAAAAATAACGGATTATACGGATTCTATTATGATCAAAATGTTCTCGCGTGACAAAGAAGATATTCCAATGCTGCAATCCTTGAAAAAAGGAATGTGGGTGAAAGCGCGTGGTTCTGTTCAAAACGATACATTTGTTCGAGATTTAGTAATGATTGCAAATGATATTAATGAAATAACAGGACCGTCTCGTAAAGATAAAGCGCCAGAAGGCGAAAAACGAGTAGAGCTGCATCTCCATACTCCGATGAGTCAAATGGACGCTGTTACTCCAGTTTCTAAGCTTGTTGCTCAAGCTGGTAAATGGGGACATGAGGCTATTGCGGTGACAGACCATGCCGTGGCTCAGTCTTTCCCAGAGGCGTATTCTGCGGGGAAAAAGGCTGGAGTTAAAGTTATATATGGTGTAGAAGCAAATCTAGTTAATGATGGTGTACCGATAGCGTATAATGAAGCGCATCGTTTACTTGCAGAGGAAACGTATGTTGTTTTCGACGTTGAGACGACAGGTTTATCAGCTGTATACGATACAGTCATTGAGTTGGCTGCCGTAAAAGTAAAGGGTGGCGAAATTATTGATCGCTTTGAATCTTTCGCAAATCCACATCAACCATTATCAGCGACGATTATTGAATTGACAGGTATTACAGATGATATGTTAACTGATGCACCTGAAGTGGACGAAGTGTTTAAAAAGTTTGAGGAATGGATGGGCGATCATACACTTGTTGCCCATAACGCGAGCTTCGATATGGGCTTTATTAACGTAGGTTTTAAAAAGGCTGGGTTAGAAAAAACGAATAACCCCGTTATTGATACGTTAGAACTTGCACGATTCTTATTCCCAGAAATGAAAAATCATCGATTAAATACGATGTGTAAAAAACTTGATATTGAATTAACACAACATCACCGTGCGATTTATGATACAGAAGCGACGGGATATTTACTTGTGAAAATGTTGAAAGACGTAATTGAAAAGGGATTTGAATATCACGATCAATTAAATGATAGCATGGGACAAGGGGATGCGTATAAGCGTGGCCGTCCAAGTCATATGACGTTACTTGCCACATCAGATGTTGGATTGAAAAATTTATATAAACTTGTTTCATATTCTCACCTTAATTACTTTTACCGTGTACCACGTGTGCCGAGGTCACTATTAAAAAAATACCGTGAAGGAATTTTAGTAGGAACGGCTTGTGATAAAGGTGAAGTGTTCGAGGCAATGATGCAAAAGGCACCTGAAGAGGTAGAAGAAATTGCCCAGTTCTATGACTACATTGAAGTAATGCCTCCAGAGGTGTTACGTCATTTAGTAGAACGTGAGCTTGTTCGAGACGAAGGTCAATTAAAAACAATCATTTCTAACTTAGTAAAACTAGGTGAGACGTTAGATAAACCAGTTGTTGCTACAGGAAACGTGCATTATTTAGACCCTGAGGATGCAATGTATCGTAAAATTTTAGTCAGTTCGCAGGGCGGAGCCAATCCGTTAAATCGACATTCATTACCGCCAGTACATTTCCGTACAACTGATGAAATGTTAGAATGTTTTTCATTCTTAGGTGAAGACAAAGCGAAAGAAGTTGTTGTAACAAATACACAAAAGATTGCGTCATTAATTGGTGATGTGCATCCAGTAAAAGACGATCTATATACACCGAAAATTGAAGGTGCTGATGATGAAACGCGTGATATGAGTTATAAAATGGCGCGTAGCATTTATGGTGAAGAGCTACCGGAAATTGTAGAAGCACGTTTAGAAAAAGAATTAAAAAGTATTATTGGGCATGGATTCGCCGTAATTTATTTAATTTCACATAAGCTTGTGAAAAAATCGTTAGTAGACGGATATCTAGTAGGTTCGCGTGGATCGGTAGGGTCATCATTTGTTGCAACGATGATGGAAATTACAGAAGTAAACCCATTACCACCACACTATGTATGTCCGAAGTGTAAGCAATCAGAATTCTTTAATGATGGTTCTGTAGGTTCTGGTTTTGACTTACCAGATAAAGAATGTCCTGCTTGTAATATTCCGTATGTAAAAGATGGACATGACATTCCGTTCGAAACGTTCCTTGGATTTAAAGGAGATAAGGTACCCGATATCGATTTGAACTTCTCCGGGGAGTACCAACCACGTGCCCATAACTATACGAAAGTACTGTTCGGTGAAGACTATGTATATCGTGCAGGAACGATTGGTACAGTTGCGGAAAAAACTGCTTACGGATATGTAAAAGGTTATGCAAATGATCATAACTTAACGATTCGAAATGCAGAGATTGATCGCTTAGTAGCAGGATGTACCGGTGTAAAACGTACAACTGGACAGCATCCAGGCGGTATTATCGTTGTGCCAGATTACATGGATATCTTTGATTTCTCACCAATACAGTATCCAGCAGATTCAATTGGTGCTGAATGGAGAACAACGCATTTTGATTTCCACTCGATTCATGATAATTTATTGAAACTTGATATACTCGGACACGATGATCCGACCGTTATTCGTATGTTACAAGATTTAAGTGGTATTGATCCGAAAACAATCCCAACGGATGATCCAGAAGTAATGAAAATTTTCTCAGGTCCAGAATCGCTAGGCGTAACGGAAGAACAAATTAACTGTAAAACAGGTACACTTGGTATACCAGAATTCGGTACGAAATTCGTAAGACAGATGTTAGAAGAGACAAAACCAACGACATTCTCAGAGTTAGTCCAAATTTCTGGACTATCACATGGTACGGACGTATGGCTTGGTAATGCAAACGAGTTAATTTATAACGGTACATGTACGCTGAGCGAAGTTATCGGTTGTCGTGATGACATCATGGTATATTTAATCTATCAAGGTCTAGATCCATCATTAGCCTTCAAAATCATGGAGTCGGTACGTAAAGGTAAAGGTGTACCGGAAGAATGGGAAGACGACATGAAAAGTAATAATGTACCAGGTTGGTATATTGATTCATGTAAGAAAATCAAGTATATGTTCCCTAAAGCCCATGCGGCTGCTTACGTGCTTATGGCTGTACGTATCGCATACTTTAAAGTACATTTTGCACTGTTATTCTATGCGGCATATTTTACAGTTCGAGCAGATGACTTTGACGTAGAAGCAATGGCGAAAGGTTCAGCATCTATACGTGCAAGAATTGATGAAATTGCGCAAAAAGGTTTAGATGCAGCGCCGAAAGAGAAGAGTTTATTAACGGTATTAGAAATGACACTTGAAATGTGTGAGCGTGGATACTCATTCCAAAAGGTTGATTTGTATCGTTCGCATGCAACAGACTTTATTATTGATGGAGACTCATTAATCCCTCCATTTAATGCGGTACCTGGTCTTGGTACAAACGCAGCTTTAAGTATTGTAGAAGCACGCAAAAATGGAGACTTCTTATCAAAAGAGGACTTGCAGCAGCGTAGTAAGGTTTCGAAAACAATTATTGAGTATTTAGATAGTCAAGGTTGTTTAGGAGATTTACCGGATCAAAACCAGTTATCACTGTTCTAGTAGGTAGGAAAAGTCTTTGCAAATCAACATTTCCTATGATATACTATTAACCGAGATAACCATGTCATGTATATTGTGTAAAGAAAAGAGTGGGGAAACCCACTCTTTCGTGTTACTATCTATGTTTTCTCTACGTAGATAGGTAAAAGATTTCTGTCGTATATACATATTTTGTTACAAGTTTTACTTCTTAAATTTGGTAATACTAAGACAGATAATCCCTGCTGAACAGCAGGGGCTTTTGTTAGCTAACGAGAAAGAATAAGATAGACCGTTTTTAAAGTGGCGGGGTCTTCTTCTTTTAAATGGTACATGACGGCAGGAAGGAGGCTGTTTATGGATAAGAAAGTCACAGAAGTTGTAGAAGCATTTGCGCAGCCGATCGTTGAAGAGTTAAATCTTGAACTTGTAGATGTAGAGTATGTGAAAGAAGGACAAGACTGGTTCTTACGCGTATTCATCGATTCTGAAAAGGGAGTCGACATTGAAGAATGCGGTGCGGTAAGTGAACGTTTAAGCGAAGCTTTAGATAAAGAGGATCCAATTCCTCATCTTTACTTTTTGGATGTATCATCTCCTGGAGCGGAACGCCCATTAAAGAAAGAAAAAGACTTCCAGCAAGCGGTAGGAAAACAAGTGGCAATTAAAACATATGAGCCGATTGATGGTGAAAAGATGTTTGAAGGAAAACTGCTTTCTTACGATGGTACAACAATAACATTATTATTAACAATTAAAACACGTAAAAAAGAAATCCAAATTTCGATGGATAAAGTCGCAAATGCGCGACTTGCTGTTACGTTTTAGTTAGAAGGGGGATCTTCATGAGCACTGAGTTATTAGATGCTTTGCTCGTATTAGAATCTGAAAAAGGCATTAGCAAAGACATTATTATTGATGCGATTGAAGCAGCTTTAATCTCTGCTTATAAGCGCAATTTTAATCAAGCACAAAACGTTCGTGTGAGCTTTAACCCAGAAGTGGGAACAATTCAAGTTTTAGCACGTAAAGACGTAGTAGACAATGTGTTTGATCCACGTCTTGAAATTTCTGTAGAGGAAGCAAGACAAATTAATCCAAACTACCAAGATGGTGACGTACTAGAAATTGAAGTAACACCAAAAGACTTTGGTCGTATTGCAGCACAAACTGCAAAACAAGTTGTCACACAACGAGTGCGTGAAGCAGAGCGCGGTGTTATTTACTCTGAGTTTAGTGACCGTGAAGAAGATATTATGGTAGGTATTGTACAACGTCAAGATGCTCGTTTCATCTATGTAAGCTTAGGGAAAGTAGAAGCTTTATTACCTGTAAGTGAGCAAATGCCTAATGAGCAATACAAACCACATGATCGTATTCGCGTATTCATTACGAAAGTAGAAAAAACGACAAAAGGACCACAAATTTACGTATCACGTACACATCCTGGTCTTTTAAAACGTTTATTCGAAATGGAAGTTCCTGAAATCTATGATGGAACTGTAGAAATTCGTTCTGTAGCACGTGAAGCTGGCGATCGCTCTAAGATCTCTGTATATGCAGAGAACACTGATGTTGATCCAGTTGGTTCTTGTGTAGGACCAAAAGGGCAACGTGTACAACGCATTGTAGACGAATTAAAAGGTGAAAAAATTGACATCGTCCGCTGGTCAAATGATCCAGTTGAATATGTTGCAAATGCATTAAGCCCATCACAAGTTGTTAAAGTACTTGTAGATGAAGAAGAAAAAGCGACAACAGTAGTTGTTCCAGACCACCAATTATCATTAGCTATCGGTAAGCGTGGACAAAATGCACGTCTTGCAGCTAAATTAACAGGCTGGAAAATTGATATTAAGAGTGAGTCTGATGCGAAACAACTTGGTATTGTAACAGAAGAAGATAGCGTAATCGCATTTGGATTCGATTCAGTGGAAGACGAAATCGAATAGAGGTGATGAGTATGAGCAATCGAAAAGTTCCGTTACGAAAATGTGTTGCAACGCAAGAAATGAAATCAAAACGAGAGCTCGTTCGCATTGTTCGTTCCAAAGAGGGAGAAGTGTCCATTGATTTAACTGGGAAAAAATCAGGACGAGGTGCTTACTTGTCGAAGGACAAGGAGAGCATTCTTCAAGCTCAAAAGAAAAATGTTTTGGAACATCATCTAAAAGCGAAAATCGACGGTTCTTTATATGAAGAGCTTCTTGAGCTTGTTGAGAAGGAGTCGAAATAAGTGTCCGATTGGAAATCGTTTTTAGGACTAGCAAACCGGGCTCGGAAAATTATTTCGGGTGAAGAACTCGTTTTAAAAGAAGTACGAAGTGGCAAAGCAAAACTTGTATTGCTATCTGAAGATGCGTCAGTAAATACTACAAAACGCATCACAGATAAAACTACGTACTACAACGTACCAATGAGAAAGGTCGAAAATCGACAACAATTAGGGCATGCGATTGGGAGAGATGAGCGAGTCGTTGTAGCTGTGTTAGATGTAGGCTTTGCGAAAAAGCTGCGTAGCATGCTCGATACAAATTACCGGGGGTGAAGGTATGAGTAAAATTCGAGTGCATGAATATGCAAAAAAACATAATATCTCAAGTAAAGATCTTATGACAAAACTAAAAGAAATGAATATCGAGGTTTCGAATCATATGACAATGTTAGACGATGAAGTAGTAAATAAATTAGATAATGAATATCAAACTGAAAAACCTTCTGTTGCAGATGAGTTTGAAGTAGAAGAAAAAGTTGTTCGCAGTAAAAAGAACAGCAATAAGAAAAAGAAAAAAGGCAAAGGAAACGAAGACAAACGTCAAGAGAACTTTGCTGGTAGACAACAAACTCAAATTGTAGAAACACCAGATAAAATTACTTTCTCTGGAAGCCTTACAGTAGGAGATCTTGCTAAAAAATTAAGCAAAGAGCCATCTGAAATTATTAAGAAGCTCTTCATGCTTGGAATTATGGCAACAATTAACCAAGACTTGGATAAAGATACAATTGAGTTAATTGCTAACGACTACGGTATTGAAGTAGAAGAAGAAGTAATTGTAAGCGAGACTGAGTTTGAAACATTCATTGATGAGCAAGATGATGAAGAGAACTTAAAAGAACGTCCAGCTGTAGTTACAATCATGGGACACGTTGACCATGGTAAAACAACATTACTGGATTCTATTCGTAACTCAAAAGTAACTGCAGGCGAAGCGGGTGGAATTACTCAGCATATCGGTGCATATCAAGTTGAAGTAAACGATAAGAAGATTACATTCTTAGATACACCTGGTCACGCAGCATTTACAACGATGCGTGCTCGTGGGGCACAAGTAACGGATATTACAATCCTTGTTGTTGCAGCGGATGACGGTGTTATGCCACAAACGGTTGAAGCAATTAACCATGCGAAGGCAGCAGGAGTACCAATTATTGTTGCTGTGAATAAAATGGATAAACCAGCTGCAAACCCTGATCGCGTAATGCAAGAACTAACTGAATATGAATTAGTTCCAGAAGCTTGGGGCGGAGATACTATTTTCGTACCAATTTCTGCAATTCAAGGCGAAGGCATTGACAACTTACTAGAAATGATCCTTCTTGTAAGTGAAGTAGAAGAATATAAAGCAAATCCAAACCGCTATGCAACTGGTACAGTAATCGAAGCACAGCTTGATAAAGGTAAAGGAACTATCGCGACATTACTTGTTCAAAATGGTACGCTTCGAGTTGGAGATCCAATCGTTGTTGGAACTTCATTCGGACGTGTTCGTGCAATGGTAAGTGATATTGGTCGTCGTGTAAAAGTTGCTGGTCCATCAACTCCTGTTGAAATTACTGGTTTAAACGAAGTACCACAGGCTGGAGATCGTTTCATGGCATTTGCTGATGAGAAGAAAGCTCGTCAAATTGGTGAATCACGTGCACAAGAAGCGTTAGTTGCACAACGTGGTGAGAAATCTAAATTAAGCCTTGAAGATTTATTCCAACAAATCCAAGAGGGCGATGTAAAAGAAATTAACTTAATCGTAAAAGCAGACGTACAAGGTTCTGTTGAAGCGATGGCAGCATCACTTCGTAAAATTGATGTTGAAGGCGTAAAAGTTAAAATCATTCACACTGGTGTAGGTGCGATTACAGAATCTGATATCATTTTAGCTTCTGCATCTAATGCAATTGTAATTGGATTTAACGTACGTCCAGATGTGAACGCGAAGCGTACAGCTGAATTAGAGAACGTTGATATTCGTTTACACCGTATTATTTATAAAGTAATCGAAGAGATTGAAGCAGCTATGCAAGGTATGCTTGATCCAGAATTCGAAGAAAAAGTAATCGGTCAAGCAGAAGTTCGTCAAACGTTTAAAGTAACAAAAGTTGGAACAATCGCAGGTTGTTACGTAACAGACGGTAAAATTACGCGTGATAGTGGCGTACGTATTATCCGTGACGGCGTAGTAATTTTCGAAGGACAACTTGATACGTTAAAACGTTTCAAAGACGACGTAAAAGAAGTTGCACAAAACTATGAGTGTGGTATTACAATTGAGAGATATAATGATCTTAAAGAAGGGGACATCATTGAAGCGTACATTATGGAAGAAGTGAAGCGATGATTATCGCTTCACTCTCATTCGAGTGTATGATTTACGATGTGCATTCTTTAAAAGAGAAACGTGCAATTTTACAACGTGTGTTAACTCGTGTAAAACAGCGCTATAATGTAGCTGTTTCTGAAGTTGGGCACCAAGATGTATGGCAACGTACAGAAATTGCAATTGTTTCCGTATCCTCAAATCGTGTTATCTGTGAGAAAGAAATGAATCGTGTACTTGAGTACATCGATTCATTTCCTGAAATTGAACGTACAATAACACATTTGGAATGGTATTGAATGAGGTGAAGAGTTATGAAATTACGTGCGAACCGTGTGGGCGAGCAAATGAAAAAAGAATTAGGCGACATTATCAGTCGTAAAATTAAAGACCCACGTATTGGATTTGTTACAGTAACTGATGTACAAGTGAGTGGTGATTTACAAATTGCTAAAGTATATATTTCTGTTTTAGGTGATGAAGAACAGAAAGAAAATACTTTAAAAGGTTTAGCGAAGGCAAAAGGCTTTATTCGTTCAGAAATTGGCCAACGTATTCGTCTTCGTAAAACACCAGAAATTACCTTTGAGTTTGATGAGTCTATCGGATATGGTCATCGAATTGATACACTTTTACATGAAATTAATAAAGACGGTAAACGTGAAGAATAATGGATAGACATTTGTCTATCCATTTTTTCAATGCAAAATAAGTTTTGGATATTTACTACGAGAGAATTATGATGAGGTGAACATATATGGAAGGTGTAGTATTATTACATAAGCCAAAAGGCATGACATCACATGATTGTGTATTTAAATTAAGAAAGATATTGCGAGAAAAGAGAATTGGTCATACGGGAACATTAGACCCTGATGTAACAGGAGTATTACCAATTTGCGTTGGAAGAGCAACGAAAATTGCACAATTTTTAACAAGTGAAACGAAAACATATGAAGGTGAAGTAACATTAGGGTTTTCAACGACAACCGAAGATGCTTCTGGTGAGGTTGTTGAAACGAAAAATGTAGATCGTACTATTACTCGTAAGGAAGTAGAGAAAGTCCTTGCGGAATTAACAGGCACGATTGAACAAATGCCACCAATGTTCTCGGCTGTAAAAGTAAACGGGAAAAAATTATACGAATATGCAAGAGCAGGACAAGAGGTAGAACGTCCAGTTCGTACAATTACAATTCATGAATTCGTATTACTTGATGATCGTGAAGTTTTTGAAGGAGAAAATATTTCATTCCGTTTCCGTGTAACGTGTAGTAAAGGAACATATGTAAGAACGTTAGCTGTAATGATAGGGGAGAAACTTGGTTTCCCATCACATATGTCTCACCTTGTAAGAACGGCATCTGGTGAATTTTTATTAGAAGATTGCATATCATTTGAAGAAATTGAAGAAAACGTGCAAAATGGAACAGTAGAGTCTATCTTCATTTCAATTGATGAAGCATTAAGCAAGTTTCCAAAAATGGTTGTAGATGAAAAGCAAGCAGAGAAAATAAAGAATGGTATGTTCTTAAAGAATGAATTAGAAATAACAGCACCGTTTATTACAGTGTTTGATAAAAATGATCGTTGCTTAGCAATTTATGAACATCATCCGAAACATCCTGGCATGTTAAAGCCGATGAAAGTACTTGTGAATAATCAAGAACTAAAGCTATAATGAATTATTGGAAGGATTATTACAGAAAAAGGTGAATTCAAGCGTGAAACTTATTCATTTAACTCATCCACATGAACAAAATAAATTAGAATTACCACCTACTGTAATGGCATTAGGATTTTTTGATGGCATTCATTTAGGACATCAATGTGTAATTCGAACTGCGAAAAAAATAGCGGACGAACGAGGATATAAAAGTGCAGTTATGACATTTCATCCTCATCCATCTGTTGTTTTAGGGAAAAAGGATGCGCATGTGGAGTATATTACACCAATGCGCGATAAAGAAAAAATAGTCGAAAGCTTAGGAATCGATATATTATATGTGATTAAATTTGATGAATCATTTGCAGGGTTATTACCGCAACAATTTGTAGATGATTATATTATTGGTTTAAATGTAAAGCATGTAGTAGCAGGGTTTGATTATTCATATGGACGTTTAGGAAAAGGAAAGATGGAGACTTTACCATTTCATGCAAGAGGGGAGTTTACACAGACTGTGATTGAAAAAGTTGAATTTCAAGAAGAGAAAGTAAGTTCTACAGCATTACGAAAGTTAATTCGAAATGGCGAAATGGAGCAAATTCCATCTATTTTAGGTAGAGCCTATACTGTAGCGGGAACAGTTATACACGGCGACAAACGTGGGCGTCAAATTGGTTTCCCAACAGCTAATGTAGGTTTAAGTGATGAGTATTTATTGCCACCTGTAGGTGTTTATGCAGTGAGATTAAAAGTTCACGATGAATGGTACGATGGTGTATGTAATATTGGATATAAACCGACTTTTAAAGAAGATGAGCGTCAATTATCAATTGAAGTGCACTTATTTGAATTTAACAAAGATATATACGATCAAAATGTTACAGTAGAGTGGCATATGCGTATAAGAGCAGAAAAGAAATTCAACGGTATTGATGAGTTAGTTGAACAAATCGCAAAAGATAAGAAGACAGCACAAGAATATTTTATGAGCGAAAAGAATATACTTGCTTTTTCAAATGAAAAGTAGTATTCTATGTTATGTACTTTATGACAACCATTGCTTGGCATTGCGACTCACCGACGCTTGCTAGGTAATTGGGGGTTTAATTAATAGGAGGTGAAATAGGATGGCTTTAACACAAGAACGTAAAAATGAAATCATTGCACAATTTAGAACTCATGAGACTGATACTGGTTCTCCAGAGGTTCAAATTGCTGTCCTAACGGAGCAAATTAACACTCTAAACGAGCACTTACGTACTCACAAGAAAGATCATCATTCACGTCGTGGTCTATTAAAGATGGTTGGTAAACGTCGTAACTTACTAACTTACCTTCGTAATAGCGATATCACACGTTACCGTGAATTAATCACAAAGCTTGGCTTACGTCGATAGTCAAAGAAGCGGGAATATTCCCGCTTTTTTGTTAGGTAAAAATATATCTTCTACGCTTTATAGCTTACTTAATTTTAGGCAATACTAGAGGTAGAATATTGTGATATACTATCCATTTACATAGAAGAATTGAATACTTTAAATTGAGAGGGGTACTTAAATGAGTCAAGAAAAGCAAGTCTTCTCGATAGATTTAGCTGGTCGCCAGCTAACAGTTGAAACTGGTCAGCTTGCAAAACAAGCGAACGGAGCAGTATTAGTAAGATATGGCGATACAGCGGTTCTATCTACAGCAACTGCATCAAAAGAAGCAAAAAATGTAGATTTCTTCCCACTTACAGTAAACTATGAAGAGCGTTTATATGCAGTCGGAAAAATTCCTGGCGGTTTCATTAAACGTGAAGGTCGTCCAAGTGAAAAAGCAATTTTGGCAAGTCGTTTAATCGACCGTCCAATCCGTCCACTTTTCGCAGATGGTTTCCGTAACGAAGTACAAGTTGTCAGCATCGTAATGAGTGTTGATCAAGATTGTTCTTCTGAAATGGCAGCTATGCTTGGTTCTTCATTAGCGTTATCGATTTCAGATATTCCATTTGAAGGTCCAATCGCGGGTGCAACAGTTGGTCGTATTAACGGCGAATTCGTTATCAACCCAACAGTAGAACAGCAAGAACAAAGTGATATTCACCTTGTTGTAGCTGGTACGAAAGATGCAATTAACATGGTTGAAGCAGGAGCAGATCAAGTGCCTGAGGAAACAATGTTAGAAGCAATTATGTTTGGTCATGACGAAATTAAACGTCTAATTGCATTCCAAGAAGAGATTGTACAAGCTGTAGGTAAAGAGAAATCAGAAGTGAAACTTTATGAAGTTGACGCTGATCTTAACCAAGCTGTACGTGAAATGGCTGAAGAAGATATGCATTCAGCAATTCAAGTACATGAGAAACATGCACGTGAAGATGCAATTAACGAAGTGAAAAAGCGTGTTATTGAGCATTACGAAGCGCAGGAAGCTGACGCTGATACATTAGGACAAGTAAATGAGATTTTATATAAAATTGTAAAAGAAGAAGTACGTCGTCTTATTACAGTTGAAAAAATCCGCCCAGATGGCCGTAAAGGTGACGAAATCCGTCCATTAGCATCAGAGGTTGGCATTTTATCTCGTACACACGGTTCTGGTTTGTTCACTCGTGGACAAACACAAGCATTAAGTATTTGTACATTAGGTGCATTAGGCGATGTGCAAATTTTAGATGGTCTTGGTGTAGAAGAATCAAAACGCTTTATGCACCATTACAATTTCCCATCATTTAGTGTTGGTGAAACAAGACCAATGCGTGGACCAGGTCGTCGTGAAATCGGTCACGGTGCACTAGGAGAACGCGCACTTGAGCCTGTAATTCCATCTGAAAAAGATTTCCCATACACAGTACGTCTTGTATCTGAAGTTTTAGAATCAAATGGTTCTACTTCACAAGCAAGTATTTGTGGTAGTACTTTAGCAATGATGGATGCTGGTGTTCCACTTAAAGCTCCAGTTGCAGGTATTGCAATGGGTCTAGTTAAAACTGGTGAGCATTACACAATTTTATCTGATATTCAAGGTATGGAAGATCATTTAGGTGATATGGACTTTAAAGTAGCAGGTACAGCACAAGGTGTAACTGCACTACAAATGGACATTAAAATCGATGGTCTATCTCGTGAAATTTTAGAAGAGGCATTACAACAAGCGAAAGTTGGTCGTGTGCACATTCTAAATCATATGTTATCTGTTATTCCAGAGCCACGCACTGAATTATCAGCGTACGCTCCAAAGATTATTACAATGACAATTAATCCAGATAAAATCCGTGACGTTATCGGACCGAGCGGTAAACAAATCAATAAAATTATTGAAGAAACTGGCGTTAAAATTGACATCGAGCAAGATGGCACAGTATTCATTTCTTCAATAAACCAAGAAATGAACGACAAAGCTAAGAAAATTATCGAAGATATCGTTCGCGAAGTACAAGTAGGTGAAATCTACGAAGGAAAAGTGAAACGTGTTGAGAAATTCGGTGCTTTCGTTGAATTATTCAGCGGTAAAGATGGATTAGTTCACATTTCTGAACTTGCACTTGAGCGTGTAGGTAAAGTAGAAGACGTTGTAAAAATCGGTGACGTAATTACGGTTAAAGTTATCGAGATTGACAAGCAAGGTCGCGTAAATCTATCTAGAAAAGTATTGCTAAAAGAAGAGCAAGAAAAAGAAGCTGCTAAAGAAGAAAACAAACAAGAGCAGCAATAAGTAAAAGCCAGTTTAACTGGCTTTTTTTGTTATGTAAAAAACATGTTGTTCAATATATTTTTATGTCGGTATAGGTATAGTTTTCATTATAACGCTCAAATTAACAAAGATAAGAAGAAAATGTTTTTATATAGTTAATTTGGGAGGGTTTATATGAAAGTTCGTATATTGGCATACATATGTATATTTTCTTTATATGTCAGTTTAGGCTCTTATTCTGTTTTTGCACAAGATAACTTGCACGAAGAAATTCAAAAGCATGCAAAACAGTATGAGATTGCACCTCAAAATGCGATGATTGATAAAATATGGAAGGCAACACCTGGATATAATGGAAGACAAGTGGATATTGAAGCATCGTATAATAATATGAAGAAGCTAAAGAAATTTGATCAAAAATATCTTGAATTCAAAGAAGTCTCACCAAGTGTTCATTTAGAAGATTTATCACCAGCTCCAATTTATAGAGGGCATCCAAATAAAAAGATGGTAGGATTAACAATAAATGTGGCATGGGGAAATGAGTATTTGCCTCGCATATTAGAGATATTGAAAAAGCATGATGTGAAGGCCACTTTCTTTTTAGAAGGACGTTGGGTGAAAGAAAATTTGCGGTTTGCAAAAATGATTGTCGATGCAAAACAAGAAGTTGGAAATCACTCGTACACACACCCTAATATGAAAACGCTATCGTCTGATGAAATACGAGATCAGTTACAAAGAACAAATCGAATGATTGAAGCAGCTACGAATCAAAAGGTGAGATGGTTTGCACCGCCGAGTGGAAGTTTTCGAGATGAAGTCGTGAAAATTGCAGATGATTTCCAAATGGGAACGATCATGTGGACTGTTGATACAATCGATTGGAAGCGCCCTGAGCCAGATGTACTATTGCAGAGAGTAATGAGAAAAATACATCCTGGTGCTATCGTATTAATGCATCCTACTTCGTCAACAACAGAAGCATTAGATACAATGATTACAAAATTAAAGGAACAAGGATATAAAGTAGGGAATATAACAGAATTACTGGATGAAAAACGTGTGGATTAAATACATTTGCATGACATTCATCCTTAAACTTGTTATCATTAAATAATAGCACTTATTTAGAGAAACTGGCAGTAGGAGGAAAGTTTTTGATTAAAAAATATACTTGTAAAAATGGTGTAAGAATAGTTATGGAGAATATACCAACTGTAAGATCGGTTGCGATTGGTATTTGGATCCATGCAGGATCAAGAAATGAAAATGAAAAAAATAACGGGATTTCTCACTTTTTAGAGCATATGTTCTTTAAAGGGACGGAAACACGTAGTGCACGCGAAATTGCAGAATCATTTGATAGCATTGGTGGGCAAGTGAATGCTTTTACTTCAAAAGAATACACTTGTTACTATGCAAAAGTGCTAGATGAGCATGCTAAATATGCTTTAGATGTATTAGCAGACATGTTCTTTAATTCAACATTTGATGAAGAAGAACTGAAAAAAGAGAAGAATGTTGTATGTGAAGAAATTAAAATGTACGAAGATGCTCCAGATGATATTGTGCATGATATGTTAACGAAAGCAACATATGAAACGCATCCGCTTGGATATCCTATTTTAGGAACAGAAGAAACGCTTAATACGTTTACAGGTGATACACTACGCCAATATATTAAGGATCATTACACACCTGAAAATGTAGTTGTTTCAGTTGCAGGAAATATTGATGAAGCCTTCTTACAAACGGTAGAGCAATATTTCGGTAGTTATGAAGGAACAACAAACCGTGAACAAGTACATAGCCCAATTTTCCATTTTAATAAGGTAGCACGTAAAAAGGAAACAGAACAAGCTCATTTATGTTTAGGATATAAAGGCTTACAAATGGGACACGAAGATATTTATAACTTAATCGTATTAAATAACGTTTTAGGCGGTAGTATGAGTAGCCGTTTATTCCAAGAAGTACGTGAGCAACGTGGGTTAGCGTACTCAGTATTTTCTTACCATTCTTCTTATGAAGATACAGGTATGTTAACACTGTATGGTGGAACAGGTAGCCAACAATTAGATACACTGTATGAAACAATGCAAGAAACATTAGAAACATTGAAAAATACAGGTATTACAGAAAAAGAGCTTATTAATAGTAAAGAGCAACTAAAAGGAAACTTAATGTTAAGTTTAGAAAGTACGAATAGCCGTATGAGCCGTAACGGTAAAAATGAATTGCTTCTTCGTAAACATCGTTCACTTGATGAGATTATTGAAAGTGTAAACACTGTAACAAAAGAAAATGTGGACGGATTAATTCGCAATATGTTTACTGACGAGTTCTCTGCGGCACTTATTAGTCCAGACGGAAAACTTCCAAGAGGAATAAAACTATAATCAACTTTTACAATGTACCTGAAAATAACCTTCTCTCTTTTTAAAAGAGAGAAGGTTATTTTTTTTATACATATAGAATAGGTACTAATTATAGACAATGCAAATGAAAAATTCAGTAGGGGGAGTGGAGTGTGTATGCGATTAAGTGAATTAAGTGGTAAAGAGGTTGTAGATATAGAAAAAGCGGAAAAAATGGGAGTCTTAGGTTATATGGATTTAGAGATTAATGAGAAAGACGGGCAAATACAAACACTTATAATACCTGTAGGGAAGTGGGGAGGCTTTAAAAAGGAACCACAAGAAGTAAGGGTGGCATGGAGTCAAATAAAGAAAGTCGGACATGATATGCTTCTTTGTGATAGTATAGATCATTCAAATTCGGAGTGAAGGATGGCCATTTTGGTCATCTTTTTTTGTATCTACATAGAAACCTGATAAATCATATGTGCATTTGGATTTTCAATCACCATAAACTCGTACATTACATATGATGTGGAGGAAAAAGAAAAAGTAGGCACTTTTCTTATAAATGACAGAAAAAGAAGGTGAATTAGGGAATGTTGACTGAGATGCATATTGCTGTCATAGGAGGAGATGCAAGGCAGCTAGAAGTAATTCGTAAGCTAGTTGAATTGGATGCGAAACTTTCTTTGATAGGTTTTGATCAGTTAGATCATGGTTTCACAGGGGCAGCAAAAGAAAGTATACAAAATTTAGATTTCACTTCTGTAGACGCAATTATTTTGCCGGTTGCAGGTACAAATGCCAAAGGAGAAGTAGATACTATTTTTTCAAATGAAAAAGTTTCAATAACGAAAGAACAAATTGAAAATACACCAGAACACTTTACTATATATTCAGGTATTGGTACACCTTACTTGGAAAATCTCGTATCTACTACGAACCGAAAACTTGTTAAATTATTTGATCGTGATGATGTAGCAATATACAATTCTATTCCAACGGTAGAAGGTACATTAATGATGGTAATTCAACATACCGACTATACAATTCATGGGTCCAATGTAATGGTTCTAGGATTTGGTAGAACAGGAATGAGTGTTGCGAGAGCATTTCAATCATTAGGAGCCCATGTCAAAGTTGGAGCAAGACGATCTGAACATATTGCACGTATTACAGAAATGATGTTTTCTCCTTTTCATATGCAAGACATAGAGAAAGAAGTAGGAAATGTCGATATTGTAATTAATACGATTCCGCACCTCGTTGTAACAGCGAATGTTATTGCAAAAATGCCAGCTCATACGCTAGTGATTGATTTAGCTTCTAAACCAGGCGGTACCGACTTTAGATATGCGGAAAAAAGAGGAGTCAAAGCATTGCTAGCACCTGGATTACCAGGTATTGTTGCCCCAAAAACGGCTGGGCAAATTTTAGCAAATGTTCTTTCTCAGTTATTAGCAGCAGATGCAATCGCAAAGGAGGAGGAAAAGAAATGAGTTTGAAGGGGAAACGAATTGGTTTCGGATTTACAGGTTCACATTGTACGTACGAAGAAGTAATGCCTCATTTAGAAAAATTAATTGCTGAAGGAGCAGAAGTACGTCCTGTTGTTTCATACACTGTTCAATCAACAAATACTAGATTTGGAGAAGGAGCAGAGTGGATTAAGAAGATTGAAGAAATAACAGGTTTTAAAGCAATTAATTCAATTGTTGGAGCAGAGCCACTTGGACCTAAAATTCCACTAGATTGTATGGTAATTGCACCACTAACAGGGAATTCTATGAGTAAATTTGCAAATGCAATGACAGACTCTCCAGTATTAATGGCAGCGAAAGCGACGTTAAGAAATGGCAAGCCTGTCGTATTGGCTGTTTCGACGAATGATGCTTTAGGGCTTAATGGAGTAAATCTAATTACACCAACAAGGTGACGACAAAGCATAAACGCTTATATGTCGCCATCTTGAGGGAGCTTAGGGTAAAGCACGAGTTCGAAATCATCGAGCCTTTGCCACTTTTCCTTTTTATAAACAGCCTTTTCTAAAACCGACTTTAGGAGGCTGTTTTTCTTTTTTGGATCATCTGTTTTAAAGTACAAATCAAGAACATGCTCTACTTGAGGTATAGTATCTTTCTTCACTTTTTCCTTCTTAATTTCTGTTTTAATTTCTTTCTTTAAGTTTTCCATCGTGGAAGTAATTTCAGTAATACGATCAGAAACTACATTCGAGCGTTCTAAAAACATATCGACTGTATAAACGCCACGTTCTAATAAATCGTATAAATTATTTTTTTGTTTTTGGACATCCACTAATTCTTTTTCAAGCTTGCGTAATGCAGCTTCATTCATTTGAATAACTTGTGTTTCTTTTAATTTGTCATTTTGCTTATGTTTTTCAAAATCAGCTTTATAATTGATGTACCATTCTTTTAATGCCTCGAGTAAACGCTTCTCAATTAATTCAGTATAACTTGATTTGTTTTCACAGCCACGGTGTTTACAATCCATCGTTTCTTTTCGATTCTTTGGATAACGTTGTACCATACTGTAACCACATTTAGCGCATTTAATAATACCAGCCAATGGATTCTTTATTCCGTTCGTATTGTAGGGAATGTGATATCTTGAGTTTAATTTTTCTTGTACTTGCTCAAATAAGCTTTCGGGTATGATGGGCTCATGTTTTCCATCAGCAATAATCCAATCTGATTTATCTTGTCTTGCACAGCTACGTTTTACAGCATCAGGCCGTTTTACTTCTTTTCGCTTTTGCCATGTTACTTTTCCGATATAAACATTGTTTTTTAATATATCCAAGATGCTGTAGGGGTTCCATTCATTACCTAGCTTACTTTTGTAGCCAAGATCATTTAACTTGCTTCTAATTGCATTTGCCCCCATATCCTCATTTGCATACCAATCAAATATCATTCTTACAACTGAAGCTTCTTCTGGATTAATCGTTAAAGTACGTTCACGCTTATTTAAGCGATGGATATCATAACCATAAGGCGCATGGGTACCGAGGTAATTACCAGCCTCCACGCTTGCTATACGGCCGCGTTGCATACGACGCGTAATAATCTTTAACTCCTTACGAGCCATAAACGCTTCAAATTCGCTATATTCTTCGTCCCATTCATCATTAAGGTCATAAGTCTTCCTAGGTGTCATAATCTTCGTATTCGAGCGTTTAAACGTCTCTAAAATGATTCCTTGTTCTTTCATGCCACCACGACCTAAACGGTCCATATCCATACAAAGAACAACATCATATTTGTTATCTTCAATTTCTTCAAGCAATGCTAACATCTCAGGTCGTTTCACTAAACTCTCACCAGAAACGATTTCCTCACGAACAGTTAAAATATTTAAGTTCATTTCCTTGGCAATTTTCAGCAGGGTAGAGCGGTGCTTTGCTAAAGTTTCGCCTTCACCGCGTGCTTCGGCTTCGAGATCAGCGCGGGACTTACGTAGGTAGATTGCGGTTTTCATCGTTAGACCTCCCTGTTAATATCTAATATACGAAAAATGGGCAGATGAAGAAGTAAAAAGAAAGCTCCTGAAAAGGAGCTATAATAAATTTATTTTGAATTTATATTTACATTGATATCTATGCGTGCATTTGTTTCGGTGTTGGTACTTTCATTACTTTGTTGATTTGAATTTACATTTAGACTTATATTTTTTTCAATAATTTGATCGGTTGGTATATCAATTTTTTTATACTTTAAATAAACTTCAGAAGAAAAATCGCATACATAGAATGTTTCTTCTGAAGCTGCAGAAGTTTCAGAAAGAACAGTTCGATCTTCATCAATAATATATGCATGGATAAGCTCGAGTTTGCTGAATTCCTCTGCATCTATAGTAGTTACGATATACTTACTCTGAGGTGTGTTTCTAGTCTTATAAAGGGATTTCATTAGAATTAGACTATATAATAAAACCAGTGGAATTATAATGAATAATGCCGACCAAGATTTATATGTTGTTACAATTAGTAATGAGGGTATGTACCAAAGTAGGCTAAGTATTATATTTACTAGGCCTATTCTCTTAACCAGAGTGTATTTTTCTGTAGGAATTGTTTTTCTACTGGCATAATAAACAGTGAACATAAACATTATGGTTGAAAGGGTTACAAGGATACTTACCCAACCAGTCATAGCATTAACAGTAGATTTAGATAAGGAAATAAATTGCGAAATGGTAATCAATGGATAAAGATAAAAAGCAAAAAATATCAATAAGGCCTCCATTATAAATTTAAAATCATTTTGTTTTTCTCGTTCAGCTTTACTTATAAAAAGTTTATCAAATTCATTTGTAGTCCTATATTTAAGAACAAATTGATATATAACCACAAGAAAAGTAAGGGTAGCGGCTAATCCTCCTAACCCTTTGAGTACATTGGATATATCACTCATAAAAATCATAACTCCTTTTAATAATTTAATATAACGTTTACTGCTGTAGAGAATTATACATTATTGGACAGTAACAAATTTCGTAAAGAATGCTTTGCGCTTTGTCTTATTATACACGTATGGATCGTTAAACTTTTTGACCCAAGACTTGTCTTCAACTTTTAAATCTTCAATCTTAAATCCTAGATATGTATTCAAAGAATTTCTATCCAAGTTAGTGCTATATGTTTTCCCATCGAACGGCAAAGTCATTTTTACTGTATTTAAATCCGGAAATTGTCTTAGTAATCTAGCGGGTTCACTTACAAACATTTTCTCAATGGCATCTCCAGTTGAAAAATATTGTTTATAAAGTTCTTCAGTAACATTGCTATCTGGTTTCGCGGATTTATAAGATGCAAATGAATCATGGAATGTAATTTCAGCTTCTTTATTATTAAGTTTCATATCCTTAATAAAATTTCCACCTCTAATGTTTTGGGCATAGGAAGTAAATTCTTTTTGTTTTTCCTCAGCCTTTTTTTGTTCCTCAGCTAATTTCTTCTCTTCAGCTTTTAGCTTTTCTTCAGCTTCTTTTTGCTCTTTAGCTTTTTGTTTCTCTTCGGCTTTTTGTTTTTCTTCAGCTTCTTTTTGTTCTTTAGCTTTTTGTTTCTCTTCGGCTTTTAGCTTTTCTTCAGCTTCTTTTTGCTCTTTAGCTTTTTGTTTTTCTTCGGCTTTTTGTTTTTCTTCAGCTTCTTTTTGTTCTTTAGCTTTTTGTTTTTCTTCGGCTTTTTGTTTTTCTTCAGCCTCTTTTTGCTCTTTATTCTTTTGCTTTTCTTCGGCTTTTAGCTTTTCTTCAGCTTTTTGTTTAGCGAGAATTTCTTGTTTTTCTTGTGGTGTCATGTTCATGTTAACTACAATTAATGAAATAATAGATAAAATAAAAGCTATACCTGTAAACTTAAAATATTTCTTAGTGTTTTGTTTCTTTTTTAAACGAAATACCAATGATGTAATTAATAAAATAAACGTGGCTAGCATTGCTATTGCAAATAGAAATGAGAAAAATATTTTCATTTATGTAGCTCCTAACTTATAAAGTTGTATTTTAAATTCATATTAATAGCTTTTTAAACGAGCGAAACTTTCTGGAATTCCATAGATTTCAGTTATTTCTTGAATTGATAGATTTGTATCTTGATATTCAGAAATCATTTCATTAGGTAATAAGAGTTCGACTGCAAATGTATTTACTGCGGTCTCTAATCGATCCACAGAAAAAAAGGTTTTATTTTTTAAAAATGGAGTATTAACTTTTAGGTGTAATAGGGCATGTTCTAATAAAAACTTTAGATTACGATAAAAATTCTTCTACAATTGCCTTGCTTTTTCATATAGGATAGGCCTACCATCAATGATAGCATGAACATGCAGTAGATTGAGATGACTTAGTGCGTCCGTTTCTAATTTTTTATAATGTCGCTGTTATTTATTTCGCTTTCTATCCAACATAAGCCCACTAATTTTATTGAAAAAATCTAAGCACCTTTTTTCAAGTTGTTTAATTACCTGATTTGTTGCACCTTGCTACTTTATCGTAAAAATAAACTGCCTGTTTCTTTGCAATCGGATCGTTATCCATTTCTTCTAATTGAGATAACGCAGAACGTGCTGTATCGCAATCCATTTTTTCAATTTCTTGTCTCTCGAATCGTTCACGGCGAGAGGCTGCAGCCCTATCAAAAGCTTCCTCTTTTTCCTTTGGATCAGCGGCTTGAATTTTCCTTATTTGCTCCTCCTTGAATTGCTCCATTTCGGACCCTTCTATTTTTGGTGCTGATTGATTACTAGAATCGTTTTCTTCAAGTTGTTTTTCTTGATTCTGATGTTGTTCTGCGTTGGTTGCTTGTTCTTGCTTCGCTTTTTCTTCCGCTTGGCGTTGCACTTCAGCTTTCTGACGTTGTTGTTCTTCTTGTTTTACTTTTTCTTCTACCTGACGTTGTTCTTCTGCATTCTCTGTTTCTTCTTGTGCGTGTTGTTCGTTTTCTTTAACTGGATTGTTAGTATCACAACCAACTAGTCCAATAGATAAAAAGAGCGCTGTAAATGGTACTAGGTACTTTTTCATTATTAATCCTCCATAAGTTAATAGAATTGCATTTGCTTTCTTAACAAATATAGGTTTTTAAACAGGCGAATCCTCCAGGAATCCCATAAATCTCCGCAACTTCTTGAATAGATAAACGAGTATCCTTATAAGCAGAAATCATTTCATCGGTAAGTAACAATTCCACAGCAAATGTATTTGCTTCAATTTCTAAGCGATCCACTGAAAAGAAGGTTTGGTTACGTAAGAAGGGAGTATTTGCTTTAGGATGAAGTACAGCATGACCTAATTCATGTGCACAAACAAATCGTTGAGTAGTTTCGTTAATTTGATTATTAATATGAATGAATTTAAAGCGTTTATAAGTGTTGTAAAAACCAAGAGTATTCCCTAGGTCTTCAAACAACACTATAATACCTTTTTGTTTAGCAATTTCAAAGGGGTTTGTTGTGCCGTGCTTTTTTGCGATTTTCAGTACGTAGTCTTTAATCTTCATTTCTCGCTCCGTTCAATCTTTTTTGTACTTGTTTGGAGTGAATTTTTGTTTGGCTAATTGTTTTGCCATGCGCATAGAGTTTTCTAGAGAAATACGGATCATTTCTTTTGTGTGTTCATCTATTGGTTCTCCATCAAACATTAAAGCATCTTCGCTATTTTCTAATTCTTCTAATGTTTTTTCTAAATCACGTGCAATATCACGTTCTTCTTTTTTAGAAAGTTTGTTAGACCTACCCAATAATTCGTCTGTAGATATTTCATATAAATCAGCCAATTTTCCTAATGTTGTTGTATCAGGATCACGATAGTCGCGTTCATAATTTGAAAGGACAGTATTTGTAATACCGATTTTTTCGGCGACAAACTTTTGAGACCATTTGCGTCTTTCTCTTTCTTTTTTTAATCTATAGCCTAAAGTCATAGTTTATCCTTCCATTCTTCCATTTGTCTTTTCGTTAATTATTTTAACAATATTTCACGTTATGTGAAACTTTATTCACTAAAAGTTAATAAAAGTGTTGACTTTCACGTTACGTGGAATTATTATTGGTACATAAGGTTCACGTTACGTGGAATGAGGTGGTGTTAAATGGAGATTAATCAAAAGATACGGGAATTAAGAATTTCTAAGGGTATTTCACAAGTATTTATGGCAAAAGAACTTAGTGTTTCTGTATCAGCTTATAACATGAAAGAAGCAGGGAAACGTTCGTTTAAAGCACAAGAATTAAAGTGTGTCGCAAAAGCACTAAATGAACATCCATCAATTTTTTTTGACTAAACATTACACGAAAAGTGGAATTTGTGTTAAAACTTGTGTAAAAGTAGGTGAGAAAATGCCATCAACTAACATGGCAGTACCAACAGAGCCGTCGCATAAACATATAAAAAGCACTTCAAGAGGTGACACCATGAGCCAACAAGAAGAATATGCGGCGACTTATGAATTTGGAAAAACGAAAGTCCATGTTGTGGCTCCTGAGCCAAAATCACAAAAGGATATTGATAAAATCCGTCAAGCATATTACAAGGCTGGTTGGGCCATCATCAAAGAGATACAAGTCAAAGCAAACGTTGAGGAATAGTTCCTCTCTTTTTATACGAAAAGTAGACAAGTTAAATATGTACTAAGTTCATTGTAACCATTTGAAAACTAAATATGGAGGCGAACAGATATGGGAACAAGCATATACTGCAATTCAGCAATAGGAGAATTATTACAGAATGCTAGAGAATGTTGTGACAATGTTCAGCTGAAAACAAAGTAAGGGTTATCTAAGTACCTTGGTATTACGCATGAACGATTAACCCGTATTGAATCTGGACTTTCTAAACCAGAATTTGAACTTGCGATGGATTGGTGCCATGCAACAGGAGCAAAATTGAATCAACAAGCGATCAAACATATTTATGGTGTTGGATTGCCGCCTACAGATCCACGATTAATTCAGGATGTAAATCTACAATTGATGAACTACATTAAACAGGCTGAAGAGGGAATTGCGGCAGCAAAGGAAATTATGAATTTACAAGTTACAACAAGGTCATGGAAGCATGATGAAAAGAAGAAACATGAATATGCAGTTCATGCAAAAGAAATCTTCGATACAATCCAAGCTACTCAATGTGTAGTTCAAGCTCTTGAACAAGTTCATTTTGGCATTATGGAACAAATACAAAGAAGTTGGTTGCAAAAGGCTATGGCGGAGAACGTTATTATTCAATCGGTGGATAGCTTAATGAATTTAACAAAGGTGCTGTAAAGGAGGAAGAGAAATGACAGTAGATTATAAGAAACCTAGTTTAAGAGAATATAAGGAATTAATTCGCTATGATGCAAAACTAACTGGTGAAATTAAAATAGCAGAATTACTTAATGAGGATTCAAAAACAGTTGAGTTAAAGCAAGAGAAGAAATTGTTGGGGATTCGAATCAAGATTATCGAAGCGTCATTCATTTTGAAACATAAATGGGTAAATAAAAAAGCTACCGCCTAGACAACAGTAGCTCTGAAAAATATCGTAAAGCAATTATAACATTATATAAATCATTTGGACAAGCCACTGTGCTTGTCGTTATGACCAGAAAGGGATTTTTCCTCCCACACCTCTACAATGTTCCTTTCTGGTTGTAACGATGCGTACAGCATTAATTTAAATAGAAAGGAGATGTAATTGATGAACGATAAAAACAATCGTCTTCATGATCTAGTTCTTCCTGGGGATTTTTCATTTGCGAATAAACTTCGTAACTGTATGAGTGAATGTATTTATAACATGTTTAATGCAGAATCAACCGGAGAATCAAATCATTGGGAAGAAGAGCTGGAGCGATGTATAAGGGAATTTAAAATGCTTCGTGATACAAAAGAGGAACATGAGGCATCGATGAGTTATCGTGTAGTAATTAAAGATTTAAGAGCAAGAGGAGTTAACGCTTCGTTAGTAACACGTAGAAAATAAAAAAATTCTATCACTTGGCAGAGTGATAGAAAAATGGTCTTGCAAAGATCTTAGGATTAATTATATCAAATTAGCATTCGTATAACAACGGAGTGTGCTACATGCTTTTAGATAAATCATTACATAGAGTGTTGCTGAATCCTAAAGTGTTTCAACAAGCAACATCAGGGCAACACCTAATTTACTTAGTAAAACAATATCTCAAAATAGGATACAAGAATTATCGCTTATTACGTGTAGAGGACGGATTCGCGATATGTAAACGGGAGGATGAATAATATGGCAGTTTATAGACCAGTACACGTTTCATTTTGGCAGGATTCATTTGTTTTAGATCTTACACCGGAGGAGAAATATTTCTACTTATATTTGATGACAAACAGTAAGACGTCTCAATCAGGAATCTATGAGCTTCCACTTCGTATCATTGAAACTGATACAGGATATAACCGTGAAACTGTTATGAAGCTATTAGAACGTTTTGCTGAGTACGGAAAAATTAATTACAACCAAAAAACAAAAGAGCTGTTCTTAATCAACTGGTTAAAATTCAATCCAATTAAAAATGTAAACATTGAAAAGTGTGTCTTAAAAGAGATTCAATCTGTGAAGGATCAGGATTTTTTAGTTGATTTCTATGAAACTTGTTTGCAATTAGAACGAGAACAAGATTTTAAAATCCCTCGTATTAAGGAGTATTTATCAGTCCGTTTGGAGGGGCTTATAAGGGGCTTCCAAGACCCTAGCAAGGAAGAAGAAAAAGAAAAAGAAGAAGAAAAAGAACAACAACAAGAAGAACGCGCAGGCGCGGAAGAAGTTGTTGAGGTTAATCCAATTTCTTTTTACGAGCAAAACTTCGGATTCATTACACCTTTTATCGCAGATGGAATTCATGCTTGGATAGATGACTTAAATGCAGAGCTAGTTATTAAGGCTATGGAGATTGCTTTAGAGAAGAATACGAGAAACATGTCTTACGTAAATACGATTTTAAGAGATTGGCATCTTAAAGGCTTTAAAACAGTAACTGATGTTGAGGCAGCTGATAAAGCATTTCGTGCACAGCGATTAACAAAAGCCCAGCAACAGACACAAGCACCTTATCAACAAAAAGGCTTAACGGAAACTACTAAAAACGTAATACAGCAGCAACAAGCATGGGAGCAGAACATTCCAACAGAAGAAGAACTTGCAGTACTTAACCAGCAGAATGCGTGGTTGGCCAAATGAGTAACGATATGATTCGTAATGTAGAAGCTGAACAAAGTGTTTTAGGTAGCATAATCCAAGAAGGCGATTTAATTAAAGATTGTCAGCTAAAGGTAAAACAGTTTTCTTTACCAACGCACCAAGTGATTTTCAAAGCAATGAGAGAATTAGAGGATGCTGAGGTTCCGATAGATCTTGTTGCTCTCATTGGAAAATTCGATGAAAGCTTTATGCATCAAATTGGCGGAATCGAATTCTTTGTAAACCTAACGGAAGTTGTAACAACAACTAAGAACTTCTCGTATCACGAAGGCTTAGTTATCGAAGCATGGAAAATGCGACATGCTCAAGAGGTTGCTGGTAATTTATATAACCGCCTTCAGCAAGATAGGGATATGAGTGCTATTAGTACATCAATTGATGAATTAAGCGCCATTGAAGAAACGGGTTACTCAGATGAATTTAACTTGAAAGATACGCTTGTTGATTTGTATAAGAACATGCAAATTGATGTAGGAGATTTAACCGGTATACCAACTGGTTATGACGACCTGAACAGAATGACAGCAGGGTTACAAGAAGGTGATTTAATCATTGTCGGTGCCCGTCCTTCAATGGGGAAAACAGCATTTGTATTAAACGTTGCTTTTCATGCAGCAAGTGCTCATACAGCAACAGGAATCTTTTCACTAGAGATGGGAGAAGAGCAGCTACTAAAGAGAATGATCTCAAGTACTGGAAATATAGATGCTACGAAATTAAAGAATCCTAAAAAGTTATGTAATTTAAAGGATTGGGAAAAGATTAGTCAAGCGATGGGATTAATTAATGATTTGCCATTAGAAATTTACGATAAAGCAAATGTCACGATGCAAGAGATTTATGCAAAAACTAGGAAACTAAAGCGTAAGTACCCTGATAAAAAGGTTTTAATTGCAATTGATTATTTGCAGCTTATTGTAGGGGATCCGAAGCATAGAGGGAACCGCATGCAAGAAATAGGTGAGATTAGTCGTAAGTTAAAACTGATGGCAAGAGAATTAAATGTATGTGTAGTAGCATTATCACAGTTAAGCCGTGCGGTAGAAAGCAGGCAAGATAAGAGACCGTTGCTATCAGATTTACGTGAGAATGGTCAAATTGAGCAGGATGCGGATTTAATAGCATTCTTATACCGTGAAGATTACTATGACCGCGAAACAGAAAATAAGAACATAACGGAAATTATTTTAGCGAAACAGAGAAATGGCCCAGTTGGTGTTGTTGAACTAGCATTCATTAAAGAATTTAGTAAGTTTGTAAATTTAGAGAGAAAGTTCATCCATCAACAGGAGGCTTAATCATGTTGTTACGTCAGGGAGTAGAACGTAGAAAACTAGTAATCATTCGTAAATTACTGGGATTAGGATTAGCTGAAATTAACGGACAAACATTAGATCAACTAACGTTAACGCAGCTTGAAGGAATTTTAATTGCAAGCTTGCAGGTATTGGAGGGGAAAAACAATGCCAAAGCAATTAACAATTTTTGATGTAGAACCAGTTGTATCATTTGATCCTAAGAAAGCTCATATTCACCGTTTGAATTCAAAATTAAGGTATACAGATGTGGTAGTGCAAATACCACGCCAAGCCAAAGCAATTGATGAATTAAAACCAACGACAGCGCCTGATGAGCGATATGAGCTATTTGAAGATTATGCGATTGGGATATGGCGTTATAAAAGAGTGGGGGATAAACAGTTTGATTGGGAAGAAGCTGAAGATATATGTAAGCGAGCACGGGATGAAAAAAAGCCGATTCCAATCCGGCTCCATTTATCGCTTGAACAATCATTTGTTCCAGAGAATGTTGTGCAATATCTATAGATAAATAAAAAAAGCTGAGATCAATCTCAACTTACTTTGACAAAGTAATTATAACATATGGGAGTGATCATGGTGGGAATTAGAAAAGAAAATCTTGTTGAAATGACAGCTGAAATAGATTTGAAAATAAACGGAATATATATTGTTAAAAATGGTCAGGTTCAGCTAATAGAACCACCTCAAAGTGGATTTGGTGAACAATCATTTGTATATCAAAGTGGAAAAGTAATTCGTATGGAAGAGCGAAAAACACAGTTACTTTAATAAAATTTGAATTTTGTATAGAAGTAGGTGAATGTGACTGTGAACCAAAAAATAGAAACATTGTTAAATAGGGCCAGCCTTTGGGAGACAAGATCAAAGCAAGCATCTTTAAAGGGAGACTATGATAGGGCTGAAAAACTCCGAACAAAAGCCCTGCAATTAACGCAGGAAGCTCGCAGGGTTGAAGAAACGAGAAAAGTTGATAAAAGAACTTAATAAGCGTTAATTAATTTTCGAACAAAAGCGTTATTTTGTACTAAATAAAAATAAAAGAGCCCTGCAAGAGGGCCACGCGAATATGTTCGCATATCGTATACCTTAGTATATGTATGTCCCAAAAGGATATGATCAAAATAGTTATTTTGTAAAAGGATCTTTAAACCTATACACAAAGATAGCAGGCAACTAATTAAGTTACCTGCTATGCTCGCACACTTGCACAGAGGAGCGCCTTCCATTTGGAAAGAGAGGAGCCAGGGAGAAAGCGACTCAGGTGTAGTATGTGTAATAACAAAAAGGATTATTCAAAAAAGGGGAATGAAAAATGAATACAATTACTATTAAGTTTGGACAAGGTACAACAGCTTGGAAAGATATGCAAGAAGTAGTTAAAGCTCTACATGATAAAGGATATATCGCACAACCTTACGAGGATATTGGAACGGTTAAATTAACTAAGGAATTTAAAGAAGAAAATTAAACAAAATTCTTATTTAAAAATTAAAGAGCGCCTTGAGAGGAAGGCGCTCTGACCAAAACTAATGTTAAAAAAGGATACCCAAGATATTGTATGTATGTTTTTTAGATAGGTGAAATTTTATAACAAAATCTTTATTTAAAAACTAAAGAGCGCTTTTTAAAGCGCTCCTTAAGAAAAATAAAAAAGAATACCTCATGATACTGTATGTATGTTTTTTAGGAATGTAAGGATTTAAAACAAAATCGTTATTTGAGTAGAAAAGAGGAAAAAAATGAGCATATACGCAGAAGGTTTTACAGATGCAGTAGTTGTTTTAGAAGGTGAGAAATATAAAGTTTCAAAGATAGATGTAATTGATGTATCAGAACAAGAGAACAAACCAGATGGAACACTTCAAATTACACATGTTATCTATGGATTTGAAATACTAGTTTACCTAGTTATAGATAATGAAGATTCGTCCTTTGTATTTGGAACATTTGTAGGTGAAAATATTCCTTTATTGGTATCAGTTTTAGACGAAAGTATTATTGATAAAGCTACTGAAGTGTTATGGACACTGGAAGATAAAAACTGAACAAAAACGCTATTTTGTGCTTAATAAATGACAAAGCAGCTAGCTCAATGAACTAACTGCTTTGTCGTCCAACAATGACGATACCCACAATACTTTGTAACTTATGGTTACAACTATAGTATGAGCAGAAGCAAAAATGTTATGCAAAAAGCTAAATGAAAACTTCATTTTGCACAACAAAGCAGTTAGTTAATAAAACTAACTGCTCGTTGTACAAAAGAAATGCTGCGCTTACAGAAATAATTTGTAACTTTAAGTTACAAAAATAGTATGAACGGGGTTGGAAATATTATTCGGAAATGAAAGGAAACTAAAAAAAGAGCACTTAGTAAAGTGCTCTCGTGACGAGATTCATTTTGTAATGACTATTTCAATTCATAAAGAAAGGAACTCAGGATAGTATATGTGCGCCAAGCTAATTGAGTAACTTGTACAAATAAAGAGCAGCTAGCAAAAGCTAACCGCTCTCCAGAAAAGAGTTAAGAAGGAAGTTCAGAACTCAAGTGCATTTATAGTATGGACAAAGCTTATGGAATTATTCAAGGAGGAATGGATATGGAAGTTATATATACAAAGTGGCATAACAATTACGACGAATTAACAATAGGCCAAAAATATAAAGCAAGTTTATATAAAAAAGGATGGTGGCTTATAGAAATAGGATTACAACCATCATTGTATCGAAAAGAATGCTTTACTGTAGTTTCATAAAAAGAGCAGCTAGCAAAAGCTAACTGCTCGGTTCTCCAAAGAGGAACGAGGAGAAAAGATTACCGTGTCATCTATAGTATTGACGGAATATTACGTTTAATTCAGGGTTGGTTCCAAAAAAACGACATACCACCAAAATATAAAATTATTAAAAGGACAATTACTATGAAAGCAATTAAAGAAACTTTCTTCCAGGATTTTTTCATTAGTAGACCTCCTTTATAGAAAATATTAACATCTATCGAAAATTTGAACAAAATAATCCTTTTCTAATAAAATATTACTAAAATATGGAAAAATGATATAATAATCCAAATTACACATTTAGTCCTACTGGAAGAACCAGCGGACATCGAACTATAAGAGCATTATTGATACTGCTCTGGAGTTTGGTGTTCGCTTTTTTGTTTTTATTAACAAAATATATAAGGGGTGTTTTTATATATGGCGCAATTAACTTTCTTACCTAAAATTGATCGCAAAGCAACACAGGTTCGTATAGAAGAGATTCTTGAAAACGTTCGTATTTATAGACAATTTGGGATGATTAGACATGAGATGAAGGTTACAGCATCTAGCGAGGTAAGATATCACGGTCCAACAAATATAGTAGGGAAGCCAGCTGAAGATATTGCTTTAGCAAATATTGCTATGAGTGAAAGAGAAGTGAAACTACAACGTTTATCTTTTCAAATTGATAAGGTATTAAGTCGTTTTAGTAAAAACCAAAGGGATATTATTGTAAAACGATATTTAGAAGATGAAGAGGTCTTTGATTACATGGTTTATAACGAAATTGGTATGAGTGAGCGTACGTATAGAAGAAATAAATCTAATGCTTTTTATAAATTAGCTTTTGCTCTTAGATTAGAAGTATATGAGGCAGAAGAAACTGGAGGCAATGAATAATGAATTTTGTTCAACCAATACGTGATCCAGAGCAAATACAGCAATTAAAAGATTATTTTAAGGAAAAGAGCTTACGTAATTACATTCTCTTCATTATGGGTATTAATACAGGCCTCAGAATCTCAGATATTTTGAAATTGAAAGTAGGAGATGTTAAAGGAAGTCATATATCTATGCGGGAAAAGAAAACAGGGAAACAGAAGCGAATACAAATTACTGCAGCACTGAAAAGAGAACTTAAATGGTTTATTGTAGAAAGAGAAGACAATGAGTATTTATTGCAAAGCAGACAAGGTAAGAATCGTCCAATTGGTCGTAGCATGGCATATAAGATATTAAGCGGAGCAGCGGCAGATTTCGGGTTAGATGAAGTAGGAACACATACGTTAAGAAAAACATACGGGTATCACATGTACATGCAAACAAAAAACATAGCATTACTCATGGAGATATTCAATCACTCGTCAGAGAAGGTCACGTTACGCTATATAGGTGTTAACCAAGATGCAATGGATAAAGCAATGACTAGGTTTAAAATCTAATCATTGCTTATTTCTTTTTAAATCTAAGAGTATAGAACAAAAAAGAAGGTTCCTTGGTGAGAGTACGGTTACCTCCCTTTTCCTTGCTACTGATAATGATAATTTGAAGGATTGAAATGATTAACTATGCAATAAAAGAAAGAAATTCTAGCAAAGCAGGATATTTGTGATTTGGGAATTTTTGATTATATAGATAAGTAAACGTAATGAATATAAGTAAAGTTGCTATTGAAAAAAGTAAAACATCAAGTGAGGTAAATAGCTTTCCTAAAATAGATAATAAGGATGAATCTTGCGAACTCATTAAGTAAGCCTCCTTGTATTTAATTTTTGATGTATAAATTTAAATAATATTTAGATCTAACTCTTGATATAAAATCTATGCATTTCTCTATTATAATGAGGTACTTATTATAATAGAGTTTAATCAATTTAAGAAAATTATAACAATTAAAATGATTTATGAGAAGCGAAATTTAAAAGAGAGCTGAGTTCGCCTAAGCTTATTATTATTGTATAAGATTTCTAAAAAATAATACTTTACAAACAATACACCTTTAATTAGAATAATTCATATAATTCGACGAAATACGACAAAATAAATGCGTTATCAATTTTCAGAAAAACAAGAATGTTAAATACCTTTTTGGGGTAGTTTCTGTATGAATTAGATAGGTAATAAAGTAAATATGCAATATGAATCAGGGTTTATAGAATTAATTTCTATGAATATTCGGAGAAAAGATGCTATTAAATCTTTCGCGTAACACAACACTAAAAGTTAGTCTTTTTAAATTAGCTCACACCAAGACAAAATTATGTATAACACAAGTAATAGAAAAACATAACTTATTTTTTGAAGGAGATACAGGAGATATGGGGAAGCTATTTAAAAAAAAATCTGTAACACAACTATTAGATCATAATAAGAGTAAGAATTTAACAAAGACATTAGGATTATTTGATTTAATTATGTTAGGAATAGGTTCCATAATTGGAACGGGAGTTCTTGTGTTAACCGGATTAGTAGCAGCAAGAGATGCTGGTCCTGCAGTTATTTTTTCATTTGTACTTGCAGCAATAGTATGTGGATTTATCGCTTTATGTTACGCAGAAATTGCTTCTGCACTTCCGACTTCAGGTAGTGTATATACGTACTCTTATGCGACGATTGGTGAGTTTGTGGCACATTTAGTGGGTTGGACGCTACTCTCAATTTATATCGTGGCTACAGCAGCGGTTGCTAGTGGATGGACAGGATATTTCCACAATTTAATAAGTGGATTGGGATTAGAGATACCCAAATCACTGGTATCGATTCCATCGCAAGGTGGTATTATGAATCTACCAGCAGTTGTCATTACACTAATTATTACATGGATGTTATCACGTGGTACGAAAGAAAGTAAACGTATCAATAACATAATGGTGTTAATTAAAATTGGAATGGTTATATTATTTATTGTAGTTGGTGTATTCTATGTAAAACCAGAGAACTGGGTACCGTTTACACCATACGGTTTAAATGGCGTTTTAGCTGGTGGAGCAGCCGTCTTTTTTGCTTTTATGGGGTTTGATATACTGGCAACTTCAGCAGAAGAAGTAAAAGATCCGCAACGAAACCTTCCCATTGGTATTATTGTATCATTAATTATATGTACAATCATATACGTTATAGTGTGCCTTGTTATGACAGGTATGGTTTCCTATAAAGAATTAAATGTACCTGAAGCAATGGCTTATGTAATGGAAGTCGTAGGACAAGATAAAGTTGCTGGTATAATTGCTGTAGGAGCAGTAATTGGTCTTATGGCTGTTATTTTCTCGACTATGTACGCAGCAACACGTGTATTCTTTGCTATGAGTCGCGATGGACTATTACCAAAATCACTTGCGAAGATTAATAAACAGACTGGAGCGCCAACTTTTACAATTGGACTCGCGGGAATAGGAAGCTCTTTAATAGCTGGATTTATTGATTTAAAAGAGTTAGCAAATTTAGTTAATATTGGCGGTTTGGTAACGTTCGCATTGGTTGGTGTATCAGTTATTATACTGCGTAAGACACATCCAAATTTAAAACGAGGCTTTATGGTACCGTTTGTACCTGTATTACCAATCATTTCAATTGTGAGTTGTGTATTTTTAATGCTAAATTTACCATTAAGAACATGGGTGTACTTCAGTATTTGGATAGCAATTGGTACTTTAATATATTTCATATATTCAATGAAACACAGTAATTTAAATGAGGAAACACTTTCGAAAGCAAATGATAAAATAGCGAAATAATTTTAATATCAAGTAATATAGATATTAATAAAATAGAAAAAGATGACTTTTGTTAAATATAGAAGTCATCTTTTTTGATTATTTGAGAAGTTTAAGGTTCTATCCGAAAATAGTTAGGAGAATAAAAAAGAAAGCAAAAACAGCTAAACATTCTTTTGCTGTTTTTGCTTATATAATTTCAATTAGAGGCACCGTTATACAGTTACTCATAAATTTCGTACTGTGTAACTCAAAAGAGAAAGTTAAATTAAATCAATGATATCAAGGACTGTGGCGTATGGCTCAGTTACACACAATATAAGATATGGGTAAGTGAAGCAACGGCATAAAACAAAAGCACAGTTTATCAAATGGACGTAAAGCTTCATTATCATCAAGTTAAGAAATTCATTGTTTCCAATTAATAGTATCCATTTTTATGTAGTTGTTATTGATTTTGAAAAAATAAAAAATCGCCTCATTAAAGGCGATTCATAGTTTATTCATTTTGCATTCTTTTGATAAGTAAGTATCTTTTAAATACAATGTTCTATATTAACGTCTTTCTGGTTCTTTTTCTTTTCTTCTAAGACCAAATAAACCTGCTAGTCCTAATAAACCAAGCCACGCCCAATTATTATTATCATCACGATCATTGTTCAAATCATTTGTTGTATTCACATTTCGAGTTCTAGTATCATTATTAACTCTATTCATGTTATTGTCATTAACTCGAGTTGTAATATTATTATTATTATTATTAACTCTATCCATATTATTTCCATCGTATTCAGCATGAACATTGGTACCAAAAACCATAATAGTTAGTAATAGAGCACTTAAAATAGATGAGAATTTTTTCTTCATAGTTTTCCCTCCTTTCATATTCAGTAATGTCTCCAGTTTCTTTAGACAATATTCGTTTGAAAATATATAAAACCATTTGAATTGAAATTATGATAAACATCTTTAATTTTTATTATTAAAAGTACTTATAATAATGGATTAAGTTAATTGAAATGTATTTATTATTTATAAGAATAAATTTTTAGTAACGGTACATTCTATGAGGGAAAATTACTATATTTGGGTAAGGTGTTCCGTATGAGTTATAAGAACTTATTTTCTTTAATCCAGAACATGGTTAGGAAAATTTTTTCTATAGTAAGTATTGTTGCTAAAAGTTTAATTTCTTTAAGGAGGAATATTTTTATGGGTATTTTAAGTGGAAATCCACAAAATGAACCAATGCACTACGGGGAAGTCTTTGGGATTTGGAGTTATCTTGCAGGAGCACAAGGCACAATTGCTGGATATCAAGTTCTTATTAACCACACAGGAGATGAGGACTTAAAGAAATTTTTAGAAAACCTTGTAGAGAATGATATCCAATCAGAGGTTGAAGAATTAAAAAACTTATTAAAATTAAATGGAGTTGCATTACCACCAGCACCTCCAGAAAGACCAGTTGCATCTATTGAAACGATTCCTCCTGGTGCTCGTATTAATGATGCGGAAATTGCAGCTAAAGTTTCTATGGATCTTGCTGCTGGGCTAGTAGCATGTAGTCAAGCTATGGGACAATCTCTTCGAGAAGATGTTGGAATGATGTTTGGTCAATTTCATATGAAAAAAGCACAAGCTGGAGCTATATTGCTTCGTCTGAATAAGAAAAAAGGTTGGATTATTCCACCTCCATTACATGTTCTACAATCAGATCAAGCATAATAACAAAAATAAAATTTAATCTATTCTTTATGGCTGTTGCAGTGAGGTAGTCTAAGGAAATAAAGGTTATTAGCGAATTAAAATAAGTGGCAGAGTCATGACCGCTTTTTGGCAGTAAATGTGCCGATTGTTTTGGGATTAGCATGTTATATTTGTATTGTGAGTAGTGGCGGAAAATAACGCTCACAAGATTCCTGATAATTGAAAATGGATCGTCATGACCGGTGGCGGTGGTTGTAGATTGGATGAACAATTGTTTCTTGTTTTTACATTCAATTGCAATTCACATTGTGTAGATGGAGAAGGGCTTTTGCTCTTCTTCCAGTTACTTAATATTGTGGGAGTGAATGAATGTAACGGTATTAAGTGATTGAAACAAGAATAAATACCGTATTTATATAGTAATAACAAAAGATTTTGACGAAAGAGCAACTGGTGCACGGTTGCTCTTTCATTATGCAAAAATTGCATGAGTAATGTCAGGATTAAAATAATAGCATATTATCTTTCTCGATGTACATATTAAGTAAAGTATTTAATATCATACATAAAAGGCGGGGTAATATGAGTGAAAATAAGAAAAGTAAAGAATTGAATAAGGTGAAGAAGTATTATTTTAATGAGGATAATCAGCCAGTAGCTGGCATAGAGTTAACTTTGCCGCCTGATATAGGAAGTATGTTAGACCCGAAATCAGAAGATGATGATGAAAGTAGAGAAAGTAATAATGAACAAGTTTAATCTAAGCATCCATTCGGGTGCTTTTTATTTTGGTTAAGGAGTGAGGGGAATTGGATAGCTTTTTAAATGGTAGAATCGCTGCACTTGGTCTTATACCCATCGATAAGAAAGCATACATCAAATACTTTAAGCCTAATGAGAAGGCGTATAAGAAGGTTGGGATTGATGTTAATCGATTTAAGTATTATAAGCTGTATGAACAGAAGCCGATGTTTTACTCTGTAGAATATCTCACGCAAACACCAATAAAAGATTTATTGGAAAGAGATAGAGGAAATCAAACACGCTGGGTAAAGACAGATGAAAGAATATAAAACCAAACAAGAGAAGCGTAAGTTCTATGACAATGGTGAGTGGAAGAGTATACGCGAGCAAGTAAAGAAGCGTGACAACTATGAATGTCAGGAATGTAAACGGAATGGTCGTGTTCAAACAGACAATAATGAATACAGTGAGAGTGCCAAGCGTAAAAAGATACAACTCGTTGTCCATCATATAAAAGAACTAGAACATCATCCAGAACTTGCGTTAGAAATAAACAATTTAGAAACAGTATGTGTGGATTGCCACAATAAAGAACACGGTAGAACATTCAAAAAGAAACAGAATAAATGGGAACACGATGAAAAGTGGTAAAAATGATTCGAAAACAGTCCCCCCCTTAAAATATTTCATCAAAAAATGCTCTAAGGGGCACCGGAGGAGGGGGTCGTTTTTCCAGATTTTTAAGTTGTTTCGTATAGGACCCCTACCCAGTATGAAAATATGATTGAATCGAGGTGATATTATGGCGGATATTGATGAGCGTGAGGTGCTAGTTAACAAAGAAAAAAATCGTTTGAAAAGATTATTTAAAGACATCCCACCTAGTAAGTTAAAAGTGGTTGAAGGATTAATTATTCAGGCAGCAAGATTACGAGTTTTATTAAATGAGATGTGGATGGATATATCTGAGAATGGTGACTATGAAATGTTCTCACAATCTGATAAAACAGAGCCGTATGAAAGAGAACGACCTGTTGCCCGGTTATATAATACCCGTGATCAATCATATCAAAGGGTCATTAAACAACTAACGGATTTGTTGCCAGAAGGAAATAATAAAAAAGAAATTAAGAAATATTCGGCAAGTGATTTAATATGATTGTTCATAAGTATGTAAGTGAATATATAGAACTATATGAAATAGGAACAGTGGTATTAAATAAAGAACGTATCATGCTTATAAATTATTTAAAGCAAGATATATTAACCCGTAATGATTTACATTTTGATGTGGATTTAATTCATAAATGTGTAACTTTCATAGAAAAGTGGCATTTCAAATTAAATTCCTTTCAGAAATTTTTAATAGCATTTGTGTTTTTGTTTGATGAATATGAGGATGTTTATTTTGATCAACACTTCTGGATGATGGCAAGGGGTGCTGGTAAAAACGGATTGATTAGTGCATTGACACACTTCTTTATTAGCGAGTTGCACGGTATTGAGCATTACAATGTATCAGTAGTTGCTAATACAGAAAGACAGGCTAAAACTTCTTTTATAGATGTTTATGAAAAGAATAAAAAACATGAAATATTAGACGAGTTATTTGTATCAACAAAACAATTGATAACAAATAAAGCTACTCGTTCGACTTTTGAATTTCATACGTCTAATGCAGGGAGTAAAGACTTGTTAAGGGACGGGTGTGTTATTTACGATGAGATACATAGATATGAAAATAGCGATGTTGTAGAAGTGTTCTCTAGCGGTTTAGGTAAAGTTCCTAACTCTAGGGAATTTTTTATTACCACAGATGGATTTGTTCGTGAGGGGTATCTTGACAAAATGAAAGAGCGAGCTATGAATATCCTGAAAGGGAAAGAAAAAGAAGATAGATTGTTTCCTTTTATTTGTAAGCTTGATAACGCTGAAGAAGTAGATAATCCTGATATGTGGGAAAAAGCAAATCCGATGTTTAGTAAGCCAATGAGTCAATACGCTAGAGGATTGTTTAAGAAAGTTATGCGTCAGTATAAAAATCTAGAAAACGATCCGTCTAATAGAGAAAATTTCATGACTAAGAGGATGAATATACCGGAAGTAGATTTAACAAAGTCTGTAGCTTCATGGGAAGAAATCATGCGTACTGGTTTTGAAGAAGATGGAGAAACACTGAGAGAAGTTCCGGATTTAAAGCACAAAGTAGCTGTAGGCGGTCTCGACTTCGCCAGCATCAAAGACTTCGCAGCAGTCGGCTTGCTATTTAAACATGGTGAAGATTATATATGGAAAGGTCATTCATTTGTACGTAAAGGATTCTTGGACAAGGTGAAATTAAAAGCGCCTATTTATGAATGGGCTGAAAATGGCTTACTAACTATTGTGGATGAGCCGGTTATTAATATCTCTCATATTGTGGATTGGTTTGTAAAAATGCGTGAGATATACGGATTTAACACAATAGTAGCTGATACATTCCGTCTTGATCTTGTTAAAACAGCACTTGAAGCTGAAGGCTTCATATTGTTATACATTCGTAACCCAAAAGCTATTCATTCTTTATTAGCGCCGAGGGTAGAAACGTTATTTGCAAACAATCGTATTATTTTTGGTGATAATCCATTAATGCGTTGGTACACCAATAACGTCTACGTCCACATCAAAAAAGACGGCAACAAAGAATATTTGAAGAAAGATGAATTTAAGAGAAAAACAGATGGATTCCAAGCCTTTATCCATGCATTATGGCAAGCGGATAACATTCTTGTGGATGAATTCGACTTTATGTTAGACGGTATTAAATTCTAATAAGGGGGGTGATAATCATTGGATGGTTGGACGCAGTATTTAAAAGAAATAGTGAAGTAGGATTTATGTTTGATGTGGAAATGTTTATCGAAAAGGCAAATAGAGTCCATATGAAGCGACTAGCGATTGATACATGTATTTCTTTTTTAGGAAGAACAATAAGTCAGTCGGAATTCAGAGTGAAAAACGGTGAAGAATTTGAAAAGGATGAGCTTTATTACCGATTAAATGTTAGACCAAATAAGAATATGACAGCAAGTACCTTTTGGGAGAGTTTCATTTATAAACTTATTTATGATAATGAAGCTTTGATTGTCCAAGCGGATGATGGTGATCTACTTATTGCTGATGACTTTGAACATAACGAATATGCTGTGTTTGAAGATACTTTTACAAATGTCACTGTAAAAGATTATCAGTTTAAGAGAAGTTTTAAACAAAGTGAAGTCATTCATTTAAGATACAGGAATGATAAGTTATCACCTCTTATCGATGGTTTGTTTACTGATTATGGTGATTTATTCGGTAGAATATTAAGTTCTCAAAAACGTAAGAATCAAATTCGTGGAACAGTTGATATGGACATGCTCGCTGCAAAGAGCAAAGAACACCAATCAAAACTGCAAGAGTTCATTGATAACATGTACAAAGCGATTGGAGAAAAAGATGTCGCTATCATTCCACAACAACCAGGTTTTAAGTATGCTGAAACGTCAGGTGGAGCAAATTCTGGGCAGAGTGTGGAGGAAATTAATAAAGTAACAAATGGCTTCTTAAATCAAGTAGCAATGGCTTTTGGTATTCCAACTGCTTTGATATATGGCGAAATGGCTGACGTTGAGAAGCAAACGAAAAATTATATGCTTTTCACAGTGAAACCTTTATTAAAAAAGATTTCTGATGAAGCAAACGTTAAATTTTTTGAAGAAGAAGAGTATCTTTCAGGTCAAAAAATTGAAGTTAAAGCTGTTTCTTATCAAAGTATATTTGATCTTGCAACAAGCATCGATAAACTCATTTCTTCAAGTGCATTTACAGGGAATGAGATTCGATTAGAAGTAGGATATGAAGTTTCTGATGATCCTAACTTAAATACACATCATATTACGAAAAACTATACGAAACTAACTGAATCTGAAGGAGGTGAGAATACAAATGACGGTGAAAATTGACGTTAAAGGACCAATTATTTCGAATGATGAAGCTTGGATTTATGATTGGTTTGAAATGGATGCTGCAAGCCCAGGTAAAATTTCAAAAGAACTAACTAATGCCAATGGTGATGATTTAATTGTATCGATTAACAGTCCTGGTGGTTATGTGCACGAAGGATCAGAAATTTATACAGCATTAAAAAATTATCCTGGTAATGTGGAAGTTCAAATTGTTGGTTTGGCTGCAAGTGCAGCTTCTGTTATTGCGATGGCTGGTGATAAAGTCCGAATTTCACCTACAGCACAAATTATGATTCATAATGCTTCAATGTGGAATGGTGGAGATCATCGTGACATGGAAAAGGCAGCTGAAATGTTGAAAACAACAGATAGAGCAATTGTAAATGCTTATGTCATTAAAAGCGGTAAATCAGAAAAGGAACTACTTAATATGATGGCTGAAGAGACTTGGATGGGGCCGCAACAAGCATTAGAAAATAATTTTGTGGATGAAATTATGTTTATGGATAATCAGGTTAAAATGACAGCTTCAACTGCTACTGCCACCATGCTTCCGCAGAAAGTAATCGATGGCTTTAGAAATGGAACAATGAACAAAGGCCAAGGGATTACAAAAGAAGATTTAAATGCAGCATTATCAGGATTAAAAAATGAAATCCTGAATGATTTACAAAACAATATAGAAGAACCAAAGGAGCCGCATCCTAAACCTGTAAAAAACAGTGGGATTAAAGGGCTCCTTTTAAAATTATAAAAATTGGGGGAAACACATAATGACGATTAAATTTAATAAATCTGAAGCATTTAATAAAGCAAAAGCAAAATTGACGGACACTTTAACTAACGCGGAAAGTACAGAACAAGAACAAACGTCAGCGTTTGAAGGTTTCTTTGATGCACTACAAACAGATGTAGCAAATACGGTCCGTGAACAAGTAAATAACGATATGCTTGATCGTTCAATTTTACAGCAACGTGGTCAAAATGTTTTAACTTCAGCAGAAACAAAATTCTTCAATGCAGTTGTTAAAGAAGGTGGATTTACAGATGGCTCAATCCTTCCTGTAACGACTCAAGAGCGTGTGTTTGAAGATTTAGTTACAGAACATCCCTTATTAGCTGAAATTGGTTTGCAAGATTTAGGAGCAGTTACGAAGTTTATTTACTCTGATGCAACGAAGGCGTATGTATGGGGCGAATTATTCGGGGAAATCCGTGGGCAAATTGATGCTATCTTCAAACAAGAAAAAATTGGTCAACTTAAATTAACTGCATTTGCAGCAATTCCAAATGATATGAAGGAACTTGGCCCGGAATGGATTGAACGTTATGTTCGAACTGTTTTAGTAGAAACATATTCAGTCGGTCTAGAATTTGGCTTTATTAATGGTGGCGGATCTGTAGCACATCAACCAGTTGGTTTAATGAAAGATGTAAATCCAGAAACAGGCGCTGTTACTGATAAAAAATCTTCTGGTAAACTAACATTTGCTCCGTCTGATAAAGGGGTAATTGTAGCAGGCGAACTTTATGAAGTTGTAAAAGCTTTATCTGTTGATGCAAAAGGGAAATCCAGAAAAGTATTAAATAAAATTGTAATGGTAGTTAACCCGATTGATGCGATTGGCGTACAAGCACGTAATACAATCCAGACCGCAACAGGTCAATGGGTAATGGCATTGCCTTATAACATTAAACCTGTCGAGTGTGAGGAAGTTCCTGTTGGTAAAGCATTATTCTTTGTAAAAGGACAATATATTGCTGCAATCGCAGGTGGATACAAGCTAAAAGAATTTGATCAAACATTAGCTTTCGAAGATGCTACCCTTTATACAATTAAACAATTTGCTAATGGGAAACCGAAAGATAATAAAGCGGCTCTTGTTTACGATTTAGAAATTTCATTTACACCATCTACAGAAACAAAAACTAAATAAAGGGTGAAGTGAATGAGAAACGCAACAATTTCAGATGAAATATTGCAAGAATTTAAAGAGAGGATGCACTTAGGAGATGAGGAAGATGATAACTTAAAACGCATCCTTTTTACGTCTAACAAGGTATTAATTAGGGTTTGTGGGAATTATGATTTAAATAAAGACGAGGAGTTCAAAGAATTAGTCTTTGAACGCTCTCGTTATGTTTATAACGATGCATTAGAGTATTTTGACAAGAATTTTTCAAGTCAGATTAATAGTTTAGGTATTGATAAAGCATTAGAAGAAATTAAACTGGACGGTGAGTAATATGCGTCCTTTTCAGTATAAAAAACCACTGAATACAGGTGACTTTAGAAATCGAATTCGCATTGAACAACCTGAAATAATAAAAGATGAATTGAATCAAGCAATTGAAACAGGTAATTGGGAAGAAGTTAAAAGTGCATGGGCAATGATAAAAACGGTGAAAGGGTCTGAGTATATTGAAGCTTCAGCTTCACAGTCTACACGAATTTATCGGTTTGTAATTCCTTATACAACAGGTATTACAGAATTAATGCGAATTAATATGAAGAATCGTATCTTTGACATTATCGAACCGCCAATGAATGATGATGAAATGTATCAAACATTGACTATTATCGCAAAGGAGCATGTTTAATATGAGTAATTTTGCGAGTGATCTTGCAAGAGAATTGCAAAGATATGCAAATGTTGTGGAAGAAGAATTAACAACTGCACAAGAAGATGTAGCTGATATTGCTGTAAACAAGTTAAGACAAAATAGTCCTAAAAAAACAGGTGGTTATCGTAAAGGTTGGCGTAAGAAAAAAGTAGATAAAGCCGTTGTTATCCATAATACAAAAGGGCAATTAACGCATCTTTTAGAAAATGGCCATGCGAAAGCTAGTGGTGGCCGAGTACCGGAGAAAGTGCATATTCGTCCCGTTGAAGAGTATGTAATTGATGAATTGCCAAAACGTATTGAAAGGGCAATTGAATCATGACATTAACATTAGGAGAATTTATAAAAATTCTTGAAGCTACAGGCTATCCTGTGGCTTATTCGCATTTCATAGCAACACCAGGTAATCCAGTTCCGGCGCCACCGTATATCTGTTTTCTTGTGGATGGGTCAGCAAATTTAATGGCTGATAACAAGGTGTATCACAAGATAAATGATGTAAATATAGAGCTTTATACAACTAAGAAAGATGTAGTTGCGGAAGCCAAGCTAGAACAAGTTCTAGATGATCACGAGATTCCTTATGACTCGTATGGGACTTTTATTGAATCTGAAAATATGTATCAAAAATTTTATGAAACGAGGTTGATATAAATGAATGAAAATAAAGTAGCATTTGGCTTAAAGAATGTCCATTATGCGCTTTTCGATATTAAAGATGGTGTAGTTACATTTAATACACCAATTCCATTACCTGGTGCGGTTGAATTAACGTTTGATCCACGAGGGGATTTAATTGAATTCTACGCTGATGACATGCTTTATTACGCTGCAAGTAATAACCAAGGGTATGATGGAACGCTTTCTATTGCGACTATTCCGGAACAATTTGCAATTGATGCACTAGGAGAGGAATTAGACGAAGAAGATGGTGTGTTAAATGAGTTAGCGGATGCTAAAGGAAAATCATTTGCATTATTATTTGAATTTGATGGCGATGTACGAGCAACTCGACACGTTATGTTTAACTGTTCTGCAAGTCGTCCAACACTTGCATCTAAAACGAAAACAAATTCAGCGGAGCCAAATACAAATGAACTTAAATTTGTATCCAGCCCTATTGATATTAATGGAAAACGTATGGTTAAAACGAAAACTACTACTAAATCAAAAACAGATATTTATAATAATTGGTACAAAAAAGTGTATACAAAAGTACCTGCATTACCAAAAGGAGCGTAAGTAGATGGAAAAGACAATTACAATAGACGGAAAACAGGTCAAATTAAAAGCTAATGCAGCATCAGCCAAGCGATATAAGGCGCAATTTAGACGGGATTTATTTGCCGATATGTTTAAATTAGGAGCTATAGGTACATTCGCTTCACAAGATGCAACAGAAGGCACTATTGATTTTTCTAACTTAGATTTCGATAAAGTAGATTTTGAAGTTTGTTACGATTTAGTTTGGTTATACGCTAAAACAGCTGATCCTGAAATTCCAGACCCGATGACTTGGTTAGAAGGGTTTGATGAGTTTCCTATTTACGATATAATGCCGGAAATTAATGAGATGGTTCAAAAAACAATGGGAGCAAAAAAAAAGTAAAGAAAATTAATGAAGAGCAAGGGACTTTCAGTGATGAAGAATTAAGCACTGAATTGTTCCTTGCTCTTTGCTATGAAGCAAAGCTTACATATTGGGACTTAGAAGTGATGACGATTGGTGATTGTTTTGATTATATCGCTGAGTATGCTGAAATGAAAAATCCAGGAAAAGAAAAAGTTCGAAAAGCAACTCAAGAAGACTTTAATGCTTTCTAAGAAAAAGGGGTGAGATAATGGCAGGAGGAAAAATTAAAGGAATTACGATTGAAATTGGAGGGAATACGCAGCCGTTACAAAATGCCTTAAAAGACGTGAATAAGCAAAGTGATTCTTTGACTAAAGAGTTAAAAGATGTTGAACGTTTGTTAAAGTTTGATCCCAGTAACGTTGAGGCACTTGCTCAAAAGCAACAGTTGCTTACACAACAAATTGAAAAAACTACACAAAAGCTCGATAAATTAAAAGAAGCGGAGCAACAGGTTCAAGAGCAATTTCAAAATGGGAAAATCTCAGAAGAGCAGTACCGCGCATTTAGGCGTGAAATTGAATTTACACAAGGGTCACTTGATGGTCTGAAAAACAAGCTCGGTAATATGAAAGCCGAACAAGAAAATGTAGCAAGTTCAACACGGCAATTAGAAACTTTATTTAGTGCTACAGGAAAAAGTGTTGATGATTTTGCGAGCGCATTAGGTAATCGTCTTGTAAATGCAATTAAAAGTGGATCGGCTACAAGTCGACAGTTAGAACAAGCAATTGGTCTTATTGGTCGTGAAGCTTTAGGAACTGAAGCCGATATTGAAAAATTACAACGCGCCCTCCGATCTGTGGATGCCGGAAACTCTATTCAACAAGTACAAAATGAGTTAAGAGACTTACAACAAGAAGCTGGCAGAACCGAGAAGAAGTTTGAAGGTCTAAAAGTGGGATTAGAGAATGTTATCGGTGGATTAGCAGCAGGTGGTGGAATTGCAACAGCTGTTGAAAAAGCACTTGATATGTCAAAATTGAAAACCAAAATTGATATATCATTTGATGTCCCTGAATCCTCGAAAAAATCAGTAGAAGAAGCAATAAGAGGCGTAACAGCTTATGGAGTGGATGCTGAAGAATCACTTGCTGGTGTACGTAGGCAATGGGCTTTAAATAAAGATATTAGTGATGAAGCGAATGCATCTATCGTTAAAGGTGCAGCAACAATCGCGCAATCCTATGAAGGTATAGATTTTACAGAGTTGATTCAAGAAACCTATGAAATAGGAAATGAATTAGGAATAACGCAAGATAGTGCTCTTGGTATGGTTGATGCTTTGTTAAAAATGGGATTTCCGCCAGACCAGTTAGACATTATTGCTGAATATGGTAGTCAGTTAACCCGTGCAGGCTTTAAAGCTGAGGAAGTCCAAGCAATTATGGAAGCTGGTGTTGAAACTGGTAGTTGGAATATCGATAATTTATTGGATAAAGTATTGTCCCTATGAATGGTGACATTCATAGAAAACTCCTTTAAAACGGTGGAACTCTCTTTTGTAGAGACAATACCGTGCCAAGCATTTAATAAATCAAAGATGTTATTTACTTTATAAATTCAGATGTATTTTCCTTATGGATGATTTAACTTTTACATTGATAAGCCGTTTTATTGTTAATAATTTTAAAATTATTCAATAATCCTCTCTGTTACTGTAAGATATTGTATTAGGAGTGAGGTTATGGATAGAAGATTTTACATTTATGAATGGATAAGACTTGATACTAACGAACCTTTTTATGTAGGAAAGGGTAGTGGTAATCGAGCATATCAAATTGACAAAAGTAGAAATAGGTATTTTAAAAATATTTTAAACAAAACTGAGGTAGCTGTTGCTATCATATCTAATAATTTAACCGAAAAAGAAGCTTATGATGCTGAAGTTTGGTTCATTTATGAATATAAGCATATTTTAAACTACAAACTTGTTAATTTAGATGATGGAGGACTTGGTGCAGTAGAAGGAAAGTTTAACCACATGTATGGTCGGAAAGGGTCATTACATCCGAATTACGGCGTGGTTGTGTCAGAGGAAACCCGCAGAAAACAAAGTCTAGCTCGTTCGGGGAAAAGAAATGGGATGTACGGAAAACGTGGGGATTTAAGCCCTATATACGGACGTAAGAGAAATGAACAAGAGCGTGTAAATATAAGCCAGGCATTAAAAGGAAAAAAGAAATCAGAAGAACATAAACGAAACTTAAAAATAGCTAGAGAGAAAATGGAGATAAGTGGAAGTAATAACCCGAACTATGGAAACGGTCAAGCTATTGCAGGAGGTAAAAATCCTGCTGCTGTAAAAGTTAAAGTTACTGACAATCTGGGAAATGTTACAATCTATGAAACGAAAGAAATAACAAGTAAACAATTTAAAATAAGTTTATATTTATTAACTAAGTTATTAGGTAAGAAAATTTCTGTAGAAGATGATTTTAATAGGCAAAAAAGTAAATATCGTCATTTAGAGGGATATAAATTTGATTTGTTAGATGAAGGTGTAACGACTAGTCGAAAGACGTACACTATAAGCGAATGATAGTGGAAATGGGGAGCATCTAGGCACTACTCTTTGCTTAGATGATGATATAGTCTGGTCTTACTGGTGACAGTAAGCGGTCCTTAGGGGACGGGTGAAGTATTGCGAACTTTACTGAACATATCGGGTTTAAAAGAGGGACGAATTCAATTAACTGAATTCGCACAAGGAGCTGATAAGGCCTTAAAAGAGGCGCTTGACGGTTCTGGTATTGCAACTGAACAAATAGAAAAATGGGGAGCATCTGTCGCTAAAGGCGGAAGAGATGGCGCAGCAGCGATGGTAGAAGTAGCTAAAGCTATTGACGGAATAGAAGACCCAGTTAAGAAAAATCAGGTTGGGGTTAAAGTTCTAGCCACTATGTTTGAAGATCAAGGTCAAAATTTAACAAACACTTTAATTGAAGCTTCTAAGAAAACAAAAGATCTTCAACAAAACCAAGACAACTTAAATGAATCTGTTAAAAAATTAGATGCAAATCCAGCTGTAAAGTTCCAAAAAGCGATGGGCGATTTACAAATGGCTCTTGAACCTATACTAGGAGTAATTGCTGATGTTGTTGCTAGTATTGCTGATTGGATTTCTAATAATCCAGAATTAGCAGCGACATTAGCGGCAGTTGCAACGGCTATTGGAGTAATTTCAGGGGCACTTATGGCTATTGCACCAATTGTTGTATCGGTCATGGGGGTATTTGAAATTGGGGCCGCCGCGGCACTAGGTATAGTTGCTATTGTTCCTATTATCATAGCCGCTATAGTTGCTCTTGGAGTGGCTATTTATAAAAACTGGGATGATATTAAAAATTGGACAATACAAGCATGGGATTCTATTAAAGAGTACTTAGTAGAGCTTTGGGACGGGATATCCCAATCCTGTAGTGAAGCATGGACTTCATTTTTAGAAGCAATGCATGAATTTTTTGATCCGATAGGTCAATTTTTTAGTGATTTATGGAAGGGTGTAAAGCAGGCGTGTAGCGATGCATGGAATTCTACTGTTGAATTCTTTTCTGAAGCATGGTCTTCTTTCGTAGAAATGATGCATAGTTTCTTTGATCCGATAGGCGAATTCTTTAGTAGTTTATGGTCTGGCATTGTTGAAACTGCTTCCTCCTGGTGGTCCTCTTTAGTTGAAACAGCATCTGAATTGTGGGGAACATTAACGCAAGCATGGCAAGAAACATGGGATACAATTCTTACTGTTTTAGATCCAATTATTTCGGCAGTTTCTACCGTTTTAGAAGCTGGTTGGTTGTTAATACAGGCAGGTGCACAAATTGCATGGGCGGCAATCTGTCAATATATTATTCAACCGATTCAGGAAGCTTACGACTGGGTAAGTACACAAATCGGTGAAATGGTCACTTGGCTTGGTACACAATGGGAAATTGCAAAAGCTATGGCACAAATTACTTGGGGACTATTTAAGCAATATATTATTCAACCGGTTCTAGACACTTGGAACTTAGTAAAAGAAAAGTTCAGTGATTTAGTTTCTTGGCTAAATTCACAATGGGAGACAGTTAAATCATATACATCAGCAGCATGGGGTTTATTTAAACAATATATTATAAAACCTGTACAAGATACTTGGAATTTAGTAAAAGAAAAGTTTAGTGATTTATCCAATTGGATGTTAGGAATTTGGGCGAAAATAAAAGGTTATACACTTGAAGCGTGGAAGATGGTTTACACATACATCGTTGAACCAGTTATTTCAGCTTATAATTCTGCAAAAGAGAAATTCAATGATATGTACAACACAGCACTGGAAAAATTTGATTCTGTTAAGAATGCAGCTCAAGAAAAATTTGAAGCGGCAAAACATTTTATTATAGATCCAATTAAAGATGCAGTTGACAGCATAGAAAAATTCATTGGAAAGATCAAAGGATTCTTTAGTGACTTGAAGTTAAAAATTCCAAAACCAGAAATGCCGCCTCTTCCACACTTCAGCATACAAACTAGTACGAAAAACATTTTAGGAAAAGATATTACATTTCCGTCCGGCCTCAATATAGATTGGCGTGCAAAAGGTGGTATCTTCACTAAACCGACTATCTTTGGAATGAATGGCGGAAACTTGCAAGGTGCAGGAGAAGCCGGAAAAGAAGCGGTTTTACCATTGAATAAAAAGACACTTGGAGATATTGGTGCAGGAATTGTAGCAGCCATGCCACGACAACAATTTGTTATGCCGGGAGAAATAAATCAATTAATGGGTGACATGAGCCGTATGATGGCTAGTTCTGTGAGTCAATTATCAGGATTAAAGAGTGTCATGAGTGGTGTGTATGGAAGCATGTCAAATAGTAGACAAGCTATGGCAAGCAGCGTATCGAATCAAGTGATTAATTACGGATCTGGTTCATCTTCTAGTGGTGGAGTAATTCCAATGCTTGGTGGAGATTTAGTTGTTGAAGTTCCAGTTATTTTAGAGGGAAGAGATGTGGCACGTGGTACTTATCGATATACAACCGAGTATCAAGATAGAGAAGAAAAAAGAAACTCAGCCTTTTAGGTTTGGGTTTCTTTTATTTTAGAGAGAAGTGGGGTGACGGTATGAGTTCTTTTACATTTAACAATATACGTAAGGGTTTTATTCAAATCGAAAAAGGATGGAAAAGACCAGCTTGGGCGCCATTAAAGCGAAAATTTCTAAGTGTTCCAGGTTATCCAGGTGCAAGATTATTAACGACAGAAACTGAAATGCGAGTTTTACCTGTTCCGGTCGGAATTATTGTTCCTGATGGATCTGACCTAGAAACATTAAAAGAAGAAATAGCAGAGTGGTTAATTACAGAAAAACCTGTTGAATTAGTCTTTGATGTAACACCTGATAGGACATACCTGGCGGTTATTGATGAAGATTTTGATCCTGAGGATTTTATTACTTTAGGTAAAGGTACTTTGAATTTTGTTTGTCCAATGCCATATAAGTTAGGGCCTACTAAAACATTAGAATTTGAAATGGATGGGCGTGGGTTAATAGCAAATTTTCAAAACAAAGGAAGTGTAGAATCCAATCCAATTATAGAGGTTGAAGTGACAAAACCTTCTACATTTCTTGATGTATGGAATGGAACGAATTATTTTCGCATTGGATATCCATTAAAAGCAGACCAAGTTCCAGTTGAAAGAAAGCAACGTGTGTTATGGGACGAGATGGAGACAACCATAGGATGGACGGATGTACCTAAAACTGAGGACATGACTGGTGGAGGAAAGTTTAAATCAGATGGATACCGTTTTATGGCCGAGTATCTAGGTGAACCTACAGTAAAAGGATGGCATGGTTGCATAGCCAAAAAGAATATTCCACAAGGACCATTACAGGATTTTATCATGCAAGCTTATGTACACATTAATAGTTATCATTGGGATCAAATGGGGCGTGTGGAAATCGGTCTTCTTGATGAAAATAGCGAGTATGTAGCCCGTATATCAATGAGTGATGTCCAATGGGAAGCGGAGCAAAACAGTGGATTTGCTAGTGTGGGGAACAGTAAGAAACCTGGTGGGCAAGTTTTAATTAATGAACATGGAGATCATCCAGATACTTGGACTAATTTTAGAGGGCGATTATGGCTCGCTAGGACCGGTAATAGATGGGAAGCGTATATTTCTAAGTTTATATTAGGTACTGAAATCGATGATGCTGAAAGGTTCGTTGTCTGGTTTGATGAAAATAACGTGAATATGAATAAAGTCACTCAAGTACAAATCAGCATTTCTCAGTTCTCTAACAACATGTTTTGTTCGCAAATGTCTATTGACGATTTGAAAATTTGGAAGGTTAACATGAATACACAAAATAATCCTCCTTATATCTTTGATGTTGGTGACAAAGTAGTTATTGATACTGAGCGAAGTCTTGTAACGATAAATGGTAAAAGTGCTATTAATCTAAAAGATATATTTAGTGACTATCCTGTTATTCATAAGGGTTCGAATAAACTAGAAATCATGCCTTCAACTGTTGGAACAGCCAAAGTAATGTATAGGGAGCGATTTAGATGAGGACACCAAGTGGAATCTTACATGTTGTTGATTTTAAAACGAGTCAAATTGTTTCCAATATACAACCAAAAGATTATTGGGACGATAAACGACATTGGGAAATAAAAAATAACATTGATACATTAGAGTTTAAAGTGTTTGATAATACAGATCATGCAGTGACACTCATGCAGCAAAATTTAGTTTTAAAAGAAGTTCGTGATGGTCGCATTGTTCCATATGTAATTACTGAAGCTGAAAAAGATTCAGATGATAGATCAGTCATTGCTTATGCATCTGGGGAATGGATTCAACTCGCGAAAGCTGGCATTATCAATCCACAGAAGATTGTAGGTAAAACAGTCAATGAGTTTATCGATATAGCTCTTGTGGGTACGAAATGGAAAAGAGGAAAAACAGAATACGCTGGCTTCCACACTATGAAGATTGATGAATTCATAGATCCACTCAAATTTTTAAAAGACATTGCATCCTTATTCGATTTAGAAATTCAATATCGTGCAGAAGTTGTAGGGTCTCAAATTGTTGGTCGTTATGTAGATATGGTGAAAAAGCGAGGACGTGATACAGGTAAAGAAGTAACTTTTGGTAAAGATTTGATGGGTATCAAACGAATTGAGAATTCCCAAAACATCTGTACAGCCCTATTAGGGTTCGTAAAAAAAGAAGGTGGAGACTTTATAACCATCTCTAGTATTAATAATGGAATTCCTTATCTTGTAGACAATGATGCATTCCAGCGATGGAATGAACGAGGACAACATAAATTCGGATTCTATACACCGGAGACAGAGCAAGATATAACACCACAACGTTTAATGACTCTTATGAAAACAGAGATAAAGAAACGCGTTAATACATCTGTTTCTTATGAAGTAAATGCACAAAGTATTGGTCGTGTATTTGGACTAGCTCATGAGCTGATTAATGAGGGGGATACAATCCGAATAAAAGATACAGGATTTACACCGAAACTTTATTTAGAAGCACGGGTAATCGCTGGTGATGAATCATTTATTGATCCTTCACAAGATAAATATGTATTCGGAGATTATCGAGAAATTGTGGATGCTAATGAAGAATTACGTAAGCTCTATAATAAAGTCCTGGCTTCATTAGGTAGTAAACAAGAAACTTTAAATCAGCTAGATAAGTTGGTTAAAGAGACTGCTGAAAAAGTAAATGATGCTCAAAAAGAATCTGAATTCGCTAAGAAACTGGCTGAAAAGGTCCAGGAAAACCTGAAAAATAATACGGTAAATATTATTGAAGCTAAAAATCCACCGACCAATAATCTTATAGTAGGTAAAACATTATGGAGAGATATTAGTAATGGTAAACCTGGTATTTTAAAAGTGTGGAACGGTAAGGATTGGGAACTTCTTATTCCTGATGTAGAGTCAGTAAAGGAAGAAACACTGAAACAAGTTAATAAAGATATTCAGCTCACAAAAGAAGAATTAAATAAGAAAGTGGAAGAAGCGCAAAACGAAACTTCAGGACAATTCAAGGAAGTTAAAAATAGTCTCCAAGAAGTTTCGCAAACTATTAAAAATGTACAAAACTCTCAAGGTGAAATTAATAAAACTGTTTCTGAAATGAAACAAACTAACGAGAGTTTTACTAAATCTATTGAATCATTAACAAAAAAAGATGGTGAAATCACTGGAAAATTAAATACAGTGGAAGATACAGTTGAAGGTACAAAACAAACTATTGCCGATGTGAAGCAAACAACAAACGTTTTAACAAAAACAACAAATGAAATAAAGAACACGGCGACTTCAAATAAGCGGACCATTGAACAATTACAAACCGACATGAGTAACATTTCTGTAGGTTCAATTAATCTAGCAAGCGATTCAGAAACAGGGTTAAACAAACAGAATATGACTGGAACATGGTCAGACAGTAAACAAATGACTCTTTCTAATAAGATTAATTACAGAAATAAGACGTTTACTATTTCTTTTTTATTCACTGGGAAAATGACTAAACTTAATACAAATCCTTGGTTCGGTGTAGAAACGGCAATAACTTATACAGACGGAGAGCAAGAATGGAAATCTGTACGTGCAGACTCACAATTAAAGATTAATGTAGATTATAAGGACGAGCCTCTAACTGTTACATTCAAAACAAAAGATAAGGATGTAACTCAAATTAGGTTTTATTACTCTGGAAGAAATATTGATGGTAATTTAAACTCACATCATGCGAAATTGGAAGAGGGGAACATAAGAACTACATGGCAGCCTGCTAATGATGAAGTTACTTCTAAAGAAACGTTCACGAAAAAAACAACTGAGATTGAGCAAAGTGTGAATGGAATCAAAGAAAGTATTAAAACGGTAGAAAAAACACAAACCTCTTTTAATGAACGTGTTAACACTGTAGAAAAGGATGCAGAAGGAACAACTGCAAGTGTTAAGAGATTACAGGAAACACAAACTGAGCAAGGAAAAACGCTTAGTGAGGCTACTACAACAATAGGTCAACATTCTGAAGCATTGAAATTAACAATGAAAAAGAAAGACGTTGAGGATTATGTAGGCGGTTTAGGTACTGTCAACGAATTGCGTGATGCGGATTTTAAGTTAGGGCAGAAATATTGGTTTGGGAATAGTGGTAATGGAGCAACTGGATCTGTTGATACGAATTTAAAATACAAAGGTATGAATACATTTGCAATTACCGGTACTGGCCAGACTCAAGATCGTTGGTGGGGACTTACAAGTCAATTCATTGAGTGTCAGGTTAACGAGGACTTTGTTGCATCAGGTTATTTCAATACTGATGGGAAAACACCTATTGATAGTGGTGGTGCATTTATTGAAATTGAATGGTGGACAGCTGACAAAAAAACTCGTGTTAAAACAGCTAGAACGAATATCAAGGTTGTAAATAATACGTGGGTTCGTGCTGTATGTACAGATAAAGCACCTGCCAATGCAGCGTTTGTGAGATGGCGTTATTACGTTACGAGAAATGGGCGTTTATGGTGTGCTGCACCTATGTTACAACGTGGCACTATAGCTACAGAATTTTGGTTACATCCGAAAGATCAAACGGATGTTGATAAAATGATGGAAGATATCGCTAATAAAGTAGCTACCGAAAAATACAATCAGAAAGTTACCGAATTAGAAAGAAGTATTAGTGCTACTGAAAAAGGTATTTCACTTGTTTCTGGAAAACAAGAAACCTTTATAAATGAGACTTATAAAGGTTATGTAACGAAAACGGAATCTAGGTTAGAAGTGTTAGATGACGGGATTATAGCGCAGATTTTAAAGGACGGTATTGTTACTGCCATCAATATGTCTCCTGGGAAAATCACAATCAATGCTGCAAAGTTGGATATTAATGCTGATACAATGGTCAAATGGCTAACAGCAAAGGGCATTGATACGAATCTTATTAGAATTAATGGTGATAAAATAACCATTGATAAAAACGGTGTAACTGTAAAAATGCTAGATTTCCTCTACGAAGACGAAAGAGGAATGAAAACAACAGTTATATCTAAACGCAATCTAATTAGCGACCATGATTTTTCAAGTGCTATAAAGAAAGACATCGGGAACTCTGATTATTGGGGTTTTGATGGTGGATATGGTCTTCCGTGGAAAGTGAATGGCAACGTAGTTATAGAAAAAAATACAGCCTTGTTTAATTACGAACAAATGGTGAATGCAGCACGAGTAGATATGTATAACTATCCTGAAACAACCGTTAAAAACGGAATACATCCAGGTAATATTTATACACTATCAGCACATTTTCGATGCGCTATGATTAATGGAAAGAGAGTAACTGCTAAACCACAGCTGCACATTTGCTATGTAACGTATAGAGATAATGTTCATTACGATATATGGTACGAATCAAAACTTTCATTTGATGCACCTAGCACATACTATGGTGACATTCAGCGTAGGTCGTTCACTTTTACAATCCCAGCTAGTTACAAACCGCAGGAACACGCTGTTGTTATAAAAGTAGAGTCTGCGGATGCAAATATTGGACAAGGAACAGCAGTTTGTGTGTCAGGTGTTACTTTAGTGAGTGGCAAATATGCATCTATGTATGACTGGGATCGAGCAGCAGCAGAAAGAGCAGACGGTCTTCAACCATTTAATAAGATCGCAATAGGAGATGCGAATACCAACATAGGTATAGCACCTGATGGATACACGTTGGATATAAGCACGAACAAAGAGGTTAAGTTTTTCACGAACATCCGAGCATTGCAAGGTGTAAGTCTTGGTGGGAATGCATTTCAACAGTGGGGGCATATTCGTTTTGCAGACGGTAATCTCGGCCCAGGCTTTTACGTGAACAGCCCGAATGGTTGGAAATTTAATGCCCTTGGATAAAAAGGAGAGATATAGATGAATAAGTATGACAATCAAATGATGCCACTCCAAGCAGGTGAAAGCTTTCCCTTTATGGGGAGGCTGGTAGATGCAACGAGAACTGATACAGGGATTTCCGTGCAAGTACCTGCCGATATGCTAAAGAATGCTGGCATTCCTGACGGAACTAGTAAAGTTGAAGTATGGAGGGAGATGTCAGACGGTACAATCTGTTTCAGAATCGCAACAAGATGTGAACTATGTGGACGAGGTTCGAGGTTATATGAATTAGATTTGGGATTTGTTAAAAAAGGCCTTTGTGCAGAAGATTATTTTAAGCTTACAGGAAAAAATCCTCCACAAGAACCAGTAACAATTGAAAATACAACGCAAATAGAGCAGCTATAAGCTGGTCTGTTTTTATTATCTAAAAAGGAGAGGAAAAGATGGATCGTATTGATTTATTATTAAAAACCTTTATTGCCACTTTCGGTGGCTTCTGTGGGTATTTCTTGGGAGGATGGGATGCAACATTGAAAATCTTAGTGACGATGGCAGTTATTGATTATTTAACTGGCATGATTGCAGCAGGATATAACGGAGAATTAAAAAGTAAAGTTGGTTTCAAAGGCATCGCCAAAAAGGTGGTGCTTTTTCTTTTAGTTGGAGCGGCAGCCCAATTAGATGCAGCGTTAGGAAGTAATAGTGCTATTCGTGAAGCAACAATTTTCTTCTTTATGGGAAACGAATTACTTTCACTTTTAGAAAACGCTGGACGAATGGGTATTCCACTTCCACAATCCTTAACAAATGCAGTTGAGATTTTAGGTGGCAAACAAAAACAAGAAGATAGAAAAGGAGATGCTAAGTAGTGGGATATATTATTGATATTTCAAAGTGGAATGGTGACATTAACTGGCCTATAGCAAAGCAATACATTGATTTCATCATCGCTCGTGTACAAGATGGTTCAAATTATGTAGATCCATTGTATAAAGGATATGTACAAGCCATGAAGCAACATGGTATTCCTTTTGGTAACTATGCATTCTGTCGTTTCGTTTCTGAAAATGATGCACGAATAGAAGCTCGTGATTTCTGGAACCGTGGAGACAAGAGCGCGACAGTCTGGGTTGCAGATGTTGAAGTAAAAACAATGAATGATATGAGGGCGGGTACAAAAGCATTTATTGATGAACTACGCCGATTAGGTGCTCAGAAAGTTGGTTTATACGTTGGTCATCATATGTATGCTCCGTTTGGTATGGCAAATGTAAAAGCTGACTTTGTTTGGATTCCTCGTTATGGCGGTAACAAGCCAGCTTATCCATGCGATATTTGGCAATACACAGAGACAGGTAATGTACCTGGTATCGGTAAGTGTGATTTGAATCAATTAATTGGTAGTAAATCATTATCTTGGTTTACAGGAGAGAAACAACCAGAACAAGCTATTGCCAATGGCGGCTATCAATATGTTAAATCTGGTGGTTTTGGTATTTCATTGGTTCAGGAAGTCGTAAACGCTATGAATGAGCGTGGAACAAAAGGGAGGGTTGTCTCTGATCCGTTAACTGGATTAGCTTACTTACAAACTGAAGTACTACCTAATGGCGAGCTTGATAAGATTACAGCTTGGATGGATGAAAGAAACTGGTGGTACGAGTACATTAAAAAATAAAACAAAAGAATAGTTTTATAAACAAAAATTATTATCTGGTTCTATATGTAGATAATTATATATTGATTTTCATCTTTATAAATGTTAGGGTAAATATACACCGTTTCTTATTTATCTATGAGTACTGTCTGTAGAACGAATAGAATAATTTGAAAAAATCCCCTTTTGCACCTATATGCAGAAGGGGATTTTAATATTTATGAGATTTAAAATTTACTTTTAGATAATGCTTTAAGTACTGGCTTTATAATTAAACCTATTAAACGAAAGCCTTTAAATATAGAGCGTACAACTTTCATGAAGATGCCCCCTAAAAGAAATTATATATTAAATATGTATTATTTCTTTTCTTTAACTTCAAATTCAGCTTCAATAAAATTTAATACTTTACCCTTTGTTTTTATGTGCTATTTCACGGATTACATCTATATAAGAATCACTTGCTTCCCCTAGAAGATTTAACCCTCTCAAGAAATCACTTTTTGTTTTATCATCTATGTTTGATAATATTAACTCTATACCTTCTCTTCTCGTTTTCATTGATTGAAGTACTTTCTCATGAATGTCTTTGTAATCAGCACTAGGCTCTAATTCTTCGAATTTAAGAGTTACTTTCTTTAAATCGTTAAGTGCAATTTTGTAATTATCATCACCAACTGCATCATATACAGCATCCATGGCTTTGTTTAATTCATCACTTAGGTCAAATAAGGAATTCGTATATGTCAAGGACTTATCATTTAAAGTTGTATGTCTTGATGACTCTGTAGAAGTCTTTGATACAGTTTCTTGTGAAGCTGACTCTTTCGGATGGTCTTTTGATATCCCACAACCTACCCCCAATAACATAAGTGGAAATGCTAAAAATACTAATTTTGCTGCTTTCATTTTAATGTATCCTCCTGGTGATATTAGTTGTTTCTCTAGTTAGGGCTCTTTGTTACTTGAACCAACTCATATAAGGTGTCTACTTTTGATAATGTCAATTCAACACCTTCATGTATAGTCTTCATTTTATGGATTACTATTACCTAAAGCGATAACCGCAGAAATATATTCTTCATTTAATCCTTTTCGAATTATAGCCATACATGTCCCAGACTCATCACCTAAGAATGCTGTTTCAGGAACGCTATTTTTCAATATTTCACTAGTGAATGTAATGATTTCTCTTTCCGGATCTTGAGCATCTGTATAACGATCTTTCTCTATAGCATCGACTGGAAGTATATTTTTTACTTCTGTCATGACATCGGATAATGAACGACTTTGTTTTCCTGATTGGGAAAATTGAAGGGTGATATTATTTGCTCTGCCTTCTAAAAACATTGCTATAATATAATCGTTTGCAAATCTAGCGATTGAAGCAGATCCTTTATTTGAACCGTATTCTTTTACAAAGTTTTCTTCTGTATCACCTAGACCAGCTTTAACAGAAATTTTATTTGATTGTGTAGCCGGTAATTGTTTTTCCTTATCTGGTGTAGATTCTTTCTTTTCTTTTTGTTGTTTCTCTTTTTCTTCAGCTTCGGCTTTTTCTTTAGCTTCTTTTTCAGCTTTCTGTTGTGCTTCTTCCTGTTTGCGTTTTTCTTCGGCAGCTTTTTTCTCTTCGTTAGCTTGTTTAGCTTTTTCTTGTTCTTCTTTTTCCTGTGCTTTTTTCTCTTGTTCTTTAGCTTTCTTTTCCTTTTCAATTTTTTCTTTTTCTTGGTTTTCTTTTAATACTTTTTCTTCAGCTCTTTTTTTATCAATTGCAACTCGTTCTTCTGGAGTTATCGACTTGCTAGCAAACACACTTGCTAAAATAAACGAAATGAATAATACCGGCAAGAAAATTAATATAACTCGACCTCTTGTTTTTGTGTTGCCAAAACGAACGACCTTTCCTGGTTTGATTAGACCTATAATTAGTGCAATTACCGATAGTATTGACACTAATAAAAACAAAAACATTAATGCAGTAAACAAATAAAAACCTCCTTATATATGTAAATCAAAATATAATTATAACAGGAATAAATGGTTGAGTTACATAATTATTGTAAAAAATCTAATGTATACTTTCTTAAGCTCGCATAAACCCACATTCAAAAAACTTGTCTATTAAGTTACTTACAATCCTTTTGAATGAGTTATTGAATTAATGAAGAGTATGATAGACATGTATGGAAATGAAAATAAATTTACAGTCTGCGAAATGGATATATAATAGTAGAAAAAAGAAATATTTATATTGTTATCACCCTGTTGGCGTCAACCTCATGCGCCTAATGGCAACGAAAAACATCTACTTCGTCCCATTCGGCCAAGATGCACCAGAGAAAAAACCGAACTCAATGGTAGCTCGCATGGAGCTGCTGGAAGATACAGTATTAGAAGCGCTGCAAGGGAAGCAATTGCAACCTGTGGTCGTAGAAAAATTCAGATATATGAATTAAAAAACGAAAAAAAACGGACAATTTTTGATGAAACCATCATTCTTACTGTAGAATATGATAAAATTAACGTTATTAAGATTAGAAGGGGTATTGTATACTCCTTCTGATTCTAAGTTATAGAAGGATTGGTATCTAGAAAGGGGCATAGTGATGGAAAAGCAAAAAACTTTTCATGTCGCTGTAGTTGGAGCAACCGGCGCAGTTGGTGAACAAATGTTAAATACTTTAGAGAAACGAGAATTTCCAATCGGGAAATTAACGTTACTTTCATCTAAACGATCTGCAGGTAAGAAACTTGTATTTAAAGGCGAAGAATTTACGGTTCAAGAGGCAACTCCTGAAAGCTTTGAAGGAGTAGATATCGCACTATTTAGTGCTGGTGGATCTGTATCGAAACAATTAGCCCCAGAAGCAGCAAAACGCGGTGCGATTGTTGTTGATAATACAAGTGCATTCCGTATGACAGAAAACGTGCCACTTGTTGTACCTGAAGTAAATGAAAATGACTTAAAAGAACATAATGGTATTATTGCAAATCCAAACTGTTCTACAATTCAAATGGTAGTAGCTCTTGAGCCAGTTCGTCAGCAATATGGTTTAAAACGAGTAATCGTTTCCACATATCAAGCTGTATCAGGTGCTGGTGCGGCAGCTATTGAAGAACTGCATGAACAATCACAAGCAATCTTAAATGGCGAAGAAGTTAAGGCAAATGTTCTTCCTGTATCAGGTGATAAGAAGCATTTCCCAATTGCTTTTAATGCGATTCCACAAATTGATAAATTCCAAGATAATGGATTTACATTTGAAGAAATGAAAATGATTAACGAAACGAAAAAAATTATGCATATGCCTGAATTAGAAGTAGCGGCAACATGTGTACGTTTACCAGTTGTATCAGGACACTCTGAGTCTGTTTACATCGAAGTAGAAAAAGAAGGCGTAACAGTAGCAGAATTAAAGAGCTTACTTGCAAATGCGGAAGGTATTGTTCTGCAAGATAATCCAGAAGAGCAGTTATATCCAATGCCAGCTACTGCAGTAGGTAAAAACGAAGTATTCGTTGGAAGAATCCGTAAAGATTTAAATAACGATAAAGGATTCCATCTTTGGGTCGTATCTGATAACTTATTAAAAGGCGCTGCATGGAATTCTGTTCAAATTGCAGAGCGCTTAGTAAAATTACAATTAGTGTAAACGGCTAAGAGAAGGTGCAAAATATGAAAATAATTGTTCAAAAATTTGGTGGCACATCAGTACGTGATGACAATGGACGTAAGCATGCGCTTCATCATATAAAAAAATCATTAGCTGCTGGTTATAAAGTAGTTACTGTCGTATCTGCTATGGGCCGTAAAGGTGAACCATATGCAACGGATACGTTATTAAGTCTTGTAAATCAAGAGGAATCTACTATTTCTAAACGTGAGCAAGATTTATTATTATCGTGCGGAGAGTTAATCTCTGCAATTGTTTTCTCTAATATGTTGAATGAGAACGGTATAAAAGCAGCAGCATTAAATGGTGCACAAGCTGGTTTTGTAACGAATGATGATTTTACGAATGCAAAGATTATTGAAATGAATTGCGATCGTATACATGAAGAGTTGGAAAATGTAGATGTAATCGTCGTTACAGGATTCCAAGGGCAAACGAAAAAAGGTGATACGACAACACTTGGGCGCGGAGGTAGTGATACTTCAGCTTCAGCATTAGGTGTTGCACTTCATGCTGAATACATCGATATATTCACTGATGTAGAAGGTGTTATGACTGCGGATCCTCGTATTGTAAAAGATGCACGTCATCTTCAAACTGTAACGTACAACGAGATTTGTAACATGGCTTATCAAGGTGCGAAAGTCGTTCATCCACGTGCAGTTGAAATTGCGATGCATGCAAAAGTGCCACTTCGTGTACGTTCTACGTATTCTGATAGTGAAGGTACACTTATTTCAGCATATGATGGTGCTACGAGAGGTCGTGATGTAGAAGAACGTCCTGTTACAGGTATTGCCCACGTATCAAACGTAACGCAAATTAAGGTGCTTGCAAAAGAAACGGCATATGATTTGCAACAACATGTGTTTAAAGAGATGGCGAACGAAGGAATAAGCGTCGATTTAATTAATATTTCACCTACTGGCGTAGCATATACGGTGAGTGATAATGTATCAAGTCATGCAGTTAAATTATTAAAGAACCTTGGATATGAGCCAATTGTGACAGAACATTGTGCGAAAGTATCTATCGTTGGAGCTGGAATGGCAGGATACCCAGGGGTTACTGCGAAAATCGTTACAGCTCTAGCGGAAAAAGGTATTCAAATCCTACAATCGGCAGATAGTCATACAACAATTTGGGTTCTTGTAAAAGAAACTGATTTAGTGGAGGCTGTAAATGCATTACATAGTGCGTTTGAGCTTTCAAAAGAAAAGCAACTGGAACAATAAGGAGTGAGACCATGATAGATTTTGGGACAATTGCAACCGCGATGGTAACACCGTTTGATATAAACGGGAATATCGATTTTGCAAAGACAACGAAATTGGTAAATTATTTAATTGATAACGGTACAACAGCAATCGTGGTAGGAGGAACGACAGGAGAATCTCCTACATTAACTTCAGAAGAGAAAGTAGCGTTATATCGCCATGTCGTATCTGTTGTCGATAAAAGAGTGCCCGTAATCGCTGGAACAGGTAGCAATAATACGCATGCTTCTATTGACTTAACTAAAAAGGCAACAGAAGTTGGTGTGGATGCAGTAATGCTAGTAGCACCGTATTATAACAAACCGAGCCAAGAAGGGATGTATCAGCATTTTAAAGCAATTGCTGAAAGCACGCCGCTTCCGGTTATGCTATATAACGTTCCGGGACGATCTATTGTACAAATCTCCGTTGATACAGTTGTTCGTTTATCAGAAATAGAAAACATTGTTGCTATTAAAGATGCCGGCGGCGATGTGTTAACAATGACAGAAATCATTGAAAAAACAGCGGACGACTTTGCGGTATACAGCGGTGATGACGGTTTAACGTTACCAGCTATGGCAGTTGGAGCGAAAGGTATCGTTTCGGTAGCATCTCATGTTATCGGAAACGAAATGCAAGAGATGATTACAGCATTTCAAGCAGGAGAGTTTAAGAAAGCACAAAAATTACATCAATTACTTGTAAGAGTAACTGATTCATTATTTATGGCGCCAAGTCCAACTCCAGTAAAAACAGCGTTACAAATGGTTGGATTAGATGTAGGTTCTGTACGTTTACCACTTCTTCCATTAACAGAAGAGGAAAGAGTAACGTTACAATCTGTTATGCAATCTATCCCTCGTTAATAAAAAATGACCTAGTGTAGAACTAGGTCATTTTTTATTATATGCAAATCTTTTCCTCTTTTTCTCACCTATATGTGTTTTTATAAGAACATTAATCGCTTCTTCATTATGTGTATAAGAAAATAATCATACCCCTTTAACTGAGTCAAAAAATGATAGATATTATGGAATAAACGTAATAAACCACGGTGTCTGTTTTTAGAGAAATCCCCTAAAATGTGACGTAATTCATAAAAAAAATCCATTTTGTAAGTGTTTTTGTTGGATTCTAGAAAAATAAATCTTGAAACTTCCTATTATGAAATGAATTTGGCGTATGTATGGCTAGTTCTTCAAAATAATATGGAGTATAAAATCGGAGTAAATATAAAGGAAATACGTTCGATACTTTTATTGTCATTCCGTTCTTTTCCTCTTTCTTTCGCACGATTTAACTTGTGTTCTATTTCTTGTATCAGGTATAATATGGCTAAGTAGCTTAGTACGGGTATGCTTAGCAAAATTGGTAAAAATTATAATTTGATTACATTTTCATATCATATCGAATAAGATATTTGATTTATATAATGAAAGAGAGGTGAAACCTGGTTTAAAAAATAAACAAGGACATGATATCGCATAACGGTAAGGACATTCGTCTTGGACGGTGAATATATGGTGGTTGTAGAGTTTCCCCTGGTGTCTCTGCAATTTTAGTGAAATCAGTGTTTGAAAGATTTTTAAACCAGGCAACAACATGAAGAGAAAAGAGAATGAGTCTGTTAAAGTATTTGCTCTTGGTGGAGTAGGTGAAATCGGGAAAAACATGTACTGTGTTGAAATTGATTCTGAAATCTTTATTGTAGATGCAGGGTTAATGTTCCCAGGAGATGAAATGTTTGGAATTGATATCGTTATTCCTGATATTACATATTTAGTGGAAAACCAAGAGCGAGTAAAAGGTTTATTTATTACTCACGGTCATGAAGATCATATTGGTGGTATTGTTTACGTACTTCGTAAATTATCTATTCCAGTATATGCAACGAAATTAACAGTAGGACTTATACAAGAAAAACTTGGCGAAGCGGGTATGTTAGGCCGTGTAGACTTAAAAACAATCGATTCAAATTCAACAGTAGAGTTTAATACTACAACGGTGTCATTCTTTGGAACGACACATAGTATTCCAGATTCTGTTGGTGTTTGTTTCCATACATCAAAAGGTGCGATTGTATATACGGGAGACTTTAAATTCGATCAAACTCCAATTGGAAATAGTGGAGCAGACCTTGGGAAAATGGCGCAAATCGGAAATGAAGGCGTACTTTGCTTATTATCTGATAGTACAAACGCAGAGCGCCCAGGTTATACAGGTTCAGAAAAAGAAGTTGGTGTAGAAATCTCTAAAGTGTTCTACGGCGCAGAAGGTCGTATTATTGTTGCTTCATTTGCATCGAATGTACATCGTATTCAACAAGTATTTGATGCAGCTGCTGAAACAGGGCGAAAAGTGGCGGTTGTAGGACGTAGTATGGTGAAAGTGGTAGATATCGCAAGACGTCTTGGTTATTTAGATGTTCCAGAAGGTATGGTTATTTCACTACAAGAAGTAGACAATTTCCCAGAGAAAAAGGTAGCTATTTTAACGACAGGTAGTCAAGGTGAACCGATGGCTGCTCTATCTAGAATGGCAAAGCAAGCTCATAAACAAATTTCAATTCGTAAAGGTGACACGGTTATTATTGCGGCTTCTCCAATTCCGGGTAATGAAATATCTGTATCAAAAATTATCGACTTGTTATTTAGAGCGGGAGCTGAAGTTGTTTATTACGGTGAAAGAAAAGTTCACGTTTCAGGTCACGGTAGCCAAGAAGAATTAAAATTAATGTTAAATTTAATGAAACCAAAGTACTTTGTACCCGTACACGGTGAGTTCCGTATGCAAAAAGCACATGCATACTTAGCTGAAGATGTAGGTATTACAAGAGAAAATATCTTTATCGTAGAAAAAGGCGATGTAATTGCTTTTGGTGACGATGAAGCGAACTTAGTCGGTAAAGTACAAGCTGGTAATGTTTTAATTGATGGATTAGGTGTAGGTGACGTTGGTAATATCGTTCTTCGAGATAGAAAGATGTTATCTCAAGATGGAATACTAGTAGTTGTTGTAACGCTTGGTAAAGATGAAAAGAAAATTATCTCTGGTCCAGAAATCATTTCACGTGGTTTCGTATATGTTCGTGAATCAGAAGCGTTAATTGAACGATCTACAGAGATTGTACGTATGATTGTTGAGCAGTCAATTAAAGAATATTCAATTGAATGGTCAATGTTAAAACAAAATATTCGTGAATTATTAGGACAGTTCTTGTACGAAGAGACAAAGAGAAAACCTATGATTTTACCGATTATTATGGAAGTATAAAAAAGATCACCCTTATGGGTGATCTTTTTTCTTTTTAACCCTATCGAATGAAATTTATAACTTAAGAAATAATAGTTATATACGAGTGAAAGGGGATGCGAAATGACAGAACGTGATCGATATACAAATGAAGAAAAAGAAGCTGAGCCAAAAGAAGCTGGAAAAGAGGCTTCAATAGTCGAAAAAATTCAACAGCTTGGACAGACAAATGTACCACAGATGAATGAATCACGTATTCATTGTTTAACGATTATCGGACAAGTGGAAGGTCATGTTCAATTACCACCGCAAAATAAAACAACAAAATACGAGCATATCATTCCGCAAATTGTTGCGATTGAACAAAATCCGAAAATTGAAGGTTTGCTTTTAATATTAAATACGGTTGGAGGTGACGTTGAAGCTGGGCTAGCAATTTCTGAAATGGTAGCTTCACTTTCAAAACCAACAGTGTCTCTAGTTTTAGGTGGGGGACATTCCATCGGTGTACCGATTGCTGTTTCTACTGACTATTCGTTTATTGCGGAAACTGCGACGATGACAATTCATCCAATTCGTTTAACAGGTCTTGTCATAGGTGTGCCACAAACATTTGAGTATTTGGATAAGATGCAAGAAAGAGTCATTCGTTTTGTGACGAAGCACTCGAAAGTAACAGAAGATCGTTTTAAAGAGCTTATGTTTGCGAAAGGAAATTTAACGCGAGATATTGGGACGAATGTAATTGGTGGGGATGCAGTAAAGTACGGTCTTATAGATGATGTAGGCGGTATTGGAAATGCGATTCGAAAATTAAACGAATTAATAGATGTTCGCGCGGAAGATAGTACAGAAGGGACAATGCTACAATGATTTTATATACAATTATGCCAGAGCAACTTGTGTATCCGGCCGATTATTCACAATGTGAAAGTCAAAAAGTCGTAAATATAAATGGTGTGGAATTAATGGTTTCTGAAGAGGAACATGGATTTTATTCTATTGTACGTGTGCTAAGTACGGACCCACTTCATTATTTAGAGTTTGAGCCCGGTCAGAAAATAACCTTTTAGCAAAAAGAAGGATTTTGTTTAGAAGCTATGGTATAATATAAAAAACAAGACGGTTGAGCAGCCATGAGTAGGCTGCTTTCTTCTGTTTATTTAGCATTTTACAAGAAGTGTAAAAATAGAAGATATAAAGACCTGAAAAATAGAGAAAACAGACATATAAATAGAGCATTTTGAGGGGAGCTTTACTTATATGTAGAACACGAGGTGAAGAAATGGCAAAACAAAAGCAAAGAGGGACGAAGTCAAAGGCAAGACGTACGATAAAGCCAACTTTGTATTATGAAATTGTCGGTTTAACTCTTTTTGCACTTTCAATCATTACGATTTTACAGCTAGGCGTTGTAGGGAAATCGTTTGTGTTATTTTTTCGCTTCTTCTTTGGTGAGTGGTACATAATTGGTGTGTTAGGTGTAATAGCTTTATCGGTTTCCTTTGTTATAAAACGCGGATGGCCGAACCTTTTAAATAAACGATTAATTGGATTTTATTTAATTGTATTGGCGATATTAATGTTTAGTCATATTACATTATTTAACCTTCTTACAAAAGATGGAGCAGTGCAAAATACTTCTGTTATTGTGAGTACGAAAGATAACTTCTTTCTTGAAATGAAAAAGGGGCCAGATAGTGTTCATTTAGGTGGTGGTATGTTTGGTGCGCTTATGTTCGCAACATGTTACTTCTTATTTGACGAAGTAGGAGCTTATATCATTGGTATTATTCTAGTTATTCTCGGTATACTTTGTATAACAAATAAGCATATTGGAGAAGTGTTAGCTCCAGTTGGTAGAATTCTTAGAAGTCAGTTTCAAGTGATGCAAGGGGATTATAAAGATTGGAGAGCTAAAAGAACGGCTGAACAAACAGAAAAGAAAAAAACAACAAGAAGCACAAGAAGCACAAGAAGCACAAGAAGCAAACGTGCTGCAGAACAAGAAGAAATTATTGAGCCGATGGAAGAAATCTCAATTGATCCTCCGATTATTTCGAATTTCACTGAGAATTATCCTGTAAATGAAGAAGAGGATAAACGAATCGAAGTAGAGCAAGAAGATTTGATCACTTCACCGTTTATTGAAGAGACTCCGCCAATTGAAGAACCAAAGAAAAAGCGTGGAGAAAAAATTGTTGAATCGTTAGAGAGTGAAGCACAAGCACCTCCTATGCAATTTTCAAATGTAGAAAATAAAGATTACAAGCTTCCTTCACTTGATATATTAAAATTCCCAAAGAATAAGCAAGTTACAAATGAAAATGCGGAAATTTATGAGAATGCTCGTAAATTAGAGCGTACATTCCAAAGTTTCGGAGTGAAAGCGAAAGTAACAAAAGTACATAGAGGTCCGGCAGTTACAAAATATGAAGTGTATCCTGATATGGGGGTAAAGGTAAGCAAAATTGTCAGTTTAAGTGATGATTTAGCCCTTGCTTTAGCTGCAAAGGACATTCGTATTGAAGCGCCAATTCCCGGGAAATCAGCTGTAGGGATCGAAGTTCCGAACTCAGAAGTTTCGATGGTAACGCTGAGGGAAGTTCTTGATTCTAAGGCTAATAATCATCCGGAAGAGAAGTTGTTAATTGGTCTTGGCCGAGATATTACAGGTGAAGCTGTATTAGCCCGTCTAAATAAAATGCCTCATTTACTCGTAGCTGGTGCGACAGGTAGCGGGAAAAGTGTATGTATTAACGGTATTATTGTTAGTATTTTAATGCGTGCAAAACCGCATGAAGTAAAATTAATGATGATTGACCCGAAAATGGTAGAATTAAATGTATATAACGGTGTGCCTCATTTATTAACGCCAGTTGTAACTGATCCGAAAAAAGCATCGCAAGCATTGAAAAAAGTTGTGAGTGAGATGGAACGTCGTTATGAATTGTTTGCTCATAGTGGTACACGTAACATTGAAGGATACAACGATTATATAAAAGAGCATAATAGTCAATCAGAAGCGAAACAACCCGAATTACCTTATATTGTAGTAATTGTGGACGAGTTAGCAGATTTAATGATGGTTGCTTCGTCTGATGTAGAGGATGCGATTATGCGTCTAGCGCAAATGGCTCGTGCTGCTGGTATTCATTTAATTATTGCAACGCAACGTCCGTCAGTTGACGTTATTACGGGTGTTATTAAAGCAAATATTCCATCACGTATTGCATTCGCTGTATCTTCTCAAACAGATTCTCGTACAATTCTTGACGGTGGTGGTGCAGAGAAGCTACTAGGTCGTGGAGACATGCTGTTTATACCAATTGGTGCATCGAAACCTGTACGTGTACAAGGCGCATTTTTATCAGATGATGAAGTTGAGAGAGTTGTAGAATATGTTATTGGACAGCAAAAAGCACAATATCAAGAAGATATGATTCCGCAAGATGTTCCTGATACGAAGCAGGAAGTAGAAGATGAATTATATGATGAAGCGGTTCAACTTGTAGTGGAAATGCAAACAGCATCTGTTTCTATGTTACAACGTAGGTTTAGAGTAGGTTATACGCGAGCTGCTCGCCTAATTGATGCAATGGAAATGAATGGTGTAGTAGGTCCGTATGAAGGTAGTAAACCGAGAGAAGTGCTCATTAATGATGTACAAGAAAAAAGTTCTTAAAAAAAGCCTAATTGTTTTTACAATTAGGCTTTTTTATATGGTGTTTTTGTTATATACTATACTCAGCAATAAAGAAAGGGCTTACATTTAGAGGTGCTCTTTAGAATACGAATACTTTGAGTATGTTTTGTGTAAATGTTCGATATTTAATGCAGAAAAATGTTAGATTTTGTTGACACGTATGAGAGCAAGTGGTAAGATTACTTCGAAAAGAATCACTGCCTCATATAATCTTGGAGATAAGGTCCATAAGTTTCTACCTGGCAACCATGAATTGCTAGACTATGAGGGGAAAAGTGTGTAACAAAGGATGTAAAGGATCTTTGTGCCGAACTTTTTCTCGAAATGAGGAATGTTTATGGTGCAAAGTTTTTTTTATACAATAAAGAGTGAAAATTTTATTTAAAAAAATTATTATTATTTATTCGACAATTACGCTTATTTTGGTGTTTAGTCATTTGTACTATGTTGTAAGTTGAAAAAAGAGAAAAGAAGTCTTACATCAGAGGTCGAATAATTGAAATGCGGGGGAGTCTTATGTCAGTAAAATCCGATAGTCGTCACCTATATCTACGGGTGATTGATCACATCAAAGAAAAAATTAAAGATGGGGCTTATAAAGAACGACAAAAGTTACCATCAGAGTTTGATTTAGCGAAAGAACTTGGCGTAAGTAGAGCGACTTTAAGGGAAGCATTGCGTATTTTAGAAGAAGAAAATGTTGTCATTCGTAGACATGGTGTAGGGACATTTGTAAATGCAAAGCCATTATTTTCTTCTGGAATAGAACAACTTTCTAGTATTACAGATATGATTTCTAGTGTGGGGAAAACACCAGGAACAATCTTTTTATCATCATCTACTACAACTTTAACAGAAGAGGAAAAAGAGAAGTTTAATAGTGAAGATGGTTTTAATGCAGTGATGATTGAACGCGTGCGTACAGCAGATGGGGAACCTGTTGTGTATTGTATCGATAAACTTGCAAAAGAAATATTGCCAGATTTATCGGGTTACAATGAGGAATCATTATTAACGGTGATACATAATAACACGCATAAGCGCATAACATATGCGGTTGCTCACATTGAGCCAATTGGCTATCACCCTAAAATCTCACCGATTTTAGAATGTGAGCCTGAAACAGCGCTGCTTGTATTAAAACAAATGCACTACGATCAAAATGATGAGCCAATCTTATATTCTATCAATTACTTTAGAGCTGATAAATTTAGCTTCCACGTATTAAGAAAGCGTATGTAGGTAAATTCCTTTTTAGGGAGGTGACAGCAAGAAGTAAGGAACAGCAGCGTATAAAAAATAGACAAATCATTTCAGGAGGGGTTTCTAGTATGAAGAAAAAAACAGGTCTTTTATTATCATTAACATTAGCAGCAAGTACGGTGTTAGGTGCATGTGGTAACTCGGATAAGGCGAGCAGTGATAAGAAAGAAGATAAAGACTTCAAAGTTGGTATGGTAACGGATGTTGGGGGCGTTGATGATAAATCATTCAACCAATCTTCTTGGGAAGGTTTGAAAAAGTTTGGTAAAGATAATGGATTAAAGGAAAAGACAAATTATCGTTACCTACAGTCTGAAAAAGAAGCAGATTATATTCCAAACTTAAAGAAATTTTCAAAAGATAAGTATGATTTATCTTTCGGAATCGGTTATAAATTAGAAGGTGCAATTAAAGAAGTTGCAAAAGAATCTCCAAAACAACAATTCGCAATCGTTGATACTGTTGTAGATGCACCGAACGTAACAAGTATTACATTTAAAGATCATGAAGGATCATTCCTTGTAGGTGCGGTAGCAGCTATGTCAACAAAATCGAATAAAGTAGGATTTGTTGGTGGAATGAAAAGTGATTTAATTAGTAAATTCGAAAATGGATTTAAAGCTGGTGCAAAGGCAGTAAATCCAAACATTGAAATCGTATCTGAATATGCGGAAGCATTTGATAAACCTGAAAAAGGTACAGTTCTTGCATCAGCAATGTATGGTCAAGGTGTAGATGTAATTTATCATGCTGCTGGTGGTACAGGTAACGGTGTGTTCACTGAAGCGAAAAACCGTAAGAAAAAAGGTGAAAATGTTTGGGTAATCGGTGTTGACCGTGACCAACATCAAGAAGGTATGCCTGAAAATGTAACATTAACTTCAATGATTAAACGTGTGGATGTAGCTGTAGAAAAAGTAGCTAAAGAAGCAAAAGATGGAAAATTAAAAGGTGGAAAAATTGAAGCGTTTGGTTTAAAAGATGACGGTATTGGTATTTCAAAAACAACTGATAACGTGAAAAAGGTTAACCCTGAAATTTTAACAAAAGTAGAAGAGTTTGAAAAGAAAATTACAGATGGTGAAATTAAAGTACCGGCTACAGATAAAGAGTATAAAGAATATGAAGCTTCTCTAAAAAAATAAATAGAGAAATAGCAAAGGTTAGTTCATAGAACTAACCTTTGTATGTATAAAAATTCCAAATCGCTTAATAAGTTAATAGTGTAATAGGGAATGTTCCCTGTTAAAAGGAGGAACGAAATGGAATACGTAATTGAGATGAATAACATTACGAAAGTATTCCCAGGCATTGTAGCGAATGATGATATTACGCTGCAAGTAAAGCAAGGAGAAATACATGCTTTACTTGGAGAAAATGGTGCAGGGAAATCCACATTGATGAATGTACTATTTGGTTTGTACCAACCAGAGCAGGGTGAAATTAAAATTAAAGGTAAACCTGTAAAAATCACAAATCCGAATATAGCAAATGACCTTGGTATTGGAATGGTCCATCAACACTTTATGCTTGTTCATAATTTTACAGTTACAGAGAATATTATTCTCGGAAATGAACCGAAGAAAAAAGGGAAAATTGCTGTTGAGGAAGCTGCTAAAGAAATTCAAAAATTGTCTGAACAATACGGTTTAGCTGTAAATCCATATGCGAAAATACAGGATATTTCAGTGGGTATGCAACAGCGTGTTGAGATTTTGAAAACTCTTTACCGCGGTGCAGAAATTTTAATATTTGATGAACCGACAGCCGTGTTAACACCACAAGAAATTCATGAGCTAATTCAAATTATGAAAAAGCTTGTACAAGAAGGAAAATCTATTGTTCTTATTACACATAAGTTGAAAGAAATTATGGAAGTTTGCGATCGTTGTACGATTATTCGTAAAGGAAAAGGGATTGGAACGGTTGACGTTGCAAATACGGATGAAAATAAACTTGCAGAATTAATGGTCGGACGTCAAGTGAATTTTAAAACAGAAAAAATAGACGCGAAGCCAAAAGAAGAGGTACTTTCAATTGCAAACCTTGTTGTTCACGATGCACGTCAACTACCTGCTGTAAAAGGCCTTGACTTAACTGTTCGTGCGGGGGAAATTGTTGGGATTGCAGGGATTGATGGAAACGGACAAAGTGAATTAATAGAAGCAATTACTGGTTTACGAAAAGTTGAGTCAGGTTCTATTGCAATTAAAGGAAAAGAAATAACAAATTGGCCTGTTAGAAGAATAACAGAAGAAGGAATTGGTCATATTCCAGAAGATCGTCATAAACACGGACTCGTACTTGATTTTTCTGTTAGAGATAATATAGTTCTTCAAACGTACTATAAAAATCCATTTTCAAAGAAAGGGATTTTAAATTTCAGCAAAATTACAGAAAAAGCAAAGGCTCTTATTGAACAGTTTGATGTACGTACACCTAGTGAGCAAACGTTAGCACGCGCTCTATCTGGGGGGAATCAACAAAAAGCAATTATTGCACGTGAAGTAGACCGAGATCCAGATTTATTAATTGCGGCACAGCCAACACGTGGTTTAGATGTAGGAGCAATTGAATTTATTCATAAGAGATTAATAGAGCAAAGGGATAAAGGAAAAGGTGTATTACTTTTATCATTAGAGTTAGATGAAATCTTAAATGTTAGCGATCGAATTGCTGTTATTTATGAAGGGGAAATTGTAGCAATAGTTGATGCGAAAGAAACGAATGAACAACAGCTTGGATTGTTAATGGCTGGAGGAACAAAGAAGGAGCAGGTGGGTACAAATGGCTAAAAAGCTTTTAACAGAACGAACGATAAATATTTTAGTCCCAGTACTATCCGTTATTTTCGGCTTACTTGTAGGAGCGATTGTAATGCTAGTTAGTGGCTATGATCCAATTGTTGGTTATAGTGCACTTTGGACAGGAATGTTCGGCAGCGCAAGTGCGATTGGTGAAACTCTCCGTACAATGATACCGCTTATTCTTGCTGGCTTATCGGTGGCGTTTGCATTTCGTACAGGCTTATTTAATATCGGGGTAGAGGGTCAATTGTTAGTTGGTTGGCTTGCAGCAGTTTGGTTCGGTTATGCAGTTTCGCTACCAGCTGTTCTTCACATGCCGTTATCAATTTTATTTGCAGCATTAGTAGGTGGAATTTGGGGTTTCATCCCTGGATATTTAAAGGGGAAATTTCAAGTTAATGAAGTTATTGTAACAATTATGATGAACTATATTGCTTTATACGTAACATATGACATTATTAAGCGTTTCTTACACGAGGGTAATGATAAAACGTATGACATTAAAGAGAGTGCGTCACTATCTTCAGACTGGCTTGCTTCTATTACTGATGGTTCACGTCTACACTGGGGAATTATTGTAGCAATTTTAATCGCTATTTTAATGTGGTTCTTATTAGATCGAACAACTTTAGGTTACGAATTAAAGTCGGTAGGATTTAATCAGCATGCCTCTCAATATGCAGGTATGAAAGTTTCTCGTAATGTAGTATTCTCCATGACAATTGCTGGTGCATTTGCGGGGATTGGTGGAGCGATGGAAGGATTAGGGACATTCCAGAGTATGACAGCGATGTCTTCGTTTACAGGAGTAGGGTTTGATGGGATTGCCGTAGCATTACTTGGAGGGAACAATCCGTTTGGTATAATCCTTTCAGCTTTATTGTTTGGTGGTTTGAAAAGTGCTTCCCCTCAAATGAACTTTGAGGCAGATGTACCGTCAGAGCTTATTAATGTAATTATTGCATGTATCATCTTCTTTGTTGCATGTAGTTATGTGTTAAGATGGGCGCTTACACGCATGAGCAAGGAGGGGAAATAAATGAGCTTTTTAGATATATTAGCCATTCTTGTGACGGGTACGTTATATACATCGGCACCTATCATTTTCACAGCACTAGGTGGTGTATTTAGTGAACGATCAGGTGTTGTAAATATCGGATTAGAAGGACTAATGCTATTTGGTGCATTTATTGGAGTTGTTACAAACTTATTAATGGGTGATACTTGGGGCACGATGACTCCGTGGATTGCGTTATTATTTGCGGCAATTGGTAGTGGTTTGTTTGCATTACTTCATGCGGTAGCTTCTATTACATTCCGAGCAGATCAAGTTGTAAGTGGTGTAGCAATTAACTTCTTATCTCTTGGATTAACGGTATTTGCAATTAAGAAGATTTTTGATAAAGGACAGACTGACTTTATTCAGTACCGTATTGAAAAGATTGATATTCCAGGCCTTTCAGATATTCCGGTTTTAGGGAAAATATTCTTCTCTAACGTACCAATAACGTCGTATATTGCCATTATTTTAGCATTCGTTGTTTGGTATGTTATTTATAAAACACCGTTCGGTCTTCGTCTTCGTGCGGTTGGTGAGCATCCAATGGCAGCGGATACGATGGGGATTAACGTATATAAAATGCGCTATATTGGCGTTTGTATATCAGGGGTGTTTGCTGGAATTGGTGGAGCAATTTTTGCGATGTCAATTTCTAATAACTTCTCAGGGGCAACTATTACAGGACAAGGTTTCTTAGCATTAGCTGCTATGATTTTTGGAAAGTGGAATCCACTAGGTGCATTAGGTGCAGCGCTATTCTTTGGTTTTGCACAATCATTAAGTGTAACAGGTGGAACAATTCCTGTATTAGATCAAATTCCGAGTGTTTTATTAACAATATTACCGTATGTATTCACAATATTAGCACTCGTTGGTTTTGTAGGTCGTTCTGAAGCTCCGAAAGCATTAGGAACTCCTTATGAAAAAGGAAAACGATAAGTATAAAAAGCTCGCACATTAGTGCGGGCTTTTTTACATAGACTATATTTAATACGGAATTTTACTATGTTCCTTACATATTACAGTTTTTAGAAAGGGCCTTATGTAAGTATAGTGAGGAAGAAAAGTTGATTTTTCATTTCTAAAAACTGTATATTGAAGAGGAATATTCCTATATACGTAAAGGAGGGCTATAAATGAAACTAATGGAACAACAACTACATGAATTAGGTGGTTTGCGCGTACATATTATTCCGACTGATAAATATAAAACGAATACCTTTGTATTTCGTTTTAAAGCGCCTTTAAATGAGGAGACGGTGACAGAGCGTGCCCTATTGCCATACGTATTGCAAAGTGCGACAGAAAAATTACCTTCTGTAATTCGTCTTCGTCAATATTTAGAAGAATTATACGGATCTTCTTTAGCGGTAGATGTAAGTAAAAAAGGGGAAGACCATATTATCTCCATTTATGTAGACATTGCAAATGAAGTTTATTTACATGATGCACCACCGTTATTTGAAAAAGCGCTTTCTATGTTGTCAGATATCGTGTTACATCCAGCAACGGAGGAGAACGGTTTCCTATCTTCTATCGTAGAAAGTGAAAAAAGAGCACTGTTACAGAGAATTGAAGCTACTTATGATGATAAAATGCGTTATGCAAACGAGCGTTTAATTGAAGAAATGTGCAAAGTAGAACCGTATCGTTTAAGTGCAAATGGAAAAAAAGAGAGTGTTACGTCTATTACAAATGAAAGTCTGTATCAATATTATCAAAAGGTGCTAGCGGAAGATGAAATGGATTTATATATTATTGGTGATATTTCAGAAAACGCCGTTGATCTTGTAAGTAAGTATTTTTCTATTTCAGCTCGTCCAGTGAGAGAAAGAAATGTACTCCTTCATAGACGAAATAATGAAGAAAAAGAAGTTGTTGAAAAACAAGAATTAAAACAAAGTAAATTACACATCGGTTATCGTACATTTGTCACATATAAAGATGAAGATTATTTTGCATTGCAATTGTTCAATGGATTGTTTGGTGGCTTTTCTCATTCGAAGTTATTCGTAAATGTGCGTGAAAAAAATAGTTTAGCGTACTATGCAGCATCGCGCTTTGAAAGTCATAAAGGTTTATTATTTGTTATGTCAGGAATCGAAGCGAAAAATTATGAAAAAGCAGTTGAGATTATTAAAGAACAAATGCTTGCGATGCAAAACGGAGAGTTTTCTGAAGAAGAAATACATCAAACAAAAAGTGTCATCCAAAATCAAATATTAGAGGCAATTGATACACCACGTGGTTTTGTAGAAATGTTATATCATGGTATTATTTCAGATCGTACACGTCCAGTTGAAGAATGGCTTACCGGTATAGAAAGTGTGACAAAACAAGAAATTGTAAAAGTTGCTAAAAATATTGAACTAGATACAATTTACTTTTTACAAGGAACGGAGGGAGAGTAAATGGAGAAAATTGTTTATGAACAATTAAAAGAAACACTCTATTATGAAAAACTTCCTAATGGATTAGATGTATATGTTTTACCGAAACAAGGATTTAATAAAACATTTGCGACGTTTACGACGAAATATGGTTCTGTAGATAATACATTTATACCATTAGGGAAAGAAGAAATGATTCGTGTGCCTGATGGGATTGCACATTTTCTTGAGCATAAATTATTTGAAAAAGAAGATCACGATGCTTTCCAATTGTTTAGTAAACAAGGGGCATCGGCAAATGCTTTCACATCTTTCACAAGAACAGCTTACCTTTTCTCATGTACATCAAATGTAGAACAAAATTTAAATACATTGTTAAACTTTGTACAAGAGCCTTACTTCTCTGAAAAAACCGTTGAAAAAGAGAAGGGTATTATTGGGCAAGAAATTCAAATGTATCAAGATAATCCAGATTGGCGCTTATATTTTGGATTAATTGATAGCTTGTTTGTAAAGCACCCGATTAAAATTGATATTGCAGGGACGATTGAGTCTATTAGTAAAATTACGAAAGACCTACTATATGAATGTTATGAAACGTTTTATCATCCAAGCAATATGTTAATGTTTGTTGTAGGTGCAATTGATCCAGAAAAAACGATGGATTTGATACGTGAAAATCAAGCGAAGAAAGATTATAAAAACCAACCAGAAATAGTACGTTCATTCGAAGAAGAACCAGATGAGGTAAATGAAAAGAAGAAAATTATTTCAATGCCTGTACAAACTCCGAAATGTTTAGTTGGTATTAAAGCGACAAACTTAAAAGAAAAAGGGGAAGCTCTTTTAAAACAAGAAATTGCGCTTACGTTACTTTTAGATTATTTATTTGGGAAAAGCTCCGTTCATTACGAATCTTTATATAACGAAGGGCTCATTGATGATTCGTTCTCGTATGATTATACAGAAGAGAATAACTTCGGTTTTGCAATGGTTGGCGGCGATACGAAGCAACCTGATGAGCTGGAAGAGCGTTTGAAAGGTATTTTATTAAACACAAATTATGATCAATTAGATGAGGCGGCATTAGAACGAGTGAAGAAAAAGAAAATAGGTGGCTTTTTACGTTCCTTGAATTCACCGGAATATATTGCAAATCAATTTACACGATATGCGTTTAATGAATCGAGTCTGTTTGATGCATTGACTGTATTAGAAAGTCTAACGGTTCAAGATTTACAAGAAGTAGCTCAATTACTATTATCAGAAGAGAAAATGAGTGTTTGCCAAGTTTTACCTAAAAAATAAAAGGTTTCATAACAATACCCTCATCTTATCATTGATAAATTGTAAGATGAGGGTATTATTTATTTGTAGGGAAAAGATTTTTTTGAGATAAGAGAGGAATTGTATGAAAAAGTATGCATTAGTAACTGGAGGAAGCGGAGGGATTGGCTCTGCTATTTCGAAACAATTAATTCAAGATGGATATACAGTATATGTTCATTATAATAACAGTGAAGAGAAAGTGAATGAGTTGCAGAAAGAATGGGGTGAAGTAATTCCTGTTCAAGCGAATTTAGTTTCTACTGATGGGGCAGAGCAATTGTGGAAACAAATTGAACATCCTCTTGATGTTATCGTATATGCAGCTGGGAAGAGTATTTTTGGACTCGTAACAGATGTAACGAACGATGAATTGAATGATATGGTAGAACTTCAAGTGAAGAGTATCTATAAATTATTATCGATGGCATTGCCATCTATGATTCAACGGAGAGGCGGTAATATTGTACTTGTTTCGTCTATATGGGGACAAATTGGAGCGTCATGTGAAGTGCTTTACTCGATGGTAAAAGGTGCGCAAAATTCATATGTGAAAGCTTTAGCAAAAGAAGTTTCATTAAGTGGAATAAGAGTGAACGCGGTGGCGCCAGGTGCAATTGAAACGGAAATGTTAAATGTATTTTCAGAAGAGGATAAGAATGAAATTGCGGAAGAGATTCCGTTAGGACGATTAGGATTACCAGAAGAAGTAGCAAAAACTGTGTCATTTCTCGTATCATCAGGTGCATCTTATATAACAGGACAAATTATCGGAGTAAATGGCGGGTGGCATTGCTAAAAATTTCTTACATAAAAAATGAAAAACTGTACAAATTAAGCATGATTCTATTACTAAGTAGTGAGGTGCTTACACATGTCAGTTTTAGATAATTTTGATCAATGGAAGAGCTTTTTAGGAGAACGTTTAGAACAAGCGCAAGGAAAAGGTCTTGATGGTGGTGCTGTATCAGATATGGCATTTCGTGTTGGTGATTATTTAGCAAATGAAGTAGAAGCACGCAACGATCAAGAGAAATTATTAGCTGAACTTTGGAAAGTTGCTGACGAACAAGAGCAACATACAATCGCAAACTTAATGGTAAAGTTTGTACAACATAAGTAAAAAATAGAGAGGAGAATCTCCTCTCTATTTTTTTTGCATAATAATTGAAAGGGATAGATTATACATTTAGCTTCCCTATTAAGGTGAAATCATATAATATAGTACGTAGGTGTAAAGTAAGCAAGGGGAGTGATCTTGGATGATTGAATGGTATTTTGAATATGAAATACATAAAAACCGACCTGGCTTGCTTGGTGACGTTTCTTCGTTAATCGGTATGCTTGGCATTAATATTGTCACAATTAATGGTGTAGATAATGCACGACGTGGATTACTCCTTATGTGTGATAATCAAGAGCAAATCTCTAGACTTGAATCAATTTTAAATACGATGGATAACATAACGGTAACGAAATATCGTCCGCCAAAGCTAAGAGATAAGCTAGCGGTTAGACATGGTAGGTACATACAACGAGATGCAGATGATAAGAAGACATTTCGGTTTGTGCGTGATGAATTAGGGTTACTTGTAGACTTTATGGCTGAAATAATGAAAAAAGAAGGTCATAAACTAATTGGTATACGAGGAATGCCTCGTGTCGGAAAAACAGAATCCATTGTTGCTGCAAGTGTTTGTGCAAATAAAAGGTGGTTATTTGTATCATCTACTCTTATTAAGCAAACTGTTCGTAGTCAATTAATTGAAGATGAGTATAGCGATGACAATATTTTCATCCTAGATGGAATTGTGTCAACGAAGCGTGCTAACGAAAGACATTGGCAGCTCGTTCGTGAAATTATGAGATTGCCTGCAACGAAAGTTGTAGAACATCCTGATGTATTTGTGAGTCAGTCAGAATACACATTGGATGATTTTGATTATATTATCGAGTTGCGTAACGATTATGATGAAGAAATTCAATATAATTTAGTAGATGAAATTGAGCAAGGTACGCAAAATAATTTCTCTATGTTTGACTTTTAAAGAAATATTGAGGTGTTAGTAGTGACGGAATTGGGACAAAAGCTGAAAGAAGCAAGAGAAGCGAAAGGCTTGTCTATTGATCAGCTGCATGAGATTACAAAAATTCAAAAACGCCATTTAGTGGCAATTGAAGAAGGCAATTATGATGTATTGCCAGGAGCTTTTTATGCGCGTGCATTCATTAAACAATACGCAGATGTGGTTGGATTAAATGGAGAGGAACTGCTTGTAGAACATCAGAGTACGATACCACAATCTGAAAGGCGTGAAGTTCCACAAGTATCAACGGGACAAAAAACACAAGAAACAATGCAAAAATCTTCATCATGGCCAATTGCAGATCACATGCCGAAAATCTTAGTTGCGCTGTTAGTAATCGCAGTTGGAGTGGTAATCTGGTTTGTGTTTCAAGCGTTAACTGGAAAAGATGATGAAAAAGTTCCAAGCGCTCAAAGTGAGAAAATTGAAGTTCAAAAAGCGAAAGATTCTCCGTTAGATACGAAGAAAGATGAAGCGAAAGCGGAAGAGCCAAAAAAAGAGGAACCAAAAAAAGAAGAACCAAAGAAAGAGGAGCAACCAGCACAACCAACTGGACAGCAAGAAGTGAAAGTAGTTGGAACAACTGGAAAGGTATCTACTTTGGAAATTCATAATAATAAAACATTAGAACTGGAATTATCGGGTAAAGGTGCGAGTTATGTAGATGTTAAAGATGATGCTGGGAATGTGATTCTAAACGCTACAGTACAAGAGGGCCAAATAGAAAAACGTGATGTATCAACATTAAAAGAAGTGCGACTTAATATTGGAAATGCAACGAATGTTGAAGTTAAACTGAATGGCCAAGTGGTCGCTTATCCATTGGATCCAGAAAAAGAACTTCACCAAAGATTGGTGATAAAAAACCAAGGGATAGAGCAACCTGCACAATAACAGTCATCGCTTCGATGACTTTTTTTCGATGAACAAATGTTTTTGATATGATGGAGGAATAGCTGTGAATTTACCAAATAAAATTACAATATCTAGAATCTTCTTAATTCCAATTTTTATGGTAATTATGTTAGCACCCTTTGATTGGGGTTCATATAAAATTGGTGATGTTAATTTGCCAATTCAACATTTAGTGGGGGCGCTTATCTTTATCATTGCTTCAGCTACAGATTGGATTGATGGACATTATGCAAGAAAGTATAATCTTGTAACGAATTTAGGGAAGTTTCTTGACCCGTTAGCTGATAAATTACTTGTTTCGGCAGCACTTATTACATTGGTAGAGATGCAATATGTACCGGCTTGGATTGTTATTGTAATTATCAGTCGTGAGTTTGCAGTAACTGGTTTACGTCTTGTACTTGCTGGAACAGGGGAAGTAGTTGCAGCAAACCAGCTAGGGAAAATTAAGACATGGACACAAATTATTGCGATTGCAGCATATTTATTACACGATGTACCTTTAAATTTAATCCATATTCCAGTTGCGGATATCTTCATATGGATTGCATTAATCTTTACTGTTATTTCAGGATGGGATTATTTCTGGAAAAATAGAGCTGCTTTTGTAAACTCAAAATAGAAGTTTATGGGGGAATTGGGATGAATGCTGAGATTATTGCGGTTGGAACTGAATTATTACTTGGACAAATTGCAAATACAAACGCCCAGTTTTTATCTGAAAAGTTAGCTTCAATCGGAATTAACGTGTACTATCATACTGTTGTTGGTGATAATAATAAGCGACTGCAAAAGGCGATTGAAGCTGCGGAAGAACGTGCTGATATACTTATTTTTACAGGTGGATTAGGACCGACAAAAGATGATTTAACGAAAGAAACGATAGCTACTAGTTTAGATGAAGAGCTTGTGTATGATGAAAAGGCATTAGCCTTAATAAGTAATTACTTTAAGCGTACAGGCCGTGAATTTACGGAGAATAATAAAAAGCAAGCGCTCGTTTTAAATGGAGCAACAGTATTTGCAAATGACCACGGTATGGCGCCAGGTATGGGGGTAAATAAGAACGGAAAAGTTTATATTTTATTACCAGGGCCGCCAAAAGAAATGAAACCAATGTATGTAAGTTACGTAGAGCCTTTTTTACGTAATTTTACAACAGGAGAAAACATTTATTCTCGTGTGCTTCGTTTCTTTGGTATTGGGGAGTCCCAATTAGAGGTGAAAGTTCAAGATTTAATTGATGGACAAACAAACCCAACAATTGCCCCGTTAGCAAATGATGGAGAAGTGACATTACGTTTAACCGCTAAGCATCAAAATGTTAGCGAAGCGGAGAAACTAATTCAACATGTGGAAGATTTGATTTTAGAAAGAGTAGGAGAATTTTTCTACGGATATGACCAAGAATTTTTGCATTATAAGGCAATCGAGTTATTGAAGAGAAAAGGGTTAACTTTAGCGTGTGCAGAAAGTTTAACAGGTGGTTTTTTTGGAAATCAAGTAACTGAAAACGCTGGTGTTTCTTCTGTATTTAAAGGCGGTGTCATTTGTTATCATAATGATGTGAAGCAACATGTTTTACGTGTGCCTGAAGAAGTATTGCATACTGATGGTGCAGTTAGTAAAGAATGTGCTCGTTATCTTGCTGAAAATGTTAAGGATGTATTAAAAGCGGATATCGGAATTAGTTTCACTGGGGTAGCAGGGCCAGATGCTTCAGAACAGAAAGAACCAGGAACAGTATTTGTTGGGCTTTCGATTAAGGATGAACCAACTGTAGTCTTTCCTCTTAATTTAAGCGGAAGTCGTCAACAAATTAGAGAACGAACAGCAAAATATGGATTTTATCATTTATATAAAAAGCTAGAAGAGATATAAGTTTCTTCTAGCTTTTTTTACGTTTAAATTTAGATATTATTTGATAGAAAATAAAAAAATCGAATAAATGTTCGATTTTGTTGGCAAATTGAATTGAAAATAGGTATAATAAGATTAGCAATTCAGTTAAGGAGGAATTTTGAATGAGTGATCGTCAAGCAGCGTTAGATATGGCGTTAAAACAAATAGAGAAGCAATTCGGTAAAGGTTCAATTATGAAATTAGGAGAACAAGCAGAGCGTAGAGTTTCTACGGTTTCTAGTGGTTCTTTAGCACTTGATGTGGCACTAGGAGTAGGCGGATATCCACGTGGCCGTATTATCGAAATTTACGGACCTGAAAGTTCAGGTAAAACGACAGTTTCATTACATGCAATTGCAGAAGTACAACGTCAAGGTGGACAAGCAGCATTCATCGATGCGGAGCACGCAATGGATCCTGTATATGCACAAAAATTAGGCGTTAACATAGATGAATTACTATTATCACAGCCTGATACAGGGGAGCAAGGATTAGAAATCGCGGAAGCACTTGTACGAAGTGGTGCGGTTGACATTATCGTAATTGACTCTGTAGCAGCTCTTGTACCGAAAGCAGAGATTGAAGGCGACATGGGTGACTCACATGTAGGCTTACAAGCACGTTTAATGTCACAAGCACTGCGTAAGCTTTCAGGAGCAATCAACAAATCAAAAACAATTGCAATCTTTATTAACCAAATTCGTGAAAAAGTTGGGGTTATGTTCGGAAACCCAGAAACAACTCCAGGTGGTCGTGCGTTGAAATTCTATTCAACTGTACGTCTTGAAGTGCGTCGTGCGGAGCAATTAAAGCAAGGTAACGACATCGTTGGTAATAAAACAAAAGTAAAAGTAGTGAAAAATAAAGTAGCACCACCATTCCGTGTTGCGGAAGTTGATATTATGTACGGAGAAGGTATTTCAAGAGAAGGTGAAATCTTGGATATGGCTTCTGAGCTTGATATCGTTCAAAAGAGCGGTGCTTGGTATTCTTATAATGAAGAACGCCTAGGACAAGGTCGTGAAAATTCGAAGCAGTTCTTAAAAGAAAATACAGATTTAAGAGAAGAAATTGCCTTCTTTATTCGTGAGCATCACGGAATTAGTGAAGATTCTGGTGCTGAGGGCGCAGAAGATTCAACTCTTCTTGATTAAAAAATAAAAGACACGGCCTCGTGTCTTTTATTTTTTTATCTACTATTAAGGAGCATAATACTATTGATAAAAATATTTTTTTACTTCAAATGGGTTGTGTAAAGAGGGATATTTAAATATTTTAAGGAAAAGAATTGGGAATTACTAAGGTTTTCCAGTATAGTAGGCTCCTTACTTTTTAAATTTACATCACATTCAAGGCTGAAGGTAAAGAAAGTAAAAGTAGACAACGCTTGACAATGAAAATTACGATAGATACAATGAGAATGTATATTTTTTCTTATATACGATATACTCTTCTCAAGAAGAGAAGTAATATTCGGAGTAAGGTTTAAATCTTACCGAAATAATAATATGACATTTTAATTGTGAAATGAAGAAAGTCCCTTAAAAAAGCGGGACGACGGTCTTTGCTGTATGTTGTAATTTAATGTACATGCCGACAGTCTTTTTTCATTCATAGCAAGGGGAGGTGAAATCATGAGTAGTACAGTTTGGATACTCATCTCCATTTTGCTTGCAACAACAGTCGGTGCAGTTGTTGGCTTTTTTGTTCGAAAGTCTATTGCTGAAGCGAAGATTAATGGTGCGGCTAATGAAGCGAAACGTATTCTAGACGAAGCGAATCGTGAGGCTGAAGCACTTAAGAAAGAAGCGCTTTTAGAAGCAAAGGATGAAATTCATACACTTCGTACAGAAGCTGAATTAGAAATTCGTGACCGTAGAAGCGAATTACAAAAACAAGAAAATCGTTTAATGCAAAAAGAAGAGAACCTTGATCGTAAAGACGAAACGCTCGATAAACGCGAGCAGCAGTTAGAGAAGAAAGAGGATTCTCTTGTAGCGAGACAACAACAGATTGAAGAGTTGGAAAGCAAAGTGGGAGAGTTAGTTCAAAAGCAACAAACGGAATTAGAGCGCATTTCCAATCTGACACGCGAACAAGCGAAAGCAATTATTCTTGGTAAAGTAGAAAATGAAGTTTCTCATGAAATCGCTGTTATGGTAAAAGAAAGTGAAGTTCGCGCGAAAGAAGAAGCGGATAAGAAAGCAAAAGAGATTTTATCTCTTGCAATGCAAAGATGTGCAGCTGATCATGTTGCTGAAACAACCGTTTCGGTTGTAAATCTTCCAAATGACGAAATGAAGGGACGTATTATCGGGCGTGAAGGTCGTAATATTCGTACGTTAGAAACGTTAACGGGTATTGACTTAATTATCGATGATACACCAGAGGCGGTAATCCTTTCTGGATTCGACCCAATTCGTCGTGAAACAGCTCGTATCGCTCTTGATAAACTAGTACAGGACGGACGTATTCACCCAGCGCGTATTGAAGAGATGGTCGAAAAATCAAGACGTGAAGTGGACGAGTATATTCGCGAAGTCGGAGAGCAAACAACGTTTGAAGTGGGTGTTCACGGATTACATCCAGATTTAATTAAAATTTTAGGCCGTTTAAAATACCGTACAAGTTATGGTCAAAACGTCTTAAAACACTCTATGGAAGTTGCATATTTAACTGGACTTATGGCGGCAGAGCTTGGCGAGGATGAAAAACTAGCAAGACGTGCTGGTCTATTACATGATATCGGAAAAGCGATAGACCATGAAGTAGAAGGTAGCCACGTTGAAATTGGTGTTGAACTCGCAACGAAATACAAAGAGCATCCTGTAGTTATAAACAGTATCGCATCTCACCATGGTGACACAGAACCAACTTCTATCATTGCAGTTTTAGTTGCAGCAGCAGATGCTTTATCAGCTGCAAGACCGGGAGCTCGTAGTGAAACACTTGAAAACTATATTCGTCGTCTTGAAAAGTTAGAAGAGATTTCAGAGTCTTATGAAGGCGTTGAAAAATCATTTGCAATTCAAGCAGGACGTGAAGTTCGTATTTTGGTAAAACCAGATACAATCGATGACTTAGAAGCTCATCGTTTAGCTCGTGATATCCGAAAACGTATTGAAAATGAACTGGATTACCCAGGACATATTAAAGTAACTGTTATTCGTGAAACGCGTGCAGTGGAATACGCAAAATAAAGTGGTGAAACACCACTTTATTTTTTTGTGTTGGAATTGGATAAAATAAAGACAGTTAGTTATATAGCATAAAAGTGAAACAAACTTATAATAAAGATATTATAAGGAATTTACTTGATGCTATAGCAATAAAAAATGCAGTACATAGAAAGGATAAGACATATGAGAATATTATTTGTTGGGGATGTAGTAGGATCTCCTGGTAGAGGTATGATTCAACAATACGTACCGGCATTAAAGAAAAAATATACACCTACAGTAACAATCATTAATGGAGAAAACGCAGCAGGTGGCCGTGGGATTACAGAAAAAATATATCGAAACTTTTTAGAGTGTGGGGCGCAGGCAGTTACACTTGGAAACCACGCTTGGGATAATCGTGAAGTATTTGAATTCATCGATGATGCAAAATATCTTGCAAGACCAGCAAACTTCCCAGAAGGAACTCCAGGAAAAGGACTTATATTTGTGAACTGTAATGGAACAGAAGTTGCAGTTATTAACTTACAAGGACGTACTTTCCTTCCTCCAATTGATTGTCCATTCCGTAAAGTGGATGAATTAATTAATATTGCGAAAAAGCGTACGAATATTATATTTGTTGATTTCCATGCGGAGACTACAAGTGAAAAACAAGCGCTAGGTTGGTATGTAGATGGACGTGCTACAGCAGTAGTAGGTACGCATACGCATGTCCCTACAGCGGATAACCGTATTTTACCAAGCGGAACGGCATACATTACAGATGTTGGGATGACAGGGCCGTATGACGGAATATTAGGTATGGACAGAGAAGCAGTATTGAAGAAGTTTTTAACAAACTTACCAGTACGATTTGAAGTAACAAATGGTAGAACGCAATTAAGTGCAGTGTTAATTGATGTGGATCCAAATACAGGAAAAGCAAAGAAAATTGAACGTATTTTAATTAATGACGATCAACCATTTTTCGAGTAAATTTTCGTTAAATTTTAGATAAGTTATTATATTTTAATTTTTTAGAAAAATTACGAAAATTTAGCAGGAATACGCGCCATTCCTCGTGAATATAAGTTAAAGTGAAATAATTGCTAATACTTTTTAAAGAAACGAGGAGGAAACGCGGAATGGAAATATTAAAAGTTAAAGCAACGTCGGTCCCTAATTCTGTAGCTGGTGCACTTGCAGGTGTTATTCGCGAACGCGGAACAGCAGAAATTCAAGCTATTGGTGCAGGTGCATTGAACCAAGCTGTAAAGGCAGTAGCAATCGCAAGAGGATTTGTAGCGCCTAGTGGTTTGGACCTGATTTGTATCCCAGCGTTTACAGATATTATGATTGATGGCGAAGAGCGTACAGCAATAAAATTAATTGTAGAACCTCGTTAAGTTTAAACAACCTGTTTGCAGTATGCAAACAGGTTGTTTTTATAATGGAGGAATGAAAATGAAAATTTTTGATGCTCATTGTGACGTGCTTCTTCAGTTATGGAGTGCACAAGGGAAAAGGAATTTTAAAGATGATTCAAAATTACATATTACATTTGAACAGTTAAAGAGAAGAAAAGGAAGTATACAATGTTTTGCTATATATGTGCCAGAAACAGTGGCATATGAAAACCGATTTGAAGTAGCATTACAAATGGTGGATATTTTTTATAATGAAATTTTATCCCTACCAGGTGTAAAGTTTATTCAGACAAAAGATGATATTAACGTGTTAAAACAGGACGAGGTTGGAGCGATATTAACACTAGAAGGATGCGAAGCAATTGGAAAAGATGCAATGAAATTACGGTTGTTGTATCGCCTAGGAGTACGTTCTTTTGGACTGACATGGAACTATGCCAATTTCTTAGCTGATGGTGCGCTAGAGACGCGTGGGGCGGGTTTAACGACTTTTGGTAAACAAGTTGTACAAGAACTTAATACGTTACATGTATGGACTGATGTGTCTCATCTGAATGAAAGAAGCTTTTGGGATGTGATAGAAATTGTAAAAAATCCTATTGCCTCCCACTCAAATTGTATGAAACTTTGTGAGCACCCACGTAATTTGAATGATGAACAACTTAAAGCTCTTATAAAGAAAAATGGCATGATCGGTGTCACTTTTGTACCACAGTTCCTAACGAATGAAAATGAAGCAAATATAACAGATATAATAAAACATATCGAATATATTTGCTTGCTAGGTGGAGAAAACAATATAGGGTTTGGTTCAGATTTTGATGGGATTGTAGATACAGTTGTAAATGTATCAGCGTATCGAGATTATGAAAATGTAATGAACGAGCTTTGCAAACACTATGCTGCATCTACTGTAGAACGATTTTTATATGATAATTTTGTAGAACATATGAGTTTCTGAATTCTGACTTAAAATTCAGAAAAATTAAAATTAATTCATTTGATTTTATTGCTTTTTTTAAGACCTAATACTAGAATGAAAAACAAAATAGCTTTATACTAAAGATTCAGGGAAATCAGAAGAGGCATAATTTGCGTCCGTTGTAGTTTATTTGCATAAAAAATGCTAAACTATTACTGTAAAAAAATACACTACAATGAATGCAGCCAAAAGGGGTGTAGGAGATGATTAGTCAACTTTCATGGAAAGTTGGAGGCCAACAAGGTGAAGGAATTGAAAGTACAGGAGAAATCTTCTGTATTGCATTAAACCGATTAGGATATTACCTATACGGTTACCGCCACTTCTCATCACGTATAAAAGGCGGCCATACAAATAATAAAATTCGTGTAAGTACAACAGAAGTACGAGCGATCTCAGATGATTTAGATATTTTAATTGCTTTTGACCAAGAAACAATTGATTTTAATTTCCACGAACTACGTCCAGGTGGAATTGTAGTTGCGGATGCGAAATTTAATCCAACAATACCTGACAATACAGATGTAAATCTATATGTGATACCGTTTACAGATATTGCTTCGGAATTAGGCACATCATTAATGAAAAACATGGTTGCTGTTGGAGCATCAAGTGCAGTATTAGGATTAGATGAAACAGCTTATTTAGATGTTGTTGAAGAAATCTTTGGTCGTAAAGGAGAGCAAGTCGTTCAAAAGAATATGGACGCAATTAAACGTGGCTCTCAATATATGAAAGAATTACTAGGTGAGAAAGTAAACATGATGCAGCTTGAAAAAGCTGATGGTAAAAAACGCATGTTTATGATTGGAAACGATGCAATTGCATTTGGTGCGGTAGCTGGTGGTGCTCGTTTTATGTCAGCATACCCAATCACACCTGCATCAGAAATTATGGAATATTTAATTAAAAAATTACCGAAAGTCGGCGGAACAGTAATCCAAACTGAGGATGAAATCGCAGCTTGTACAATGGCAATCGGTGCAAACTATGCTGGTGTTCGTACATTAACGGCATCTGCTGGTCCTGGTCTTTCATTAATGATGGAAGCAATCGGTTTAGCAGGTATTACAGAAACCCCATTAGTAATTGTTGATACACAACGTGGCGGCCCAAGTACAGGATTACCAACGAAGCAAGAACAGTCTGACTTAATGGCGATGATTTACGGTACGCATGGTGAAATTCCAAAAATCGTAATGGCGCCAAGTACAGTTGAAGAAGCTTTCTATGACATTGTAGAAGCATTTAACTTATCTGAAGAATATCAAGTTCCTGTTATTTTCTTAACAGATTTACAGCTTTCGTTAGGAAAACAAACAGTAGAACCACTTAAATTAGATAAAGTGGAAATTCGTCGTGGTAAGCTTGATTTAGAAGCGGAATTACCAGAACGTGAAAATAAAGCATACTTCAAGCGTTATGAAGTAACAGAAGACGGCGTTTCACCGCGTGTTTTACCTGGTATGAAAAATGGTGTTCACCATGTTACAGGTGTAGAACATGATGAAACTGGAAAACCATCGGAATCAGCAATAAACCGTAAAGATCAAATGGACAAACGTTTCCGTAAAATGGAGAACTTGAAGTTTAATACCCCTGTTTATAAAAATGTTAAGCATGAAGAAGCAGACGTATTGCTTGTTGGATTTAACTCAACTCGTGGTGCAATCGAAGAGGCAATGACGCGTTTAGAACAAGAGGGTATGAAAGTAAACCATGCTCATGTGCGTTTAATTCACCCGTTCCCAACAGCTGAAATCGATCCACTTGTGAAAAAGGCGAAGCGTGTTGTAGTAGTAGAAAACAATGCAACAGGTCAGCTTGCTAACATTATGAAAATGAATCTTGGTAATGGTGAGAAAATTTCTAGTCTTTTAAAATATGATGGAAACCCATTCTTGCCGAAAGAGATTTACAACGAATGCAAAAAAGGGGTTGTATTAAATGGCAACATTTAAGGACTTTCGTAACAGTGTAAAGCCAAACTGGTGCCCAGGTTGCGGAGACTTCTCAGTGCAAGCTGCAATTCAACGTGCAGCAGCTAACGTTGGTTTAAATCCAGATGAACTTGCTGTTATTTCTGGTATCGGCTGTTCAGGCCGTATTTCAGGTTATATTAATTCATATGGTGTGCATAGTATTCATGGTCGTGCCCTTCCGATTGCACAAGGTGTGAAAATGGCAAATCGTGATTTAACAGTTATCGCTTCAGGTGGTGATGGTGATGGATTTGCGATTGGTATGGGACATACAATCCATTCTATTCGTCGTAATATCGACATTACGTACATCGTAATGGATAACCAAATTTACGGATTAACAAAAGGGCAAACTTCACCACGTAGTGAAGCTGGATTTAAAACGAAAAGCACACCACAAGGTTCAATTGAACCATCACTAAATGTAATGGAAATGGCTTTAACAGCTGGTGCGACATTTGTGGCGCAAAGCTTTTCGAGTGATTTAAAAGAATTAACACAAATTATTGAAGCTGGTATTAACCATAAAGGATTCTCATTAATTAACGTATTTAGCCCATGTGTTACTTACAATAAAGTAAATACTTACGATTGGTTTAAAGAGAACTTAACGAAACTAAGCACGGTAGAGGGATATGATCCATCTAATCGTATGATGGCTATGCAAACGTTAATGGAAAATAACGGTTTAGTAACAGGTTTAATTTATCAAAATACTAAGCAACCATCATATCAAGAACTTGTTAAAGGCTATAGTGAAGAGCCTTTAGTGAAATCTGATTTAAATATGGATCAGAAAATGTTTGATGAGCTTGTTGCTGAATTTATGTAATGTAAGAAGAGGAGGTTGCCAATTTGGCAACCTTTTTTATGCGCAAAAATATAGGATAGTCTTGTTTACTTAGAAAATTCAGAATGGTAAAATAATATATAAATCGTTGTATGAAAATAGCAAGTTCATTGCTTATGAAATGTAAGATAATAAAGGACCTCTTTATTGTTAAAATTGGCGAAATACATCATACTATGGTAATGTTTATAGGGATAAAGCAATATGCTTTTGGGTAGGACAACAAGAAATGATAAAAAGGGAATGTCTATTTGCGTGGGGAAGACTTCATTCTTATGAATGATTAGATTGATTACTCAAGTTTCAAAGGACAAGTTATCTCTCAAGCTATCTAACCATTTTTGAGGTGAGTCTAGGCGCATTAAAATGGACTATAGAGTATGTATAGTTAAGGGTGAAAGGAGATTACCGATGAACGAGCAACAACGATTAGCAAGTCAACAAGCAAATTCCTCTACGAAAAAAGAAGAGAAAGATTATAGTAAATACTTTGAAAGTGTATATCAACCACCTTCCTTAAAGGATGCGAAAAAGCGGGGGAAAGAAGAAGTTAAAATTGAACGGGATTTTGGCTTACCTGAAGAGTTTCGCAATTTTGGTACAGGAAGAAAATTCTATATTCGTACATATGGTTGTCAAATGAATGAGCATGATACGGAAGTAATGGCAGGTATTTTCACAACGCTTGGATATGAACCAACTTTTTCAACTGAGGATGCAGATGTAGTTTTATTAAATACTTGTGCGATTCGTGAAAATGCTGAAAATAAAGTGTTTGGTGAACTAGGCCATTTAAAGTCACTCAAACGAAGAAATCCGGACCTTTTAATTGGTGTATGTGGTTGTATGTCTCAAGAAGAATCTGTTGTAAATAAAATTATGCAAAAAAATCAGCATGTAGATATGGTATTTGGAACGCATAATATTCATAGATTACCGTACATTCTAAAAGATGCGATGTTCTCGAAAGAGACGGTAGTTGAAGTATGGTCAAAAGAAGGTGACGTAATTGAAAACCTTCCGAAAGTACGTCGTGGTGACATTAAAGCTTGGGTAAATATTATGTATGGCTGTGATAAGTTCTGTACGTATTGTATTGTACCGTATACACGAGGAAAAGAGCGAAGCAGACGTCCAGAAGATATTATCCAAGAGATTCGTCATTTAGCTGCAAATGGTTATAAAGAAATTACGTTACTTGGACAAAACGTAAATGCATATGGTAAAGACTTTGAAGATATAGAATACGGTCTTGGCGATTTAATGGACGAGCTCCGTAAAGTTGATATTGCCCGTATTCGTTTTACAACGAGTCATCCACGTGATTTCGATGATCACTTAATTGAAGTGCTTGGCAAAGGTGGCAACCTAGTAGAACATATCCATTTACCAGTTCAATCTGGAAGTACAGATATGCTGAAAATTATGGCGCGTAAATATTCGCGTGAGCATTATTTAGAACTTGTAAGAAAAATTAAAGAAGCAATTCCAGATGCAGTATTAACGACAGATATTATCGTTGGTTTCCCAAATGAAACAGATGAGCAATTTGAAGAAACGATGTCGTTATATCGTGAAGTAGGATTTGATACTGCCTTTACATTTATTTATTCTCCTCGCGAAGGTACACCAGCTGCAAAAATGAAAGATAATGTACCGATGGAAGTGAAGAAAGAACGTCTTCAACGCTTAAATACACTAGTAAATACGTTGGCAATTGAAAAGAATAGTCGTTATAAAGGTCAAATTGTAGAAGTGTTAGTTGATGGGGAAAGTAAAAATAATCCGGAAGTACTTGCAGGTTATACTCGTACGAATAAACTTGTAAACTTCGTCGCTTCAAAATCTTTAATTGGTCAGCTTGTGAAAGTAAAAGTAACGGAAGCAAAAACTTGGTCTCTTAACGGGGAATTAGTTGAAGAGCCGATTGAGGTGAAATAATAGATGAAAGTATATTCGAAAGATGACATTGTTGAACAAGCGAAAGAATTAGCAAAAATGATTTCTGAAACAGAAGAAGTTGATTTTTTTAAGAAAGCAGAGGCGCAAATTCATAAAAATGAAAATGTAAAGCGCGCAATCGATGAAATTAAAGCACTGCAAAAACAAGCTGTAAACTTGCAACATTACGGGAAATGGGAAGCTTTAAAAAAGGTAGAAGCTGAAATTGATGCATTGCAAGATAAGTTAGACAGTATTCCAGTCGTACAACAATTTAAATCTTCACAAACATACGTAAATGACTTATTACAGTTAGTTGCTAGTACAATTTCTAACAACGTAACAGATGAAATATTAATTTCAACTGGTGGCGATGTACTAAAGGGTGAAACTGGCGCAGCGGTAGAAAGTAAAAAAGGAAATTGTGGTTGTTAAAGAGATGTCATATTGACATCTCTTTTTTTTGTGGATTAAACGTAAGTTCTTCTCAAAAAAAGAATGACACATTCCGCTATTGTCACGCATATGATTAAGTGAATAGTGATTGAGGAGGGTTACGAATGTCCGAATTTAGAGAGATTATTACAAAAGCAGTGGTTGGAAAAGGACGTAAGTATACAAAGTCAACGCATACATGTGAATCGAATAATGAACCAACAAGTATTTTAGGGTGCTGGGTAATTAACCACTCGTACGAAGCAAGAAAGAATGGAAAGCATGTGGAAATTGAAGGTTTCTATGATGTGAACACTTGGTATTCATTTGATGGAAATACAAAGACTGAAGTTGTAACAGAACGTGTGAACTACACGGACGAAGTAAGTATTGGTTATCGTGATAAAAACTTTTCTGGTGACGATTTAGAAATTATTGCTCGTGTTATTCAGCCGCCAAATTGTTTAGAAGCACTTGTATCACCAAATGGTAATAAAATTGTTGTAACTGTAGAACGTGAATTTGTAACAGAAGTAGTTGGAGAAACGAAAATTTGTGTAAGTGTAAATCCTGAAGGCTGCGTAGAATCAGATGATGATTTCCAAATTGCTGATGATGAATTTGAAGAATTAGATCCAAACTTTATCGTTGATGCAGAAGAAGAGTAATAGAAAGCTAGGGAGAAGTTCTTCCTAGCTTTTTACTTTACATAAGTGGCGCTGAATGAACATGATTCTTTATGAAATATGTTATAATGAAGAAAGACTCCTGAAATAGGAGATAAGAGTGTCCGTGAAATGCGACATATATGAAAATAGATTATCATGTAAGAATTATGGAGGAAAAGTATGACTCAATATACGCCTATGATACAGCAATATTTAAAGGTTAAGGCAGATTATCAAGATGCCTTTTTATTTTTTCGCTTAGGCGATTTTTATGAAATGTTCTTTGAGGATGCTGTAAAAGCAGCTCATGAACTTGAAATTACATTAACGAGCCGAGATGGCGGTAGTAGTGAACGTATACCAATGTGCGGTGTACCGTATCATGCGGCTAAAAACTATATTGAACAACTTGTTGAAAAAGGATATAAAGTAGCTGTTTGTGAGCAAGTAGAAGATCCGAAAACAGCTAAAGGTGTAGTACGTCGTGAAGTAGTACAATTAATTACGCCAGGAACGATGATGGAAGGGCGTACAATTGATGAGAAAGAAAACAACTTCTTAGCTGCATTAACACATTTTGAAGATGGATCATATGCATTAGCTTGTAACGACTTAACGACTGGACAAAATACAGTAACGTTATTGACTGGTTCAGTAGAAGATATTTTATTAGAAGTGTATGCAACTGGTTCGAAAGAAATTGTTGTTGATTCTTCATTTTCTAAAGATGAACTAAACAAGTTAACTGAAACATTGAAAATGACGATTTCGTATGAAGATGCAACGGCAATTCCGGAAGGATTAGAACATCTTGTGAAAAATGTTTCACAAGCAAAATTAATTAAAGCAGTTGGACGTTTATTTAACTATGTAATAAGAACGCAAAAACGTTCTTTAGATCATTTGCAACCAGTAGAAATTTATTATACGAATCAATTTATGAAAATTGATGTACATTCAAAGCGAAATTTAGAACTGACAGAAACACTTCGAACGAAAGAAAAAACAGGATCACTATTATGGTTATTGGATAAGACGAAAACAGCTATGGGTGGTCGTATGTTAAAACAGTGGATGGAACGTCCACTTATACAGAAAGAAAGAATTGAAGAGCGTTTAGAAATGGTTGAAACGTTTGTAAATGATTACTTCTTACGTGAAGATTTAAAAGAAAAGTTAAAAGAAGTATATGATTTAGAACGTTTAGCAGGAAAAGTTGCATTTGGTAACGTAAATGCAAGAGACTTATTACAATTAAGACGTTCATTACTTCAAGTACCAGCTATTTTAGAAGCAATTAGTTTGTTAGATAACGCTTATGCATCGAGATTAATTCAAGGTGCAGATCCATGTGAAAGCTTAACAGAATTACTAGGAAGAAGTATTCAAGAAAACCCACCGCTTTCGATTAAAGATGGAGATATTATTAAAGATGGTTATAATGACAAGCTTGATCAATATCGTTACGTTAGTAAAAACGGGAAAACGTGGATTGCCGAGCTTGAAAAAAGAGAACGTGATATTACTGGAATTAAATCGTTAAAAATCGGATACAACCGTATTTTCGGTTACTACATTGAAGTAACGAAAGCGAATCTTGCAGCACTTCCAGAAGGTCGCTATGAGCGTAAACAGACGCTTGCTAATGCTGAACGTTTCATTACAGATGAACTGAAAGAAAAAGAAACGTTAATTTTAGAAGCTGAAGAAAAGATTGTACAGCTAGAATACGATTTATTTACAGCACTTCGTGAAGAAGTAAAAGTATTTATTCCGAAATTACAACATTTAGCGAAAGTAATTAGTGAATTAGACGTACTGCAAAGTTTTGCGACAGTTAGTGAAGAAGAACAGTTTGTAAAACCTGTACTGACAACAAAGCGCGAAATCTTTATTAAAGATGGTCGTCATCCTGTCGTTGAAAAAGTATTGAACGGGAAATTGTATGTACCGAATGATTGTATTATGCCAGAGAATATGGATGTCTTTTTAATTACAGGGCCGAACATGTCTGGTAAAAGTACGTATATGAGACAATTAGCACTTGTAACGGTTATGTCGCAAATCGGTTGTTTCGTACCAGCAACAGAAGCAGTATTACCTGTATTTGACCAAATCTTTACGAGAATTGGTGCAGCAGATGATTTAATTTCAGGTCAAAGTACATTTATGGTCGAAATGTTAGAAGCGAAAAATGCAATTGCAAACGCATCTGAAAGAAGCTTAATTTTATTCGATGAAATTGGACGCGGTACATCTACGTATGATGGTATGGCACTTGCACAAGCGATTATTGAACATATTCATGACCAAATTGGTGCAAAAACGTTATTCTCTACGCATTATCACGAATTGACGGTGTTAGAAGAGAGTTTAGATCAACTGAAAAATGTACACGTTTCAGCAATTGAAGAGAATGGAAAAGTAGTATTCCTTCATAAAATTCAAGATGGAGCAGCTGATAAGAGTTACGGTATTCACGTTGCGCAACTTGCGGAGCTTCCAGATAGCTTAATCGCTCGTGCGAAAGAAGTGTTAGCACAACTAGAAGGACAGGAAGAAATTATTATTCCAAAGCGTACAGAAGTGAAAGTACAAGAAGTTACTCCAGATGCTGTAGTTGTAAAAGAAGAACCAGTAGAAATACAAGAGACGAAAGTAGAGGCTGAAGAAGAATCACAACTATCGTTCTTTGGCGCAGAGCAGTCTTCGAAAAAACAAGACAAGCCAGTTCTAGATGCAAAAGAAACGGCAGTACTTGCGCAAATTAAAAAAATTGATTTACTTGATATGACACCTTTAGAAGCGATGAACGAATTGTATCGCTTACAGAAAAAGTTAAAGAAAGGATGAGTAAGTAGATGGGGAAAATTCGCAAACTCGATGATCAACTCTCTAACCTAATTGCGGCAGGGGAAGTAGTAGAGCGCCCTGCTTCAGTCGTAAAAGAACTTGTGGAAAATTCTATCGATGCGAATAGTACATCTATTGAAATCCACTTAGAAGAAGCTGGGTTATCGAAAATTCGTATCATTGATAACGGTGATGGTATTGCAGAAGAAGACTGTATCGTCGCTTTTGAACGTCATGCAACGAGTAAAATTAAAGATGAAAACGATTTGTTCCGCATAAGAACACTCGGTTTCCGCGGTGAGGCATTGCCGAGTATTGCTTCAGTTAGTGAATTAGAATTAATTACTAGCACAGGTGATGCGCCTGGTACACACCTTATTATTAAAGGTGGAGACATTATAAAGCAAGAGAAGACTGCGAGCCGAAAAGGAACAGATATTACAGTACAAAACTTATTCTTTAATACTCCAGCACGTCTTAAATATATGAAAACCATTCATACAGAGCTCGGAAATATTACAGATATCGTGTATCGTATTGCAATGTCACATCCAGAAGTATCGTTAAAACTGTTTCATAATGAAAAGAAATTGCTTCATACGTCAGGTAACGGTGATGTAAGACAAGTACTTGCATCGATTTACAGTATTCAAGTTGCGAAGAAGCTTGTTCCAATTGAAGCCGAATCTTTAGACTTTACAATTAAAGGCTATGTAACATTACCAGAAGTAACGAGAGCATCTCGTAATTATATGTCAACAATTGTAAATGGTCGTTACGTTCGAAACTTTGTATTAATGAAAGCAATTCAGCAAGGGTACCATACATTACTGCCAGTTGGCCGGTATCCAATTGGCTTCTTATCGATTGAAATGGATCCAATGCTAGTTGATGTTAACGTACATCCAGCGAAATTAGAAGTTCGTTTTAGTAAAGAACAGGAATTACTAAAGCTGATCGAAGAAACATTGCAAGCGGCATTTAAAAAAATACAGCTTATTCCAGATGCAGGTGTAACAACGAAGAAAAAAGAAAAAGACGAAAGTGTGCAAGAACAGTTCCAGTTTGAGCATGCGAAGCCGAAAGAACCATCTATGCCGGACATCGTTTTACCGACTGGCATGGATGCAAAACAAGAAGAACCAGAGGCTGTAAAACAGCCAGCGCAGCTTTGGCAACCACCGAAGCAAGAATGGCAACCACCACAGTCACTCGTGAGAGAAGAACAAAGTTGGCAACCATCCACTAAACCGATAATTGAAGAGCCAATTCAAGAAAAGAAATCGTGGGACAGTAACGAAGAGGACTTTGAACTAGAGGAATTAGAAGAAGAAGTTCGGGAAATAAAAGAGATTGAAATGAACGGGAATGACTTACCACCGCTTTATCCAATTGGACAAATGCATGGAACATATATTTTCGCTCAAAATGATAAAGGCTTATATATGATTGACCAGCATGCCGCGCAGGAACGTATTAATTATGAATACTTTCGTGATAAAGTAGGAAGGGTAGCGCAAGAAGTACAAGAATTACTTGTACCGTACCGCATCGATTTATCTCTTACTGAATTTTTACGTGTCGAAGAGCAACTAGAAGAACTAAAAAAAGTTGGTCTATTCTTGGAGCAATTTGGCCATCAATCCTTTATCGTCCGCTCGCATCCAACGTGGTTCCCGAAAGGACAAGAAACAGAAATTATCGATGAAATGATGGAGCAAGTTGTTAAACTAAAAAAAGTTGATATTAAGAAGTTACGTGAAGAAGCAGCTATCATGATGAGCTGTAAAGCATCCATTAAAGCGAATCAATATTTAACGAACGATCAAATATTTGCTTTACTGGAAGAACTACGTACAACAACAAACCCGTACACATGCCCGCACGGAAGACCAATTCTTGTGCATCATTCTACTTATGAGTTGGAGAAGATGTTTAAGAGGGTTATGTAGAGTGAATAAAATTATATTTCAAAAGGGAGCAACATTTACTGTTGCTCCCTTTTCATATGTAGATTTAATTGTTAAACGAAAATATGGTGGAGTAATTTTACAGTTTATTTCTTGGTTGCGTTAGCTTAAATTTATCTATGTATAAAAAAGCGCTGTATACAGCACTTTTTAAAAGGTGCATGAATTGTCTAATAAAGATTTCTACATTACTAACCAAATAACTATGCATGGTTAAATGTTGCTTCTTATTTGGCTAATTGTTATAAGGGTCTATACAATTATTTATTTTTATTATTATTGATTTTTTCAGTGTATAGAACTTGCTCTTTATAATGCTTCTTAATTGGGAAAGTATGTGTACCAGAGCCGTTCTTGAATTTTTTATCAATGGGGTTCTTTAGAGGAACTGTTGTAGTTTCAGTAAATTCATATGGGTAGTTTATTTTAGATTTATCTTCAAACATGAAAATGCCTCCTTTTAGGATTTCCTAAATTCTTTACTATAACATGATATGCATATAGATTTTTTTTGGACTAGTTATTTATATAGGTTAATGGAATTTAATTACATAACTACTGAAACATTTTAAAGGAAAACAATTTGAGAAAGAAATGGTATGAATAGATGTTGGCTCCTATTGTTGTTTTTTTGTTTGACAGCACAGTGAATTATGCATATAAATTCGTTATAGATTGTTTTTATAATATGGTTTATATGGGGTTTTCCTGATAATATAATGTGGAATATTATAGTGTTATTAGGTTATTAGGAACATTTAATGCTGTTTCATAACTGAAAGGGAATTGAAAAAAAACTGAAATTTTTCTCATAAAAATTCAATCTAACTTGAAAAATGAAAGGAAAATGAAATTTTCCAAAAGATATTCTTTGTTAAGATAAAAAGCATACATACAAAAAGTACTGATATATCTTAAAAATGTATTTTCAAGATATAGTGGGGGAAAAGATGAGATTAGAAAAACAATTAATAAAAAAGATGTATTATGAGACATTCCTAATGGAGAATGAAACAAAGCCAACTCTTGACGTACTTGGACAAGCTTATGTAAACGAAGAAAAAAATGAGATTTCTGATGGGTCTTATATTCGTTTTGCGCAAGGTGAATTTTATTATCGTCATCAAGATTTTGAAGCAGCTATTTTTAAATGGGAGAAGGTTAGTAATGAATTAGCACCATGGGCACAAAAAAATATTGCGGATGCTTATTTTGAACTTAATCAGTTATCATTTGCTGAAAACATTTATACTTCTATTACTACTGATAATAAAATATTGATGACCGAAATTAGGCTACAATTACTTTCTCTTTACATTGAGCAAAATAATTTTGACTCAGCTTTCGGTGTTATTAAAGAAGCAGTTTCTTTAAATCCTGATTATCCGAATGTAACAAAAATTGCCCGTTCCTTTTATGAGGAACAACAAGATTTTGATAGTGCAGTAGAGCTTGCTGTGAATGAGTTAATTCGAATAGAATCGTATCCGTGGTTTGAGGTGTTAAAAGGATATATCGATAAAGGATTTACTAAACATATTTCACCAGATTATTTTTATGATGCATTAGTTACATTAAATAATGTAGATCAAGTACAATTTACGCAAATGGTTTCATCACTTTGGAACAGTTATAGAAATGAACAAAATTACTTATTATGGCTTAATACAATAAATGAATTTTTCTTACATATTGAAATACAATCGTCTGATATATGGAACAAAGTTTCTGCACTTTACGAAGAAACGTACTTTGCATTAATTCAAGGTCAATATACGCTTAGACAATTAAACGATATCATACCAAATCTGTTAGCAAACTGGTTAAAGGTAGTCAATCCATCTTATGCTGTATTTCCATCTGCAGCTGTATTGGCATGGGATGAGATTTTCCCTTCCAAAATAGATTCAGCAAATATAGAACATGCGGAAAACTTACTGTCACATTCTATTAATCATGTAAATGGCTTAGAGTACAGCTTACACCTTTTTGAATCTATTACACAGTGGGCACAAAAGCAGAATATAGAAATAGGTCACCGATTTAAATGGTTAGTTGACGAGCTCGCAGATTTAAGAACAAATCGTATTTTAGTAACAGGAACTTCAGGGAACGGAAAAACTACATTTATTAACTCTATATTAGGAGAAAATATATTAGAAAAATCAATTTCAAATGTAGTAGTTTTAAAAAATGATGCTCATACAGAAATTAATGCCATAACAGACTCTGCAATTACAACAACGGAAGATGTCTCTGATTACTATAATATGATGTCTCAACACCATCAAACATATAGAGATAGAGCATGTGTTGAATTTAAATTACCATGCAGATTTTTAAATGAAAATAAACTTACATTTGTAGTGACACCTGGCTTTAATAGGAATAACGACACTAGAGATGAAATATTCGAATATTTGAATTCTGTAGACGAATTACTATTCGTATTGAATGCGGATTCACCTTTTACTGACAAAGAACGTGACATTCTATTAAGCATTCAAGAACATACACCAAATTTACAAATTCATTTCTTATTAAATAAAATCGATAACATATACAGTGAAGCAGAAGTGAAAAGAGTATTATATGATACGCAAGCGAGAATAAACACATATTTCCCGCAAGCGAGAATTTTCCCTTACTCTTCGCTATATACAAGTAGTCAACAATTAAATGATTTAACTGAGTTTATTCATTTTAACTTTAATCATAAAAATATGGATGCAGAACGTACTGAAAAGCTATTGTTCTTCATTCGAAAAACAATTACATATCTTTTGGATAAACGCGTTGAGAAAGAAAATAATTTAGTGGATGCGATTAATTGGAATGAAGATATGCTAGTGAAACTAAACGGTAGCATTAATAACCTTACTACATTTGAGAGGGAAAAAATTCATTTCATTACACAATCATATCGTTCAATGAAGACTGAAATTACAAATGATCTTACCGAAAATATTCCGAAGATATTAAAGAGCTGTTCTAATTTAATTAGTGAAGAAAGTGATTTCGGACACATGGATACGGAACTAAATAAAGCAATGAATGAAAGAGTGCATAAATATTTAGAACAAACTGTATTACCTAATCTTGCTCTTTCTATGCAAAATTGGATTGCAACTTCTAATAATGAGCTTCTTCAAAGTCAAACGTATTTAGAAGAACTTAGTGAAGGGCTTAATTCACTATTTGGAGAAAATAAAATACAGTTAGAATGTGACTTTAAAGTGCTTGATGACTGGCGCAGAGATACTGACAGGATGACGACTAGAATACAAATGGATGAAGTAAATATTTTACGTCGATTTACGCCAGCACAATTTTTACTAAAAAGTGCCGGTAAATTATTTGGAGTTCTTCCTAAAAATAAATCTATGCTATATAACAAATATAAACAGTATGTAGAAAATGAAGATTATACTGAAGTAACGGCTTCTATTATGAAGAAATTTTTCTTGCAATTTGAGCTGTTTGAAAACACACAAGAGCGAGATATTAATATATTCTTTAGGAATTCATTTAACTCCTTAAAGCAAGCTGTAGAAAATACGCAATTAGAAATACAAGAAAAACAAGAGATGTTACATAAAATGAAATCAAATCCTGAAGTTTATCATGATTCTATCATGCTCTTTGAATTGAGATTGCGTCAATGTGAAGTAATTTTAAATATAGGTAATGATAATACCTATACAGATGTAGCTTTAGAAACAAGTGTAGAATAAAAGTAAAAGGGAGCAACTGTAATAAGTTGCTCCTTTTTCATATAGATTATTTTTCTGTTTCTTTAATTTTAGTTTGTACTTCGCCAGTTTTAATTTTATTGCTTTCTGAGAAACGTAATAAATCGCCTTCAATAATTTTGTCAGACATTCGTAATTCATTTTGTGCACGTTTAATGAGGGCTTGAGCTTCTTTTTTTGGTAAATCCACAATTTCACCCGTTATACGGTCGTAGAAAGTGTTGTTTTTGTATGCATACTTATCTGTAACGAAGCTACCATCACGTAAAACAACAAAGCCAGTATATTCATCTGAAAACATATCATGGCCAAAACGGATATCATTCGTAAAATCAACACCTAATAAATTTAGAATAGTAGGCTTCATATCGATTTGTCCCGTAGGCTTTGAAATAGTTTGACCTTCTGTTTGTCCAGGAATATGAATATATAAAGGTGTACGTTGTAAATTTAAAGTGTCAAATTCTGTTATTTGATCTTTTTCTAAAAACTGTGCCATTGCACGATTATGTTTTTCGGAAATGCCATAATGATCACCGTATAACACAATAATAGAATTATCGTAAAGCCCCTCGGCCTTTAGACGTTCAATAAATTTTTTTATGGATTCGTCTAAGTAACGTGCTGTTACGATGTAACGATCAAATACGCCATTACCAGAGTTGTATGGTTCAATGAATTTTGTATCTTCATCATACGTAAATGGATAATGGTTTGTTAAAGTAAGGAAACGAGCATAGAATGGTTGATTAACAGTTTTTAATATATCTACTGATTGATCAAAGTATTCGATATCTTTTAATCCCCAATTTAAATTTGTTTCTGGCGTGATTTTGTAATCAAGTTCATTATAGTAACGGTCATAACCAAGAGCGGAGTACATAATATTACGATTCCAAAATGTTGCGTTATTCGCATGAAATACAGAAGTGAAATAACCTTGCTGACGTAAAATTTCTGGAGTTGCAGTATAATCATTGTTACCGTGTGTAAAGAATACAGCTCCTCGATTTAATGGATACAACGACGTATCGATTAGAAATTCAGAATCAGATGTTTTCCCTTGACCAGTTTGATGGAAAAAGTTATCAAAGTAATAACTTTCATTTATGAATTCATTTAGGAATGGTGTAACTTCTTGCCCGTTCACTGATGCGCCTATTAAGAAGGTCTGCAAGGATTCAAGAGTGACGACAATTACGTTTTTTCCTTTCGCTGCACCAAACATATTAGGGTTTGGCTCGCTTTGGTTTGCTTTTACGTAGTTTTCAGTTTCTTGTAATTTACTACTATCAGCAAGTGCTTTTTGTGACCCAGCTTTTACTTGCAGTGTTAAGTCGTATACTTGGTGAGTATATAAGCCTAAATTTTTGACAAGCATGACTCGGTCGAATGATCTTGTTAATAATTCAGGGCGCTCTTTTTCTGCAAGATGTAGATTTGCAAAGAATACACCAATCGTTAAAAGAAAGTATAACAAGCGCGTAGAATGAGTTACACGTTCTGTTTTAAAGACCAATGATTTCTTTTTTAATAGAATAAAGAAGAAAACAATGTCTACGAATGCGAGTATAATTTTGTAGTTTAATATTTCTATAATACTGGCGCCTAATTGGCCAAAGTTTGAGGTTTGTCCAAGTACTGGTAATGTAACGAAATCACTATAAAAATCATAGAACATTACATTTCCAACAAGCACGATTGTTAATAAGAAATTAATACAGAGCGCTATATAATTTCGCTTTTCACCAGTTGCAAATAATGCTAATCCAATAAATGCTAATGATGCGGCTAGAGGGCTAATAAACAAAATGAGCTCTTGCGTTGAAGACTCGATTTTTAAATCAAAACTGAATCGCGTAATAAGATATGTTTTTAACCATACTGCTAAAGCCATTATTATAACAAAACTTATATTTTGCATTTGTAAATTTATTTTGTTATTCATTTTTACACCTTCTTTATATAATTTATTTAACTAAAGTTATATATTATGTTTTTATAACTATTAGAGTGTAATGAACCATTTAGACTTTGTTTTCTAAAGGGAATAATTTGAAGTATTCATATATATACAATGGGGATTTTTAAAGCGTAGTAGCATAAATATAACTCTTTTTGAGAAACGGGCAGAACAAGTCATAGTTGTAGTGAAATTGACTTATAGACATCCTATCATATTAAACACTATGATGATGTTACAAAATATCGAACAAATAAAGGTGAAAATGGATAGAGACTTTTAAAACTGTTGACATTCAATTTATTAGAATTGAATGCCAATCGTTTTAATTATACAGTTATATTACACATGTATTTTGTAAAATCCCGATTTTTTGTCGGTTAATCATTAGCTGGGAAGGATAGGGGGCTTATTAATATACTTTTACTATATGTAAGTAAAGTGTTTTGAAATTGAAAATATTTGACTGACATTTTAATGATAGAAATTAAATGTCAGATAAGTACTTTCCAACATACAGACCACTTGCAGCTGCTTGAGATAATGAATGCGTAACGCCTGAACAATCTCCAATTAAAAATAGCCCATGTATACTAGTTTCAAAATGATTATTAATTCTTATCGTAGGAGCATAGAACTTTCCATCAATTCCATATAGTAAAGTATGTTGATCGATAGGCTCTTGTATAAATTGTTCTAAACGGAATAAAAATTCTTTGAGCCCTTCAATATATAATTGAGGGATTTCTTGATTCAAATCTCCATAATCCCCCTGTAGTGTAGGCTGTATACGATTATGTTCCATGCTGTTTTCCACCGTAGGTTGTTTCTTTAGTAAGTCCTCTAAGCGCTGTATAACAATCCGATCTCGTCCTTGGTTAATGCCTTTAATAATTGAACTTGCGTATACATTTGCTTCTTTGAGAGTTGGAAAATAGCGAGGAATAAATAAAGTGAAATTTAGGTTAGAAGTGCCAGTTCCGTGTTCTCGAAAATTTTGACCGTCAGGCATAACTAAACCTTCTTCGTACTTTCGAATGATGCGTCCCTTTGGATTCATACAGTAAGTAGTTGCTGTGAAATGCTCACCTTGATAAGAAAGTTTTGTTTCAAAAGTATCTTTTAATATAGAACGTAATTGATGTTCTTTCATTTCTACTCTAATTCCTAAATCTACACGTGTTTGCTTCTGAGAAATATTTAGGGAACTGCACATTTCTTTTAACCAATCGGCCCCAGAGCGCCCAGTTGCAAATACTAGTTGCTTAGTTTGAACTGTTCCTTGATTTGTCTCTATTGTAAAATAATCTTCCTGTTTCAGAATATGTTGTACATCTATATGAAATTGGATCTTTATTTTCGTAAGTAAAAAGTCATAGAGCTGCTGAAAAATATTACTGGAAAGTGTAGTACCAAGATGTCTTACTTCTGTTGTTAGTATTTGTAAACCACACGCTTCAGCTCTCTTAGTGAGACTTGAATTTTCAGTAGAATATTTTGAAACCGAACTTCCACCAAACTGACATAGAATTTCATCTACTTCAGCCATGAGTTGTATAAAGCCCTCTTTACCGACTTTTTGCTCAAGTTCTCCGCCAAATCCGTTTGTATAATTAAATTTCCCTTCAGATTTTCCTAAACCACCAAACCCGAAATATTTATCACATGTAGTACAATTACACGCCTTTCCTTCGTCTAACGGACAATGGCGTTCTTCTAGCGCTTTACCTTTATCAAGAATTAAAACTTTTTTGTTACTTTTAGCTAGTGAATAAGCCATAAAAATGCTACTTACTCCAGCGCCGATAATCGTAACATCATACATATTCTTCCACCTGCTAACGAATAGTTTGTTTTTTATTTTTCTAGTGTATAACAATTTTATGAAGTTAAGAAATAGCTTTTATTAATAAAGTGAGAGTTTTTGAACTTGATGCTTTATTAATTTCTACGAGTGGTGGAGTAAATACAAAAATTTTTATTTGAAAGAAGAAACAGTTTAAAAAATAACTATGTCATATGATTAATAACATTTTACATAGAAAAAAACAGACCTTTTAAGTGAAGAGGTCTGTTAATGATTTTAAATCTTATTTAGCAAAAACATGGTTACCGATTACTGCTACTGTTTGACGTGTCGTAATCCACTTGTCTGTTGATGTTTTTGGATTGTAGAAATAAAGCCAGTCAGAATGTACTCCATTTGTGGAGATAGCCTCTTCTACAGCCATTTTTGCTTCTGCGCTCGCAGGCTGATTAATTCTTCCATCTGTAACAGGAGTAAATGCATATCCGTATTTAATAGGTTCATAAATAACGCCTGTTATTGTATTTGGAAAACCTTTTGCATTCACACGATTTAGTATAACTTTCGCTACTGCTACTTTTCCTTTATAGGATTCGCCACCTGCTTCAGCGGTAACTAAGCGTGCCATTAAGTCTTTTTCTTTTTGTGAAATGCTTGAGTTGATTTTTAAATGTTGTCCTGTATAAAGCTTATTTCCGACTGTATTGTTAATTTGTTTTATAGATTGGACAGTGACATTGTAACGCTTTGCTATCGATTCTAATGAATCTCCCGGTTGTACTTGATAAATAATTTGTCCAGAAATGTTCGCAGGCTTGGCGTTTTGAGGAACAGTGATTTCATTTGATTTCACGGACCCTGGAATATGTAACTGTTCGCCAATAAATGTTTGATCGTTTCCTTTATTATTAGCCTGTTTAATGGATTGTATTGAAACTCCGTATTGTTTGCTAATGCCCCAAAGTGTATCGTTCTTTTTTACTGTATGAATGGTAGAAGCTTCAGCTGTACTTTGACTACATACGAATGTAATTGCAGCCGCAGATAAAGGGATTATATGTTTGATTTTTAGTAATTTCATTGTAAATCCTCCTAAGAAAAAATTAAGGTGAAACTATTAAGTAATGTAGTTTGGGATGTATATATGCGTAATATATTAATGTAAGTATATTAGCACATATAAAATAAATAATCACTATAAGTTTCATATGCGTGTAGTGTAGAGTCCGAATATGAAATATTGCATATGAAAATACATTGAAGTTCATATTTCTGATTACTATAATCTATTTAGTAGAAAAGAAATACGTTATAGAAATAAAATCATTATATATTAATATAATGATTAATTATTATTAATAGGAGGATTAATGTAATGAAGATATTTCAAAAAGTGTGTGCGTCAACTGTAATCATTACAACACTTTTAGGAACAGGAGGTACTATCAATAGTGTACATGCTGATTCTATAGAACAGCAGATTAAATCAGGGATAGAACAAGAAACAGATAAGCAAATCATTGTGAAATTTAAAGCGGATTTGGATTTGCCATATGAAGATGGTATTGAAAAACAAATACAATCTCAAACGAATGATAAAGTAATAAAAGATCTTTTGACAGAATATCCAGATGTAACATTTACTCGTTTATTCACATCTGTAAGCCCGGAACAAATACAAAACCTTGAAGTGAAAGCACCTAATCATGTATCTACAAGTTTATTAAACTACTATATTCTTCAAAATCAAAATAGTGGGTATGAAGAAGAAATAGTAGATAAGTTAAAGGCATCTTCTTTAATAGAAGATGCGTATATGAAGAAACAAGAGAAAATAATGCCACCTGAAGTGCAATCATCAAGTGTAGCTCTTAATCCTAATAACAATCCTAGATTTAAAAAACAAGGTTATCTTGAAGCGGCCCCATACGGTATTAATGCGCCTTTCGCCTGGGGAATTCAAGGTGGTAATGGAAATGGTATCACTTTTGTTGATATGGAATACGGATGGTTATTAAATCATGAGGATTTATTACATCAAAAAATTGAATTAATGTCTGGAAGAAATATAGATCAGCATGTCGGTCATGGGACGTCTGTACTAGGAATTGTATCCTCTGAGGACAATGAAGTTGGGAATATTGGTATTGCGCCAAAAGCGAAAGCAAAGGTTATCTCTCAAATAAGAGATAACGGACAGTATAATACGGCTGATGGAATATTAAGCGCTGTAAATCAGTTAGAAGCTGGGGATGTTTTATTGTTAGAGGCGCAAGCATCTTTCGATGGATATGGTGATAAATATTTACCTGTTGAAGTACAGCCAGATATCTTTGATGCAATTCGTGCTGGTACAGATAAGGGGATTGTAATTATAGAGGCTGGAGCAAATGGGTGGAATGATTTAGACCAGTTCAAAGATAGAAAAGGTAAGCAAGTCTTAAATCGTAATAGTAAAGATTTTAAAGATTCGGGTGCAATTATGGTAGGAGCTGGCTCTTCATCTTTCCCTCATGAACGTATGTGGTTTTCGAATTATGGAAGCCGTATTGATGTGTACGGATGGGGAGAAAATGTAGATACAACTACAGCCGAGCAAAGTAGAAGTGCTGTAAATCTTTATACTTCAAGCTTTAGCGGAACATCTAGTGCTTCGCCAATTATTGCTGGGGCAGCGACTTTAGTACAAAGTATTGCTAAAGAAAATTTAGGACAACCATATAGACCTAGTGAACTAAGAGCAATATTAAGCAACCAGAGCACAGGAACAAAATCTAAAGATCCATATGCAGATAAAATTGGTGTTTTACCAGATTTGAAGTCTATACTAGTAAACTTAGGCTATGAACAAAGAAAACCAAACGGTGGGAATGAATTACAAGTAACAGAAAATGAACCAAATAATGAGCCTAGACAGGCAAATAAAGTTAACTTTCATACACCGGTGAAAGGAACGCTACATAATAGTGATAGAGTAGATGTTTTTACTTTCCAAATTGAATCGCCGGAAAATATTAATATTTCTCTACTAAATGAACAAAATATCGGAATGACATGGGTACTTCATCATGAATCAGATTTAAATAACTATGTAGCATATGGTGAAAATGAAGGAAATGTAGTTAAAGGAACTTATAATGCAAAGCCAGGTAAATATTATTTATACGTCTATAAATATGAGAATAAAGATGGTTCATACGTATTGAACATAAAATAAGTAAAAGGAACTTCAGATGAAGTTCCTTTAAATTTTTCTAATTTAGTATATGTGAATGATTTTTTAACTTTACTTCTATGCAATATTTCATATTGATGAAATGTTATTTATTTTTTATGAACTAGCTTATATTATATTCAATAAGTTTGATATAAAAACAGAAAAAGAGAGGGATAATAATGAGCAATAAAAAGTTAATTTTGAAATTATTCATATGTAGTACAATATTTATCACATTTGTATTTGTTTTACATGATAAGAGAGTAGTTGCAGCTAGCTCTGTTAATGAGCTTGAAAATTGGTCAAAATGGATGCAACCTATACCTGATAATATCCCGTTATCACGAATTTCAATTCCAGGAACACACGATAGTGGAACGTTCAAGTTGCAAAATCCGATTAAGCAAGTATGGGGAATGACGCAAGAATATGATTTTCGCTATCAAATGGACCATGGAGCTCGCATTTTTGATATAAGAGGACGTTTAACAGATGATAATACGATAGTTCTTCATCATGGGCCATTATATCTTTATGTAACACTGCATGAATTCATAAACGAAGCGAAACAATTTTTAAAAGATAACCCGAGTGAAACGATTATTATGTCTTTAAAAAAAGAGTATGAGGATATGAAAGGGGCAGAAGGTCCATTTAGTAGTACGTTTGAAAAAAATTATTTTGTTGATCCTATCTTTTTAAAAACAGAAGGAAATATAAAACTTGGAGATGCTCGTGGGAAAATTGTACTACTAAAAAGATATAGTGGTAGTAATGAATCTGGAGGATATAATAATTTTTATTGGCCAGATAATGAGACGTTTACCACAACTGTAAATCAAAATGTAAATGTAACAGTACAAGATAAATATAAAGTGAGTTATGATGAGAAAGTAAAATCTATTAAAGATACGATGAATGAAACGATGAATAATAGCGAGGATTCAAATCATCTATATATTAATTTTACAAGCTTGTCTTCTGGTGGTACAGCATGGAACAGTCCATATTATTATGCGGCTTATATAAATCCCGAGATCGCGGCATATATTAAACAAGAGAATCCAAAAAGAGTTGGTTGGGTTATCCAAGATTATGTTAGTGATAAGTGGTCACCGATTCTCTATCAAGAAGTTATAAGAACTAATAAGTCGCTTTAATTTTTATCATAATTTCATAGAAACAATATAACTCTATTAAAAGTCTTGTGGAATTCCCATAAGACTTTTTAGTATTTGATAGTATGAGAATCAAGTTCTTCGAATATAATTATAAGATTAATAAAAAATGTCGATAAATGTCGATTGTTGTTGTAATATAAAACAAGTAAAATATAATATATAGATGGAGTGATTTTGTTGTCTTTTATTAAAAATAGTAAAATTGGAACGAAATTAAATGTGTTAGTCATTATATCGAGTTTGGCTTGTATTATGTTATCTTCACTCGGGTTTTTAGGGCTTCAAAAAGGTGAAAATGCATCTTCTAGTATGTATGAAGAAAGACTATTACCAATTGAATGGATAGGAATTGTAGAATCAAATTTTTACCATGTTAATATGAATTTTATGGAGATTATGATATCGAAAGATGAAAAAAGAATGAAAGAACTCATAATAGAAATGGATAAGACTAGAAAAGAAAATGATGAGCTGTTAAAACAATTTGAAACTAGAATTAGTTCTCATAAAGAAAAAGATTTGTATAATGCGTTTCAAAGTCAATTTAAAGATTTAAGAGTACAAATGAAAAAAGCACAGGATTTGGGACTGACTAATAATGAAGAAGCCTATAGCTATTATTTAAAAGAAATTGACCCTAATATGGAAAAAACAATTCAGTCTATTCGCGAACTTATTTTATATAATAATAATGCTGCTGAACAGCTACAAAAAGAGAATGTTAATAGTGTGAAAAATACAATCATAACATTTGTAATTATTTCATTTGTTGGAATCATAATAATCATTTTTATTGGTTTTATAACAAAAAATGCTATAAAAAAACCAATTGTATTATTACAAAAAGATATGGAACGAGTATCTGCTGGAGATTTAACAATTCGAACTTCTTATAAATCCGAGAACGAATTAGGCCATATTGTACAATCCTTTAATAGTATGTTAGATAACTTGCAACAATTAGTCGGTCAGGTGAAGGTTACGGCGAAAGAAGTGATTGTTTCAACTGAAAATATGCTACAAGAGACGAAAACGGCAGCACATATATCAAACGAGGTTGTTCGAACTACTTCTGAAATAAATAAAGAAATAGAGGGACAAGTGACTAGTATTCAAGAAAGTTCAACTTCAATGGAAGAAATTGCAACTGGTGTTCAAACAGTAGCTGAATCTTCAGCGATGGTTGCTGAAGTTGCTGTTGCAACAATAGACCAAGCAAATTTTGGTAGTGAAGTTATAAAACAATCTATTCATCAAATGAATAGCGTAAATGAAGTTGTCGAAGAAACTTCTAAGGTCATTGATAGACTTGTTACGCGTACACAACAAATTGAAGAAGCGTTAGATGTTATTACTAATATTGCGGAACAAACGAATTTACTTGCTTTAAATGCTGCAATTGAGGCAGCACGTGCTGGAGAAAATGGAAAAGGATTTGCAGTAGTTGCAGCTGAAGTAAGAGGTCTAGCTGAGAAATCTAAAACATCTGTAAATGATATAAATAATTTAATACGTTTTATACATCAAGATACAGAGGATACAGTTCATGTAATGAAAAAAGGTCAACAACAGGCTAGTGGTGGTAAAGAAGCAGCGCATAAGGCAGAACTCGCATTTTCATCTATTATGCAAGATATTAATAGAATAACGACCCAAATTCAAGAAGTGTCTGCTGCCACAGAAGAAATGTCTGCTGGGACAGAAGAAGTAAATGCCTCTTTGTCAATAGTTTCTGAAACTGCAACACAAGTCGCACAAGAAACGAATCGAACGGTACAATCAATTCAAGCACAAGCCACATTGATTCAAGAAATAACGACGAAATCTAATGAAATGAAAAAGAAAGTCGAAAATTTAGAAATGCTAATTTCACAATTCATTATTGAAGAATAAGTCTATTAACATTTATCCCGCTATTTGCCGGGCAGTAAGACCCCTGCCTCAAAATTCAGAGGAAGCAAAGAAGTTAGGTAGGAGCCTGCCGCCCGTAAAAGCCCGATTGGTGAGGGCTGATTAAAGTTTCACTTTATCATTAGTATAAAATTTAAGATACTCAACATAGTGCTGTGTTGTACAATTCGAAAAAGGACCTTCATAGGTTCTTTTTTGTAAATGGTGTGAACGATACTTTTCATTATGAAAAAATCAAACTTTTAAATCGGATTAATTTTAAGTGAAAAATGAATATAATTAACCTTGCGAAAAAGCAACTGGTCTTAAGTGATCAGTTGCTTTTTATTTTTAAAGTGGATGAGCAAAAAAACGCGAAAGTGGTTGGTCCGATTTTTACAAACATCTATTATGATAAGAGAAGAAAGGTAGTATGTTATCAACGTTTTAAAGAGGAAGGTTTTTATGTAAGTTCTTTAATTAAAATAGATGGGTCTTAGAGAGGTGAAAAGATAATGAGTTTTGCAATTTCACTAGTCGTTATTATTGTAATTGTATCGCTATTTGGGACTGTACTAGTTGCAAGAAACGTGGAGGAGAATTATGGAAAGTCTACAAAGAGAAATGTGAAAAACTTATCTGCAATCTATATTCTTCTTCTTTTTGTTCTACTGGTTGGGGTAACATGGTATGTGGTAATGATTTGATAGTTTGTGAAAGAACTGAAATGAGAGTATGAAGTTGGAATTTCAGAAGCTATCGAGTAATCAGAAAGAGAACTATTTTGGATATATCCATTTACGGATAAGAAAATGTGACTAATTAATACTATTTTTACGGTGAATACTGTTAGTAAAAAATGAGGATAGTTCGTTTTGAAAGGAGGGAACTAGATGGAATGGAAACCAAATCGTGCAGATAAGACACCTGTATATAAACAAATTGCTGATTATATTGAAAGAGGCATTTCTTCAGGTGAATTTCCTTCTGATAGTAAGTTACCTTCTGAGCGTATGTTAGCAAAGGAATTACAGGTGAACCGGAGTACAATAGTAGCTGCGTATGAAGAATTAAAATCACTTGGAGTAGTAGAACGGCAAAAGGGAAGCGGAACACGGGTCAATACAGACATATGGGGTGTCTCACATAAACGAATACCGAACTGGGGTAGGTACGTGGAGGACGGATCATTCTTACCTAACGTACCACTCGTTCAACAAATTCGAACGGAAACACAAAAAGATGATTTAATTAATTTAGCAAGTGGTGAACTGTCACCAGAATTAATTCCAAGTGATAGATTTCGAACAATTTTGTCAGAGAAAACATTTATGGAAAACCTCGGTTATGACCATCCACTTGGAAATGAGATGTTGAGAAAAACAATTTCAGCACATGTTCAGCAATATAAACAAATTGAAGCAGATTCAAGCTCTATTCTTATTACGTCTGGAGCACAACAGGCGCTTAATCTTATCGTTCAATGTTTATTAAAACCTGGCGATGCGATCGCGATTGAAGATCCTTCGTATTGTTTTTCGCTTCCAATGTTTAAATCGGCCGGTTTAAACATATTTCATTTACTTGTTGATGAGCATGGAATGAATCCAGATGACTTAATCGATTTGCACAAAAAGCATCGCATTCGTATGGTATTTTTGAATCCAGATTATCAAAATCCAACAGGTACTGTGCTTTCATTAGCGAGACGTAAAAAGATTTTAGAACTGTCTTCTGAATTTGGTATACCTATTGTAGAAGATGATCCGTATAGTTTAACTTCATTTAATGGAGAAGTGAATCCGACATTAAAATCAATGGATCAAAATGGGAATGTTCTTTATATAAGTTCATTATCAAAAATTGTTGCATCAGGATTACGTATTGGCTGGATAATTGGTCCTACGCGCGTAATTGAGCGTTTAGCAGATGCAAAGCAACAAGTTGATTTTGGCCATAGTGTATTTACGCAGTGGGTAGCAAATCAGTTTTTAGAATCAAAGGATTTCCATACACACATTACGATACTTCGTGGACAATTGAAGCAAAGAAGAGATGAATTAATTGCAGAGCTTGAAGGAACATTGGGAGACCGAGTTGAATGTTTCGCGCCAGAGGGTGGAATACATGTATGGTGTAAAGTGAAAGGAAAGTTTGATGAATATAACTTATTAGGTAAATCTATACGGAATGGTGTCGCATTTGTTCCGGGCAGTGTTTTAGGTTCGAAAAATGAATATATACGATTTACGTTTGGTAGAGCGAATATAGAACAAATTCAAATTGGAATTAAACGGTTTGCCGACACGCTAAATGAGATTTCATAATATGGATATGTGATTGTAACTGGCATACTCATTAGTATACTAATACCGTATGGAACGAAATTTATTTTTTAAATGTAATGGAGATGATAACAATGACAACATGGTTTATAGTTACATTATTTGTTTTTGGAGCTATTAAAGTATTAGTTTCTAGCATGCCCACTTCTGTTGTAGAATCAATTATTAGTAAATTTGAATTGCATCAAAAGCTTGAGGCGGAAAATACTTCTATATCGATAGATGGAAAAAATATAGAGGGAGAAATGAAACTACAAGTTATTCATGAATTTAATGAGGCTTTGTTTTTAGATAAACATTATTTCCCACCGCACGGAGAAGGGATACCAATAGTCATTGATACGAAGAAAGGGAATAAAGAGATTAGATTTTCTCTATATAGCTATGAGGAACATGTTGATGTCATTAAGCAATATAAGAAGAAAGTCGTTGCCTATCGTTTACGCTCTAAAAGCCTTCAAACATTGGCACCATTAGCAATAACGGAAGAGTATGCTTAAGAAGGGACCTATAATGGTCTCTTTATTTTTTTATCCAATTATATACGTTCCAAATAAAAGAATGAAAAATCATATAACCAAATAAAGAATATGTATGGTTCCAATTCGCACTATGTACAAATAAACCTAAACTTTCAGCAATCTGCTCAAAAAGGCTAGCACAAATACCGATTGAAATAATAAATAAAATTCTAGAAACCTTAGATAATTTTTTTGAAATGTGTATAAAGATAACTGTTAAAATCGGCAGTACGAACAATGTAAAAGCTATATTAACCGAAAATGTGGATGAGAAGGGCCTAGCCGGAAAGGAATATATTTGTTTATTAACAAAAAAGGCATCTAAGCAAGTTCCAATAATAGAAGAGAGAAAGGTTGTAACTACTAATGCTAGAAACTCATTCTTCTTCTCGGAGGAGGACATTTTTCTTTGCGAGAATGGCGAGTTCAATTTTTTCGAGTGTTTTGCAGTAGTCTTCTGTAATTTGTCCATTTATATTTTCCTCCTTATCAACTAAGTAATTTACAACTTGCCAATCAGTAAACCAATCTTTATTGTCAACTTCTTCATGCTTCATATCTCGCCATGCATAGATGAGTGCAGGGCTGTATATGCGATAAGCATCATTTCGTAACTGGCATTTCTTTATTCGGCGCTTATAAAACTCACGGGAAAAAGATTCATTTACACTCGAAAATAAATGGGGCCAGTAATCTTTCCTAGATCCTGTATGCGGATGGTGTTGAGCCCAGCTTATTATTTGAGATAAAATATGTGTATCTCGAAATAATAATGAGTACAATCTTTTTCCAATTAATATCCGTTCATGTAAGGAAGTGAAATGTTTCATTGTATCACCAAATAGTAATACTTTTTGTTTCTTATCATTTTCGTAGAATGGGAAAAGGATATGATTAAACTGAAAGAAATCAAAGAGTTTAAATCCAATACTATTTAGTACAGTCTTTTTAAATTGTCCATTTTGAATCACTCTTTTTTCTAAGTAGTTTTGTTCATTAATAATAGTTGCAATCGCTAAAGTTTTTTTGTTACCTGTTTTCCAAAAATGGTTCCACATCGTTTCCATAAATGTAGAAACATTTAGGTGAGAAAGAAGGTGAAATAACTTTTGTGATCTCTTTACACTTTGTTCGTAAAGTAAAAATTGAGGATATACATCTTGGAAAATAAGCCAATTCCCTCTTTCTAAAAAAGAAAAAAATATGAATTGATCTTTTTCTGATAAAATTCTCGTATATAAATCGCCCTTTAAATCAGTCATATTCCAACCGCCGTTACGTGATACCATATGTCCAAGCAGTGCCCAATGTATTTCTGGATATTGAATGTAAAATTGGTAGTATGCGCGTGTTCTTGTAACATTATTTTTATTTAGTTGTTCTGTTTGTATTTTTATTTTGTTGATGATGAGTTGTTCTTCTTTCGTTAATTTATACATGGTGTCAGAAGGAATAAGCTTGCTTTTTTGTTTTAATTCATTTTTTACGTCGAATAGGGAGAGGGGCAGTGCTTTGGAAGGTCCGTTATATGTATGATTTGAATTGCTTAGATCCATTCCGTTACCTCCCTTTTTCATAAATTTAAACATGATTATTGGCTATGAATCATTCTATTTATTTTATTACGAGTATAAGAAATAAATGAGCGGTGTTTTTTACAAGGAATTTATTTATCATGAAAACCGTATAAAAAATCTTACTGTTGTGAGATGAAATGAAAAACAGAAACTATGTTTAATAGTTTCTGTTTTTTTATTTTGTCAATTAAATGTAACAAACGACGATTATGATTTGAATCAATTGAAAATAATTCAATAAATATTATTTAAATTGAGATGTTTCGTAGGAGGAAAAAGAATGTTAAATAAAATAATTTTAATTACTGGTGGGACAGGTTCGTGGGGGCATGAACTTATAAAACAACTATTAGAAAAATCACCGAAAGAAATTAGAGTTTTTTCAAGAAATGAAACGGTTCAGTTTGAAATGCAGCAACAGTTTATAAATGATGATAGGTTAAAATTTATTATTGGAGATATTCGTGATAAAGATCAACTAGTCTATGCTTGCCAAGATGTACATTATGTGTTCCATCTTGCAGCTTTAAAACATGTTCCAGTATGTGAGTATTATCCTTATGAAGCTATAAAAACCAATATACATGGTACGCAAAATGTAATTGAAGCCTCTATACAGATGCAAGTTGAAAAAGTTATATATGTTTCAACGGATAAAGCAGCTGATCCATCAAATACGTATGGGATGACAAAAGCAATTGGTGAAAAATTAATGGTTCATGCGAATATACAAACGAAGAAAACAAAATTCATTTGTATTCGTGGTGGAAATGTTTTAGGAACGAGTGGAAGTGTAGTACCACTTTTTAAACAACAAATTAAAAAATCTTCACAAGTAGGGATTACCGATGCCAATATGACTAGATTTTTCTTAACAGTTGAAGATGCTGTTGGGTTGTTATTTAAAGCCGTATCTCAAGGTAGAGGCGGGGAAATCTTTGTTATGAAAATGCCGGCATGTAAAATAACAGATTTAGCAGAATTATTAATTGAAGATTCGGGAAAAGAAAACATTAAGGTAAAAGAGGTAGGGATAAGACCGGGTGAAAAATTAAGTGAAATGCTTCTATCTGAGGTAGAGAGTAAAACAAGTATAAGTTTTGATCAAAATTATTTTGTGGTACTACCGACTATTCCTATAGAAGGACTTCAAGAATATTATTCTAGCTATCCTCTAGTGGATGTGAAGAGTTTTAGTTCTCAACAAGACTTACTTGAAAAACATGAGGTGAAACAAATGCTATTAAAAGGAGGATTTTTGCGATGAAAAAAAATGCGAGCCTTTTGATAACTGGTGCAAATGGTTTCACAGGACGCCATGCTTGCCACTATTTTTTAGAGCAGGGCTTTCATGTAATTCCTATGTTTCAAAATCGTGCACATAGAGAAAAAATTAGAAATGGTATTACTTGTAATTTAACTAATAAGAGCGAAGTAATGAAGGTGATGAAACAAATAAAGCCAGACTACGTATTGCATTTAGCAGGAAGGAATTCGGTCATAGAATCTTGGACAGCTGCCCTTGAATATATAGAGATTAATGTAATAGGAACGTTATATTTATTAGAAGCAATTAAGCAAGAAGCCTCGCATTGTAGAACATTAGTTATAGGATCTGCTTTGCAAGCAAATAGTATGAACGAAATAAAAATTTCAAATCCATATAGTTTAAGTAAAACGATGCAAGTCATTATTGCAGAGGCTTGGGGAGGATTAATGGATTCAAATATTATCATTGCAAAGCCCTCAAATTTAATTGGTCCAGGAGTATCGAATGGTATTTGTTCGATTCTTGCAAAGAAAATGATAGAGATAGAATCAGGTACAAGTAAAGCTATTATCGAAGTAAACAGTTTGAAAGATAGTAGAGATTTTGTAGATGTACGTGATGCGGTCAAAGCGTATCATGTGTTATTACGAGATGGAATAAATGGAAAACAATATAATATCGGATCAGGAGTAAAACGGTCTTTATTAGATGTACTAGAACAATATAAAGAATTAACACAGCTAAATTTTTTTATAGAGGAAACAGAGAAAAAAGGGAGCGACTCAAATGAGAGTTTAGCAATAGAGGAAATAAAAAAGTTAGGTTGGATCCCAGAAATTGAATTTCATCAATCATTAAAAGATGTACTTGAGTATGCGAAATGTAGTGACATCTACATGCAATGAAAAACAAAAAAGGATGTAAGAAATATATGAATGGTTATGAAGTAATAGATAATCAAAATACGCTATATCTTTCAATTGTTGATACGCAGGACTGGAGAGATGAAAAAGCGCATGTATTGCTTATTTATGAGGCAATACATAAATATCAAGCGTATGTAGAAGAAAAAAGGGTTAATCGAATAAAGTCAGCATTAGAGACGGAAACTAGGTATGTGATTCAAATCTTTGCTCAATACGAGTGTAGTGAGTATGGAAATGATTTTTATGAACTCATTAACGATCTTTTACAAGATATAGAGGTGGAGTTAAGGATTTATATAAAAAATAATAAGTTTATTTACATTTAAAAGGTAAAGAGAAAGCTAGATTTTTAATAATAAAGGTGGGTATAAGTTATGAGCAAAACGATTCTTTTTACTGGGGGCGGTACAGCCGGACACGTTATGATTAATATTGTATTAATTCCTAAATTTATAGAGAAAGGATGGAGAGTCGAGTATATTGGATCCAAAAATGGAATTGAAAAATCATTAGTGCAAAATGTTAAATACAATAGTGTTTCAACGGGCAAGCTTAGGAGATATTGGGATTGGGAGAATTTTAAAGATCCTTTTAAAATTATACGCGGTTGTTTACAAAGTTATAATTTAATTAAGAAAACAAAACCTGACGTTATCTTTTCAGCAGGAGGATTTGTTTCAGTTCCTGTAGCTATAGGAGCATGGTTAAATCGTGTGCCTATAATTATACGTGAACCAGATAGCACATTAGGGCTTGCCAACAAAATAGCATTACCTTTTGCTACAAAGCTATGCACAACATTTCCTCAGACAGGAGAAAATGTAAATAATGAGAAGAAGGTTTATGTAGGACCAATTGTAAGGGAAGAAATTGAGAAGGGTAATGTATTACGAGGAAGAAGATATTGTGAATTTCAGCAAGATAAACCAGTATTATTAATTATGGGTGGGAGTCAAGGTGCTAAGTGGATAAATGATATGGTAAGGGAATGTTTAGATACAATACTATTAAACTTTAATATTATTCATATATGTGGTAAAGGGAAGATAGACCCATCTATTGGCACGGAGGGGTATATGCAATTTGAATATATAGGCGATGAGTTGCCGCATATACTAAATATGGCAAGTGTTGTAGTTTCAAGAGCGGGTTCTACTGCTATTTCTGAATTGTTATTTTTGAAGAAACCGATGTTGCTTATCCCGTTAACTAACAGTTCCAGTAGAGGAGATCAAGTTTTAAATGCTGAATATTTTTCACGGCAAGGATATGCGGAAGTTATACTCCAAGACAAAGTAAGTACGAATACATTTATACATGCAGTAAATAAGTTGTATACAAATAAGGATAAATATATTCAAAACATGAATGGATATAAGAAAACAAATGATGAGGGGATTCATCATTTAATAGATATAATAAATGAAGTGGTGAAGTAATAGAAATGTAAATAGGAAAACAAAAGGAAAGAAGGTATCTTCTTTCCTTTTTACTATATTTGTTCAAATTCATTATTATTTATTTCAATTGGCTATGTACTATGGGTGAATGCCGTTTTCTAATAGCTCAGTAAATGCATGAATATGAATAGGTTTACTGTAATAATAACCTTGAATAAACTGACATTTATTTTTTTGAAGGAAATTTACGTGCTCTTTCGTTTCTACACCTTCAGCAATGACAGACATTCCTAATGTATTTGCTAATGTGATGATTGTTTTAATAATTTCCATTCCATCATCACATGTTTCAGACATTGTAATAAATTCTCTCGGGATTTTTAACGTATCAATTGGATATAAAGGTAAGTAGGCTAGCGAAGAATAACCTGTACCAAAATCGTCGATTGAAATGTGAATCCCTAAACTTTTTAGTGTACGCAGTTTTATCAATGTTTCTCGCTCATCCATCATTGCAATTCGCTCTGTTAATTCAAGATCAAGAGAGCTTGCTGGTAAACCAGTATTTGTTAAAGTAGAAGAAATAGATTTTACAAAATCCTCTTGTTCAAATTCTTTAGCAGATAAATTTACACCTATTTTTAAATGTGAATATCCGAGTGCGTGCCAACGTTTCATTTGCTTACAAGCCTGCTCTAATGTCCATTTTCCTATTGAAATAATTTGTAGTGTTTCTTCTGCAATCGGAATAAATTCGTATGGAGAAATAATACCTAATTCAGGATGATTCCACCTAATTAAAGCTTCTGCACCGATAATTTTATTAGATTCACTATCAACTTGAGGTTGATACAAAAGGAACAATTCTTCATTTTGTAGAGCGTTTGGTAAATCTTTTTCTAATCGTAATCGTCTTTCAATTTTTTTAGCGATTACATCGTCATAAATAGAGACAGAGTTAAACTCTTTTGCTTTTGCATCATACATTGCAACATTAGCGTTTTTCAGAAGTGTAGCGGTATCGATTCCGGAATGTGGATAAATAGCGAGGCCGATACTCAGTGATAAAGTTAATTTATGCTCATGTATGATAAATGACTTTTTCATGCATTTAAATAATTGGTTACATAATTGGAATAAGTAATCTTCGTCAGTATAGTTTTCAATTATGATTGTAAATTCATCACCACCGATTCTTGAAAGATGAGCATGCGATGGAAGACATGATTCGAATCGCTTTGCTACTTCTTCTAATATGTAATCTCCTGACGAATGTCCAAGTGTATCGTTAATTGCTTTAAAGCGATCTAAATCTAAATATAATAATGCAAACTCGCTTTCTGTTATTTTAGCATTTTTTATAACTCTCTTTAATTTCTTATGGAAAAAGGCACGGTTCCCAATTTTCGTTACAGTATCATGGAATGCTAAATATTTTATTTCTTCTTGCTGTTTTTTTAGTGCAGTAATATCTTTCACCATAATATAGCTTCCTGAAATTTGTCCGTCTATTATAATAGGAATGATTGTAACGTATAAAAAATAAGTAAAGCCATCTTTATATTGAGAACTAAGTTGTAAGAATGCTGATTCTTGTTGTTTCACTTTTTCTAATGCCAATGCTAGCTTATGCTTATCTTCATCTAAAATGATCGAAAAACAAGTTTCACCTAATAACTCATCCGTTGGTGCCCCAAGTAGTACACTCCCAGCTTTATTTACATTTAAGAATATTCCATTTAAATCAATGGTGAAGATAGGGTCAGGATGATATTCATATAATGATTTAAACTTTTGCTGTTTTTGAGAAAGAGCCTCTGATTTATGAACTAAATCAGACGTCCGTAAAGTAACTTTTTCTTCTAGTTGGGCATTAAATGCCTGCAAACGTTTTGTTAAGGAATTGTTTTGCATACGTACGATAGAATGACGAATGAGTACGAAAATAAAAGTAATACAATTTCCTGTAATGAGAGTTGAAGATGATGTTTGTTCTTTTAATGTAAACCCGATTAGTATTGCAACAGCAAGATAGGGAAATACAACTAAAGCTTTTTTTCCTATTATAGGGTTTACAAGGAAATAATTTTTATGGCTATTATGATCTTCTGAAATAGAGCCAGCTATTGCAATAAGTAATATAGGTATTCTATATAAAAGACGTAATAATATTATCGTTTCAGTTGATAAGTGGTTATTTAAGTAAAAATAAATATAGTTAAAAGTTGCAGAACTTATTAATACAAAAATAAAGATATAAATTTTCCGTTTGGAATTAAAAATTGTTGGACGGAAAAAGAGACTAACACCTAGCAGTAGAAATAATAAATCTGCAATTGGGTATAAAAATGAAAGGAAAACATCTCCTAGTGAAAGAGCGAATATATTTAAATTTGGTTGATTAAATAAATACCATTCTAATGTAAATATGGAAGTAAGCACTATGCATATATCACAAATAAAGAACGCTTTTTCCCATTTATTGCATTCCTTTAAGATTTTATAGCAGAAAGCGATAAGACAGAAAAATAGAAAAAACATATAAAATACATCAGAAATAGTAAAACGATGTATTGGAATTTCGAAGAAGCTATCTTGATATGTATATACTATTTTCCCTAATAAAAAACTACCAATTGCTATTGTAATACATATCCAAAACGGATTTGAACTGACTTTTTTAGAATATATAGAGTAAATCAGTGATACAAATGTAATGGCTTCAACGACAAGTGAAGCGAAGCGTACATCTGAATTTGAAAAATGAGTAGGGAACAGATAGAAAAACATAAAATAGATTGAATAGCATATTAATGTTCCGATTAATATACATAATTGTAAATTTTTATTTAATTTCAATGAAATCACCTTCTTTAATTATGCACTATGTTCGTTATATCTATACATAATAATATTATTTAAGAATTGTATCAGATTTCCTTATAAAAATCATGTTTATAAGGAAAGTGTTAAAGAGTGTAAGTATTCTTAAGGTTTAAAAAATATTGCGGTTGATAGTATAGACTGCATCAAGACTTTAAATAGAAATTGTATATTTAGTCATCCTTTGAATTGTAAAGTTTTTTTAGTGATTTGTAAGTGGAGATGCAAAATTGCATATAAAATGATGAGTATCTTTTTTTGGGGAGCTTTTTATTTTTAATCTGAAAATTAACATTTATGAAAATGTTGAGAAAGGATGTAAAATAAGAACGTGTATTCTTACAGAGTAGATAGTATTACCACTAAATAGGGAGGTTTCTTATGATATATCGAATTAAAGATGCAGAAATATACTATGAAATTGTGGGAGAGGGTAAACCGGTCATTATCATACATGGCTGCTCCCCTGACCATAGGTTAATGATGAAATGTATGGAATCAGTATTTCAGAAGTATGAAGGTTATAAGCGAATATATATTGATTTACCTGGTATGGGAAAATCGAATGCTCCAAATTGGATAAATAGTTCAGATCGTATAGTAGAAGTGCTTATCACATTTATTGAGGAAATCATTTCTACTGAAAAATTTTTATTGGTAGGAGAATCATATGGAGGCTATTTAGCTAAAGGTATACTTGCAAAGATGTTTGAGAGAGTTAGCGGATTACTATTAGTATGTCCTGTTGTTGTAGCGGAGCCAGAAAAAAGGATTCTTCCAGATAAACAGGTAATTGTACAAGATGAGGAATTTTTAAATACGCTCACTTCCACAGAAAGAGAGGAATTTTGTGAGTTAGCTGTAATAGCAAATGAATATACATATAAGCGATTTAAAGAAGAAATTAAGCCTGGGTTAGATGTTGCTAATGATGAATTTATTGAAAGGTTGCAAAAGAATTACTCTCTTACTATGGATTTTCAGCGTGAAAAATATGAAAATCCCGTTCTTTTACTGACTGGAAGACAAGATATATCAGTAGGTTATCAAAATATTATAGAAATTATTGAAGAATATCCAAGGGCAACATTAGCAGTGTTAGATATGGCAGGGCATAATTTGCAAATTGAGCAGCCTGAATTATTTGAGAGTTTAGTAGGAGAATGGATTAGACGAACAAATCAGCACAGTTTATAAAGTATTTTAGTATTACGCCTAAGTGTTGAAATGGGATAAATGAACGTGATTTATTAACTTATCTCGCTATTTGCCGGGCAGTAAGAGCCCCATCTCAAAATTCAGCGGAAGCAAAGAAGTTAGGTGGGGGCGGGCTGCCTGTAAAAGCCTGATTAGTGAGGGCTAATTAAAGTTTCACTTTATAAAAAATTTTAAGGAGAAATTATGAGCACATATATTTATATGGTTAGACATGGTGAATCACCAAAACTAGAAGGAAATGAAAGAATGCGCGGGTTAACTGAGAGGGGACATATGGATGCCCGTACAGTAACTGACATATTAAAAGCGGAGAGGATTAATACTTTTATTTCCAGTCCTTATAATCGAGCTATGTTAACGATAGAGGGGTCAGCTAATTTCCATGAAAAAGAAATAGTAGTATATGAAAATCTTAAAGAGTGTATGTTTTCAAGTGAGGATCAGGTTATATCAGACAAAGAGGTGTATCCGCTTGTACAGAAGATGTTCTCTAATCCGGACTTTGCACGAACGGAAGGAGAGTCATATGCAGATTGCCAGAGAAGAGTAGTGAAAGTATTAAAAGAAATCTTATTGGATTTTCAAGGACGCAAAATTGTAATTGGTACACATGGGCTTGTCATGACATTAATGATAAATTATTTTGATAAACAATATGGTTTTGAATTTTTAATGAATACGTCAAAACCAGATATATATAAGATGGAGTTTAAAGAAGAACAATTAATGAATGTGGAGAGATTATGGAAAGAGGAATAAAATTAGTTGCATGGATTTTGTTGTAAAAGTTACTTTATAGCAAAATCTTTTTTTGAATAGAAAGTATCTTTATCAACTATTTTTAGAATGTTAAATCAATAAGTAATTATTCAGTATTTGAATAAAGTATGAGGAAATTGGTTTAGGGAAACAATTTTAAATGTGTCAAAACTCCAAACGTTGGATTTATATTCAATATGAGAAAAAGATGTAGAATTTTGTCTTACTGTCTCCGTTTACTTTTCATTTCATTACATATAGGCTTTGTGGTGTAAGGGGGACATCACCTTTACGCAAAATCTATAAGGAGGTCATTGTAATGAAACAGATTAAAAAGTTTGCGGGAGTTGCTTTAGCGGGGACGATTGGATTAAGTGGACTACTGTTTTTAGAACCAAGTGTAAGCGTTGCGGAAGCACAGCAAGTGAAAGAGGAGAATTTCAATGTAATTGATGTATCAATGAATCTAAATGAATTATATGTATTAAGTGGCAGAAGCATTGATGTTCTTTCTGGAGATAAAGAAGCAATTCAGCTAAATAAATACACAATTAGTTTTAGTAAACCCGGGAAGTACGTTATAAGGGTAAATGGCTGTATTTATGACGATGTATATACTTTTATTGTGAATGAGTAGTATATATTCTAAAATTATGAGATAAAAAACACCTTATTTGCGGTGAGAATCGTAAATAGGGTGTTTGATTTGTATTAAGTTGTAATTTAAATATGTTTACTAACTTTATCTTTGTTTTGTAAAGTATGTAAAAGTGTTTGAAATACCTTAAATGATTGCTGAAAGATTGGACTTTGAATAAAAGTGTATAGAAAAGTTACGATAAAAACAGGGCCACCGAGCATAAATCCAATAACTAGTACAATACATTCTACTATGATTCTAGCACGGCTAATAGATAGTCCTGTTTTGTCGGAAATAGTAAGCATGAATCCATCACGAGGTCCAGCGCCAATTCCAGCAGCAACATACATACCTCCCCCAATACCCGTAATGGTGATACCAGAAAATAAAATGAGTAAGTTTAACCATAAATAATCACTAGCGTTTGGAAGAATATTTGATTGTAAGAAAAAGTCCATAATCGGACCGATAAGTAGTGCATTTAAAAATGTTCCCACATTTATATATTTTCGATCTACTAGTAAAGAAATGAGAACGAGACATAACCCACATATGACACTCCACGTACCAATCGTCCATCCAAACTTTTGGTAGAGAGCCATATTTAAAACTTCCCAAGGATGTAAACCGAGAAATTTTACTTTGACTGCAAGAGCATTTCCAAGGCCAAAGAAAATTAATCCTAAGAAAAAAAGAAAATAGCGAAAGAGAGTTAGCCTCATCTTTAAAACCTCCCATATTTTATAATTATGTATGTTACCTGTTACGGTTTTAATGTACAAATATTATGTCTTTTTATCATTCGTTTAAAAATGTTAACAATGTAAATTAAATATACATCTTCACAGTCAAAAAAGTTAAAATATTTCGTTTTAAGGATTATAATGGAGGGAGAAACATAAAAGGGAGTGAATGAACTTGAAACAAGAACTTATTGAAAGATTTACGAGATATGTAAAAATTGATACGCAATCAAATGAAGAAAGCCATACAGTACCAACAACACCAGGACAAATTGAGTTTGGTAAGTTATTAGTGGAAGAGCTAAAAGAAATTGGGTTAACAGAAGTAACGATGGACGATAACGGGTATGTAATGGCAACACTTCCGGCTAATACCGATAAGGATGTTCCTGTAATCGGCTTTTTAGCACATTTAGATACAGCAACAGATTTTACAGGGGAAAATGTAAAACCACAAATTCATGAAAACTTTGACGGAAACGCAATTACGTTAAATGAAGAGCTAAATGTTGTGTTAACACCAGAACAATTTCCAGAGTTACCATCTTATAAAGGCCATACAATTATTACAACTGATGGTACGACACTTCTTGGAGCAGATGATAAAGCTGGTCTTACAGAAATTATGGTTGCAATGAACCATTTAATACATAATCCGCAAATTAAGCACGGGAAAATAAGAGTAGCATTTACACCGGATGAAGAAATTGGTCGTGGGCCAGCGCATTTTGATGTAGAGGCGTTTGGTGCATCATTTGCTTATACGATGGATGGAGGCCCATTAGGTGGTTTAGAGTATGAAAGTTTTAATGCTGCAGGTGCTAAGTTAACGTTTAACGGAACGAATACACATCCTGGAACAGCGAAAAATAAAATGCGCAATGCTACTAAACTGGCTATGGAGTTTAACGGGTATTTACCAGTAGAAGAGGCGCCAGAATATACAGAAGGCTATGAAGGATTCTATCATTTACTTTCTTTAAGTGGTGATGTTGAGCAAAGTAAAGCGTATTATATTATTCGAGACTTTGATCGTGAAAATTTTGAGGCGCGTAAAAATAACGTTGAAAATATTGTGAAGACTATGCAAGAAAAGTATGGCGAAGATGCAGTCGTTTTAGAAATGAATGATCAATACTATAACATGCTTGAAAAAATTGAACCGGTAAGAGAAATTGTTGATATTGCATATGAAGCAATGAAAAGTTTAGACATTGAACCGAATATTCATCCGATTCGCGGAGGCACAGATGGATCACAATTATCATATATGGGATTACCGACGCCGAATATTTTCACTGGTGGTGAAAATTATCACGGTAAATTTGAGTATGTTTCGGTAGATACTATGGAAAAAGCCGTTCAAGTTATTGTGGAAATTGCAAGACGTTTTGAGGAGCAAGCTTAAAAAAGAACCAAGTAGTACGAATGTGCTACTTGGTTCTTTTAATATAGTACTCGCCACAAATAAAAAGTCGCATAAGACTCCCAATTAGCCCAGTTTGCCGCGAAATCTTTTATTTCATTTTTAGTCGGTTTATTTTCGGAACCTGTTATAAATTTAATTGCATTATGCAGACCAACATCATCAATTGGAAAAGCTGAAGGAAATCTTAAACAACGCATTAAAACATAGTTGGCAGTCCATGGGCCTATACCATGGATAGCAGTTAATTGTTTCTCAGCAACTTTTACATCTTGTGTTTGCAGTAAATCCTCTTTTGATAGTTTTCTCTCTGTAATAAGCTTCGCAATACCGATTAAATATTCACATTTTCTAGTCGTCAGTTTTAGTTGTTGAAGATCTTCTACATGTAGATTTGCAATTGTTTCAGGTGATGGGAATATCCAATGTTTTCTACCGTCCCATTCTACATAACTTCCAAATTGCTCAACTAATCTTCTTTTTAGCGTATAAGCATATGTTAGGTTAATTTGTTGACCGATAATTCCCCAGGAAAGTGCCTCAAATAAGTCTGGAATACCTAAAGTACGAAGGCCATAATATTGTTCAATTGGTCCTTGAAGGAGTAAATCATGTTTAGCTAATGTATAAAAGGGGGTTAAATCAGTAGTTAAATCAAACCATTCTTTTACATAGTTAGCTACAGCTTCACGTATCGATTTTTCAGATGTATATGATTCTTCTAAACAACGTATTTGAATATTTCCATCTGTATTCACACTAATTTCAACTAAAGGATTTACATCTTGAACAGGGATAACTTTATAAATTTTGTTATCTTCAATATGGAACATACATTCATTATTAGAACGTGATAGATAACGTAAATTTTCTTGGAAACAAAATTCTTTTGGAACTGCTATAGATAATGCGCTATTATATTCTGCTGTCATATGAATTCCACCTGCAACTTTTCTAATGTAAGCAATTTTTTCTTCATTTCTAATCCGCCCCTAAATCCGGTTAGTTTCCCATTCTTCCCAATAACGCGGTGACAAGGAATGGTAATAAGAAGAGGGTTAGCAGCAATAGCAGAAGCAACGGCGCGCACAGCTTTAGGTTTTTGAATTCTTTCAGCAATTTCTGTATAAGAATAGGTCTTTCCATAAGGAATTTCACGTACCGCATTCCAAACAGATAATTGAAAATTAGTTCCATAAGCATCGATAGGAAATGTAAAAGTTTCTCGCTTGTTTTCTAAATACTCGATAACTTCTTGTTTATATATTTGCAAGTAATCTGGAGTATGAATCAATATATGTTGGGGCATATTTTTTCTAGCCCATATATTTAATTCTTCAAAGTTTTCGTCTTGTGATCCAATGAAACATAGTCCATTTTCAGTTGCAGCAATATGAAATCGCCAATTTTTATGTGTAAGTAGCGTCCAATATATATAATTATTTTTGTAGGAATTCATTATCGTATCCCTCTTTCATTTCGTTCTTTTTTCGATATTCAGTAGGAGTAAATCTGGTTTTCTTTTTAAATAAAGTTGCGAAATACTCTGGGTTTTCTATCCCGACAGCAGTACTAATTTCTTTAATAGATTGATTTGTGTGTAAAAGGTATTCGGTTGCTTTAAGAACCCTGAATTGTTGTATATATTCTATAGGAGTTAGCCCTATTATTCTTTTGAAAGTACGCTGTAAATGAAAAGGGCTACCGTGACACATTTCCGCAAGCATGTCGAGAGTTAAGGATTCGTCATAATGCTTTTCGATATAGTCTTTAATTTGTTCTACCCACTCTTCATTAGGTAAAGTGATCCCATTTGGCTTACAACGTTTGCACGGGCGAAAGTTTTCACTTAATGCTTGCTCTGCATGATGAAAAATTCGTACATTGTTTCTATTCGGTATTCTTGATTTGCATGATGGTCTGCAAAAGATTCCAGTTGATTTCACAGCATAAAAGAATTTGCTATCATAGGAAGAATCATTATGAATAATTGCTTGCCAATACTCATTTGTTAATGTAACTCCTTCATTGTGCAAAGAACATCACCTCTGAAATTAGTATAACCTGAATAAAGTCCGTATGTATGTATTCATAAATGTAAGAGCAAGATTACAAAGATGAAAATATGATTGTTTTTCTATTTTGTGATAGCATGAAATTTGGAAATAAACATCAAGAGGAGGGCTAAAAGTGAAGTTAATTTCATGGAATGTAAATGGTTTGCGAGCAGTTATCGCAAAAGGTGGATTTTTGGAATATCTCGAGGAATCAAGTGCTGATATATTTTGTCTACAAGAGATTAAATTACAAGAAGGGCAAATTGATTTAAATCTAGAGGGATATTATACATACTGGAATTATGCTGTGAAAAAAGGATATTCAGGAACGGCTATTTTTTCGAAGAAAGAACCGCTTTCAGTTACATATGGTTTAGACATTGAAGAGCATGATCAAGAAGGGCGACTTATTACTTTAGAATTCGAAGATTTTTATATGATAACGTTATATACACCAAATTCAAAACGTGGATTAGAACGATTAGATTACAGAATGAAATGGGAAGATGATTTCAGGTCCTATATCAAACGATTAGATGAGAAAAAACCAGTTATTTTTTGTGGAGACTTAAATGTTGCTCATAAAGAAATCGATTTGAAAAATCCAAAAAGTAATCGTAAAAACCCTGGATTCTCTGATGAGGAACGAGAGAAATTTTCATGTATTTTAGAAGAAGGATTTATTGATACGTATCGTTACCTTTATCCTGATCAAGAAGATGCATACTCGTGGTGGTCGTATCGTATGGGCGCGAGAGCGAAAAATATAGGATGGCGTTTAGATTATTTTGTTGTTTCGGAAAGAATGAAAGACCAAATAACAGAAGCGAAAATTAATACTGAAGTAATGGGATCAGACCATTGTCCAGTTGAATTACATATCAATTTCTAAAAAAAGAAGTATCTCCCTAATATTAGGGGAATACTTCTTTTTTTAATTCAGTTTGTTAAAATTTTTCAAATCATTCTTGAAATAATTGCATATTAAATATATACTTAGTAACGATAATCATTATCAATGAAAAGCGTTATCAATGGATGAGGTATAAAAGAATTATAGCTTAGGGGAAGTGAACGAGAATGAGTTCTGGATAGAATTATTAATCTAATGAAATATATATGTAAGACAAGATTCATATAGTTGAATTTTATTGAGAATATAGTTTGAAAATTCGAGAGGAGACATATAAAGATGAACAAGAAATTATTTACTTTAGGGATGGTTACAGTTTTAAGTGTAGGTTTAGCGGCATGTAATAGTGCGGATAAAACTTCAGGTGAGCAAAAACAACAGACAAAAGCTACGGAAACGAAAAAAGATGAAAAACGAAAAATTACATATTTAGGTAAAGAGTATACAGTGCCAGCAAAAGTAGATAAAATTGCGACAGCTAGTTTAGAGTCAATGGAAGATGCGGCAGTACTTGGAATTAAACCAGTTGGTGCCATTACTGTAGGTGGTAAATTACCAAAATATCTTGAAAAAGAGTTAGAAGGTGCTAAATCTGTTGGTGAGAAAATGCAACCAAATTTCGAAACATTACTACAATTAAAACCAGATGTTATTACATCGAGTACGAAATTCCCAGCAGAAACAGCTGAAAAGTTTACAAAAGTAGCTCCTACATTCCCGGTATCACACGTTTCAACAAATTGGGAAGATAACTTAAAGTTAATGGGAGAATTAACTGGTAAAAAAGATAAAGCAGAAAAAATTATTAAGGATTACAATTCGGATGCTGAAAAAGCAAAAGCAAAACTAGGAGATAAGTTAAAAGATAAAAAAGTACTTGTCATAAGACTAAGAGCAAATGAATTATTCCTATATCCAGAAGGAGTATACTTCAACCCTGTAATTTATCAAGATCTTGGACTAACTGCTCCAGAACAATTGAAAACTGTAAAAGCACAAGAGAAAATTTCATTTGAAAAACTTGCTGAACTTAACCCGGATTATATTTTCTTACAATATGAGGCAAGTGAAAATAAAAACCCGAAAGTGTTAGAAGAAATTGAAAGCAATCCAATTTGGCAAAGTATGAATGCTGCGAAGGAAAAGAAAGTATTTGTAAATGTCGTAGATCCAATGGCACAAGGTGGTACTGCTTGGAGTAAAACAGCATTCTTAAAAGAAGCAGTGAAAAATTTATCTAAATAATACAATAAGTAAGGTGCGTTGAATGATATGCAGAAAACAAATGCAGTACCAGTAACTATATTATGTATAGCACCCATACTCATCTTATTTACAGTTATACTTTCGATTTTGTATGGGGCGAAAAGTATTGATGCTGAAACAGTGTGGAACGCATTATTTCATTTTGATTCAAGTGATGTAAATTATAATATTATTATTACTTCACGTTTACCAAGGGTAGTTGCAGCTCTTTTAGTCGGAGCATTTCTAGCCATATCAGGAGCACTTATGCAGGGGATGACAAGAAACTATCTTGCATCCCCTTCTATTATGGGTGTGACGGATGGTGCTGCCTTTGTTATTACGCTTAGCATGATTTTTCTTCCGGGAATGTCATCAATTGGTATGGTTGTATGTTCAATGATTGGTTCTGCACTAGGAGCTGGTATCGTGTTTGGTTTTGGTTCGCTCCTTCAAAATGGCTTATCACCAGTTAGGTTAGCGATTATAGGAACAGTTATTGGAACATTTTTAAGCAGTGTATCGGCTGCCATGGCTTCGTATTTTCAAATTTCTCAAAATGTTAGTTTTTGGTTTAATGCAAAGTTAGATCAAGTAGATCCTAATATAATTAAAATCACGATACCGTTTGGGATAATTGGAATAATTTTAGCGTTGTTAATATCAAAATCTATTACCATTCTTTCATTAGGCGAAGAGGTTTCTATTAATTTAGGACAGCGTACAAAACTAGTTAAAGCGATGGCAATTTTATCAGTTATCTTTTTAACAGGAACAGCAGTTGCTTTAGTGGGGAAAGTTGGTTTTGTAGGTTTAATTATTCCGCACATTACCCGCTTTATAATTGGGGTAGATTATAAGTGGATTTTGCCATGTGCAGGCATTATTGGCGGCGTTTTCTTAGCTTTATGTGATGTTTTAAGTAGGTTTGTAAATTATCCATTTGAAACGCCAATTGGAGTCGTAACATCTTTAATTGGAATTCCTTTCTTCCTTTATTTAATTCGTACAAGAGGAGGAGAGAGACATGCTTAAAAGTTCAAGTCAACGTTTCGGGATGACGATGGGGATTATTGTATTTTTAATACTATGTGCCATTTACATTAGTTTAACGAATGGTACGTTTGATATTACGATTACAGATGTATTTAAAACACTTTTTAGAATTGATCCAGTACCAGAACATGATTTAGTTATTTTTGAGTTTCGTCTTCCGCGTATTGTAATTGCTGGATTAGTAGGATTAGGCCTTGGTGTTGCAGGTGCCGTCATTCAAGGGATTACGAGAAATGGATTGGCAGACCCAGGTATTTTAGGAGTAAATGCCGGAGCAGGAACAGCGATCGTCATTTTTATGTTTTTCTTTCAAGGGCAATTAAAAAGCACAGACTGGGTTTCTATTATGATGATGCCAATGTTTGGTTTAGTAGGCGGATTAGGTGCAGCTATCATCATTTATCTGTTTTCTTGGAAAAACGGTAAGTTGGATTCGCAGCGACTTTTATTAACAGGCATTGCAATTGGGACAGGATTTGGAGCCTTTTCTATGTACTTATCACTCAAAATGAAGTCAACTGATTTCGAGATGGCTGCAGTGTGGGTGTCTGGAAGCATATATAGTGCGAACTGGAAGTATATTGTAGCTATGTTACCGTGGCTTATTATCTTAATTCCACTGATACAAAAGAAAGCTTATTTATTAGATTTATTTCAATTGGAAGAAACGAGTATTACAAGTTTAGGTGTTTCAGTAGAACGAGAGAAATCAATTTTACTATTAAGTAGTATCGGACTTGTGAGTGCATGTGTTGCTGTTTCAGGGAGTATCGGTTTTATTGGTTTAATGGCACCGCATATAGCGAAAAGGCTTGTCGGTATTCAGCATAAGCATATCATTCCTACGTGCGGCGTAATCGGAATGTTTCTTGTAATTACTTCAGACTTTATTGCGAAAACAGTTTTCACACCTGTAGAGCTACCAGTTGGAATCGTTATTTCTATTGTCGGTGTACCGTATTTCTTATATTTACTTTATAAGGCGAAAGCGTAAGAGGAGGAATAAAATTGAGTATTTTAAGTGCAAAAAATTTAGAAACAAGTTATGAAAAGCTTACAGTGTTTCGCGATTTAAATGTGGAAATACAAGAAGGAAAAGTAACGACAATTATAGGTCCAAACGGTTGCGGTAAATCGACATTGTTAAAAACAATGGGAAGAATTTTAAAACAAAAAAGCGGAAAAGTATATTTGCAAGGACAAGATTTACATACAATTCCAACGAAAGAAATTGCGAAGCAGTTAGCTTTACTCCCGCAAACTCCAATTGCGCCAGGTGAACTTAAAGTGGAAGAATTAATTTCTTATGGACGCTATCCACATCGAAATAACGTAAATAAGTTAACGACAAAAGATAAAGAAATGATTGATTGGGCATTAAATATAACGAAAACTTCTGAATTTCGAACGAGACAAATTGCAAATTTATCAGGAGGCCAAAGACAAAAGGTATGGCTAGCGATGGCATTAGCACAAGAAACAGAAGTGTTGCTATTAGACGAGCCAACAACATACCTTGATATGTCTCATCAATTAGATGTATTACAAATTGTGGAGAGATTAAATAAAGAACATAATTGTACGGTCGTAATGGTACTACACGATATTAACCATGCAGCAAGGTTTTCAGATGAGATTATTGCAATGAAGGAAGGGGAAATCGTTACAACTGGTATCCCAGAAGAAATCATTACAAATGAAGTGTTAAAAGAAGTATTTCATATTGATGCGCGTGTCATGATTGATCCGTATAATGGGTCTCCTGTTTGTTTTGGGTACGATAGCGTTGGACTTAAAGAAGAGAAAGTTGAAATATATGTAACGAGTTAAAAAGGGGGGATATAAGATGAATACTACGATTGAAAAACAGCAGATTATAACATCTAATACGGAACAGTGGAAAATGTATTCGAAAATAGAAGGTAAGGAATATCAAATTCATATTTCAAAACCGAGGCAGCCAGCACCAGAGTCGGGCTATCCTGTTATATACGTATTAGATGGCAATGCCTTTTTTCAAACATTCCATGAAGCGGTTAAAATACAATCAGTTAGAGCAGAGAAAACAGGTGTTTCACCAGCCATTATAGTAGGTATTGGTTATCCGATTGAAGGGGCATTTTCAGGTGAAGAAAGATGCTATGATTTTACGCCTAGCGTAATTTCAAAAGATGCGCCTTTAAAACCAGACGGTAAACCGTGGCCAAAAACAGGAGGAGCACATAATTTCTTTACTTTTATCGAAGAAGAATTAAAGCCGCAGATTGAAAAGAATTACGAGATTGATAAAAGAAAACAAACGTTATTTGGGCATTCACTAGGTGGTTTATTTGCTTTACATATACTATTCACAAACGCAAATGCTTTTCAAAATTATTTTATTAGTAGTCCATCTATTTGGTGGAATAACCAATCTGTTCTTGAAAAAGAAGAGAATCTTATAAATGAATTAAACAGTGCCAAGTTTGAAACGGGAGTGTTCCTTACAGTTGGGTCACTAGAACGAGAGCATATGGTTGTAGGGGCAAACGAATTATCAGAGCGCCTTTTCCAAGTAAAACACGATCAGTTTAGATTTACGTTTTATGAAGCTGAAGGGGAGAATCACGCATCTGTTGTGCCGACTTCTTTAAGTAAAGGGTTAAGATTTATTAGTCACGTATAATTTGGAATGATTGTCTAATAAAATGCAAACGAAAGGCTATGGAGAAATTCTCCATAGCCTTTCGTTTGTTCAAGTAGAATTGTCCTTTTTGAAAGTTTTGTTTCAACTTTTCGTCTAAAGAGACAAAAAGTTGTCACAATTCGTTCACAATTAGCATAAACATAAAATAGACGAAATGAACTTATTTCCAAAAAGGCTTAGTTCATTCCATTTATGATTAGTGGAGCTAAAAGAACGGATTAAAAGTTCACTATATTCTCAAGGAGGTAGATCGTATGAAAACTATTCTTGCTATCGCTGGGCTTATTTGGGTTTTATCACATGGCATTCCAATTTATGAGGGAGAACAAATTCGCAGTGCTCTAAATAAAAATTTTAATGAATATCACGTTATTGATCGGCAAGATAATGTTGTGACAGTTCGTGTAAATGACTGTTTTCATACGGTAACCGTTGAAGGAACTTCAGTAGTGAATGATACAAAAGTATGTGATCAGCAATAATTATATATGGAAAGAAAAAATTTCTAGATTAAATAGCTGAAAATTAAGTTTTTAATATTATAGACGAAGGATAAGCGGGGGCGGGTAATCCCCGCTTATTCTTGTTTCATTTTATTGAATTTTGATGAGAGATATAATGATTTTTTTGACAAAAGGAAAGGGTATACTGAAAATTGAGATTAAGAAGCTAATGTGTTGTTAAGAATAATCATAAAGCGTAAATATACTCTTATGGGGTATCATGCGTAGATATTTAATGCTATAATTGGTATACTCATAAAAAACAATTGTTTTATTGGATGAAGAGAAACTTTAAGAAGGTGATAATATGGATCATAAAGAGCATGAAGCAGTAACATATAGATCAGAAAAAGAAAAAGAACAGATTATAAATAGATTAAAGAGAATTGAAGGACAGGTCCGCGGTATTCAAAACATGATTGAAAATGATCGTTATTGCGTAGATATTTTAGTGCAAATTTCAGCGATTAATGCAGCGATGAAAAAAGTAGGGATGGGCGTTCTCAAAAATCATACGAGTCATTGTGTTTCAGGAGCTATTAAAAATGGAAATGGTGACGAAGCAATTGAAGAATTAATGACAGTATTTGAACGTTTTTCAAAAGCGTAAAAACAAGCTAGTATTTAACTGGCTTGTTTTTTTCTTTATCCTTGTAGGGGTGTGAAAAAGTGTGTGTAAAATAAACTTTCAGAAAAAAATTGAAAAATCATGACAAAAAACCATTGATTACCTTAGGGGGGTATGGTAAGATGAGGTTGTGATTAACAAACAATGAATAAACAAGAGGAGGATTTTAAATGGAACAGTTAACATTACAAGTTGAAGGTATGTCTTGTGGACATTGTGTAAATGCTATCGAAAGCAGTGTGAAAGAGCTAAACGGTGTTGAACAAGTGAAGGTTCAACTAGCAGAAGGAACTGTTGAAGTTACTATCAACTCGTCTGCCGTAACATTAAAAGATATCGTTGCTGTAATCGAAGATCAAGGATACGATGTGCAATAATTATTTTTAGATATGGAAATAAATCGTACTTTAAATGAAGTACGATTTATTTTGCTAATAATTATACCTCATAAGGGTATATAGAGGTGAGAGACATGAATGAAAAAAAAGAGGCCAATCTTCAAATATCAGGAATGACATGTGCGGCATGTGCAAATAGAATTGAAAAAGGTCTAAAAAAAGTAGAAGGTGTCCATGAGGCAAATGTAAATTTTGCGCTTGAAAAAACAAAAATAATATACGATTCAACTAAAACAAATCCGCAACAGTTTAAAGAAAAAGTTGAATCGTTAGGATATGGAATTGTAAGTGATAAAGCCGAATTTACTGTTTCAGGAATGACATGTGCAGCATGTTCAAATAGAGTTGAAAAGCGTTTAAATAAGTTAGATGGTGTGAACAAAGCGACAGTAAATTTTGCTTTAGAATCAGCTACAGTAGACTTTAATCCTGATGAAGTTAATGTAAATGAAATGAAGAGCGCGATTACGAAGCTAGGATATAAATTAGAAGTGAAACCAGATGATCAAGATGCATCAACTGATCATCGATTACAAGAAATTGAAAGACAAAAGAAGAAGTTTATTATTTCGTTTATTTTATCTTTCCCGTTACTTTGGGCAATGGTTAGTCATTTCTCATTTACGTCGTTTATTTATTTACCAGATATGTTAATGAATCCTTGGGTGCAACTAGCACTTGCAACTCCTGTTCAATTTATCATTGGTGGACAGTTTTATGTTGGGGCTTATAAAGCGTTACGTAATAAAAGTGCGAATATGGATGTTCTCGTGGCGCTTGGAACGTCGGCCGCTTATTTTTATAGTGTATATGTAAGTATTCAATCTATTGGTTCTTCGGAACATATGACAGATTTATATTTTGAAACAAGTGCGGTACTTATTACATTAATTATTTTAGGTAAATTATTTGAAGCGAAAGCAAAAGGGCGCTCATCAGAAGCAATTAAAAAATTGATGGGTTTACAAGCGAAGACAGCTACAGTTGTGCGAGATGGAACAGAAATAAAAATTTTGATTGAAGAAGTAGTAGCTGGTGATATCGTCTATGTAAAGCCTGGTGAAAAAATACCAGTAGATGGTGAAATTGTAGAAGGAAAGTCAGCAATTGATGAATCGATGTTAACGGGTGAAAGTATTCCTGTTGATAAGTCAATTGGGGACGTAGTAATAGGTTCGACAATAAATAAAAATGGCTTTTTAAAAGTGAAAGCAACTAAGGTAGGAAGAGATACTGCATTAGCTCAAATTATTAAAGTAGTAGAAGAGGCACAAGGTTCAAAAGCTCCTATTCAAAGGGTAGCAGATCAAATTTCAGGTATTTTCGTACCGGTTGTAGTTGTGATTGCGATTATCACATTTGCAGTATGGATGATATTTGTTACACCTGGTGATTTTGGCGGAGCACTTGAGAAAATGATAGCAGTACTTGTTATCGCTTGTCCATGTGCATTAGGTCTTGCAACGCCTACATCTATTATGGCAGGATCAGGAAGATCAGCAGAGTATGGTATTTTATTTAAAGGTGGAGAGCATTTAGAAGCAACGCACCGATTAGATACGGTTATTTTAGATAAAACGGGTACAGTGACAAATGGGAAGCCGGTGTTAACAGATGTAATTGTAGCAGATGGATTCAATGAAAATGAATTGCTTAGATTAGTAGGGGCAGCAGAAAGAAATTCTGAACATCCACTTGCAGAAGCGATTGTAGAAGGAATTAAAGAAAAGAAAATTGATATCCCAAGTTCAGAAACGTTTGAAGCGATTCCGGGATTTGGTATCGAATCAGTTGTAGAAGGAAAACACTTATTAATTGGTACACGTCGATTAATGAAGAAATTCAATATTGATATTGAAGAAGTTTCTAAATCAATGGGAGCGCTAGAACGAGAAGGAAAAACAGCAATGCTTATTGCAATTGATAAAGAATATGTTGGTATAGTTGCCGTTGCGGATACGGTGAAAGATACTTCAAAAGCAGCTATCGCAAGACTGAAAAAAATGGGTCTAGACGTTGTGATGATTACAGGAGATAATACACAAACTGCTCAGGCAATTGCAAAGCAAGTTGGTATTGATTACGTAATTGCAGAAGTATTGCCAGAAGGAAAAGCAGAAGAAGTGAAAAAACTGCAAGCAAATGGTAAGAAAGTAGCGATGGTTGGAGACGGGATAAATGATGCTCCTGCTCTTGCTACAGCGAACATTGGTATGGCAATTGGAACGGGAACGGATGTAGCGATGGAAGCAGCGGATATAACGTTAATCCGCGGTGACTTAAATAGTATTGCTGATGCGATCTTTATGAGTAAAATGACGATAAGAAATATTAAACAAAATTTATTCTGGGCATTAGCTTATAACGCGTTAGGAATTCCAATTGCGGCATTAGGTTTCTTAGCCCCTTGGGTTGCTGGAGCAGCGATGGCATTTAGTTCTGTATCCGTTGTATTAAATGCGTTACGATTACAAAGAGTTAAATTAAAATCTTAAAAAGCTGCATTAAGTAATTGAATAGAATTAAAAAAACAATACTTTAAATAAGTATTGTTTTTTTGTTCGTATAGAAATTAAAACGATATAATAAAGAAGAAATATGGAATCGTATATAGTAGAAAAGTTAAGAGGTAGTTTGGTAAGGAGACTTATATATGTTAAAAGATATTATAATTAGGACATTTCAGAAAGAAGATTTAGATCAAGTATTACAAATGTTCTATGAGACAGTTCATACGGTTAATGCAAAAGATTATAATGATTTACAGCTACAGGTGTGGGCACCGGATCAACTAGATAGAGAAAGCTGGTTAAAGTCTTTAGAGAAGAATATTAGTTATGTAGCGGATCATAACGGTGTAATATTGGGATTTGGGGATTACAACGATGAGCATTACGTAGATCGTTTATTTACACATAAAGATCATCAAGGGAAAAGAGTCGCTTCATACATACTACAGAAGTTAGAAAAAGAAGCTGTGAAATTGGGGCATAGGGAGATATATACAGAGGCGAGCATTACCGCAAAACCTTTTTTTGAAAGTAAAGGTTTTATTTGCATAAAAGAACAAAAGAAACAGCATAATGGTCAGATATTTATTAATTATGTTATGAAAAAAATATCCTTCTCATAAATGAGAAGGATATTTTTCATTATTTTACAGCTTCTTTTAGTTCTTTACCAGCTTTGAAAGCAGGTACTTTAGAAGCTGCGATTTGCATTTCTTCACCAGTTTGTGGGTTACGGCCTGTACGAGCAGCTCTTTCGCGAACTTCGAATGTACCGAATCCGATAAGTTGTACTTTTTCACCAGCAGCTAAAGTGTTAGTGATTGATTCTACTACAGTTTGTACAACTACAGTAGCTTCTTTTTGAGAAATCTCAGCATTTTGTGCTACGTTTTTAATTAATTCTGTTTTGTTCATGTTTTTCACCTCATATGTAAATAATGCTATTTAAGTTGTTATTATAACGTATAAAACATTCGAGAACAAGTGTACGTACATATATTCGCAAAAAAAATGAAATTTGTAATATTTTTTTAGGGCACTTTATTGACATTCCATTTAAGCGGACAGAGATTTGTTCTTCATTTCAGTCTTCTCTTGATAAGAAGGTAGTTCCTTATTATAAGATATGAAGTAAGGTAGTGCTACAAATAACATACCACCTACTAAATTTCCAAAGAAAACAAAAATAAAGTTTGGAAAATATTCAGCCCAAGTGAAATGACCGGCAAAAATCGCGGCTGGGATGACAAACATATTGGCTACAACGTGTTGAAATCCAATCGCAACAAAAGTCATAACCGGGAACCAAATGCCGATAATCTTTCCGATAAATTCTTTACTTCCCATACTGAGCCAAACAGCTAAACAAACGAGCCAGTTACATCCGATTGCAGAAATAAATGCTTGCAATGGTGTATCGTGTAGTTTCGCTTGAGCGATAGAAATAGTTTTCGCTAAAAAAGCTCCTTCAGTTAAGCCAACGATATGACCGAAAAAGTAGGCTACAAATACAGCCCCTATGAAATTGCTAAATGTAACAATAACTAAATTTCGTATGAAATAAAATAAAGTAATTTTCTTTTGAAGCCAGGCCATAGAAACTGTCATCATGTTACCAGTTACTAGTTCACCGCCTGCAAGAATAACGAGAATAAGACCAATAGGGAATACAGCAGCGCCTAGAAAACTAGAAAATGATCCCCAATATTTTGGCATTGTCCCAATAACATGAATATCGAGTAAATATCCTAATGCGATAAAAGCACCACCAAAAAAACCAAGAATTAGCATAGGGAGCAATGATAAATGAGCTTTTTTCCTTCCTGAATTCGCAGCAAGTTCCGTAATTTCTTCTGGTGTAAATACAGACATGAATAACCCCTCCGTAATAAAATGATGGAATGAATAGAGAAAATTTCAAAAATCTATGTATTATAAAAATATGTTATGACTTCTGTATAAAATTGTCAAAGTGAATAGGGAGGGAATTACATATTAAGAACATTATTCATGTTGTCACATTAATGTAACAATAAGGATTTAAAGTGTTTCTAGAGGTGAAAACATGAATACGAATCATGTAAAAAAAGAACGAAAAAAATCAATCATAAAGATATTTATTATTAGTTTTATAAGTATATTAATGATACCAGTAAGTTTGTATTATTATGCGACAGAAATAGAACGAAAACTAGTAACAGTTACATGGAATGAAATAGAAGATTCTGCAATTCCTAAAGAATTTAATAATAAAAAAATATTACAGCTTTCAGATGTACATTTAGGACCACAGTTTACACTGAAGCAACTTGAACATTTAGTGGAGAAGATGAATGAATTACATCCAGATATAGTAGTTTTTACCGGGGATTTAATAGATAAATTTGGGTCTTATAGTGCGGAAAAAGAAGAAGCGAAGGCTATTTTGCAGAAAATTTACGCTCCCTTAGGGAAATATGCTGTGTTTGGGAATCATGATAGGGGTGGGGGCGGTAGTTTATTTTACAAAGAATATATGGAGGAAGCTGGTTTTTCTGTATTAGTAAATGAAGTGCAGAAAATTAAAGTGGAAAACGGCAAATATATTACAATATCAGGTTTGGATGATTTTCTATTAGGGAAGCCGCAAATAGATTCAACTTTAAAAAACTTGAAACAAAATGATTTCAACATGTTATTAGTACATGAGCCGGATGTTGTAACCAAAATAAATCGTTACCCGGTTGATCTTCAACTGTCAGGACATAGTCACGGAGGACAAGTCCAAATTCCTTTTGTAGGTCCGTTAATTACTACCAAACTAGCTGAGAGCTATGTTGAAGGTATGTATGAAGTAGAGGGGAAGAGTAAGCCGTTATATTTATATGTAAATCGTGGCATTGGGACTACTAGGATGCCTGTTAGATTTTGGAGTGTACCTGAACTTTCAGTTTTTGTGTTGAAGCAAAATAGTGAATAGAATAGTAGGAGGACTTTTAGAGAAAGTTCTCTTTTTTTATTGATTAAACACTGAATATTATGTAAATTTTGTTTAAAGTGTTAAATAAAGAAAGGGGAATTTCTATGATAGAAACATGGCATAAAGAATTGGAAAGTTTATATAACCAAATAGTTTCATGGCGAAGAGATTTTCATCAATATCCAGAGCTATCGTTTCAAGAAATAGAAACGCCGAGAAAAATAGCTGAAACCTTAAAAAGTTTTCATATTGATGTGAAAACAAATATCGGGGGCAGAGGAGTAATCGGCGTAATTGAAGGTGGAAGACCTGGGAAGACGATAGCGCTACGTGCTGATTTCGATGCACTACCTATCCAAGATGAAAAGCAAGTTTCATATAAATCAAAGATTCCTGGTGTAATGCACGCTTGTGGGCATGATGGACATACAGCAACACTTTTAGGAGTTGCAAAAATATTAAGTGACCATAGAGATCAGCTTTCTGGAAAAATAGTTCTTATACATCAACATGCAGAAGAGAAAGAACCTGGTGGGGCAATTGCCATGATTGAGGATGGTTGTTTAGAGGGAGTAGATGTTGTATTTGGTACACATTTATCTTCTCAAATGCCATTAGGAATTGTTGGTGCAAGAGCTGGAGCAATGATGGCAGCAGCTGATTCTTTTGAAGTGAAGGTTCAAGGGCGAGGTGGTCATGGAGGTATGCCGCATCATACTGTAGATACTATTATCGTCGCAACGCAAGTTATTAATCAATTACAACTTTTAGTTAGTAGAAAAGTAGATCCGCTTCAATCTGCAGTATTAACAGTAGGCACATTTTATGCTGGTCAAGCAGATAATATTATTGCAGATACTGCTACATTTACAGGGACCATTCGAACGCTAGATCCTGAAGTGAGAGAATATATGGAGAAGGAATTTAAACGAGTTGTTGAAGGGATTTGTCAGTCTCTTCATGCTGAAGTTAATATTCAATATAAACGAGGCTATCCAATATTAATAAATCATGTAGATGAAACACGTCATTTTATGACGGTTGCGGAACGTGATCTTGGCAGAGAACGGGTCATGGAAGTACCACCTATTATGGGGGGAGAAGATTTTGCATACTACTTAGAACATGTTCCTGGAGCATTTTTCTTCACAGGTGCGGGGAATGAAGAAATAGGAGCGACATATCCACATCATCATCCTCAATTTGATTTTGATGAACAAGCGATGTTAATTGGTGGTAAATTACTTTTAAGTCTTGTGAATAGTTATGTAAGAGATGAAAAAGAATCTTTTCATCATGTAGAAGTGAAAAAGTAATTTACATAAATAAAAAACAACAACAATAGGCCCTATAACCTATTGTTGTTGTTTTTTATTTTTGCAAGGAAAGACCATCAAAATATGTTCTATAGTTACTAGAGAATTCAAAGTTGTTTTTTGCATCCCAATTAATAGACCAAGACATTAGGCCGCGGAATGCAGGATAGCCACTCTGGTTAGAAAGTTTATACTTTCCTCCGAACGGAACTCCTTTAATGATATAATTTAAAGCTTTTTTCATTTCAGTTGGCGAAATGTATCCACCACTTGGAGCTGCCGCCGGTGCTGCTGGAAGCCCAATCATGACTTGATCTGAACGAAGAGCTGGGAAAATGTTATTTGGATTACCACCTACAGGAAAACCATGTAAGAGCATATCTGCCATAGCGACTTCGTAGTCTGCGGTACCTTGATTGTAGTTATTACCGTCCATTCCAATCCCGCTACCAGCATTGTAGTGTTGAACGTGAATGTATGTTAGTTTATCTTTCACTCCGTAAATAATCGGTAAATATGCACCCCAGATACTTCCGTATGCGCTATAACCGCCTTGAACATAAGCTGTTTCAGGAGCCATGCTTAATAGAAAATCTGGACCATAATGATCTGAGATTGTTCGAATAGCTGATATAAGATTTACGATTTGGGGAGTAGTTGGGTTTTTGAAATTAGTGTCATTTCCGTTTAAATAAATACCTGATTCAAGGTCAATATCTATTCCATCAAAACCGTATTTATCGATTAGAGATTGTATGGAATTAATAAAACGTTGCTTAGCGGCATTGTCAGGAAGTAAAACGACTCCATTTTGTCCACCTATTGAAAGAACTACTTTCTTTCCTTTACTTTTTAAATAAGAAATATCTGATTTGAAGTCTGCATCTGTACCATACACAGGAGAAAATTCAACAGTGGAACGATCACCACCAGTTTCACCAAAAGATACATTGATTACATCCCATTTTGGTGAAACGTCTTTTAATTTAATAATGCCAGTACCGTTATCAAAGTTATGCCAGTATCCAACGAGTAATTTTGAACCTAAATTGTTTGCTGCTTGTGCTTGGAAAGGGGATAGCGGTAGAAGTAAGAACATTACTAAAATACAACAAAAAAATTTGAACTTGTTTAACATATCAACACTCCTATACAAAAAGTTGTCTAGATGTATAATCTTGTTTATTTAATAATATCTGAAAGTTCTTTCTTTTGTAAGAGGACTATAATTTTCTCAACAATTGTGTATAGGAAAGTATTAAACCTAATGTAATAATTTTTGAAGGAGGTTGAATTGTAATTGTTAAATTCAGAATATTTTGATATATTTTAAAGTATAGGACAAAATCTTTCGCACAGTACTCTTACATAAATTTCAAAATTTAGTTTGGAAGGGGATGTACAAGATTTGGATAAAAATCTAAAGAAAGACCTCAAAATACGCCACATTACAATGATCTCAATTGGCGGCGTAATAGGGGCTGGTTTGTTTGTTGGAAGTGGTGCAGTTGTACATTCGGCAGGACCAGGTTCTATCGTTTCATATGCATTAGCAGGACTTCTAGTCATTTTCGTCATGAGAATGCTAGGAGAAATGGCAGCTGTTAATCCGACAAGTGGTTCATTTGCAACGTATGCAAGAGAAGCGATTGGTCCTTGGGCGGGTTATACAATAGGCTGGTTATACTGGTTTTTCTGGGTAATTGTTATTGCAATAGAAGCCACAGCAGGTGCTGGTATTATCCAATATTGGATTCCACAAATACCGCTTTGGTTATTAAGTTTAATATTAACAATTTTATTAACGCTGACGAACGTTTTTTCGGTAAAATCATTTGGAGAGTTTGAATATTGGTTTTCTTTTATTAAAGTAATAAGTATTGTTTTGTTCCTTTGTCTAGGTCTTGCTGTTATTTTAGGATTTGTTCCAGGAACAGAAGCACCCGGCACTTCGAATTTAATTGGACAAGGTGGATTTATGCCAAACGGTATAAGTTCGGTATTGCTTGGAATTACTGTCGTTATATTTTCATTTATGGGATCAGAGATTGTAGCAGTAGCAGCAGGTGAATCTGCAGAACCTGTAAAAGCAGTAAAAACAGCAACAAACAGTGTGATTTGGCGTATTCTTGTATTTTTTATTGGGTCTATAGCGGTAGTTGTTACACTACTGCCATGGAATTCAGCAAACATATTAAAAAGTCCATTTGTAGCTGTACTTGAACATATAGGAATACCAGCGGCAGCGCAAATTATGAATTTTATCGTTTTAACAGCTGTGCTTTCTTGCTTAAATTCAGGATTATATACAAATTCAAGAATGCTTTTTTCAATGGCAGAAAGAGGAGATGCTCCAAAGTCATTTTTAAAATTGAACAGTAGTGGTGTTCCTGTTCGGGCCGTTTTATTCGGAACGTTCTTCGCTTATATTGGAGTTGTGTTTAGTTACATTTCTCCAGATAAAGTCTTTTTGTTTTTAGTGAATGCATCTGGCGGGATTGCGCTACTAGTTTATCTCGTTATTGCAGTTTCGCATTTAAAGATGCGTAAAAAAATGGGGAAAGTAGAACAACAAAATTTGAAAGTGAAAATGTGGCTTTTTCCGTATGTAACGTATGTTACAATTGCTGCTATTATAGCAGTTTTAGTTGCGATGTTCGCAATTGATACTTTACGTTCACAAGCACTTTTAACAATGTTTGTTACAGTTCTTATAATACTTTCTTATTTTATTTTTAATAGAAATAAAAATAGCACAGTTTTGAATCCTAAAAGTAAGAATGAGGAATCTGTTCGATTCTAATTTTCTAATTTTCGAAGAGAGTTACACCCAGTCATTGCTATAAAAGAATCATATATAATCATAGAAACAAGTAATTACTATTGTCATAGTGAATATAAACTTTTTTCTTGACTTTTTATACGAAGGCGAGCAAAATGGTAAAAAAGGAAGGGGGATGATAATGGAAGAGTACGTATTAGAGCTGTATAACCTGTTATATACGACAGAATGGCAAGATATTGTTTCGTTTCTAGGAATCGTATTTTGCATGAAAATTGTAATTGTATATATGGAAGAGCAAGGTATGTTCTATTCCTTCTCATCCCCGTTCGATATGCAGCGCGAGCCGTTGCTAAACTATGCCAATGTGAATTACGAACAAATTCCTTTTGTTATTTTCTTTATGATTCGATTTATTACAGCAATTGTAAGGAAAAAGGAAAGTGACGATGAAGAGTGCCACTCAACTTGTAATATAGCGAATGTTTTTTAAGCTAAATACAAGGAGGAGATTTATATGTGGTTTCGATTTCTTATGATTGGTTTCTTTTCATTAACAGCAATTTCTTTAATGGGATATCAAGTGTCTGAAATTTTTCAAGCATATAGCGATACATTTTTTAACAAAAACTAATCGCATTGCTATTTGAATAATAAAGCGATAAAATCCTTCTTAAGAAGTTTTATTAAGAAGGATTTTTTTCTTTGTTTTGTCTTGCTGTGTCAAACTATTGTCACATTTACACTGTGAATAGTATGTTAAAATAGTGAGGTTACGTATACATATTTGAAGGAAGAGGGAGTGACCATTTTGGTGGATCAATCAACAAATCAGAAAAGCTATGCTCCTATTGTGATAACGCTTTCTGTAATTGTAAATGCGATTATATTATTTTTGTTCTTTGGACCTGTTGGCTATGAAGGAGAAGTACATTTTGATGTAACGATTTTACCAATGTTAAACGCGATTTTTAATAGCTTTACGTTCGTATTTTTATTAGCAGCGTTATTCTCTATTATTAAAAAGAATGTGAAAATGCATCGTGGTTTCATCCTTGCAGCATTTACGACAACTTTACTATTTTGTGTGTCGTATTTATCGTATCATTACTTAGCACCGGCAACACATTTTGGCGGAGAAGGATTCATTAAATATGTGTATTTCATCATTTTAATTACACATATTATCCTAGCAGCAATTATCGTACCACTTGCATTGTTTGCGCTTGTATTTGGTTTTACAAATCAATTAACACGTCACCGTAAAATTGTACGTTGGACGATGCCGATTTGGTTATATGTAAGTTTATCTGGTGTTATTGTTTACTTAATGATCTCACCTTATTACCAATAAAAAAATCTCAGCCTGTAGGCTGGGATTTTTTTATTAAGCAAATATTTTTGTGAAATGAAAAAAATATGGTATACAAAAGTATAGTTGCTTTTCATATAGAAGGGATGGTAAAGAAATATGCAAAACTTTGTATTTCGTAATCCAACGAAACTTATTTTCGGTAAAGGTCAATTAGAGCAGTTAAAAACTGAAATTCCACAGTTCGGTAAAAAAGTTCTTCTCGTATACGGGGGAGGCAGCATTAAAAGAAACGGTATTTATGATAATGTAATTTCTATTTTAAAGGATATAAATGCAGAAGTATTTGAATTGACAGGTGTTGAACCGAATCCACGTGTATCAACTGTAAAGAAAGGGATTCAAATTTGTAAAGAGAATGGTGTTGAATTTATTTTAGCAGTTGGTGGAGGAAGTGTAATCGACTGTACGAAGGCAATTGCAGCTGGTAGTAAGTACGATGGAGATGTATGGGATATTGTAACGAAAAAAACATTTGCTAATGAGGCATTACCATTTGGTACTGTACTTACTCTTGCAGCAACAGGATCTGAAATGAATGCAGGCTCGGTAATTACAAACTGGGAAACGAATGAAAAGTATGGATGGGGAAGCCCAGTTACATTCCCGCAGTTTTCAATTTTAGATCCAGTTCATACTGCATCTGTACCGAGAGATCAAACGATTTATGGTATGGTAGATATTATGTCACATGTATTAGAACAATATTTCCATCATGGAACGAATACAGAACTACAAGATCGTTATTGTGAATCTGTTTTAAGAACAGTCATTGAAACAGCACCTAAGCTTTTAAGTGATTTAGAAAATTATGAGTATAGAGAAACTATTTTATATTGCGGAACGATGGCGTTAAATGGCATTTTAGCGATGGGAGTAAGAGGTGACTGGGCAACTCATAATATTGAACATGCAGTTTCTGCTGTTCATGATATACCGCATGGAGGTGGCCTTGCGATTTTATTCCCGAACTGGATGAAACATGTTGTAGAGGAAAATGTAAGTCGTTTTAAACAGTTCGCTATTCGTGTATTTGATATAGAAACAGATGGCAAAACAGATAAAGAAGTGGCATTAGAAGGAATTGAGGCATTGCGTCAATTTTGGACTTCAATTGAGGCACCAGTAACATTGTCTGATTACGCTATTGGAGAAAGTGAAATTGATATAATGGCTAATAAAGCGATGGCGTATGGTGAATTTGGTAACTTTAAAAAATTAAATAAAGATGATGTTCTAAGTATATATAAAGCTTCTTTATAAGTGAATTTAGAAAAGAAACCTATTTGATTGTTTGATCGAATAGGTTTCTTTTTTGATGTTTATAAACGTTTGTGGATGTTTTTGATTATTTTTGATTGTTTATGGTTGATTTTTGTGACCGTTTTCATTATACTGTAATCAAAGAAGAGGTGAATAAAATGTTAACTCCTGAACGTCATCAAATGATATTACAACTTGTAAAAGAACAGAAAGTTGTAAAATTACAGCAATTAGTTGAAAGAACAGAAAGCTCTGAGTCGACAATTCGCCGTGATTTAGCACAATTGGAAAAGCAAAGGTTATTAAAAAGAGTTCATGGTGGTGCTGCTGTTTTAACAGGAAAAGGGAAAGAACCAACGATGGTTGAAAAATCATCCAAAAACATTCAAATAAAACAACAAATTGCTAATTATGCGGCTAGCGTTGTTGACCAAGGTGATTGTATTTATTTAGATGCAGGAAGTACAACATTTGAAATGATTCCATTTTTAATAAATAAAGATGTTACTGTCGTTACGAATGGACTTATGCATATTGAAGCTTTAGTTGAAAATAATATTCGTGCGTATTTACTAGGCGGAATGATGAAGAGTAGGACGAAAGCTTTAATCGGTGCTATGGCACAGGAAAGTATGCAGAAGTATCGTTTTGATAAATGTTTTTTAGGTGCAAATGGTGTACATGAACAGCTTGGCTTTACAACGCCAGATCCAGAAGAAGCGCTCTTAAAACAAATGGCATTAACATTAGCAAACGAAGGATATTTCTTAATTGATGAAAGTAAGTTTTCAGAAGTTGCATTTGCGAAAATTGCAAATGTTGAAGATGCAAATATTATTACAAACCATTTAGAAATTGATTTAGAAAAATATAAAAGACAAACCAATGTAATTGAGGCTGATAAAAAATGATCTATACAGTTACTTTAAACCCATCTATTGATTATGTAGTGCAAGTTTCTTCTTTTGATTTAGGAACAATAAATCGAGCGGAGAAAGATATGAAGTTTCCTGGAGGAAAAGGCATTAATGTTTCTCGTGTTCTTCAGCGTTTAGGTGTTAAAAATATAGCACTTGGATTTACTGGTGGATTTACTGGTCAATTTATTAAAGAGGTATTACAGACGGAAGGTGTAACAACAAACTTCGTCCAAGTAGATGAAGATACTCGCATTAATGTGAAAATAAAAGGGGAAGAAGAAACAGAATTAAATGGCCAAGGTCCTATTGTAACAAAAGAGCAGTTCGAACAGTTAATGAAAAAAATTGAGGGTATGCAACCTGGAGATTGTGTTGTACTTGCTGGGAGTGTACCAGTTTCTATTCCAAGTACCTTTTACGAATCAATTGCTGCGTTTGGAGCTGAAAAAGGTATTCGTGTAGTAGTAGATGCAAGTGGAAGTGCACTGCAACATGTAATTAAAAATAAGCCATTTTTAATTAAGCCAAACCACCATGAACTTGGTGAGTTGTTTGGAGTGGAGCTTTCAACAGTAGAGGACGTTTTACCTTATGGAAGAAAATTAATTAAACAAGGTGTAAAACACGTTATCGTATCGATGGCTGGAGAGGGAGCTTTATTATTTACGGCAGAAGGTATATATGAAGCGACTGTTCCAAAAGGTGTTGTAATTAATTCAGTTGGGGCCGGAGATTCTCTTGTTGCAGGGTTTGTAGGCAAATATGAACAGACAAAAGATATTGAAAAGGCATTTCAATACGGCGTTGCAACAGGGAGTGCAACAGCATTTTCAGCTGATTTATGTAAGAAGGAAAAAGTAGAAGAATTATTGTCGCAAGTAATTGTAGCTAAGCGATAGGGGGAAGCAACATATGAAAATTACAGAACTATTAAAAAGGGATACAGTCATTATGGATTTGACAGCTTCAAATAAAGAAGCTGTCATAGATGAATTAGTTGAGAAATTAAACGGGGCAAATCGTTTAAATAGTAAAATGGAATTTAAAGAAGCTATTTTAAAGCGGGAGTCCCAAAGTACGACGGGAATAGGGGAAGGTATTGCAATACCTCATGCGAAGACAAAGGCTGTTAAACAACCATCGATTTGTTTTGGTAGAAGTGTAAGCGGTATCAATTATGAGTCGCTTGACGGACAGCCAGCACACTTATTCTTTATGATTGCTGCAAGTGAAGGAGCGAATAATACTCATTTAGAAACGTTGTCTCGTTTATCGACATTATTAATGGATGAAGGGTTTCGCAAGCAACTATTAGAAGCGAAGGATGAAAGTGAGCTTCTTCAACTATTTGATGAAAAAGAGAATGAAAAAGAAGAAGAGATTGAAGTTGCAAAACCAGAAGGAAATGAACCGTACGTACTTGCTGTTACAGCTTGTCCAACTGGAATCGCTCACACATATATGGCAGCGGATAGCTTAAAAGCAAAAGCGACAGAGTTAGGAATAGCGATTAAAGTTGAAACAAATGGATCAACGGGTATTAAAAACGGTTTAACGAAAGAGGATATTGAACGTGCAACAGCTATTATTGTTGCGGCGGATAAACAAGTAGAAATGAATCGTTTTGCTGGTAAACATGTCATTCAAGTGCCAGTTGCTGATGGGATTCGAAAAACGGAAAATCTGCTTAAACGAGCTGTCAAACAAGATGCACCAATCTTTAAAGGTGTAAAAGAGGACGGGAAGTCAGAAAGTATTGAGGGAGAAAAGGGATTAGGAATTTATAAGCATTTAATGAGCGGTGTAAGTAATATGCTTCCATTCGTTGTTGGTGGCGGGATTTTAATAGCGCTAGCGTTTTCGTTTGGTGGTATAAAGGCGGAAGGTCCTTTAGCTGAATTGTTCATGTCAATTGGTGGAGGAAAAACAGGTGCGTTTTTATTCCTTGTACCAATTTTAGCTGGATTTATTGCAAGTTCTATTGCTGATCGTCCTGGTTTTATGCCTGGTGTTGTAGGTGGATTTTTAGCGGCGAATGCGAATGCGGGATTTTTAGGTGGATTAATTGCTGGTTTCTTAGCTGGATATGTTGTTTTAGGGTTGAAAAGATTATTTTCAGGACTACCAGTACAATTAGAAGGAATTAAACCTGTATTGTTATATCCAGTCTTTGGATTATTGATTACAGGAGTTGTAATGCAAAAAGTAGTAATTCCGCCTGTAGTAGCATTAAATGAAATGTTGACAGGGTGGTTAAATGGTTTAAACGGTACGAATGCTATATTACTAGGTCTTATTTTAGGTGGTATGATGGCAATTGATATGGGGGGTCCAATTAATAAAGCGGCATTTACGTTTGGTATTGCTGCAATAGAAGCGCAGAATTTTGGAGTGCACTCAGCAGTTATGGCTGGTGGTATGGTACCGCCACTTACGATTGCATTCGCAACTACATTCTTTAAATCAAAGTTTACAGAAGCGGAACGTAAGTCTGGTTTAACAAATTATATTATGGGAGCATCATTCATTACAGAAGGTGCGATTCCGTTTGCAGCTGCAGATCCGGTTCGAGTAATCGTAAGTTGTGTTGTTGGTTCAAGTATTGCAGGGGCGTTATCTATGTTATTCCAAATTACATTACCGGCACCGCATGGTGGATTATTTGTAATAGCGTTAGTAAATAAACCGTTACTATATATTTTCTCTATATTAATTGGAACAATTGTCTCGGCTATTATGCTAGGTGTTTGGAAAAAGAAAGTTCAATAACAAATGAAAAGAGAGCAGTTTTTAGTAGCTGCTCTCTTTTTATTACAAAAAAATAGGTTAACAATTGAATATTGATGTTTTTTAGTAAAAGATGTAATGAATTGTGAATTTTTTGTAACAAAAAAGTAACACTGTAATTTTTTCTGGAAAAAGTTCTTGCGCTCGTATATGAAAAATATATGAACACCATTGGAAATTGTATTAGAAATACATTTTATTAATATGGGAATTTATGTTACAACTCGTTAATCGTATATTACGAATGCTTTGTAATTGTGTGATTTCCGAAAATTCTAAAAATCTGTTGCTATAATAAAAATACGAAAACAAAGCAAATGGAGGCTATTCATGAAAAAATTATTAGGTATAGCAACAGCAGCAGTTTTTGGTCTTGGGATTTTTGCGGGTTCTGCTAAAGCGGAAACAATTGTAACAACAGACGTATTAAATGTTAGAGAAAACCCAAATGTAGAGTCAAAGCTTGTAGGTAAAGTGTTAAGTGGGAATACACTAGATGTTATAAATACAGAAAATGGATGGACAAAAATTAAGTTGAACGGTAAGGAAGCGTTTGTAAGTGCTGAGTTTACAAAGAGCACATATTATGTAACGGCGGGTGTATTAAATGTTCGTGCTGGAGCGAATACTGATTCTGAAATTTTAGGTAAACTTAATAAAGATGATGTGATTGAAACGACGAATCATGTTCAAAATGAATGGTTACAATTCGACTACAATGGAAAAGTCGGATATGTTCACGTGCCATTTTTAACAGGAACGGCACCTGTAATTGAAAAGAAAGAGGTTGTAGCTCAAGAAGAAGCGCCAGCTAGAACAAATACGCCGGTTAAAAATAATACAGTAGTTAAGAATAAAGAGTCTATTAAGAAGGTAGAATCAAGTAAACCTGTGGTAAAAGAAAAACCGGCTGCAAAACCAGTTGCAAAATCTACTGAAACAAGTGCGCCTGCTGGTGGTCGTGAAATTACGGTAGAAGCGACGGCATATACAGCAGATCCGAGTGAGAATGGTTCGTATGGTGGTCGTGTATTAACTGCAATGGGGCATGATTTAACAGCAAATCCAAATATGAAAGTAATTGCTGTTGATCCGAAAGTAATTCCGCTTGGATCAAAAGTATGGGTAGAAGGGTATGGAGAAGCGATTGCTGGAGACACTGGTGGTGCGATTAAAGGAAATCGTATTGATGTATTGGTCGGTTCAGATGGTAGTGCTAATAGCTGGGGGCGCAAATCTGTAAAAGTGAAAGTTATACAATAGGTTATCGATATTAATATAAAAAGCGGTTGCTTGAATTTATGTAAGCAACCGCTTTTTATGGGTTATTGAAAAGGATAAATAGTTTTACCTGTAATAATTTTATATGCACTGCAAAATTGCGTTTGTATATATTCTGTATTTTCATTTTCTGGATGTAATGTTGTTTCATGGAGAGTAGAATGAAAAGCCCGTAGTAAACAATTTAGGGCGAAGTATAGCTCCTCTTGTGAACAATTTTGTTCTTTTGTAGAAGTAGCTAAAATGAGGTCTTTTGTCAAAGATGAAAAATTGATGGTGGATTGTTTCATAGTTAACTCATCCTCTCGAAACTATTTTTATCATGTATATGCAGAATTGGACAAACTATGCTCTTTTTATATATAATTTCATGTACCAAAATGAAAGAACTTGCAATCATGCCGTTAAAATTGGTAAGATTGGGTATAATCAATAGATGGAGTATATTACATAAAGAGAGTTGAATGATATGGGAGAAGTGCAACGTGAAAAAGTTGCTGTCATCATTGGACCAACTGCTGTTGGAAAGACAAAGTTAAGTATCGATCTTGCTAAAGCGTTGAACGGTGAAATTATTAGTGGTGATTCCATGCAGATCTATCGAACGATGGATATTGGAACTGCAAAGGTAACAAAAGCAGAGATGGACGGAATTCCACATTATATGGTCGATATAAAAAATCCGGAAGATTCATTTTCTGTCGCGGAATTTCAAGAACGTGTTCGCAAGCATATTCGAGAAATTACAGAACGTGGTAAATTACCAATTATAGTTGGTGGGACCGGTCTTTATATACAATCTGTTTTATTCGATTATCAGTTTACAGATGATGCTGGTGATGTGATATACCGAGAGCAAATGGAAAAGTTAGCTTTAGAACGCGGTGTGGAATATGTACATAAAAAATTGCAAGAAGTAGATCCAGAAAGTGCGGAGCGTATTCATGCAAATAATGCACGACGTGTCATTCGGGCGTTAGAAATTTTCCACACGACGGGTGAAAAAATGAGTGACCAAATTGAGAAACAAGAAAAAGAGTTACTCTATGATGTTTCATTAATTGGCTTGACAATGGATCGAGAAATGCTATACGATCGCATTAACTTACGAGTGGATTTGATGATGGAACAAGGCCTATTAGAGGAAGTAGAAGGGCTGTATAATAGAGGGATACGAGATTGTCAATCTATTCAAGCGATTGGATATAAAGAAATCTATGATTATTTTGAGAATCGAGCCTCTTTAGAAGATGCGGTATCACAATTAAAGACGAATTCGCGTCGTTATGCAAAACGTCAATTAACGTGGTTCCGTAATAAAATGGACGTCACGTGGTTTGATGTTACAGACGGTGAAAAAACGTCAGAAATTTTACGATACATAGAAGGAAAGTTACAAGTAAAGTCGAATAATAGTAAGTAGAGAAAAAGAGGAGGATTCGACATGAAGCAATCAATCAATATTCAAGATCAGTTTTTAAATCAACTCCGTAAAGAAAATACGTTTGTTACGCTGTACTTATTAAATGGTTTCCAGCTTCGTGGACTAATTAAAGGATTTGATAATTTTACAGTCCTGCTGGAAACAGAAGGTAAGCAACAGCTTATTTATAAACATGCAATTTCTACATTTGTACCACAAAAAAATGTTTCAATTGAATTAGAATAGTAATGAATTATTGTACATAACAAAAAAGAGCGAGTTTCCTCGCTCTTTTTTTATTTGTCATAAACAATATATAGTGAAATTTAAGCGATTCTAAATACAGTAAGGCGGATGTTAGTATTTCCTGTTGCAGGGATCGTAATCTCATTAAGAGTAGATTGGACAGAGATTCTTGCATCAGCTGCTAATGTTTCGATTGTAGTAAATGAAAGTGAGTCGCCTATTAAATTTGAAGAGAAATTATCAGTTGCGACTGCCCCATTAATTGAAATGCCTACTCCAAGAGGAGCGCATCCTGGCGCAGTTGTAGAAATAGATACGCTAATTACATAAATACCACCGTTGACAACTGTAACTGTATCTGTGCCATTAAAGATAATATTGTTTACGTTAATTGCAGTATTGAAAATAAAGTTATTAAATTGTAGTACTGTTTGTTGAATATTGTTTGTTACAACAATTGTTGCTACAGGGAAACTAGGTCCAGTAGGCCCAGTAGGTCCGGTAACTCCTATACCAGTCGCGCCCGTTGGCCCTTGAACACCTTGAGGTCCAGTAGCACCGGTAGCACCAACAGGTCCTTGAACACCTTGAGGTCCAGTGGCACCGGTAGCACCGGCAGGTCCTTGAGCACCTTGAGGTCCAGTAGCGCCAGTAGCACCAGTAGCCCCCGTGTTACCTTGAACACCTTGAGGTCCAGTAGCGCCAGTAGCCCCCGTGTTACCTTGAACACCTTGAGGTCCAGTAGCGCCCGTGTTACCTTGAGCACCTTGAGGTCCAGTAGCGCCAGTAGCCCCCGTGTTACCTTGAACACCTTGAGGTCCAGTAGCACCGGTAGCCCCCGTGTTACCTTGAACACCTTGAGGTCCAGTGGCACCGGTAGCCCCCGTGTTACCTTGAGCACCTTGAGGTCCAGTAGCGCCAGTAGCACCAGCAGGTCCTTGAGTACCTTGAGGTCCAGTGGCACCAGTAGCCCCCGTGTTACCTTGAACACCTTGAGGTCCAGTAGCGCCAGTAGCCCCCGTGTTACCTTGAGCACCTTGAGGTCCAGTGGCACCGGTAGCACCAGTAGCCCCCGTGTTACCTTGAACACCTTGAGGTCCAGTGGCACCAGTAGCCCCCGTGTTACCTTGAACACCTTGAGGTCCAGTGGCACCGGTAGCCCCCGTGTTACCTTGAGCACCTTGAGGTCCAGTAGCGCCAGTAGCACCAGCAGGTCCTTGAGTACCTTGAGGTCCAGTGGCACCAGTAGCCCCCGTGTTACCTTGAACACCTTGAGGTCCAGTGGCACCAGTAGCACCTGTGTTACCTTGAGGCCCCTGAGGTCCAGTAGCGCCAGTAGCACCGGCAGGTCCT